>CALWTS010000001.1 GCA_944384535.1 uncultured Clostridia bacterium
CAGAAGAAGAAAAATTAATAAAAGAAAGAAAGAAGAAAAAGATAATATGGACTAGCATAACAGCAGGAATAGTAGCAATAGTAACAATGATATTACTATTGATTTTTTTAATACCAAGAGAGACAAAGTATGAAATAGAATTAAACTCTAATATAACAGGAGTCGTATTAAATGGACAAGGCGAGTACAAAGATGGAGAAAAGGTAACGATAGTAGCGGAAGAGATAGAAGGCTACAGATTTATCGGTTGGAGTATCAATGGAAACATAATTTCCACAGAGAAGGAGTACACCTTTGTAATAGGCGAGGATACAGAAGGCCAATACACAGCAAACTATGCGAAACTTTATACAATAACAACTTTTACAGAAAATCAATATGGAAGTTTTGTTATAAATAAAATAGAGGCAATAGCGGGAGAAAGTGTTATAGTTGATTATCAAATTAATAGTGAGAATCAAGACTTGTATGAAGTTGAAAGATTATACTACATTATAGCAGGGGATTTACAATGTGAAGAATATACAATTAACAATAATACTTTTACTATGCCCGAGGGAAATGTAACAATATATGTGGAGTTTAATAATCTTTATAATATTAACTTAATTACCAATCTTACTGAAGAAGTAAAATTAGAAGGCCAAGGAATTTATATAGAAAATCAATCAACAACAATAAAGGCACCAAATGTAGAAGGATATCGATTTAGAAATTGGACATATAATGGAGAAATTCTTTCAACAAATCAAGAGTATACAATAATTGTTGATAGCACAACAAAGGGAACATATATAGCTAATTATGATAAACTATATTTAATATCAGTTGAAGATGTACATAATGCAGTTTCAATTGTGGAAAATAAAACTGAAGCGATAGAAAAGGAAATAGTCGAGTTTACAATTGCACCAGTTGTAAATTATAGAATACTTTCAGTAAAAGTTAATGATGATACATTGACTGAAAATGACGGCAAATATACTTTTGAAATGCCTGCTGAAGATATTACAATTATAGTGACATATGCTGAAGAATATTCAATTACGATTGATTCATCTGCAAGTAACATGATTACAAGTATAAGTTTGAATAACGCAATAAGTGGTGAACAAGTAGTTGTGATTGCAAATATAGAAGATACGATTACTGATGAGCAAGTAATAACTCAAGAAATTAGAATTAAGGATATAGATGGGGGAGAAGTGCCATATACTGTGTCTGACATAGGAAATAGCACACAGTATTCTTTCATCATGCCAGTAAGTAATGTTGCAATATCGATAGAAAGTCAGATATTCACAAGAATAATAGATTACTCAATTTCATCGGCAATAATTACAGGATACACAGGTGATGACACAGAAGTGATATTGCCATCATCATATTATCCATATCAACAAGAAACAGGGAATATTATAGAGTTTAAAGACGTTAATGAATTTACTAATTATATTGAACAAACTGATGGTGCTAGTTTAATAGGAGGTTTTTTTGCTTATAAAACTGCCGACTCTGAAAATTACAAAGAAGTAGTTAAAGATGCAGTAACATGGTTGAAAGAAGTAATGACTTATTCAGAAGAAAAATTTCCTCTTTCAATTAAATTGCCTACAGAGTACTCAATATCCTTAGAAGACAGAAAGAATTTTTCTGAAGATGATTTATTTTGTGGTATAGTAGGACTTTTTCAAGGTTTTGTGTATAATACAGTATTGTCATTCTCTTATCAAATCGGAAATGATGAACCTGTAAATATTAATGTTTCTAATGGTTTAGCAATGTATGATTTGATGGGACTCAAAGAATCTGAAATTCCTAATATGCTTCCAATAACTTTTAGTAATATAAAATATGGAAAAACTATAGCATGTGTTGGTGAAGGTGTCGATATTAAAGTAATTAATCAAGCTTTTACAAATAATACAAATATAACAAAAGTTACAATACCAGAAGGGTTTCAAAAAATAGATTATCAATCATTTGAAAATTGTAGCAGTTTGTCACAAATTTCAATTCCATCAAGTATATCTTATATTGATAATACCGCATTCGATAATTGTTCTAGTTTAGATTACATAGAGGATAATAATGGACGATATTTAGGCAACTTACAAAATCCATATGTAGTTTTAGTAGACGTGATAGATAATACTATCTCTAATTTTAATCTAAATAATAAGTGTAAAATTGTATATAAAGATGCTTTGAGTGAGTGTAGTAATTTAGTAGATATAAATATTCAAGGAAATATAACTCAAATTGGCGATAATGCTTTTAATGGTTGTATCAAATTAGAATCAATTATTTTCCCTGAGAGTTTGGTGTCTATTGGGTTTTGGGCTTTTTCTTCTTGCAGTAATTTAAAAAGTGTTTATTTTCAAGGTAATTTAGACCAATGGCTAAACATAGATTTTGAAGCATCATGGTCACCAGAAAATATTTCTTTATACATTAATAATGAGTTAGTGGAACAAATTGTTATTAATAAAAATATTAATCGTTATGCTTTTAATAATATTATTTCAATTAAAAAAGTAATAATAGATGAAGGTGTGTTTTTTGTGGGAGAAGGAGCTTTTGAAAATTGTTATAACTTAAGCGAAATTACTTTACCTACAACTTTATCTTGTATTGAAAAAGGAACATTTAAAAATTGCGAAAATTTGGCAAATATAATTATTCCATCACAGGTTATCACTTTACAATCTTATATTTTTTCTGAATGTAGTAAATTAAATAATATAATTATACACAGTGATGTTATTTATATTGATTCTTATGCATTCTCAGATTGCATTAATTTAACAAATGTGACTATAGAAAGTGAATATGTTTATAATAATACCAATGGAGTAGATTACAATGATTGTGGATATATTTTACAATATGCACAGACAGTAAAAGTATTAAAGACAATTGTAGATAACGAGGAAAATACAAATAGTTATTTAAATGATAAAAACAATTTTACTCAAACTGAAGAAGGAGACTACTATATTTACACAAAAGTTAATTAAAAAGAAGAACTTCATTTTGAAGTTCTTTTTTTTTAATTGAATTTATTAATAAATATTTGACATAAAATTTTTTGAGGTTGTATACTACCTATAGATAGAACAAATAATATAAAAGACAAAAGAAAAAGGGAGGGAGAAGATATGAAAGAAGAGAAGTCCTATCCATCACCAACAGAAGAAGAAAAATTAATAAAAGAAAGAAAGAAGAAAAAGATAATATGGACTAGCATAACAGCGGGAATAGTAGCAATAGTAACAATGATATTACTATTGATTTTTT
>CALWTS010000002.1 GCA_944384535.1 uncultured Clostridia bacterium
CAGAAGAAGAAAAATTAATAAAAGAAAGAAAGAAGAAAAAGATAATATGGACTAGCATAACAGCAGGAATAGTAGCAATAGTAACAATGATATTACTATTGATTTTTTTAATACCAAGAGAGACAAAATATGAAATAGAATTAAACTCGAATATAACAGGAGTCGTATTAAATGGACAAGGTGAGTACAAAGATGGAGAAAAGGTAACAATAGTAGCAGAAGAAATAACAGGTTATAGATTTACCGGTTGGAGTTTTAATGGAAATATAATTTCAACTGACAAGGAGTACACCTTTATAATAGGCGAAGATACAGAAGGTGAATACACAGCAAACTATGACAAACTATATTCAATATCAGTTGAAGATGCACACAATTCAGTTTCAATTGTGGAAAATAAAACTCAAGCGATTGAAGACGAAAAGGTTGAATTTACTATTACCCCAAATCCGGATTATAGATTTATTTCAGTAAAAGTCAATGAAGATACGTTGATTGAAAGTGATGGAAAATACACATTCAATATGCCTGCTGAAGATGTTACAATTATAGTGACATATGCTGAAGAATATGCAATAACAATAGATACAAACTCAAGTGAATATGTCCAAATTGAAAAACAAAATGCAATAGCAGGAGAAAATGTAGAATTTAGTGTAAGTGAAAGAGTTGGATATAGAGTTGTAGAAGTAAAATATAATGAAACAACATTACAATCTGATAGTAATACTTACTCATTCAATATGCCTGCTGAAGATGTTACAATTATAGTGACATATGCTGAAGAATATGCAATAACTATTGATTCATCTGTAAGTGACATGGTAACTAGTGTAAGTTTGGATAAAGCAATAAGTGGTGAACAAGTAGTTGTGACAGCAAACATTCAAGATACAGTCACAGAAGATTATGTAATAATGTCAGATGGACCACTATATTATATAGAAAATGGAAGTGAAGAAAAGGTAACAATCAATAAAACAGAAGGAAAATATTCATTCACAATGCCGGCAAATGATATTACTATTGGTGTTGTAAGTCAATTTTATAGGAGACTCGATGACTTTACTTTCAGTGGAAATGCTATTACAGGTTACACAGGCAATGCCACTGAACTAACATTACCATCTTACTATGAAACAGTAAACATAAACGCTCAAGATTATATAGTAGAAAAGAATACTGGCACAAAGATTACTGCTTTAAGATCACAATCTTTTCGAACTTGTAGTGAACTAGAGACGGTGATTATCCCAACAACACTTACAACTATTGACTCAGATTATACTTTTAGCGGAACAAACTTAAAAAATATATATTACCTAGGTTCACTAGAAGAATGGTTTTTAATGAATATCCCACAAATTACAGGTGGCGCTAAATGGGATATGTTTAGTAATGGTGTAAAATTATTTATTGACAACAAACTTGTTACAGAAATTGAAATAAATAGCGATGTAAATTCACATGTATTTTGTAATTATAGTTATTTAACAAAAGTTACAATAGGAGAAAATGTAAGTTTAATTGACTATGGTGCATTTAAAGGTTGCTATTCACTAGCAATAGTATACAACAACTCTTCATTGAATATTACAGCAGGTGATGATGGCAATGGATATGTAGGATATTATGCATATGAAGTAGTAAATAAAGGTGGGGCCGCTCAGGGAAGAATAGAAGAGATAAATAATGTGCGATATTACATCAATTATACTACTCAACAAAAAGTTGCACTTTCTATTATAGAAAGATCAGTGACTAATGTTGAACTTGATAAAAATACAACCTCTATTAATCAAGGTGCATTTTATGATTGCTTAGACCTTATATCAATAACAATCCCCGAAAATGTTACACAAATTGGTGCTCAAGCATTCTATAACTGCAAAAGTCTTACATCAATAACAATCCCCGAAAATGTGATACTAATAAGCAATGATGTCTTTTCTGGATGTGACAGTCTGGTTTCAATCTCGATTCCAGAGAGTGTTAAGAGTATAGGCTATGGAGCGTTCCATAATTGTAAGAATATTGATATCTATTATCAAGGTACTTTAGATAAATGGTTGGATATAGATATTTATGCAGATGCTGGTGGTGTTTGGTCAAATAGTAATTTATATATAAATGGACAACTTATTGATGAGATTACTATAAATAAGAATATAAAGCCACATGCTTTTTATGGTATCATTTCACTTAAAAAAGTTACATTAGGTGAAAATGTAACTTCAATCGGCAATGAGGCATTCTCTGATTGCATAAATTTACAAACAGTAGATTTTGGAGACAACTCCCAACTTCAAACAATTGGCGATAGTGCATTCTACAATTGCACAAATCTTTCTACGATTACAATCCCTGAAAATGTGACTTCAATTGGCAATCGCGCATTCGATGGTTGTACAAGTCTAACAAGTGTGATTATAGAAAGTGATGATATTTATGATGTAGCAGTGGGCACAGACATATGGAGCCATGCCGGCGGATTACTTATAAATGCAACAACAGTAAAAGTATTAAAGACAATTGTAGATAAAGAAGGAAATACAAATAGTTATTTAAACAATGAAAACAAGTTTACTAAAACTTATGAAGGAGACTACTATATTTACACAAAAGTTAATTAAAAAAAAGAACTTCATTTCGAAGTTCTTTTTTAATTAATGTTATTTTTATTTAATTTTTATTAAAAATATTTATTTTTTTAAATTGTGATTTTTTATTTTTTTAAATATTTTTTTTAAAATTCTGTTTTATTGTAATTTGGAATATAAATATTTTTTTAAATCTTTATGAAATGTTTAATTTATAAAATATTTATGATAAAATATAATAAAAAGAGGATATATGATGAAAAATTCAACAAAAAAAGCAATTTGGATAACAACTACTCTAGCAGTCGTATTTATATTTGCAATTTGTTTTTTCTTTATTGTAAAAACTGATAAAGATTCTCCACTTTCAGTAAAAGATGAGACACTTTCTAGAATATCAGAAATAAGAAATACTCTTAATACTGATATACAGGATGTTGTAGGAAATATTTATTATTTATCAAATAATGGTGATGATAATGCAGATGGAAGAAGTCCTCAAACAGCGTGGAAAACCCTTTCTAAACTACATTCAGAATTTTCAAAGACAATACAAAGTGGAGATTGCATATTACTAAACAGAGGAGATGTGTTTCGTGGAAATATTAATATTACAAAAGACAATATTTTAATTGGTTCGTATGGAGATAAAGAAAAGCCAAAACCTATTTTAAATGTTTCTACTTATGATGGTGCTGTAGAGGGCACATGGATACAAACCCAACCTAATATTTGGAAGTACAGTGAAAAAATAAGTTCAGATGTGGGAGTAATTTGGTTTTTTAAAAATAATCAATCTCTTTCAAATAAACATGATTGGGGAGATTATTCGTATGAGATAGGACAAAAAATATCTTTTGATGAAAGTTTTGATGAAAATAATATGAATATGTCAGAAATTCTAGATAGTGATTTGGAATTTTATCATACAGGAAAAGCAAGCAGTGGAATAAATACAGGAGAATATGTTTATGTTTATTCAGAAATAAATCCACAGTTGAGATTCGATAAAATAGAATTTTCTGTTGGAGTTAACGGGATTTACGGCAGAACAAACTTAAGGGTTGATAATATAAAAATTGTGTTTGCTGGAAATCATGGAGTAGGGACAGGAACTGTTGCTAATTTGTCAGTTACGAATTGCGAGTTTGGATATATCGGTGGTTCTAGACAAAACCAAAATAATGTAAGATTTGGTAATGCAATTGAAATTTATGGACAAGTAAATGAAACAAATGGTTTTGAGGTAGAAAAAGGATTTATTGTAGAAAATAATTATATTTATGAAGTATATGATGCTGGAATAACATTTCAATATACTGCAAATTCTTCGAGTACAATAATTGAAAATGCTGAATTTTTAAACAATGTTATTGAAAAATGTAATTATAGTATCGAATATTGGAATGTTTCAAAATCAACGACACAGGATAAACAAAATTCATATATTAGGTCGTTTAAAATAAAAAATAACATCTTTAGATATTCTGGATACGGAGTTTCTCAAACTCGTCCTGACAAAGGACAATCTGCACATATAAAAACATGGGTGCATGACTCTGAATATGAAAACAAAGTTATTGGTATTTTTGAAATAAAAAACAACTTATTTTATTTGTCTTCAGAACAAATGTTTGCTGTATATGCTTGTGATGAAAGTTCTATGCCCACTGTGATGGATAATGTATTTTTAAATGATGAAAAGATACCTTTTGGATATTATTATAATAAAGAATTATCAAAAAAAGTCATTCCTTTTGTAAAGTCAAAAATGTCAAAAATTTTTCCAAATAACACATTTAATTATACAACCAATTTTTATGAGCAAGTTTTAAATGGAACTAGTAAAGATGTAATGTGGAATTTGGATATTAAATCAGGAATTTTAGAAATTTATGGTGTAGGAGAAATGGAAGATTATTCGTTAGATAATCTACCACGATGGAATAATTATTCAAATTTTATAAATGAAATAATTATTGGTGAAGATGTTACAAAGCTAGGGACATATTCTTTCTATGAGTTGCAATATGTAGAAAAAATTGAGATAAATGGAAAGAATATTCAAAATTTAAGTAATGATAAAGTAAATTTTAATGATGGGAATAATTTTACTTTTTACAAAACTGGAAGAAATTGGTATGGAATTAAAGTTGAATTTGGCATAGATGTTGAACGAATACCTAATTTTCTTTTCTGGCCATCTTCAAAAAGTAGTGAAGCTCCTTATATAGTTCAAATTGAATATAAAGGTACTAAACTGAAAGAAATTGGAAATCATGCTTTTTCAGGAATAAGTTGCGTTGATATAGAAATTCCAGAGGGCGTAGAAAAATTAGAGGTACTTTCTTTTAGTAACTCATCAACATTGAAGTCAATTATTTTACCTAATTCACTGACAACTCTTGAAGGTTGGAGTTTTGCGGGTAATCACTATCTCGAAAAAGTTGTTATTGGAGAAAACATACATTCTTTAGAAAGTAATTTGTTTTATGGGGATGTAAATTTAAAACAAGTAATAATAAAAGGCAATATAAGTGAAACAGCAAATATATCAAATATATTTTCTTCTAATGCTTTAGAAATAACGCTATATGGGAATGATACCGTGGAAAATTTCGTTCAAAGATATAATCAAAACAACCAAAATCATCAATTAAAATATTCAAAAATTGATAATTTTTAGGTATTAAAAAAAATTGTCTAGTTTTATTTAAACTACACAATCATAATGATATTAAGTTTTTGTTAATTGATTCGAAATTTTTTAAATATATTTAATAAGAAAATACTAGATAATAAAATTAGTTTTTATCTAGTAATAAGAAAAGATCATCCCAAACACAGACTCTTTTCACAAGTAAATTTTGATTTATTAAACTAATTATTTCGTTTTTAGAAAAGTATTTAATATCTGATACTTCCGTTTTTTGCAGTTTTATATTTAACAAATCGATATCACAACTTAAAGTGTAAATGTAATCAAATTCATTTTCAATAAAGTTTCCATTATTGTGTAATTCTTGTCGTTTATAAATACCTAATAATTTTAATTCTTTTTGTTTTATAGAAACTCCTAATTCTTCTTTTATTTCTCTTATCAATGATTTTTCAGGTGTTTCGCCAGATGGAATATGTCCACTAGCGCTTATATCCCAAAGACCGCCATTTTTTTCTTTTAAAATAGAACGTTGTTGTAATAGAACTTCGTTTTTTTTATTTATAATTATTACACCAGAGGCTTTATGCCATAATCCTTTTTTGTGAGCTAGTTTTCTAGATTCAGATATATTTAATTCTTTTCCATTTTCATCAACAATATCAATAAATTCTTCCATAATAAAATCTCCTAAAAAATTATAACAAATTAAATAAATCTTGTAAATATTTACTATAGCTTAAATATTATATTTTTTAAAATATATTATGATTTAAATAAAGAACTATGATATAGTTAGTCGTAGTTCTTTCAAAGTTTGTAGTTGAGAAATATATAGTTTAATAATTTTTTATTGCTTTATTTACAATAATTTAAGTCATCTACAATTTTAATATATTTTTTATGTTGATCTAATAATAATTTTCCATCATCATCTAATCTTGCTTTAGAACTTTTAATTTTATTATTTACTATTTGACAAGCTTGTTCAGGTTCTTGACCATTTTCTTTTAAATAATTATAAAAGTAATCTATATTTTCTAAATAAGAAATAATGTCAGCATCAATTATCAATTTAGAGTACTGTGAAAGATCTTCAACATTTGCATCTTTTTTATGATCATTGATAGCAGTGGTTATAATATTTATATTATCAGGAGATAAACCTAATTTTTTCAACATTATTTCAGCTTTTACAGCTCCGACTTTTTCATGACTATTATTTTTATCTATAAAAAATTTCCCATAATCATGAAGTAATCCTATTATAATGGATATATGTAGGTCTAAATTTTTTATTTTTGCTAGTTCAAAGCATATTTTTGCACAAGGAACAAAGTGAGCATTAAAAAAATCTTCATCATTTTCTTCTTTTGCTTTTTTTTGAACAATTGAATAAATATTATTTAACAAATTATCATTAAATAGAAAATTGTCAAATTCATTTTTGTTTTTATTAATATTTTCTATGGTTAAGAAACTATTTTCAGATGCATCATAATTTAATCCATCATTATCATAATAAATATTGGCTTGTTTTTCTATATTTGCAAAAATATTATCATATTTTTTGATATAAAAATTATATAAAGTTTCAGGATTTTCGTTGTTTTTTACACATTCTAAAATATCTCTCATAAAATCTAAATCTATAGATTTCATTATTACCATTAATTCGTGATATTTTTTCATTTCGCTTACAGGTATATCTTTTGGGGCAGAAATAGGGTCAATAACCATATCATAAGTGTGGCTATGATGTTGTTGCCATTTTTTCATATAATCATATACAATTCTAGCAGATTTATCTTCCACTAAGTATAGATTATTAGAAGCGAATTTATCAAAACTTTCATCTATTACATTTTTAGTAAATTGTGTTCCTACCGCTGCATACATTTCAGAAAATATACCTTTACTTACCAAATCAATATGTTTCCTTAAAAACTCATAATTTTCTTCCAATTCTTTTATTGTTGTTTTATTATCGAATAAAATAAACCCTGCTTGTACATATATGTCGTTATCTTTAAATATTTTTAAAGCCTTTTCATTATCTTCTAAAGATGCTAATTTTGCCATTCTTTTTAAAGCAGTAACCGAACCATTTTCTATTCCACACGAAAAAGAAAAAAATCCAGCTCTTTTTAGATTGTATATGACATCATTGGTAACTTTGTCTGCTCTAATAGATGCTCTGAAGGCCATATTTAATTTATTAAAACTACAGGCATCTGCAAATTCTTCACACCATTTCCCATCGCGTTCGTTTTCAATAAAACTATCATCAACGAATTTAACTGTTTGAACACCTTTCTTTTTTAACTCTATTAATTCTGGAATTATATTCTGAATGGTTCTTCCTCTCCATTTAGGTGATTTTTGTTTTTTTAAATATGCACATATTGAACAAAAAGTACAAACACCATTACAACCTCTAGAGGTTAAAACATTTACTGTTGATTTTCTTTTTTTAATATTATCTATATATGGTCTAGTTGGGTAACTAAGTTCATCTAGATTTTTTGTTACATTAAAATTAGAAGATACAATCGATTTATCATTAAGTCTATATTGAACACCCGAAATGTTTTCTAATTTAATATTGCCAGAGCTGAAATAATTAGCAACATCTATAATGCTTTTTTCTCCTTCTCCAATCATTACAATTTTAGAACCTGCATCCAAAAACATTTTAGGTTCAAAACTTGGACCGTACCCACCTGAAACGATATTTATTCCAAAATTAGAAAGTTTTTTTATAAATTCACATGTAGGGGCGTTGTTCAACATATATGAACTTGTTCCTACAAAAGCAATGTTTTTTTTATCATTTATAATTTCATTTAAAATTGTTTCTGTTGTAATGTTGTCGTCAAGCCATGCATCTCTTATTTTAACATCAAATCCATTATCAATTAAAGCTGAGGCTAAATATTGAATACCTAAAGATTCCTCAGCTGTTCTATGTGAAACAGGTTTTAACACAACTAAATAAACTATATTTTTCATATTTTCTCCCAAAAGAAAAACTCAAATATTTAAAATTTGAGTTTTCAATAATCATTTTCTTATTATTACAGACTCAAACCATTGTTCTTGAAATTCAGTTAAACATCTAATTTGTTCATCTGTGTAATTTTTTCCTTTTTCCATAACGACCAATTTGTCATCATTATCATTTATTCTATGAATAATTGCAACAACTTCGCCTTCAAATTTTTGTAAAGGTTCATGTACACCTAAAACATAAGCATCTAATTCCTCACCATCGCCGGATATGGTGTTTGGAATGTAACCATAGTTTACTTCATAGATAAATCCATGTTTAGGATGAGTTGTTCCGAGTGGTCTGTCCATTATAACCGTTACAATTTTACCTAAATACTCTTTATTTGATTTCATATAATTTCACCTCCATTTTTAAATATTACAAACATTGATTTTTAAAACATAAAAATATTTTAGTTCAACTTATTGTTAAAAGTAAAGTGCAAGTTAGTTTTATTATATTATTCGTAAAATTCTTTTGGAAATTCTTTAAAATTATTATTAACCCTTTTTAATTTTGCACAAACATTACATTTGTCATTTGAAAAATTTTTCAAAAAATTTAGTATGATTAATGACGTTCTTTTTCTGCAGTCAGAAATAGACATAGAATATGCATTAGCTTTTGGATCCTTTTTAATGTCGTTGGCGTATTTAGTTCTTGCTTGAGGACTATCTATTTGTACGGCTAATGCAGCATAACATATACCATTCAGTCTTGAAATAGTAGCTTCTGGATCAAGGGTTTGACCAACACAATCTCCTCCAATCGATTCGTAAAAATTTAATTCTGCTCTTGTTTCAATTCTAGGATAACCATTAAAGCAAATATATATTGCATTATTAACAACTGGAAAATCAACATTCATTGTCGCTTCTTTTAATCTTTTTTGCAAATTAGAACACATAGGTTGAATCATTTCTGCATTTCTGAAAGGGGAGTTATAATCCCAGTCAATTTTATAATTACCCATACCAATAAAATCATCAATTATATACACAGTTCCTTGTTCATTTTCAGGTTTTATTCCTCCGACAACAAAAGTTCCTATAAGTTTTGAAATTCCACAATTTTTCACAACTTCTATAGTTTGTTGATGATTAATTTCGTTTGAAGGGGATTTTTCTCCATTAAATCGACCATATATGATTAAAACTGGAACATTATAAATTTCTCCATAATAACATCTGTGAACAGGGCCATAACTTGTTGGAACTGTTACTCTTTTTAAATTAAAATTTTTAATTATTTCATCATCTCTCATAATTAGAGCAATTTTTGGTTGTTTTTCATATTCCTTATTTTGGATTAAAAAGTTTATTTAAAAAATTTTTTATATTTTTTTTTTAGCATATTGACATTTGATGATATAAGTGTTAAAATGTTGTTAAAGTAGGAGGGAAAAATGAAATATAAAATTACACCTGATCTTCAGGCACAAATTTATGCTATGGTTGCTTGGAATGGAAAGACTATGGATGAAGCAGAAAGTATTGTTGATGGATTGTTTGAAAAATTCGGAGGAGATGCTAAAGCTGTTTATAACGAACTTGATAAATCAGTATATGCTAACGACTCAGTTATGGCTTCTTTGAATGGTATTACAAGACACATGGACGAACTTAAAGGACCTAATAAATACGATGCTATTATTGATATCATCGTAAATATTCACAACAAATGGGTTGAAGGAAATACAAAGAAATATGATAGAGGAAATCCAGACAAAAGTAGAAAACAAATTTTCCAACATTTACCAACACAACTCATTGGAATTGATGAAGTTGCAAAAGATTTAATGTTCTTAGCTCCATTCTTAAAAACAATTGGAATTGATGCTGGAAAAATGGGAAGAGATGCATATGGTGCATTTGTTCCATCACAAGAAATTAAAGAAGCATACAATAGATCTGTTGCTAAATTTAAACAAGCACACGGAATCGAAACTAAAGAAGATTTAAGAAATGGAATGTCTAAAATAATCGATGAATACGCACCACTTCATAATGGTCACGAACTATCGCAAGCAAGACTTGACTATATGAATGAAAATTTAGATACACTTACAGATGCGGTTATTGCAAAACAAGACAAAGATATGTTTATCGATACTGAGAATGGCGTAGAATAAATTAGGTTTAAAAAGAAAGCACCATAAAATGGTGCTTTCTTTTATTTAGTGATAAAATTATAAAAAAACGATTATAAGATTTTATATTTATTAAAAATTATAATAAATAAAAAATTTAAAAATTATAATAAAAAATTGCCGTTTGAGTTCAAACGACAATTGTTTGGCGGGAAGAGAGGGATTTGAACCCTCGCGCCGGTTTCCCGACCTACAGCCTTAGCAGGGCCGCCTCTTCGACCTCTTGAGTATCTCCCCATTTCTATCCTCCATAGTTTAACACATATTTTTATTTTTTGTCAATCATTTTCTTTCTATTTAATTCATAAAAAAAAAGAATGATTTTATTTCATTCCTTCTATCCTATATATGTAATAGCTATTGTTTTGTACACCGTTTTCAAAAGTAAGTCCTTCAGTTGAATAACTATAGTTGGCATAGTAGCCAACCTGTATCTTATCTAATATTTCTGGTACAACAAACTTTAATATATTTATTTGTTTTAAATTAGTAGAGGTACTCATTAATGTAAAATCTGTTCTATTTCTGTCTTTTATCTTAATAAAACTTTGACATTCATAAGAATTTATATATGCGTAAACTCTTAAGTATGTATACTCAGTTAAATCAACACTTAAAGTATTTGAGCCTTTTAGACCAGAAGTAAAGCCGTGATTTATCGATGAATCAGTGCTTCTCATATCGTATAATAAGTCATAACTTAGAGGTGATGATGAAGTTAAATTATCTAGAGTGTTGTTTATGGATTGAATTTGTGTTTCTAATTGTTGAATTAGAGTGTTTGTATTTGATAATGAATTATTTATACTAGAAATTTGTAAATTTATGTTATTGAAATTATCAGTAAATGTTGAATGTTCATCTGCCAAATCTTCTACATAAGCAACGAAAGCGTTATGATTATTAATTAAATTAGAGTAGTTATTAATTATATTATTTATGTTTGTTTCGATTTGATTAAATCTGGAAGTGTTTTGTAATTGCAAGTTTGTGAAATTAGTATTTATGGATTCGATTGAGCTGTTTATTTGATCAATATTTTCGTTTGTCGAAGAAATAGAATTTGCTAAATTAGTTGTTTGAGATGAAAGATTGTTAATACTTTCAGAAAAAGAGGAATGTTCATCTGCTAAATCTTCTACATACAAAACAAAAGCATTATAATTATTAACGAGATTAGAATAATTTTCTATTATACTATTTATGCTTGTTTGCGTTTGTGATAAACTTGTAGAGTGATTTGCTATTATAGTATCAATATTCGAGATATCATTTTCTAAACTAGACAAAGATGAGTCGAGATTATTTAATTTTAAAGTGAGTTCTTCAAAATTGACAGCAGATAGGTTATCTACTTTATCTTGAAGTTCTTTTAAAACAACTTTATTGAAATACCAAAATTCTTTTTTTAATTTTTCAATATCAAAATATTCGTTATTCATAAAAACTCCTTAGTTTTATATTACTAAAGAGTTTTTTTTATTGCAATATTAAGTGCCAGAATTTTATTTTTTCTTTTTCTTTAAAAATACAATAGTTAAAATAATTGTAACACATGCTGCTATTATTGAAATTCCAACGATAAGAAGATTACTAACACCATTAGGGCTTATATCCTGAGATTTAATGTAGCCATTATAAATATCGCCATTTTCTAAAACTATTTGTACGGCTGTAAATTCATTTTTATCATCAAATCCATTATAAAGATAAACACCTTGTCCTTTGGTTGCAATGTAATCTGTAGGATTTTTATCTATATCGTAAATAAGAGTATCTTTTCTTATCGAAGCATTAAAAACCGGATATAAACTTTGAGAAGGGTTTGATGTAAGGTAGTATTTGTAAACATAACCAGTTATATCCTTATCATAAGTTTTAACTTTATAAAAATTATTTTTTTCTTCTAAATATTCTACTTTATCATTATGGTAAAGTAAATATGGTTCATTTTCTATAGTTATTTTTTCAGATTCTAAGAAGGAAGGAGATGAATATATATAACAATAGGAAGAAATAACTGTTAACTCTTGGTTAACAGAATAAATCGACAAAGTATTTAAAAGGAAAAAAAAACTCAAAATTAAACTCATGATTAGATTATTTACCAAATTTAAGAATTTGTCAAGTTATTAAATATTATCTTTTTTAAAATTTAATTTTTAAAATAAAAAAAGTATATCATTGATATACTTTTTTAACTTATGCAACATAAATAACGAAATTGAAAGTAAGGTTTGATGCTAACATTGTAAATGATGTATAATTAAAATTTGTTATTTTCGCCTGAGTAATTTGATCTGGCATAGTAAAATTAATTTCTAAAGATCCATTTACATAATTTTGTTCATAGTTAATAGATTGAGAATGTTCCAAATCATCATTACCTGATGATACTGGTAAAGATGAAGACCATATATTCAGTTTATTTTCGTTTATATTGAATACTATGAAATAATAAAGACTATCTTGTAAACCTTCATTGGAGTGGTGGTTTATTTTACTGCCATTAGGCCGACATTTCAACCAAAACCACAATACACCATCGTCATTGATGCTGCGCACGGCGGAGTAGATGTCAAGTTAGGACAGTATGAAATTTTTTGACATATAAACTTGAATTTGCAAAATTTCTGGCTTAATATTTTTCTATAAAAGTTTGTGAGAAGATTCTTTACAAACTTTTTTGTTAAAAGTCTAAAATTTATATCAAATTAAGGAGAAAAGATGATATAATGGAAAAAGCACCGAGTGAATATGCTAAATATTGGACATCGCCAGAAAATGAAGTTAAACACTTTAAACATGCAACACAATTTGGGTTAAAGGGTTATCCCTACAAATATTCTAAAAAAGCAGTTGATTTTTTTAACGATAAGGACTCTAATATTCGAAAATTTACTACTAAGGATGGAACGATATATCGATATAGAGAAAGTACAAATGAATTTATGATGGTTTCTAGAGATGGTAAAATTATCACATATTATCCACCAAGAGCTGATGGGGAATATTTTGAGAACTTATTTTTGGAATATGGATATGAATGGTTATAAAAGGGGGAAATAATGAGTAGAGTAGTAGAAAATGGGGAATTAGTCGAACAAGTACAAAATAAATGTAAAGTATGTGGTTTAGGCAATATCGAACATGATTTTGATATATGTGAATTTTGTGGTTGGGAAGCTGATGATTTGCAAAATGATATACCAAATTACAGCGGTGGAGCAAACGACATGAGCTTGAATCAATACAAGCAGTTTTGGGAGAAAAACAAAGATGATATATTAAAAAATCTTTCTAAAAATAGATTTTACGCAATTGACAAAGCAAGAGAATTTTACAAAGAAAATTTTGAAAGAGTAAATTTAGATTATTATAGATCGAAAGATCCTGATTATGATATAAAGATGCAAAGAGCAGAAGAGAACAGGCGGAAAAGAGATTTAGAAAGGCAACAACAAAAATCAGAAAAAGATAACAATGACGAAGAAAGCGATTATGAATTTGAAAAATCGTATAAAAAGCAAAAATTGGTGAGAAATCAATTTAAAATGGTTGGGAAGTATGGCATGCCTATTATTAAAAAACAAGAAATTGATCTAGATAAAATCGACTTGTGGGGATACACCAAAACCAAACCTAATGATGAAGAAAATAAAGATAAAACTATTCATTTTTTCACATATGATTGGAACTTTGAAAATGTATTTGATAAACCAGAAAAAGCTATGGAAAAACTCGACCAATATTATGCGCTTTTAAGTCCAGAATTTAGTTTATATTGGGATATGCCAAAAGCAGTGCAAATATATAACACATTTAAAAATCGTTGGTGTGGTGCTTTTTGGCAAAAAATGGGGAAAATTGTGATTCCAACAGTATGTTGTGCAGGTGAAGAAAGTTATGATTTTTGCTTTGATGGGATTGAAGAAGGCTCTGTTGTGGCAATATCTACGTATCGAAGAGAGCAATATAAACAAGAAATTTTGAGAAGTTATAATAAAATGCTTGAAGTGATAAAGCCTTCTGCAGTCATAATTTACGGAGAGGCTTTCCCAGAAATGAAAGGTAATATAAAGGTTATCAGTCCATTTAATAAAGAAGAACTTATTGCTAAAATGGGAATGGAAGAATTTATGAGAAAATATCTTGCTGGCGAATTATATCCATCTAGGTAGGTGTGCTATGAATGAATTAAAACTTACAATAGAGTTGCTTCCAAAAGGTGCATGGGGAAATGATTTAAGTATAATATTACCTAAAAAAGATTGGAATATATTAAGAGAGTTTGCTTTAAAAAGAGCAAATGGAAAATGCGAAATATGTGGTTATGAAACATCTGACCTAGATGCCCACGAAGAATGGGAATTTGATATTAAAAATAGAACTCAAACTTTAAAGGATATAATCGCAATTTGCAGTAGGTGTCACGGTGTTAAACATTTTAGAAATTCAAGACGATTAGGATTTGAAGAAGAAGCAAAAAAGCATTTTATGCAAGTTAATGATTGTAATGAATTTGAATTTGCTGCTAATTTAACACAAACTGAAATTTTATTCAATGAAAGAAATGAAATATATTTTTGGAAAATGAAATTAGATCTAGCAAAATTTGGTGGAGAAAAAATATCTATTCCAGATATAACAAGATTAAAGATATCAAACCCTTATAGTGAAAATGATTTGGAAAATTTAAAAAATGCAATTGATTTATTACCTAGAATTTTAAATATAGAAGTAGATAATTATTCTGGAAACATAATAGTTAAAAGTGATATTTCTAATAAAATAGTTTGGTACGTTGATGATAAAATAGCGAAAACACAGTTTAATTTTGTCCATATTCTAAAATCAGATTTTTCTGTTGTTGGGCTAAAAGGCGAGAGTGTGCAATTTGAATTATATGGTGACTATGGAAAGATAAACTCAAAAGAGTTTAAGTTAGAAAATTGGGGATATTAATATCCTCTTTTTTGTTATAAAAAGCAAAGAATAAAAATATGTTATTATATGAAATTCTTAACAATAAAAAAGCGGACGTTGTGTGTTATTTTGGTGGGTATAATTTTGATTTGTTCAGTGGTTGGTGTTTGCTATGCGGTTAAGGCGGCAAGTTCGCCAAAACCACAATACACCATTGTCATTGATGCAGGGCACGGCGGGAGAGATGGTGGTGCTGTAGGTGACATAACCGGTATTACAGAAAGTGAGTTAAATTTAAAATATGCATTACAACTAAAGGAATTATGTAATACATTTGGAATAGGTGTTGTTTTAACCAGAAGCGATATGAATGGACTTTATGATGAAACTTCACAGAACAAGAAAAAAAGTGAAATGGAAAAGAGAAAGAATATAATAAATTCAAGCGGAGCAGATTTAATGATTAGTATTCACATGAACAGTTTTGCTTTATCATCAACACAAGGAGCATATGTTTTTTATGCAAAAGGAGATGAAGAAGGAAAGTTTTTAGCATCTTCTATACAAGAATCTTTGTGTCAAACATTTGATAATGCAAGAAAATATGTTTCGATTGGAGATTATTTTGTTTTAAATTATTCAAAAATCCCTGCTGCTTTGATTGAATGTGGCTTTTTATCTAACCCATCAGATGAAAAAAAGTTACAAGATGATGAATATTGCCAGACTTTTTGTTATGCTATTTTAGTTGGAATATTATCTTATCTAAAATAATAAAATTTACTATTTATTTTTTTAAAAAAGTATGTTATAATTTAGATATGGAATTAAAGGCATTATTAAAATTAGAAAAAAAATTCATGAGACATTGTGATTTTGCATTAAAAAATTGCAAAGTTTTTTATTGGATGAGAGAATTTAAAAAAGAAAACGTTGATTTAACAGATGTTGATAACGAAGATTTAGTAGAAAGAATCAAATTAAGAAATCAAATTAGTTCTATTAACAAACAAATTAATCATTATTTAGTTTTACGTTTAAAAAAATTTAACATTGACATAAAACCTTATATTAAAAATTATTGGAACGAAATTATTGAAGGATTTGCTTGTACAAAAAACAAATATAAGACAGAGGATTCTTTCCAAAAGACTTTTTTGCACAATCAAGATTCACCTTTATATAGAAGGTTTCCGGATTGTCTTACAGCACAATCAATGAGACATTATATAATATATTTAAAGTATTATCTTGAGCAATTGAAACAATGTGGACATAACGAAGCAATAGTATGCACTATTCAAGAATTTAAAGATGATAAAAGAATAAGAGCAGAGTATCAAGAGCCTGCGCTCCCAACAAACTGGTCTGATATCTATAAACAAATAGTTCAATTAGAGCAAAGAGCAAAATTAATTTCTGATGATGTGGAAAATGAATAAAAACAGGGATTTTTATCCTTGTTTTTTGTTATATGCTTTACTTTAAAAAATAAATTTGTTATGCTTGTTTTGAGGTGAAAAAGATGTTTATTGCAATTTCTGGTATTTCTGCGAGTGGAAAAAATACAGTTATAAAAAACTTAATTAAAAGCAGAAAAAATTTAAAGGTGTTAAAAAGATCTTCTTGTACAACAAGGCCAAAAAGAAAAACTGATGAAGAATTCGAAACTTATTTGTATTTAACAAAAGAAGAATTTGAACAGGGAATTAAGGATGGAATATTTATAGAACATGAATTAGTACATGATAATTATTATGGAATGTTAAAATCTTCTTTTTTAGATGTAATAGATGACAAATCTAATGACTATATTAGAGATATAGATGTAAAGGGTGAACACAGTCTTAAGAACTATCTTAATGGAAAAGTTAAAATGCTATCAATTTTTTTAGATGCACCAGATGATGTTTTAGAAAAAAGACTAAAGGAAAGAGGGGATAGTTTAGAGCAAATAGAAAAGAGACTTTCAAGGAAAGAGCTAGAAAGAAGTTATAAACAAAATTTTGATATAGTTATAGATAACATTGATTTAGATGAAACAATAAAGGCTATAAACAAATTTTTAGATAATAATAGATAAAAAGAATGATGTTGTTCTTTTTATCTTTTTTTAAAAAATGACAAAACTTGTAGGAAAGTTGCAAAATTTGACACTTTAATATTAAGTTAATTAATTTATAAATTATATAATTTATTTGAATATTTATGGAGTTTATATGAAAAATAAAATAAATTATATATTACTTTTTTTTGTATACAGTTTAGTCTTCTTTATTGTGTCTCGTGCAAGTATTAATGGGTTAATTTATCCATTTGCTTTTTCTATGCTTTTTTCTTTAGCATGGGCGAATCAAAAAGTTTGGTTGTTGGTTCCTAGTTATTGTTTAGGAGTTATTTTAAACAATTATAGTTTTGAAAGTATAATATCTACATTAGTTACAATTTTTATATTAATTTTTCCTTATTATATTCATGTTATCATGAAAAAACCAATGAAAAAGTGGGAAATATTTTTCTATGCAGCTTTAAGTCAAATTGCATATTTGATATTTAATATTCTTTCAAACAATAATCCTATTTATTATATTTTAACTATTTTATTAGGACTTTTGTTTATATTTGTTTGTATTTCAATTTTTGAACCACTTATTGTAAGGGGAGTAAATTACAGGTTATCTATTCAAGAATTACTATGTGGAGCAATACTTTTAATGATAATAAGTGATGGTTTGTCTAATTGCAATGTGTATGGTTTTTCCGTTTTAAAACTTTTAGTTGCATTTTCTTTATTATCAATTTCATATTCCTCAAATGTATTATATACGATATTATTTTCAATGATAATGGGAGTTGGGACTTTATTTGATGCAAATAATTCAGTTTACGTTGCTCCATTTATAATATGGGCTTTAAGTATCATAATTTTTAGAATGAGAAATAAGATTTTTCCTGCCGTTGCAATTATTGTTAGCGAGATGTTAATAGTTTTTTATTTTAACTTATATTATACATCTTCAATAATAACTTATATTCCCACAATAATTGGAGCTTTAATATTTTGTTTGCTTCCAACAAAGTTTTATGATAAATTTTCTGTTTTGTTTGATTGTAATAACGATAGGTCAGCAATGAAAAATATTGTAAATAGAAATAGAGAACTTTTATATAGACGATTAAATAATTTAGCAGAAGTTTTTTATGAAATGAATTATGTATTTAGAAGATTAATAAAACAAAATATGAATGAAGAAGAAATAAAGGACATGTTGTATGAGGAAATAAAAAATACTGTTTGTAATGGCTGCCCGGAGCAGAAACACTGTCATAGAACCTTTTCAGATGATACTAAGAGAATATTTAAAGAATTGATAACTATTTCGTCAGAGAGAGGGAAAATTACTTTATTAGACATTCCTAGTTATCTCTCTTCTCGTTGTGGGAAGGCAAATTATTTAATAAGTGAAATTAATACATTAACTAAACAATATAAATCTTATTCACAGTTGGTAGGAAATGTCGATACAAGCAAACTTTTGATTTCAGATCAATTATCAGGAATATCAAGAATTATGAAATCTCTTGCAAAAGAAGTTGATTCAACTATTTCGTTTGATAGTTCAAGAGAAGCAAAGTTGATTGATGAATTATCAATTAATAACATAATTTGTTCAGATGCTGTTGTATATGAACAAGATGCGAGGACAATGATGACATGTATTATAGTTAGAGATGAAGATGTCAATAAATTAAAATTGCAACAAATTGTTTCTAAGATTTGCGGAAATAAAATGGTAATATACGAGGTTTTCCCATCAACTAAAGCTGGCATGATGAATGTTAATTTAAAAACAGCACCAATGTTTGATTGTTTGTTTGGATTGTCTACTTATACCAAAACAGGAAATAATATTTCTGGTGATTGTCATAGTATTGAAAGATTAGATGGTGATAAGTTTATGTTTGCAATTTGTGATGGAATGGGAAATGGAGATAAAGCGAGTCATAAATCAGATACTGCAATAAGTTTGGTTGAAAATTTTTATAAAGCTGGTTTTGACAACGATATTATTTTATCATCGGTTAACAAACTTTTAAATTTGGAAAGTGATGATATATTTTCAACTATTGATATTTGTACTATAGACTTAAAAAGTGGAATAGCGGATTTTGTAAAAATGGGAAGTGCTTCATCTTTTATAAGAAGTCAAGATGAGTGTAAAATTTTAGAAAGCGGGGCTTTACCAATAGGAGTGCTTCAAGATGTGACACCACTTACAAAAAAGGTGGTTTTAAAAGATAAAGATTTTATTATTTTATGTTCTGATGGGGTGTGTGATACGTTTGGCAATGATGAAGAAATGAAAGACTTTATTTTAACAATAAAGAATAAAAACCCACAAGAATTTGCAGATGAGATAGTAAAGAAGGCTTTATCAAACAACAATGGATATGCGGTTGATGATATGACATGTTTAGTTGTTAAAATATTTTAAGCACAATTTTGTGCTTTTTTTGTTAAAACATAAATAATTTTAACAAAAAGATATTATAATGTATAAATGATATTGCATGAAATAGTTTAATGTAGTATAATACTTATAAATTTTAGGAGTTAATTATGTTAAATTGTGAAGAGTTTATTAAGAATAATAATCTTTTAAAGAGTGGGGAAGTAATAGGTGTAGGTTGTAGTGGTGGAAGTGATTCTTTAGCTCTTCTTCATTACCTAGCAAACAATCAAGAAAAATTTGATATTGAAGTTGTTGCAATTCATGTTGATCATGAGATACGGGAGAATAGTTGTTTAGATGCAGATTTCGTAAAAGAGAAGGCGAAGGAATTAGGCGTTAGATTTTACAAATTTAGGGTTGATGCTCCAAAAATAGCAAAAGAGAAGGGAATAAGTCTCGAAACTGCTGCAAGAGAAGCAAGATATGGTGTATTTCAGACTTTATTAAGAAAGGGAATTGTTGACAAAATAGCATTAGCTCATCATATATCAGATCAGGCAGAAACAATTTTAATGCATTTGTTTAGAGGCTCTGGGGTTGGTGGCGCTAAAGGTATGGCTCCTATTAGTGAACGTGTTTATATTAGACCATTTCTAAATCAAACGAAAGATGATATTTTACAATATTTAGCAGAAAATCATCTTGATTATTGTGAAGATGAAACAAATGATGATGTTAGTTACAACAGAAATTTTGTAAGAAATGAAATAATGAAAAAAATAAAAACTAGATGGCCAAATGCCGAACAAGCAATAGTTAATTTTGCAAAAACTGTTAAAGAAGATGATGATTATATTAATAAGCAGATTGATGCAGATGCTATTATTACAGAAGGTAAAGTCGTAAAAATTCCTACTTCTTATTTTTTGTATGATAGAGCTATCGTAAGTAGAATAATTTTTAAAGCTGTGAAATCTATTGGTATTAACCAAGATATAGAAAGAAAACATATTGAAGCGATAACCGAGCTTGCTCTCAATTATGAAAATGGTAAAAAATTATACTTACCATTTGAAGCTATTGCGATAAAAGAATATGATTATGTCACGATTTATAATAGACATAAAGAAGAAATTAAATTTAACCAAGAATTGAAATGTGGAGAGTTTGATGTTCCTAACTTTGGGAAGTTAATTATACGAAGAGTTAAGAATTTTGAAATTTCAGAAGGTCAGTTGTTAATTGATTATCGCAAAGTTCCAAAAGGAAGTGTTTGGAGATTTAGACAAGATGGAGACGTATTTACTAAATTTGGTGGCGGAACGAAAAAACTAAAGTCTTATTTGATAGATAAAAAGATTCCAACAAGATTAAGAGATTATATTCCTGTTCTTGCATTTGAGAATGAAATTTATGCCATAGCAGGTATTGAGATTTCAGAAAAAGTTAAGGTTGAAAATGTTCCTACTGCATATATAGTTGAAGTAAAAAAATAAAGGTTTAACCTTTATTTTTTTTGTATTTTATATTATTGACAATTTTGAAAAAAATTTATAAACTAGAATTATTCTATGCGAGAGTGGCGGAATGGCAGACGCTCAAGTTTCAGATGCTTGTGGTTTTACCGTGTGGGTTCAAATCCCATCTCTCGCACCAAAAAAAATTGTTGTTTTATATTTAAGCAAGAAAGATTTCATGTTAACTTTTTGTCTTTTAAAAAAATATATTGTTGTATAGGGATTATACAACTTTTTTATGGATACTAGTTTTTGGTTAGCTCAAGTTTTTGGAATAATTGCATTAATTCTTGTTTGTATATCTTATTGTTATAACAACAAGAAGTCTTTTTTGTTTTATCAAATATTGGGAAATTGTTTTTACTCGGCTTCTTTTTTAAGTTTAGGAGTGTTAGTTGGAGGATTTAACACCATTATATCTACCATAAGAGTTATCGTTTTATATTTCTATGAAAGAAATAAAAAAGATCCTTCAAAAATATTATTTTTTTTGTTTTTCACATCTTATTTAATAAATGGTATTTTTTCTTTTCAAAATTATTTAGATATTATCGCTATAATCAGTTATGAAATTTTTAATATAGCTATGTTTATTAAAAATATATCTTTAGTTAGAAAAATGATGATATTACCCAACTTAATGATTATTATCTATAATATTTTAAATTTTACATACACAAATGCATTATTAGATTTTATAGAAATTGCAGTTTTGTCGATTTCTATTTATAAATTTGATTTTCAAGACATAAAGAAAATAAAATATTTGCTATGATTTTATCTTTTTTTGTCTTTTTTTTGTTTTTATAAATATTATTAAATTTTTTAACCATCTTAATATCGGGAGGTTACAATGTTTAAAAAAATTATAATTTTAAATTTAGCAATAATATTAATATTGGCGGGATTAGTTCAATTACAATATGCACCAAAGGAACCTATTATAGCAAAAAAGATGAATTATGCAGATGCAGAGGAGATAATAGAATATGCAAATAATGAAGTGGAAAATTCAGCTAGTTTAGAGATAGAAAACAATTCTAATATTGATAGAATTTGTGTTAGTGGTCATGCTTGTCAAGAGATTGAACCAGATTTTGCAAAAATTACAATTTTAGTTAAAACATTTGAAAACAAAGCTGATGAGACTAAATTAACTAATAATAATAGTATTGAAACAATAAAAGAGGAATTAGCAAAAATTGGAATAGAAGAAAATAAAATTATTGTTGAAAATTTTGTCACTTATCCATTTTTTGAATTTGGAATTAGGAATCATGAATATTCTTTTTCATCTATAACTACATTAAGTGTTCAAGTCGAAGATTTAAGTAAGTTAGGTGAAACTATATCTTTGTTAAAAAACAGTGCACAGTGTAAAATATCAAATATTATTTATGATGTATCAGATATAGAAAATGTTTATTCTAATGTTTTGGAAGATGCTTTGAATAATGCGAAAGAAAAAGCAGAAAAATTAAGTGGAAGAAATGATCTTAAAATAAAATGTTTAAAAGAAGAAAATGTTTATAATTTTACCTCTGTTTATAAAGTTTATTATGAAGGGATTGAAAATTCTTTAAATTCTCAACATGTTAAAATTGAAGCAAAAGTAAAAGTTATATTTAGATAATGTTTTAAAGAATATTTTAGTTGACAATGCTTTTAATTTATATTAATCTACTAAAGTATTCTTTTTTATTAGGAGTTTATATGAAAAAATATTATGAAGCTTATGAAGATCGTTATAAACAAGTTCATAGTAAAACAAAAAAAGCGTGGGCAGGAGAAAAACCTTCCGAGATATTTAAAACATTGTTGGAAAAATACAAGATTTCAAAAAAAGAAAGTATTTTAGAAGTTGGTTGTGGGGAGGGACAAAATGCTATTTTTTTATCGGAAAGTGGATATAAAATAGATGCATTTGATGTATCAGAAGAAGCGATTAATTGGTGTAAAAACAAAGCTAAAGAAAAAAAGGTTACAGGTGTTAATTTTTTTATAATGGATGCACTAGATAATGATTATAAAAAAAAATATAACTTTATTTATTCAGTTGCTGTTTTACATATGTTAGTTGAGGAAGAAGACAGATTAAGATTTTTAAAATTTATAAAAGATCATTTAAATGAAGATGGAAAAGCTGTCATAATGGTTATGGGTGATGGTAAAATGGAGAAAAAAACTGATATAAAAAAAGCTTTTGATTTGTCAAAAAGAAAATTTGGTGAAGAAATAATTGAGGTAGCAGAAACATCGTGTCGAATTGTGAAATGGGAGAAATTGTTGCGGGAAATAAAAGAGAGTGGATTAAATGAAAGAAAACATTATATTGATGAAAGCGTAAGTGGTTTTAGTAAAGCTATGATAGTTGAGGTAGAAAATAAAAATTAAAAATAAAAAAATGCTTGCAAAATAAAAAAAAATAAGTATAATAGAGATTGCAGATTAAGGAGAGATGGCTGAGCGGTCGAAAGCGGCGGTCTTGAAAACCGTTGAGGTTAATAGCCTCCTGGGGTTCGAATCCCTATCTCTCCGCCAAGAGCAATCGCATTTGAACACCTATGTTGAAATGCGATTTTTTTATGGTTGTATTAACGGTGTTGTCTACGTAGTTGTACCAACTCAAAAAGTAACTCCCAAAAAATCATATCATTATTTAAATCAAAAAAGAGATGTGCATGGAAATTTTATAAAAAGTAAAAATGTGTAATAATTCATTTTGAACAATGCTCCTTATATCTCTTTGCCTTTTGAGTGTCTTTTGTAGCATAGTTTTCGTAGGAGTAAACGGAAGAAATTATTGCTGAAACAATTTAATATGTAATCATATGAAGTTCATAAGACTAGGTTTTTAACCTGGTCTTTTTTTGTTGCAATCAAGAAAATTTCTATACAATATTTTCTTCTTTTTCGTTGACTCCTACTAAAAAAATAAAAGTAAATAAGCTCCTTACCAAACTATGCTACTTCGCCACTTTCGCCAAAAGGCAAATAAACTTAAGGAGGTTAATAGTATGAAAGAAGAAAATGAAAAGTATTCACTAAGTAAAATGTACCTTAGAGAGTTTTCACTAAATAATAGTGAATACGATATCACTTTCAATATCGTGGATATTGACATCAATAGAATGACCATTACTGTTGCTATTACTAATCTAGGCAAAATCAGTGTCAATAAATACGATTTGAAAAAAGATAAAAACGAGAATCTTTTCTTTGAGTATGGTCATCTATTCGAAAAAATCAATATTGATGACTTTGAAACAATTAATGATTAAAAGGAGAAAAATTATGAATGAAATACAAATAGTTATTGGCTCT
>CALWTS010000003.1 GCA_944384535.1 uncultured Clostridia bacterium
TTTTTAAAAGAGGTTAAGAATATTTACTAAGTGAGGCTAATATGGAAATTAAAGAAATACTAAAAATAGCTATTGACGAATTAAATGAACAATTAGAAGATGATGAAAAAATAGAATTTTCAGAAAATACAAAATTTATTGGATCGCATGCGTGTATTGATTCTATAACTTTTGTTACATTAATTTCAATTATAGAAGAGTTAATTGAAGATAAATATAATAAAACAATTCATTTAGTAAATGAAAAGGCTTTCTCTCAGAAACGATCTCCGTTTTATTCAATAGAAACAATCTCAGCATACATTGAAGAATTGTTAAAGGAAGAAACATAAAAATGAACATAGTAATTACGGGAACAAGCCGCGGGATTGGTTTGAGTTTAGTCAAGCGATATATAGAACAAGGGCATTTTATTATAGGGTGTTCACGAAGTGAATCAGAATTTAAACATATAAATTATCAACATTATGTTGTTGATTTAACAAATGAAAAAGAAATAAACAACTTTGCTCTAGCAGTTAAAAAGCAGTATGGGAAAGTAGATGTATTAATCAATAATGCAGGAATAGCATCTATGAATCATTTTATGTTAACACCACTAGAAACGGCTAAAAAAGTTATGAATACCAACTTTTTTGCACCTTTTGCCGTCACGAGATCATTCATAAATGCACTAAAAAAATCTAATCATCCAAGAATTATTAATTTTTCTACTGTTGCTGTTCCATTTAATTTAGATGGAGAACTAGCATATGTTGCATCTAAAGCCGCAGTAGAATCTATGACAAAAATTTTAGCAAAAGAATTAGCATCTTTTAATATTACTGTCAATGCAATTGGACCGACTCCCGTAAAAACATTTCTAACCGCTAATGTTCCACCCGAAAAAATTCAAAACTTGTTGGACAGACAAGCGATAAAACGTTTTGGAGAGTTCGATGATATAGGAAATGTAATTGACTTTTATATAAAAGAAACTTCTGATTTTATAACCGGTCAAATTATATACCTTGGAGGAGTTAACAAGTAGAATGAATATTGATTTTATTATAAATAAAATAATGTCTTTTGATGATAATATAGCGGTTGTTACTAACGGAAAAGAATATACCTTTAAACAAATTATTGATGAGTATGAAAAAGCGAAGTGTTTTTTAGAGACAAACAATGTTAAAGAAAATTCAATTATTTCATTATTGGCGGATTTTAATCCTCAATCAATTGCGATGTTCCTTGCTTTAATTGAAAAAAACGCAATTATTGTTCCAATATCTAATACTGTAAAATCCATTGACAGCTACATAAAAGTATCTCAAAGCGAATTTTTTATTGATCAAGAAGAAAAAAATTTCAAAATTAAGAAAATTGATAATATTGTTGACCATAAAATGTTGCTTGATTTAAAAAAACAAAAGAAACCAGGTTTAATATTGTTTTCATCAGGAACAACCGGAGAACCCAAAGCAGCATTACATGATTTGACTCATTTGCTTGAGAAGTTTAAAAAAGGGGGCAAGAAGCTTTCAACTGTTACGTTTTTATTATTTGACCATATAGGCGGATTTAACACCATGATGCATACATTGTGTAACGGAGGATTGATTGTTACACTAAAAACAAGGAGCGTAGATGAAGTTTGTTCTTTAATAGAAAAATATAAATTAGAATTGTTGCCGACTTCGCCAACATTTATAAATTTAATCATATTAAATAAAACTTATGAAAAATATGATTTAAGTTCTCTTAAAATAATTACATATGGCACAGAACCTATGCCTGAATCAACATTGAAAGCTATGCATAAAATTTTACCAAATGTAATATTAAAACAAACATATGGATTATCAGAAGTCGGAATAATGCCAACAAAATCAGAAAATTCAGAATCTTTATGGATGAAGCTTAGAAATGATGAAACATTTCAGACAAAAATTATAGATGATATTTTATATATTAAATCCAAGTCTGCAATGATTGGATACTTGAACGCTCCTAGTCCATTTGATAAAGATGGATGGTTCAATACTAAGGACAAGGTTCTTGTTAAGGGAGACTACGTAAAAATCTTAGGAAGAACAACAGATCTTATAAATGTAGGCGGACAAAAAGTCTATCCTATAGAAGTTGAAAGTGTATTTTTAGATTTAGAAGGAGTTCTAGATATAAGAATCTATGGAGTTAAGAATCCAATTATGGGGAATGTTGTAGAAGCAGAAGTAAAAGTAAGTGAAGAAAATAATAACAGAGAATTCATAAAAAGATTGAGAAAATTTGCTAAAGAAAAATTAGAAACTTATAAAATACCTGTTAAATTCAATTTAACAACTAAAGATTTATATGGTGATAGGTTTAAGAAAAAAAGATAATGATTATTAAAGGGAAATTTGTAAATATAAGAGAAGTAGATGTAAGTGATGCAGAATTCATTTTATCGTTGCGGTGCAATGATAAAAAATCGAAATATTTGCACAAAACAGAATATAATTTACAGAAACAAATTGACTATATAAAAAAATATCAAACATTAAATGATGAATGGTATTTTATAATTGCATCAAAAAAAAATGAACCTATCGGAACATATAGGATATATGATTTAAAGCAAGATAGTTTTTGTATTGGTAGTTGGTTAATGAAAGATAATTGTAGTCCTTTTGAAATGATGGAAGGAGAATATTTATGCAAAAAATATGCATTTGAGCAAACAGGATTTGAAAAATTCCATTTTGATGTAAGAAAAGATAATAAAAAAGTAATTAAATATCATAAACTTATGGGAGCACAAGTTGTAGCTGAAAATGAACTGGATTATTTTTTTGAATGTACAAAAGATGACTATTTAAAAAATATAAAAAAATATTTATCATTATAAAAGACAAAGGTAACTAAAGATACTAAAAAGGATATGAAATTTATAAAATAAAAAATATATGACAAGCATTTTTGATAAAATAACAATTCGATATTTAAAGAAAAAATACAATTTAACAAAGAACGAATACAACCTGTACAAATTAAAACAACAAGGTCTTGAACAAAATAAAGATTATATTACAACTCTTTTTGTAGGTAGTTCACATGGTGAATTGGGAATAAACACAAATCTCATACCCCATCTTGGTGCGTATAATTTATGTATTGGGTCGCAAGATTTGTACTATTCTTATGAACTTTATAAAAAATATGCAAAATTACCAAACCTAAAAAATATATGTGTGACTTTTTCTGTTTTTTCTTCAGGCTATGAATTACAGAAAACAATCAATAAACGACTTATTTATTATTATAAAAAAGTTTTTGATATAGATTTTAAATACTCTCCAGAATATGGTTCATTAGAAAAAGAACTCAATATTTTAGACAAAAATTCAAAATATTTCCTTCCTAAGGGTTATTCCGGATACCAGGAATATATTTCAGAATTCAATTTTAATATAGCTATAAGAGATGTAAAATCTCATCTAAAAAATGCTTTTAGACAAAATGGGCAAGAAAATTATATAAAAAAATTTCAAGAATTAGCCGATAAACATCGACATAATCTATCTGTAATTATAACTCCACATTCACCAACTTATAGATTATATAGTGAAAAATGTGCAAAAGAATTAGGTTTTGATTATAATAAAATTTTTGAAAAATTGTATAAATTTGATAAAGAAATAAAAATTTTAAACTATTTTGACAATGAAAGTTTTACAGATGATGATTTTTTTGATTGGGAACATTTACTTCCTTCTGGAGCGTTAAAGTTTACTAACATCATTTTTAAGGATATAATTAATAAATAATTAGGAGTATTGATAATGAAAATTCCAGTATTACACAATTTTGAAGATTTTATAAAAAAGGAAATGCATAAACATTTCCCATATCCAAAAACCATAACAATAGATGTGAGTAATAACTGTAATGCTGCTTGTCCATTTTGTACAAGACAGATTTCGTCACATAAATTATCTGGTTTTATGAGCAAAGAAATGTTTTACAATATATTAGAACAAGTAAAAAAAATAAAAAAAATAAAATATATTAATCTTGCCAGTTGGGGAGAACCACTTTTACATCCAAATATTGATGAGTTTATAGATGTATTAAAATCTAACGGATATAGCGTAGGTTTTCCTACTAACTTTTCTCTTGCACATAAACATTTTGAAACTTTATTAAAAGTTGATAATATTATGATATCAATAGAAGGGCATGATAAAGAAAGTTATAATTATTTAAGAAAAAATTTAGATTTTGAAAAAACGTTAGATAATTTAAAAACTTTTGACAATCTTGTAAGAGAACGCAAAAAACAAGGATTACCTGTTCCTTCTAGAGAAATAAATTTTTTAATAAATAAAAAATCTAAAATTAAAGAATTTGTAGAATGTTACCAAGATTATGTTGACTTAATTGCTATAAGACCTATGTTTGAAAGTTTTATTTGGGATAGTGAAATTCAAAATATAAAAATAGCAAAAAACGAAAAAATGCATGATGATTTATTTAAGTTAACAAGAAAAAAAAGTAAACAAAATTGTTCGATGCCATTTGATGATATATTTATTAGAGCAAATGGAGAAATATTTTTATGTTGTTCAGACTACGATATAGATATTGATTTTGGTAACTACAATAATTTATTAAAAACTTGGAAAACAAACAAAAATCTAAA
>CALWTS010000004.1 GCA_944384535.1 uncultured Clostridia bacterium
TTACATTTGCTTTAGATATGTATACATTTTTTATTATTGCTCCTTCTTTTGTATATCCAAATAATCCTAAATCACTATACAATAATGTATTCTTTGCATCTTGTATCTTTGGTATTGTCAGTCCTATAATTTCATATCCTTGTCCATCATAGTTTCCCATAAATGCTTTTGTGTTGCTTCTTCCTATTGGATACCATGCTTTTCCAGATAAGTTTATTACCTTTGTCTGTTTTGCATATATACTTAGACTTCCTATCGTAGCTTGCTTTGCTAACCACCCTAACTCTTGAGCGCTGCTTATTAAATATGGACTTTCTTTTGTTCCAGTTCCTGTTGGTTTTGTTACATTATTTGCCCATGTATCTAACCATACTGCGTATAATGTTGCAGTCCCTGATGTGGCTAAATTTTTAACGCTTGCTTTATCTTTATATCCTACCTCTTCTGGACCAAATATTGTTAATTTATTAATATTATCAAACTTTAAATCCCTTGTTATATTAATTTCTATTTTAATAAATCCTGTTCCCGTTGGTATGTTGTGGGTTGTTGAATAAGATGAACATCTTTTTATAAACTCACCATTTGCTTTGTATGCATATATTCCACATATCGAATAATATGCTACTTTTGTAAAATGTGTAACTTATTTTTTCAAATTTGTCAATTTCTTTTATTTTACATGCTTTAAATTAAATCAACTAGAAAAGGATATCCATTACCTTCTAAATTTTTATTAAAAACTATAGGTTTGCAGCTTTGCAATAAAATACTTTTAACTTGATTTGGGTTTAAATCCTCCTTTTTTTCTAATAGCAAACAACAACACCCTGCAATCATTGGTGTCGCAACAGATGTTCCACTTAAAGTTATGTAATTTTTTTTAATACCACAAGAAATAATATCAACAGAAGGAGCAACTAAATCTGGTTTATATCTTTGAAAAGCTGGCCCTCGTGATGAAAAATCTGCTATTTCAAAAAAATGCTCATCGTAATTTTCATTGCTAATTCTATTATCATTAAATCCTCCAACTGTTATTATTTTACCTGAAACTCCAGGACTTTTGATTGTCTGAAATTCTGGTCCACTATTTCCAGCTGCTGCAACTACAACAACTCCTTCTTTCCATAAAGCTTCAGCACCTGCCATAATTGGATCATTATACCCTAATGGTTCACTTCCAAAACTCATACAAACAACTCTAATATTATATAACTTATGGTTATCATATATCCACTCCATCGCATTTAATATTTTATCTGCTGATGCCTCACCTTGAGAATTTAAAGCTTTTAAACTTATAATATGAGATTTTGGAGCAATTCCGCTATATCGTCCCATAGAAAGTGCGCCATTACCACTGCATACTCCCGCAACAAAAGTTCCATGTCCATTATCATCATAGCAATCATCTTTTTCATTTATAAAATCTTTGAAATAAATAATTCTTTTCTCTCCAATTACAAAATCTCCATGCTCGTAAATTCCAGTATCGATAAAAGCAATTGTTATTCCTTTTCCAGTAAACTTATTACCCTCTATACCTAATATTTTTTTCGAAATATCCATAAGCATTGATGCCTTACTAACCGAAGAAATAAATTTTACCTGTGTCATGTTTGACATAAAAGAAATTTGTCTTTTATTTGCTAACACCCTAAAAGATTTTATAAATGCATATTCATTTAAAATTTTTATTTTATTATGTATTAAAATATTTTTCAATCTTTGGTAATCATATGCTTTTATTATACATTCCCATTTTTTATCATCTTCTAAATATGAAACGATATTCAAAAGCATTTTATCTATTTTATTAACCATCATTTTAAATTATCTAAAATCCTTTTAATATTTTGATATTGTTCAGCAGTTAACGATGATCTTAAATTTTCTACCATACTTGAAAGTTGGTTATAATTAAATGTTCCATTAACTTTTTGTCTTGAAACTTCTTTAAAAAGTTCCTGTTGTAAATCTTTTTGAGACATATCTTTATATTTATCAAATGTTTTAGTTATTTCATCTTCGTTAATACTATTTTTACTTTCTCGCATTGTATTATTTCTAAAATCTGATAATTTTGTCATAATTTTCTCCTAAAACAATATATGAATAAATTAATAAAATATTTCAAAAAAAAATAAATTTATAAATGTTCACATTTTATCAAACAAAAGAATATAGAATTATATGGATAATAATATATTTGATATTCTTTCAAAAATGTTTATGAATAATAATGTATTCAATCAACAAAACAATATAGGGCAAAGCTATAACAATCCAGCTTACTATAATTACCCTAAAGAAGCATATGAACAATACCAAGATGATCAAAAAAATGATACAAATTCATCTAATAATTTTAACAATTTTTATAATAATCAAAACAATCCTCTTATTCCAATGTTAATGTCATTAATAAATAAAAATGGAAGCCTATCTTCTCTTTCAGAAATATTTTCAATGACAAAAACAAATAAAGATGAAGAAGATAAAAAAAATGAAAATTATACCATTAAAGATGAAATTTTGTTATAAAAATAAAAATAAAATATTATTATAAAAAAAGATGTTAATTAAAACATCTTTTATAATTTTTCAACAATTGAACCATTTTTAAAATAAATTTTCTTTTTACATAAAATATTTGCAATCGATTCTTTAGTTGTCGCAACTATTAATGTAGTTTTTTTCTTTTGTAAAACTTTAATTAATGATGTAGCAACTTCAAATGTTGCTTCGTTCATTTTATCAAAAATATTATCAACCATAATTAAATCCAAATCTCTAAAAGTCAACCTTATTAAAGATAAGATATACTTTTCTTCTAATGTTAAATCTTTTATTTTTGTATCTTTGATTTTTTCTAAAGAATATTCGATAATTGCATGATTTATTTTACTCTCTATTTCGTTTTCACTAAAGCCCCAAATTTTCAATATATATTTAAAGTTTTCATATACAGACTTTTTTTCAAAAAAAACTGGTTTTGCAGGAACATAGCCGGCACTTATATCTTCTTTAAAATTAACCTTATCAATAGGTATATCTTTTATAAAAATTTCTCCCTTAGTTCTTTTTTCAAGTTTTGCAAAAATTCTTAATAAACTAGTTTTTCCGCTTTCATCTTCACCAACAAAAGCAACACTATCACCATCAGCAATATCCATGTTGATATTATAAAGTGCATAGAACTCACGCGTATATCTCAAATAAAGATTTTGAACCTTAATCATAAATTACTCCTTTGTTTATTTTACTATAAAGAGTAAAAAAATAAAAGCATTTTTTGCTTTTATTTTATTTTTAAAACAAATTGATTAGATATTGGCTCACTTCCAACTAAAATTTGACCATTTTCTTCATAATTTTTCTCGATATCACCAACAACCACCCTTAAAGTTACTTCAATACTCCCATCATAATTCCAAATATATGTTTTATCTATGGCATTTTCAAAATACTCAAAATATTCATTTTGATTATCTCCTGCCTTTGCAAAAATTGTTGTTAAAGAATACCATTCATCAATTTCTTCAATTTTATAATTTATTTTTTCTTCGTTTTCTTTACCTATAAAAATATTACCTATTTTGTTAAATTTAACCTGTATATCAACACCCTTTTTATTCAAACGGCTATCATCTAAAAAAGTAATTTTTGTTATATAGTTTTTACTGCCAACACTAGTTGCTTCACTAATAATAGCACATTTTAAAATTGTTGAACTTTCACATCCAAAGACAAAAAATGTACTAAATATTATTAAAAATGTGACAAAAATTTTTACTTTTTTCATAAAAAAACACCTCTTTATAATTTTTTACAAAAAGAAGTGTTTTTAAACATCAAAAACAATCACGAATATGATTTAATTCATTTCCAACAATTTCAATGACATCAAATTGGCAAAGAACATCATAAAGTTTATTTTGCAATAAAAACAATTCAGCTACTTTTCTAATTTTATTTTGTTTTCTCTTCTCAACCGATTCTGAAGGATACCCATAGGTTAAAGTTTCTCTATTTTTTACCTCTATAAAAACAAACTTTTCTCTATCTTTTGCAATAATATCAATCTCTCCAATTTTGTTTTTATAATTAGTCTCAATAATTTTATACCTTATCTTTTTTAAATATTTCTGAGCTTTTAGCTCCCCTATCTCTCCAATTATTTTGTTAAATTTTTTCATTAGTCTAATGTAATCCTTCCTATCCTTCCCTTTCTAAAATCATCTAAAATTGCACTTGCAGTTCTTTCGTAATCGTATTCTTCTTTTGAAATTAAATAACCTCTTTTTTTGGCAATATCATCAATTGTTAAGCAATTTTCATAACGTTTATTAAACAAATCTGGATATCTTATTTGAAGTAATTTAACAAATTCTCCAACAACTTCTATAGTATCAACAATTATTTCATCTTTAATACTTCCAATATAAAATAAGTTTTTTGCTTTGTCTTGATCTTCTAATTTGGGATATAACGTTCCGGGAGTATCACATAACTCTATGTTATCACCTATGTTTAACCATTGTGCTTGTTTTGTAACTCCCGGTCTATTTCCTGTTATAGCTTTCGCCTTTCCACAAAGGTTGTTTACAAGAGTACTTTTTCCAGAGTTAGGTATACCAACAACAATTGCTCGAATTACTGCTTTTACACCTTTATTTTTCATTTTTTCAATTTTTTCTTTTGCAAGATTAGTTATCTTTTGTTTTATAATCTTCGCAGAACTCGACATTGTACTATTCAAGAATAAATAGTCAGTTTTATCATTTTTGTAAGGTCTTGCAAGAAATTTTACTCTTTCTTCATCTGCTAAATCAATTTTATTAAAAATATATAATACCGGTTTGTTTTGTGAAAGTTTATTTAAACTAGGATTGATTGAAGATATAGGAGCACGAGAATCTAAAACATAAATAACAACATCAACGCTTAATAATTGTTTTTGTATATCTTTTAATGCTTTATTCATATGACCTGGAAACCAATTTATAATATTTTTCCCCGGCGAATTTTTTAGATTTTCAACCATTTTTACCACTTCCTTTTATTTTTTATCTTCTTCTATCCAAAATATATCATTCTTTGAATAAAATTTAAACTTATACAACTTATCATTATAATTAACTTCTATATCATTTCTTCCATTTTTATTCCATATTGAAAAATTATAATTTTCTCCAAATAATTTGTCTAGTTCTTTTTTTATCTTTATTGCAGTATCAAAAAACAAATCTTTTTCCGGTATCTTATCAATATTTTTCAACTTAACATGATTCGTTATAGTTTTTAAAACTGTTATTAAAAAGTATTTTGAAAATTCATATTTAATTTTTTATTTTTAATAGATATAAAAGCAAAATTATTTTTTACCTATCAATAAATCTGGACGCACATTCTTTGTTTTTTTTATAGATTGTTCTTTTCTCCATTTTTCTACTTCTTCATGATTACCTGAAAGTAAAACCTCTGGCACTTTGTATCCTAAAAAATCAGCTGGTCTTGTATATTGAGGATATTCAAGATAACCACTAGAAAAACTTTCTTCTTTCAAACTATCCGAACTTATGACGCCTTCTATATACCTTGAGACAGCATCAACAATAACCATTGCAGGTAACTCTCCTCCCGTTAAGACATAATCTCCAATGGATATTTCTTTTGGATTGAAAATATCTATTATTCTTTGATCTATACCCTCGTAATGTCCACAAATAATAACAATATGTTCTTTTTGAGACAAGTCTTTTGCTATTTTATTATTAAAAATTTCTCCAGATGGAGAGGTTAAAACTATATATGAATTTTCTTTTTGGACGCTTTTAATTGCATCATAAAGAGGTTGAACTGTCATAAGCATTCCAGCACCACCTCCAAAAGGATAGTCATCACATTTTCTATGCTTGTTCTTTGAAAATTGACGAATATCAATAATATTTATTTCAATTTTATTTTGTTCTTGTGCTCTTTTTAAAATACTTGAGTTAATATATGAAAAAGTTTCTGGAAATAACGTTAAAATATCTATTCTCATATCATAACCTCTTTAATTTTTTCACTATCGACAACTAAAATATTTCCTTCTTTTCGAAAAACATCATCAACATATGGAACCTGATATTTTCTTCCATCTTTTTCTATTATAAAAATATCACATGCACCATAGTTCATAATGTCTACAATTTGACCAATTAAATTCTTTTTATCATCATATAAAATCATACCAATAAGATCATCAACTAAAAACTCGTTTTCTTCTTTTATTTCTTCTAAAACATCTTTTTCTACTTTTAAAATATAATTTCTAAGTTTTTCAGCCTCATTTCTAGTAGATATTTCTTTGAATTTTATATAAGCATATCCTTGCCTTAATGAAACATTCTCTATATTTAATACAATATTTCCAACAACACAACTTTTAATAGAATTAAAAACAGCAAGGACATTGGTCAAAGGTAACGCTTTAACTTCTCCCTTTATTCCTTGCGGTTTTAAAATCTTTGCGATTTCTAACATTTTATTCTCCAAACTTAACAAAAACTTTTTTATGTTGTCTAGCAGAAATTGATTTAATTATTGCCCTAATACTTGATGCAACCTTACCTGCTTTGCCAATAACTCTTCCCATATCATCATCTGCAACAAAAACATGATAAACTATTTCATCATTTTCTTCAGTCTCAGTTACTTTTACACTATCTTCATCAATAACTAAATTTTTAACAATATACTCAATAAGTTCTTTCATAAAATTAAATTCTCCCTTAATAGAATTTTATTTCTCAATTATGCCACTTTTTACAAGAAGTTGTTTTGCTGTATCAGTTGGAGTAGCACCATTTTTTAACCAAGTTTTTGCTTTTTCTGCATCAATCTTGATTTCTGCAGGATTAGTAAGTGGATTATAAGTTCCAATAATATCGATAAATTTACCATCTCTTGGAGCTCTTGAATCTGCAACAACTACTCTGTAGAATGGAGCTTTTTTATCTCCTTTTCTTGTAAGTCTAATTTTAACTGCCATATTTTTCCTCCTTTAAAATTTTTACAATGTTTTGCATTGTTATTGTATAGTTACACAATGTAACGGTATACCATTAAAATAATCCTTTTCTAAATTTACCATTTTTAAGTTGTTTCATCATTTCTTTTGACTGTTCAAACTGCTTTAGTAGTTGATTAACCTGCTGTATTGATGTTCCACTTCCTTTTGCAATTCTTTGACGCCTGCTCGCTTTTATAATATCAGGATTTCTTCTTTCTTGAGGTGTCATTGATTGAATAATTGCTTTATTGACCATCAATTGTCGCTCATCAATATCAAGATTTTTAATTTTACCACCAATACCCGGAATCATACCAAGAATATCTTTTATATTTCCCATTTTCTTTATACTATCTAATTGAGATAGGTAATCATCAAATGTAAAAGAATTTTCTCTGAACTTTCTTTCCATTTCTTTTGCTTGTTCTTCACTAACAGCTTCTTGAGCCTTTTCAATAAGAGATAAAACATCTCCCATTCCTAAAATTCTACTAGCAATTCTATCTGGGTAAAAAGGTTCAATATCCCCAATTTTTTCACCCACACCAGTAAATTTTATAGGTTTCCCTGTTATAGCCTTTATTGATAAAGCAGCTCCACCTCTTGTATCACCATCAAGTTTAGTAAGAATCACACCTGTTATATCTAAATCCTTATTAAAAGAATCAGCAACGGTAACAGCATCTTGTCCAGTCATAGCATCAACAACCAAAAGTATTTCAGTTGGAGAAACTTCTTTTTTGATATTTTTTAGTTCATTCATCAACTCTTCATTTATGTGTAATCTACCAGCTGTATCAATTATAACTGTATCATATCCCTGTTTTTTTGCATGTTCAATAGATTGTTTTGCTGTTTTTACAGGATTTTGTGTTCCTTTTTCAAAAACCTCTGTATTTGCTTGTTTACCAACAACTTGCAACTGATTTATCGCTGCAGGTCGATAGATATCACAGGCAACAAGTAATGGTTTTTTTCCAGACTTTTTTAAATAAGCAGCCAGTTTTGCACACATCGTAGTTTTACCTGCTCCCTGTAATCCACACATCATTATTACAGTTGGTGGAGCGGAAGATACCATTAATTTTTGTGAGTTTGAACTCATTAATTCGGTCAACTCATCTTTAACAATTTTAATTACTTGTTGAGCAGGAGTTAAACTTTTTAAAACCTCATCTCCAACAGCTTTTTCGGATACTGTCTTTACAAAATCCTTTGCAACCATATAATTTACATCTGCTTCTAGTAAAGCTATTCGAACTTCTCTCATTGCTTCTTTTATCTCGAGTTCAGTCAAACGACCTCTTTTGGTTAACTTAGAAAAAATATGATTAAATTTTTCAGAAAGCGATGAAAATAAAGCCATGTTCCCTCCTATTTTTTTTGTTTTAATTTTAAATTTTCAACTTCTTTTTGATAAGCCTCTATTTTTTTTATAAAACAAAGTTTTTCTTCATACCTTCTTAGTTTATTTTCTGCCTTAAGAATACTATCTCTTATTGCCTGTCTTGAAATACCTAAATTTTCTGCAATCTCACTTAGAGTTAAATCATTATCCAAATAATAAGATAAAATTTTTTTTTGTCCAAGACTTAATAGTTCGCCATAAGCATCAAACAACTTACATAGATATACATTCTCTTCAACTTTCATATCGACCTTTTTGTAAAGTAAAATTACTTTACTCTTCGTTAGTATAACATATCAATACATAAAAATCAAGCAATTTTTTACATTTATGGAAGTAATTTAACAATTATAAAATTATTTACGCCGTAATAATTAGGATTTAAATATACCTTATCATTTTTTTCAATAATAATATTTTTTTCTTTCATAAATTTGTAGTCTGAATTTTGAGTTATATCATAACCTAAAGAGTTTAAAAATGGAATATTAACACCATTATTACATCTAAAACCCAACATAATATGTTCCTCTATAATTTGCTTTTTTGTTAAAACCTCTTTTGAAATATTTTCTCCTAAATAATATTGAGAAAAATTTTTAGGATTGGCATATCTTATTCCATTTATATAAGAATGAGCCGCCATACCAAAACCAATATAATTCTCACCTGTCCAATATTTATAATTGTGTTTACTTTCAAACCCTTTTACTGCAAAATTTGAAATTTCATATCTTAAAAATTCACTTTTATTAAAAAAATCTGCTGTTTTTTCATAAATATCTACACTTTCATCTTCGTTTAGAATAATATTTTTATCTAAATTATATAATTGTTCCAATTTTGTACCATTCTCAACTTGAATCATATAACATGAGAAATGCTTTACACCTAAATTTTTTAAAACTTCAATTTGTTTAATAAAATTCTCTTTGGTTTGATTTTTTAAACCTATTAATAAGTCAACTGAAATATTTTCAAATCCAACCTCTCTCGCTTGTCTAACAACATCTATCGCCTGCTCACTTGTATGTAATCTATTAATTATTTTTAAATCTTTGTCATCTAAAGTTTGCACTCCTATAGAAAGCCGATTTATTCCAACTTTTTTATAAAACTTTAATTTGTTAATATCCAAAGAATTAGGATTACATTCTATTGTTATTTCATTGTTTTCACTTAAATAAAAATTATTTTTTATTGCATCTAAAATTTTTTCGATGTTCTCTAATTTAACTATACTAGGTGTCCCGCCACCCAAATATATTGTGTCAATTTTTTCCTTTTTACCCTCAAAATATTTATTCTTAGATTGTTCTATTTCCTCTAACAAATGATTAACATAATTTTCTTCCTGTTCTTGAATGTTCGTAAAAGATATAAAAGCACAATAATTGCATTTTCTTTCGCAAAAAGGAAGATGTACGTATACACCTAACATTTATTTATCCTCATCATCTAGTTTTAAAATTGACATAAAAGCCTCAGAAGGTATTTCTACAGAACCTATTTTCCTCATTCTCTTTTTCCCTTCCTTTTGTTTTTCAAGCAATTTTCTCTTTCTTGTTATATCTCCACCATAACATTTTGCTAACACATCTTTTCTCATTGCAGATATTGTCTCTCTAGCGATTACTTTAGTTCCAATTGCTGCTTGAATAGGTACTTCAAAAAGTTGTCGAGGAATAATTTTTTTCAACTTTTCAGTCAAAACACGTCCCCTAGAATATGCTTTGTCTTTATGAACTATTATGGATAAAGCATCACATTTTTCTCCATTTAACAAAATATCAACTTTAACCAAATCGCTTTTTTGATATCCTGCAAGCTCGTAATCAAAACTAGCGTATCCCTTCGTTCTTGATTTTAAACTGTCAAAGAAATCAAAAACAATCTCTCCTAAAGGTAAAATATAATTTAACTTTACCCTATTTGTATCTATATAAATTAAGTCTTTATAAACCCCTCTCTTGTCCTGGCATAATTCCATAATTGCACCAACATATTCTGGAGGAGTAAAAATACTAGCTTTTACAACAGGTTCTTCAATGTGTTCAATTTCTACAGGTGATGGTAATGCAGATGGATTAGATATCTCTAATAATTCTCCATTAGTTTTATACACATGATAAAAAACACTTGGTGCTGTCGTTATAATATCTAAATTAAACTCTCTTTCTATACGTTCTGTTATAATTTCTAAATGTAACAATCCTAAAAAACCACATCTAAAACCAAATCCTAAAGCTTGTGAAACTTCTGGCATATAATCTAAAGATGCATCATTTAACTTAAGTTTTTCAAGAGCATCTTTGAGTTCGTTATATTTTGCTCCATCAACAGGAAAAACACCGCAAAAAACAACTGGCTGAACCTTCTTATAACCAGGTAAAGGTTTTTCAATAGGATCATTAGCGAGTGTAATTGTATCACCAACCTCAACATCAGAAATATTTTTTATAGAACCAGCAATATAACCAACATCACCTGCTTTTAAATTATCAACAATTTTTTCGTTTGGCACGAAAATTCCAACTTCGGTAACATCATAAACTTTTCCTGTCTGCATCATTTTTATTTTATCACCAACTTTAACACAGCCATCAAAAACTCTTATTAAACAAATTGCTCCCTTAAAATTATCATAATAACTGTCAAAAATTAAACATTTTAATCTAGCATCTTCATTCCCTTTTGGCGCAGGAAATTCTTTAACTATCATTTCTAATACTTGATCAATGTTTGTCCCATCTTTAGCCGAAATACAAGGAGCATGCATAGCAGGAATACCTACTACATCTTCAATTTCTTTTTTTACTTCATCAGGTCTTGCACTTGGAAGATCAATTTTATTGATTACAGGTAATATTTCCAAATTGTTATCTATTGCTAAATAGGCATTTGCTAATGTTTGCGCTTCTACTCCTTGTGATGCATCAACAATCAAAATAGCTCCTTCACACGCCGCAAGCGACCTAGATACTTCATAAGTAAAATCTACATGACCTGGAGTATCAATTAAATTTAATTCATATTCTTCACCTTCATAATTATAAATCATCCTTGTTGGCGTTAGTTTGATAGTAATTCCTTTTTCTCTTTCAAGCTCCATATTATCCAAAATTTGCGCTTGCATATCTCTTTTTGCTAGCGTACCGGTTTTCTCAATTAATCTATCTGCTAAAGTAGATTTTCCGTGGTCTATATGTGCAACAATACAAAAATTCCTTATCTTTTTTATTCTTTCCATAGGTTAAATTATAAATAAAAACAAAAAATAAATCAATCTTTTAAATAAATAAGTATCTAAAATAAAATACTATTTATTTTTTTTGCTTTGTATTTGTTGTGTGTTATGTTATAATAACAATAGATTATAAATAAATTATAATATTTTGTCGTTTTTTTTATTTTTTTGACATAATAATATTAAGGTGGTATAAAAAATGGATTTATTTAATAGTTGGTTAGTACAATCCCCAATAGCACATAGAGGTTTGCATGATAAAACACACCCTGAAAATTCTATGTCAGCTTTTTCTCGTGCAATTGAAGAAGGTTATCCTATTGAACTTGATGTTCAAATAATTTCTGATGGAACAATTGTTGTTTTTCACGATGAATGTCTTTCTAGATTAACCGATAACGACGGTTATATTAAGTTTTTAAAAAAATCTGATTTAGATATTTTAACTTTAAAGGATAGTAAAGAAAAAATACCAACATTTGAAGATGTATTAAAGTTAGTTAATGGTCGTGTTCCTATTTTGATTGAAATTAAAAACCCTAGCAAAGTTGGAGAATTAGAAAAAAGTTTAATTGAAATTTTAAAAAACTATGATGGACAATACGCAATTCAATCTTTTAACCCTTTTGTACTTGAGTATTTTTACAAACATGCACCAAACATCCTTAGAGGACAATTATCTGGCTATATGAAAGATAGCAATTTATCGTTTTTAAAAAAATTTGCATTAAAAAGAATGTTATTAAATAAAAAAATAAGTCATCCCGATTTCATATCCTATGAAGGAAAACATCTACCAAACAGATTTGTGAAAAAATTTAAAAATTTACCTTTATTAGCTTGGACGATTCAAAGTCAAAGTGAATATTTAAGAGTAGTTAAATATTGCGATAATGTAATCTTTGAAGGTTTTGAACCAACAATATAAAACAATATAAAAAGAAGATTTAAATAAAAAGAAGATTAATCTTCTTTTTATTTTTTTAAATAAGTAACTTTTTTTATCCCATAAATTTTTTCATCAAAAACAATAAAAGGTTCATAATTAAATTCATCTTTTTTATCATGTTCACAAACAATAATTCCGCACTCTGTTAAAATATCATTTTCATAAATAAGTTTAATTGATTTTTCATAGAATCCACTCTTATATGGAGGATCTAAAATTATTATATCAAATTTTTGATCTTTTAACCTTTTTATAGCATCTTCAAAATCAGATTTAATTACCTTTATGCAATTACCTTCAATTTTTAAATTTATTAAATTGTTTTTTATTAATTTGATTGAACGAATATCTTTATCAACTAAAAATACTTCTTTTGCTCCTCTGCTTAAAGCTTCTATACCTAAAGCTCCAGTTCCTGCAAATAAATCTAGAACCTTTGCTCCATTTATCTCCATAAATAATTTATTGAATATAGATTGTTTAACAACATCAGCTGTTGGTCGTATGTGTTCATACGTATTATCAATTAACTTTCTTCCCTTAAATTTTCCTGCTGTTACTTTCATGCTTATATCATAGCAAAAACAACAATTTTAACCAAATCATTTTTTATTTTTATATAAACAATCACATTGTTTTTCATTTTTTCATAAATTGATTTTTGTAAGGAGGAAAAATGCAAAAAGTAAAAAATCTATCTATATTCATCGCATGTATACTTATATGCCTAGTTTCAAGTCTCCTTTTTGTTGGATGTGGTCAAAATAATGAAAATGATATACGTTTAAATGAGGTTACAAGAAGTATATTCTATGCTCCATTATATGCAGCATACAATTTAGGTTATTTTGAAGATGAAGGATTGAATGTTTCTATTGAAACTTCTTCTGGTTCTGATGCCTCTATGACCGCACTTATAAGCGGAAGTGCAGATATAGTATTAGTAGGGCCTGAACAAGTTGTATATGCTGATGGAAAACAAAATCAACCTATTATATTCGGTCAACTTACACAAAAAGATGGTTCTTTCTTCGTTTCTAGAGATGACCTTAGTGATTTTTCTTTAAATTCGTTAAAAGGTAAAACCATAATAGGAGGGCGTGCTGGCGGATTTCCTGCAATGACTCTTCAATACATTATTGAAAAAGCTGGATTGACAATAGGGACAGATCTTACTAAAGGTGAAGTAAATTTAAGAACTGATGTTTCTTTTGCAATGATTGGAAGTGAATTTATTTCATCTCATTGTGAATTTTGTACACTGTTTGAACCTACTGCAACAATGATGGAAAAAGATGGAAATGGTTACGTATTAGATGCTGTTGGAGATTATTCAGGATATCTTCCATATACTTGTTTTGCAGCAACTCAAAATTACCTAACAAACAATTCCGAGCAAGCAGAAAAATTTTTAACAGCTGTTTATAATGGTTATAAATATATTTCAACGCAATCTTCTACCAAAGCTGCAGAAGCACTCTTGCCTTCTTTTAGTGGTATGACTATTGAAGAATTAGAGATAGCTGTAGAACAGTATTTATCAATAGATGCTTGGTGTAGTAATTTTTCACTTACGAAAACTTCTTTTGACACTATGCTAGATGTTATAAATTCTACACAAGGTGAAGTTTTAGGCGTAAAATACTCACCTAGTTATGATAAAATTGTTAACAATACAATTGCAGAAAAAATAGCTTTAAAATAAAAAAAAAGACTATTATAGTCTTTTTTTTATACATAATAATCTTTATAAGATGAATTCTTTGTTTCATTTTTGGTTTTTAACTTTTTCTTTCCTTTTCCACCGCCCCTACGTTTTATAATAACAAATATTACTACCCCAGTGGCAACTACTACAACAACAGGGATGAGTATATAAAGCCAAAGCAAATTATTTTCTAAAGATGAATCATCTTTTAATATATTCAAACTTAGTGAAAGTTGATTATTATCAGGCTTTATATTCCTCATATCCAAACTAAACTTATATGTTGTTTCACTTGTTGTTTCATCTTTTAATGGATCATTTGTCATTATTATTGAATTAACACCATAAGTCGTAGAAATATTTTTTATAAAAGTTTCATAATCAAGAACATAATTTTTTAATGTAACAATTTCTAATGATAATCTTGAATTATTAGGAGAAACAGCTATATCATTTTCTTCGAATAAAACTCCATCAATTTTTATAGATTTTACTTGTTGTTTATTAACATTTGAAAAATTAACCTTTATTGCACTTTCACTAGTAAAATAAGCAACTAATTTAAACTCTTTATTAAATGGTTCTGTTCCAAAACGAATTGTAACAGTACTTTGTGTATCACCCTCAAAATCTACTTTTATCAAATCACCATTATTACCTATATAGTAAAGTTCCCAATAATCAAAACTATAAATTCCTTTTCCAACAGCGATGATACTCATAACAGAACTATTATAAATAAAAACTTGTTCCATTTCTTCAGTTAAAGAACTTGATTCTACCCTTCTTATTCCACCTTCAGAATTTAATTTAGCTTCATCAGAAATTGTGATAAGACAGTTATAATTTTTTGCACTTAAAGTAAATGAATAACTTCCATCAGTAAGATCACTAACATGTACTGGTATTTTATATCCGGTAATTATTCCACTTTCATTAGTTACAACGTAATCACTATAAATCAAACCTAAATCTAAAACTTTAGTTGAATTAAGTAAAACTTGGTTAAGTTCATAATAACCATAATATTTTTCTGCTAAATTGATGCTAATGTAAATAATATTATCATACTTAGCACTCAATGTTGCAACCTCTTCTTCATCTTGAATAAAAACTGCTGACTCTATAATTTCCAAAGCATCTAAAATTGAGTTAAAAGCATAGTTAAATTTTTGAAAGAATTGTAAACGTATTTTAGAATTTGTAATCATCCATACTTTATCAAAATCCCAAAGAGGGTTTGAAGGATCAAAATTATCTCTATTTTTTAAGAAAGATTCAGTTAAAGATTTTATATTTGTTAAATAATCGCTAGTGATATTTTCGCCATTTAATCCAATCGCACCATAACTTCCTACAAAATAATCAAAATTAATATTTGTAATTGTCAGATTATTTGAATATGAAATTCCTCCGACAATACCACCTTCATAATTATTTAAATTGCTATTATTAGAAGATGATGATATTTGCCCCATATAACAACAATTCTTAATAAAAGACTTGCTGCCTATAACGTATCCTGCTATACCACCAAAAAATTGGTTTGTAAGGTTATTTTCACTGGTAGTAATATTGTTTGTATAGTTTATATTACCAAAACTTAAACAGTTTAAAATATAAGCTTGTTCTAATTGTCCAACTAACCCACCAATATAAACAGATGCATTCTTGTTCAATTGCACATTTAAATCATAATATGAATTGCAATTAAGAATATTTGCTTCTCCTTCATTTAATGAGGATTTTGGATTCCCCGTTAATTTACCAGCTAAAGAACCAAAATTAACATTAGAATATATATTTAAATTAACCTGAGTAGTTTTTTCCTCTGATAAAGTTGAAATTTCTTCATCAACAAGATTACTATTTTCAGTTGTTTCTTCGTTTATAATAACTTCAACATTGTACAATTCACAATTTTCAATTATTACATTTTCACCATAACCAACTAATATTCCAGCGTAAATTTCATTAATATTTTTATCATCAAACTCAAAACTAATTTGTCCTGATACTCCTAAATTTTTAATTGTTGCATTTTTAGCATAAGGAATCAATCCATAATATAATGAACCAGATGTGAAATTTACATTTGTAATTATATTGTTGTTTCCATCAAAAGTTCCAGAAAAAATATTTTTATTTTGGTAAATATCACTTAAATCATAATTAGTAAAATCTAGGTCTTCTTCTAATTTTATAAAAACATTTTGGTTATTATATGTAGTAGGACTATTAAAGGTAGTTATGAATTCTTCAGGAGAAGATATTGGTATATTTATTTCTTCATTATCATCTTCAGCAAAAGACTGAAACAAGGATTGCGTAGAAAGCAATCCACCTGTTATTATAAAGACAAACGATAAAATACAAACAAAAAATTTTTTCATATTTCTCCCTATCAACAGTATTTACATTATACCAATAATTTACCATATAAATATAATTTTTCCAAATAAATTACAAAATATTTTAAAAATGTAAAATTTACAAATTTTTTAATGAATTAATTTTAATTTTTTTTATCAACTTTTCTTTATCTTTTTGAATTAGGCTTTTTTCATTCTTTTGAATTTTTTTCTCACATATACTCATTAAATAATACCTCATCTCATCTAAACAATGGTCATCTTTTTTTATTGGTATGTCACAATCACCCCACCAATATGATTTTATTTCCCTTATTAAATTCACACAATTTTTAAAAATAAAAAGATGCGGAACGCCTTGGCTATCTTTTAAATATCTTTTAACAACATTTATTCCACTGAACATATCTTTATTTACTTTTGGATTAACTAAAATATCATTTTCATAAAAAAGTTCTACAACATTTTTGTTACTTGCTAAAGTCCTTTGTGTTGCAGCACTGTCAATTAAAGCAGCAATTTTCCCATTCACATAAAACCAATTTAATTTTTTGCAAATTTCTTTAATTTTTTCCGCGTGAAAATAAACATCTTTACCTTTTTCAAAATGTTCAGCAATAACATAAACATTATTATCAAAATCTCTTGCATACCAATGGGCAGATAAGGGATTATTTAATCCAGGATCTATTGAAATGTTATCATACCATTCGTAGGGTATTTCAAATGGTTCAATGACATTAATTTTTTCATCAAATTCATTATAGACAAGACCACCAAGTTGTAAAAATTTCCCATACCTCCTAGTCTGTAATTCCTCCTCTGACATACTTTTGGACATTGTTTCAATTTCCTTTGTATCTAAATAAGGGTTATCTGCCCATTCCATTTCAATATACCAAATTTCTTCATCACTATTTTGATTTAAATAAATTTCATTATAAACCCATGTCAATCCTTTTAATGGAGTCATAGTCCCAAAAATCATTCCCTTTCTATCTAAAACTCTCATACGACATTCTTGATATATGTCATAAGGTGGTTCCTCATCAAACCAAACAAAATCTAATGATGAACCTTGAAATTTTTCTCTACCTTGATCACAACTCTTAAATCCTATTTTAGATAAAGATCCAAAAACATTTTTAACCAATATAAAATCAATTATACCACTATCTGCACTATCTTGCCTACCACTAGTCATGACAATTTGATAAATATAATCTTTTCTTAAATAATGTAGTATTTTATTTTGTGCGACATCGCGTTGAACTTGTTTTGATAAACTTACAACCCAACAGTCTATAGGTTTATTTTTTTTAAATGGATGAATTCCCCTAGCAAGCCACACAGTTTCTACTGCTCCACATTCTGTTTTTCCAGATCGGTTACCACCAAAAACCCATCTATTTTTTTTTGAACATTTATGAAATAAAATTTGTTTTTTATGTATCTTTTCACCTTTGTTGTATTTTGATAAAAAATCATTTTTCTTTCTATAATTAAGCTCTTTGTTAATCAAAACAAGTTTATTTTTAACATCTTCCATAATTAAGCTAAAATCTCCTAAATTTCTTCTTTCTTTGACAATAATATATTTGTGATAAAAAAATAAAAATCTTAAAATTAAATCATGAAAAAATTAATCTGTTACATATTTTTAACTATTTTTTCAATTTTAACTATGTTTACCTCTTCTTTGACTACCTTAGCAGAAAACTATTTTTTTGCTAAAGTAGTGCAAGAAGATGTTTATCTTTATTCAGACCCTATAGATAATATAGATAAAACAATGTTTGAAATTCCCAAAACATATTTTGTTAAACTTTTAGATGAGACAAATAATGATTTTTATTATGCAATGTATAAAGATGTTTATGGTTATGTAAAAAAATCTCAAGTTGTTGTTATGGATGGCACTCCAACTTCTCCATACCCAAATGCTACATTTAGAATATTTAGTCCTGATGGAATAGGTCTATATTCATCACCTTCTACTTCTTTAACGAATCAATTAACCAACATCCCTTATCTCACAAACACCCTTAAATTCTATGGATATATAAGTGGGCAAGAAGCCATACCAGAAAAAAGTAATATTTGGTATTATTGCAATTATTATAATGAACTTAACTACTATGGATATGTTTACTCTGTTTTTTGCGATCAACTTTCGCAAATTCAGGACAACTTAGAAACTTTTAACGTAATAGAAAACCCTATATTCAAAACAAACGAGTCTCCTACAGAATTATCACCAACTGCCATGGCATTTATAATAATAGGTGTCAGTATTCCATGTTTACTTGTAATTTATCTTCTTATTAAGCCTAGCCTAACAAAAGATAAGATTTTAAACGAACATCCAAAAGTAAAGAAAAAATATCATGGGGATTATTTTGAGTTTGATGATAATGAATTAAATTAGACACATAACAACTCTTGATTTAAAATATTATCGCTATTAAAAAGATTTTCTCTCTCTTTGGTAAAAATATTATATTTATTGTAAACCTCTAAAATCCATTTTTCAGTCTTTAAATAACAATTTAATTTTTTTTCATTAAATCCAGAAAAAGCTAAAATATTATAAAATTGTTCTTCAGCTTGATTAAGTCGTCTAAAATATGTTCTCATAGATAAATTAAATCTTTTAGCTATATCTTCACTTTTTTCACAATCTATGTATTTCAGGATTAAAATTTGTGCAAAGTCTTTATCACACCTTTCTAGCGATTTTTCAGTTAAAAGTTTTAAGTTTATTAACTTTATCTTCCTATCACTAAGTTCAATTATCCTGTTAGCAACCGCCATAACACTATTATCTTGAACACTTCCAGTAAAATAATAAAACGAATTCATTGCATTTCTGTCAATCAATTTATCAATAGCACCTGCAATTCTTTCCAAATACTTGTAAACACTTAAAATAGTTTTAGACCATAAACATGATTTCATTAAATTTCTCCTTTTTATATAAGCGATTATAGAATTTAAAAATATCTCTAGTCAATTTATACTGCCAAAATATTGTATAATTTTGTAAAAAATTTTACAAAATTATAAAAATTATGTTGATTAATGTCGATTTTTGTGATTTTTTCGATATTTTCTGACATATAACTACAAAAAAATCTATATTATTACATCTTTCTATCTTTTAATATGATGAGTAGTTTTTTACAACTAAATATAAATAAAATAATTTAAAATTTTAGTTGATAATTTTTGCCATTTATGATATTATGTACCTGTTAAACATTAATTAATACTTTTGCTGGTGTGGCGGAATGGCAGACGCGATGGACTCAAAATCCATTGGAGGCAACTTCATGTGGGTTCGACTCCCACCACCAGCACCAAAAAAGCAATCTTTTATAAGATTGTTTTTTTATTAAAAAAAACCTAACCTTCCAAAATTTATACAACTTTTTGGAACGCTAGGTTCGCTAATTATTTTTTAATTCCATTAAAATAAATATTTCATTTTTACATCTAACACATTTCATATCGTGGACAAAACTTTCTTTTTTTATTTTAAGCGGTCTCTTTGTAAGAACTTGACAATCCCCCGTTTCGCCAGAAAACAAGCACTCACCAAGACACCTTCCACAATAAGGACAAAATAACTTTAACTTCACTTAATTACTCCTTAAAACTTGTGTATACAATGTTGAACTATTCCTAAAATCATAACATCATCAACTATTATATCATCATATTTTTCATTTTCTGGATGCAAAATAATCTTTCCATTCTTTTTAAAAAATCTCTTAACAGTAGCACTATCATCTAATAAAGCAACTACAATATTTCCATTATCTGCAGTATCACACTTTTTTATAACCAGTAAGTCTCCATCTTGAATACCAATATTTTGCATACTATCACCTTGTGCATGTAAAATAAATTGTTTTTCATTTCCAAAAATATCGACTGGTAATTGATATAAACATTCAATGTTTTCTTGTGCATAAATTGGTGAACCACACGCAACTGTTCCAACAACCGGGGCAATGATTGTCTTCCCTTTTTCAAAGTTTTTAGTTATATCTATCTTACCACAACTATTCTTATCAATAACTCCAAGTTTACATAAACTATTTATGTATCTATTCACTACTGACAAACTAGATAAGTTAAAATTTTTCATTATTTCACGAAAAGATGGACTTTCCCCTTTTTCGATCTGATAAGTTTTAATGAAATTTAAAATTTTTTCCAATATATCTTTATTCAAAACTTTCATGTAGCACCCCACATAAAAGAACTACGCGTTCTTTTATGTGGTTATTATATAATAGAATAAAAAATAAATCAAGCGATTATGACAAAAAAAAAGATAAAATTTATCTTTTTTAATTTTTCCATTTATTTATAAAGGATTTCTTTTCAACTATTATCTTTTCTGCAATTGTACATAATAATTCTTTAGGTGTAGGATGAGGACTAGAAAAATCTATCTTTAACCTTCTTTCAAAATCTGTTATTCCTTTTCTTTTTACACTAACATCAATAGCATGTCTCATAGCTCTATCAACTAAATCTTGAGAAATATTAAATTCCTTCGCTATTTCACAATATAACCTATTATTAACATTATGTTTTTTTGTGCAATCTTCAACAATTTTTATAACACCTTTTTTTAAAAAAGCATATCCCCTTAAATTAGGACTAATTTTTAAAATCAATAAATAAATTACTAGTCTTTCTTCAATAAAAAAGTTACAAAGCTTGTATAACATAAGCCTCATCCCCCACGTTGCATATTATACAATTTATTATAGAAGAATACAAGTATTTTGTAAAATTTTTACAAAATTTTACAAAATAATTTATAATTAAGATAAACAAATAAAAAATATTCAATAAAATTAGAAAACATTTGACATATCTTCTATATTATAGTATAATTTCAGGTGTTAAAAATCTTTATTTTGTAAGGACTGCTAGCTCAGTTGGTAGAGCATTCGACTCTTAATCGAAGGGTCGGGGGTTCGAGCCCCCCGCAGTCCACCATACTGAATCCCTTATAAAACAAGGGATTTTTTAGTTTTAAGATATTAAAAAACCAACTCAAAACTGTATAAAATTTTCGTAAAAAGTGTCTAAAGTTTTAATATTTACAAAAAAAAATTTATCAATTTGAAAACCAATGTTTTTACTCAAAAACAATCAAAAATATCCGAATGTTTAAAAATTTTCTAAAATCTATAGAAAAACAGCACTAAAAAAGACTTAGAATTATCATAAATTCCCAGTCAATTTTTTCTTTTTGTTTAAGAAGTCATTCTTCTGCTTGTAGAACTAGTAGTAAAACCCTATTGCTTGTTTTGTTTTTCATCTTACCTGCTTTATGGATATATCTTCTCCCATCGACTTGAGTTTCAATAATTTTAGCGAACATAGATAAGTTTGTTCTCAAAATCTATTGCTTCCATTTTAATCCTAAAACTTCACTTCGTTTAAAATCATACATCGCAGTAAGTATTATAGGTAGTTTGCGTTCGCACTCTTGTATACATTCAAAAAATTTTTGAATTTCATCTATATTTTATGCAAATTAGTTAATACAATTTATTGATTGTAATATTGATTAAATAGTATTTTAAGTTCATTTCTTAAAAAAATCATATAAAAAATTAAAATTTATTCATAATTTTATAAATTTATTTTAATATTATAAAAAATAAAATAAAAAATCAGGATAAAGTATACCCTGATTTTAATTTATAACAATCTTTCATCTTCATCATTATTAAATTTTTGAATTTGACTTGCAGAAACATAAATCACTTTTCCATAATCGGGTTTAAAGTTTCTATTTTTAAAACTAACCCAAATAATATCTTTCCGTTTATCAATTATTTTAGAATCTCCACCATCTTCTCCATCAGTAAAACATATTTTATTTACATCTTTTTTTCTTGAAAATGCTCTACTTGCTGCATCAAAATTCGTTCCTCCTCCAACCTTTATTTTCAAATTATCTATATCAGATTCTCTTTCAATTTCCACAAACCCATGAAAATCATTTGAGAAGGTACCAACTTTAATATTAGAATTCTTAAGAATTGTTTTTACTTGTCTTAAAAAACTTTTTAATAGCTCAACACTTACAGATCCACTTGTATCTAATATTATTTCTGTTTCTGCTTGTCCATCATATTCGACATCCTCAATTCTTGCAATATACCCACTAGCTCTATCAGAAAATTTATGTCCCCATGCTTCATCTTCAAATTCCAAATTTCTTTGCAAAAGTTTTTTCCAATTTACTACCGCTTTGTCATCTTTTCCAACACCACCAAAACAAACTTCTCGCAATGTTTCACCTACCCCTTTGCGATTCAAGGAAAGTTTGTTCATAATTTCTTCGGCACGCTTAATTTTTTCTTCAATATTCTTTTTAAATACTTCTTTTTCAGAAATTTCATTTTTCTCAGCATTATCTTGTTCTTTATCCAACTTTTCTTGATTTTGATCTTTGCTTTTTTTCTTTTCTTCCCGCATTTCCTTTATAGCATTTGCCCACATTGAATGTTCATCATGACCAACATCATATTTTTTTTGTTCTTTACCATTTCTGCCAACTCGTTCAGTTTGCTCCAAACATTCATCTTCTTGAATTTGATTTCCTTGCTGTGTTTTGTTTTGTTTAAATTCTTTATTTTGTTTTTCAGAATTGGAAGTTTGATTTTTTTGTTGCATACCTTTATCTTGCTCATTGTCTTGTTGTTGTCCATCATTCTGTTGCGGTTTATTATTTTGCATATCTTGTTGTTTTTTTTGTTCTGTAAGTAATTTTTGGTATAGTTCTTCTGCATCATATTCCAAAGCACTTTTAAAATTAACAGCACCCTCAGGCAGTGGTAGTCCATCTTTTAATAAATGCTGATTGATTACAGCATCTGTTGCTATATTCCAAAGCTCTGGGATTTTTCCCTCGCTTCTCAAAATATGATTTAATGCTATATGACAAACTTCATGAGCAAATACAAATACTTGTTGATCTTCTGATAGTTTACTAAGAAAAGATTCATTACAATATATAGTTTTACCATCTGTTGCAGATGTTTTCACTTGATGACCATCTCCAACAATTTGATATTTTATCGATGAAATAGTTGAACCAAACACTGGGTATTTTCTAAGCATTTTTCTTTTAATTGAAATAAGATCAAATTCTGACATATTGCACCTACTTTATTATCTGACAAAGACTAGTTATGTTTGGAGATACCTTGTTCAAATCTTTACACAAAACCACTATTTTTATTTCTTTATAAAATTCAATATTTGAAATTGTTTTGTATTTTAACAGTTCATAAAACTTTTCTTGAGATTCCATATCAATTTCATCAATTTTATCTATAACAACTGTGTTAATATCATTTTTTAATAAATTAACAAACCATTTAGGAGCTTTCAATCCTTTGCTAGTATTAACAATACCCAAATCTTTTGAAGAAATTTCGGCAGGCAGAATTTCAGCATTTTCGAAGTATTCTTTAGTAACATCTGTTACTAGAACTGGTGATATTGTAGATAATTGATTTATTTTATTCAATATTTCTTTCACTTAATACCTCCTCACCTGATTCTTTGAGAATAACTTCAGCAATAATTTGTGCTCTTTCCGGATTATTTCTTATCCAAAGAGAATCATATGTTGCTAAAATTTCTTTACCTAAATACTTTCGAATAAATTCTCTAACTATAGATAAATCTTTTTCTTCTGCTGTAATCAACCCTAATATGGTAGATAATTTTTTGTCTACTCCCATTTCTAAAAAATTCATCTTATTATATCTTCCATTAACGACATCTTCTACCGACAATTGTATGCCTTTTACAAACTCAGTGAAATCTGCTGTTATTTCTTCTCCAACTGCTGCTACAAGTGCTTTTGGATTCTTGGTTAAATATAACACTTTACTTGCTATTTCCCACTTTCTTGGATCTGTAACTATTTCTGGATTTTCTTCATCAAGTTCTTTGTTCAATATTGATTCATCTCTACTCATTATATAAGCTACTATCGCTGGATGTATTTTTGCGTTGGGAGTTTCACTATTTTCTACATGTTCCTGTTTTGTCACTTTACTGACTCCTGTCGCCCAATCCAACCATGCTTGTTTGTCTATTTTATAGTATATATGACTAAATCTTCTAAATAAAGCATTTGTAAGCGGATATGCTGCTAAGTTATTTGCACTCTCATTTCCTGCCGCAACTACTACCGCATTTTCTGGTAACGGCCATAATCCATCTTTTCCCGCTCTATCTAATACTATTGAATAAACCAAACTTTGCACTGTTGGTTTTACATTTGTCAGTTCGTCAATAAACAAAACATGTTTCATGTTGGGTTCTGCTTTGCATTTCTCACAAAGTTGAGTATACCATAATGGTGGTTTATATTGATTTGTTTCTCTATCTAATACTCCATCTACTTCTTCTGGGTTCATTTGTGGACGAAGTGTTATTCTTGTTGCAGTAGGATCAATTTGTTTTACTCTTTCCGATTTTCCAACACCAGATGGTCCGTGTAAAAAAACACTCACATTTGATTTTATATATAGTCTTAAAAGTTCATCGTTATCTAAATTATCGTATACAAAACCATATGGATTTATATTATGAAATTTTTCAACTTGTTCTTGTTCTTGTTCTTGATTATTTTTAATATTACTTGATAACACAACACCATCAAACATTTCAGATAAAAATCCCTTGCCTTTCATGTTATAATTTATATTAGCTTTATAATTTATATTTCCATTACCTTTGTTTAATTCTTCATACAAATCGTATCCATTTAAAATCGCACGTAATGGACTATTTTGCCACATTATATCTTCTATTTTGCCATATTTTGTATAAAAAGGAATTCCCGACATAATTGCCTCTTCAGATTTTACATAAATTGTTTTGGCTGTTCCTTTTCCATTAGGATTGAGAGATTTTGGCAGTTCATCCCAATTCTTTATTTTCCACTTAATTGGTTGAACTTCTGCCCACATAGGAGTTCCTTTTTCTAAAACTTTTGTTTTATCTTTATTTTCAGAGTCATCATCAAATTTGTTTGAAATAACCCGAACATATTTTTTGCCATCATAATCAAATTCTTGATTTTGCTGGAATGTACCATCTTTTTTCATATATCCAGTATAAGTCTTACCAGTTGATGTTAATTGATGAGAATTAAATAATTCTTCTAATTCACTACTGTTTTTTGCTCTATCTTGCGGATATGTGCCAAATTCAATCGTATGATAAATAATATTACCACTTTTATCTTTAACAGATTCGATTTTAAATTTTTGCGAATCGCTACGCGCATATATTACAGATGAGAGATTAAGAGATAAAGCTGGGCACAATCCAACATTATCATATAGTGGATCTCGGTCATCTAACGTACCATTATAAGCAGTTACGTACACTTCACTCCATGATTTGGCAGATCGTAACCATTGTGGAATTGGTTTTCTATATTCTTTTGGACCTGAATATTTACTAGTTAAGCTAGCACCATTCATTACTGCATAATCTGATGAATATGCAATTCGTTGATCTTCACTTAATGCCTCAACTTCATCATAAGATTCAAAAAACACATAATCTTGAGTAATAAAAGCAGTGTTTCCTGTTTTTTGATTTTCATCAGTGTTATCAAGAAGTGTTCTAACAATAAAATCTTTATATTCTGCCATATATTTTAACTCCTTTAACAAAAAAAGTATACCATAAATCTTATATAACTGCAATACTAAAACCGATATCAATTTATATTTAATATTTTTAACCCAATATATAAAAGCAATTTTATGAAATTAAATAATAAAATTTGTATTTAAAAACATTTTTAATAAATTCTTTAATCAACAAGATTGTAATTTCATAATTCAGCACCCTTTTAAAAAAGAAAATTAGCCTAATGAAGAATTGTTAATTGGTATATTACCAAGCTTCAAAATATTAAAAATTATTTGTTATTTAAAATATAAGTAACATCTTCTACTGCTTTTTCTTGATTAAAAATTCCGTTTCCAACTGGATAATAAACCGCATAACTTCAAAAGAATTCTTTGTCAACTTTTAAAACAAATTTCTTTTTTCGAACATTTGAAACTGAAATTTTTTCTCCTAACATTATTGAAGCAACTTGATTCCCAAAAAAATTATTTTTTGAGGATTTAATATCTTTAGTTCTTCAATTAATAAATTTTTATATTTCATAAAAACTTTATCAGAAATAGGTTTTGCATTATCTTGTGTACACACTGTATAGCCACCTTCTTTAACTGCCTCATTAACTGCGTAATTTAAAATATTGTCTTCTCCATTTTGAATGTTTAAAAAACAATATTTAAATTCATTATAAATGTCTTCATTTCTTTTAAATCTTTCAATTTACTTCATTTCTTTTAAATCTTTCAATTTATTTAATCACTTCTTCATCTTTCATCATTGAAGTTTCTTTTAAATATTGAGATATATCTAAATCTTTTATATCCTTTATCAATTCGTCTTAATTAAAACCATTTGTATTTCTCATGTTTTTACTCTCCTTTTATTTTTTTAAAAACAAAAATACTTTCATCCAAATCAATATTATTAGATAAATTAACAAACATAAATTTATCATTACCAATATTTCGATATTTTCCTAAATGTTTTTCCTTTGTTAATGTGTTATTAATAATAAAATCTTGTTCATCATCTCCATACATTTCAATTCTTAATTTAGTATTTTCTCTTGTAAAAATTTTTTCATTTTGACCACTCTTAATTTCTAACTTTTTCCCGTTTTCCATAATAAAAACATCTTTATTTTCAAAAATTTCCAAACAATCAAAAATTGGAGATAAAGTAAAAGCAGCTTTTTCTTCAATAATGCTTCCATCATATTTTTCAACCATACTTTCTTTTATTTCATCATATATCTTCCAAAAACCAACAAAATTTTTATTAAACTTTGTCATATTTAACTGCTTGTTTAATTTTTTGTTGAACAAATATTGAATATCTTGAGTTGTATAATTGTTTGAATTAACTCTATCATATATATGAAATGCTATTTTTTTATTTTCCCTATCTGAAGATTTAGGTTTTTCATATAACACAAGTGTATCTTTATAATTAACAATAAAAAACCAAAAATCTCTTTTATTGTTTCTTTTATCTGTTAAAGAAAAACAATTTTCTGTATAACCAAAAGTTTCATTTAAATCTGTTGCAAAATTTCCCTTTCCAAAAAATAAATATTTTGGAAGATTTTCATCTTCTTTCGCCTTCTTATAAATATCAATTATATCTTTAAAATCAGTCGAACTTTTTAAATATCTCCATTTACCCTGAATAACTTTTGTTTCCACATCAAAAATTGACATCTCATCATTTCTCATCTTATCCTCCCTTTTATTTTTAAGGAGATAAATATTAAATGAAATAAACCTCATTTCTTCTTCCAATTGGTTGATTTTATTTTCAATTATTTCTTTGGAAAAATTAACAATTTCTTTAACTGTAAATCCCATTGTTTGAAGAAATTTTATATTAACAATTTTTTTTAAATTTTCATCATCATAATATCGATAACCATTGTTAATATCTACTCTTGCAGGTTTCAATATACCAACTTTATCATACCAAATCAAAGTTTTAGAACTCACACCAGTAAGTTTACTGAATTTTCCAATAGAAAACATATTAAATCTCCTTTCAGATAAAGTGTAACATTATAGTTATCTATAAACTCAAGCATTTTTTATAATATTTAAAAAGTTTTTCACAATCATAATAAAAAATTTTACTTTTAAAGTCAAGCACTATAAAAAATAATAAAATCATGATTATTAATCATAATTACATAAAATCTTACAAATTATTTTGAAAATTTTGTTATTTATAATATTATTTACTCTATAAGAGGTGTATCATGCGTAAAAAAACAAAAACCAAATTTGTTTTAATTACAGGATGTGCTGGAGCTGGTAAAACAACATTAGGACAAGAATTAATTAAAAAATTGCACTATTTGTATGTTGATAAAGATACATTAACACGTAAATTTACCGACCTTATTTTAGAATATAATGGATCATCAAAAGAGGATAGGGAATCAGATTTTTATTGTTCCAAGGTCCGCCCTATTGAATATGAAATTGCTATTGATTTTTGTTTGGAAAATTTAAAGTTAGGAAATAATGTTATGCTTATTATGCCAATGATTAGTTATATAACAAACTATGAAACTTTTAATCAATTAATTAATATTGATAATTTAAAAAAATTAGGTATTCAAGTAAAAATCATTTGGCTTGAACATGATGAAGAACTTGAATATAAACGAATTTTAAATCGTCATGCAGAACGAGATAAAAACAAACTAAATAATTGGCAAGAATATTTAAAAAGTGTCGAAAATATTCAACCAGACAAATTACTAAACACATATAATTTTCATAATAAATCGCAGGGAATTAAAAAAGAAGATTTACAAAAAATGATTAAATGGATAAAAAAATAAATTTATAAGGAGAATTTAAAACATGATTTTGTTTTTAACTAGCAATTTAAACACTCATATTAAAGATGAAGATGGAAATAAATTTCCTATACCATTAGGAGACAACAACTTAATTTTAACAAATATAAAAAAAAATTTAAAAAATTTAAATAAAATTGTCTGGATTTGTAATAATCCTAACGACTTTGAAAATAATGACAAAAGAAGCTTTATTGTTTTCGAAAGTTTTAAATTAGCAGGACTTGACTTTAATGAAAAAATTATTTTAGATAAAAGAAATTATAAAAAATCAAAAGATATACTCAAAGATGCCAGCATCATAATAATTTGTGGTGGTAAAATAATTCCCCAATTAAAGTTTTTAAAAAAAATAAAATTAAAAAAATTCCTAAAATCTTATAATGGTATAGTTATAGGTATTTCAGCAGGAACAATGAATTTATGTAAAAAAATTTTTAATTTTCCTGAAGAAATTTCAGATATTAATGAAAAAAGAATTTTAAAAGGCTTAAATTTATTTAAATATTCTATAATCCCTCATTTTGATGGTTTAACAAAATCTTATCAAATAGAATGTCCAGAAATAGATATTGTAAATAATTATATTATTCCATATTCTAAAAAATTTAATTTTATAGGTATACCAAATGAAAGTTATATAATGATTGATAATGAAGTTAAATATTATGGGAATATTTATACTATTTTTGATGAAAAAATAAAAAGCCACAATTAATTGTGGCTTTTTAAACATAAATATTATATTATTTAATCTTTCCTTTTTTTGTAAACATCAATTAATAATTTACTTTTTGAATCAATACTATTTGTAAAATCAGTAAATAAATATTCTTCACCATCTATTTCTTTATAATAAACTTTTTGTTTAATGTTTAAAATATTATTTAATATAAAAACTCCTGCATCGCAACTAAAAATAAACATTTTACTATTTTCTTTATTATATGTAACTTTATGATCTATAGTAAGACTATCCCCATCCGACATAACGTCAACATTTTTATCTTGAATATGGAGGGAATCAAACATTGGTGACATAAAATTAAAACTTGAATTTATCTCTTCTTTTTTTAAATTTTCTATTTTATCTTCTTTGATTAATCCATACAGGTCCCAAACACCATTAAATTTTTTATCTGGAATGCTTATACTTATATCAAAATCAACTCTTTTTAATTTTTGATCATCTTGAATTTCTTTTATTTCTTCATTTGTATAACAATAAGAATTTTGTTTCTTATAAACATAAAACACAAAAGCTTGTTGTAATTTTTTGTTTTCTACAACAATTGGTTCATCGTATAATACCATTAAATTTGCTTTTTGAAGAAATATATATTTATACTTTTCATTTTTAATACTAATATTATCATTATAAACCGAAGCAATATTATCTCCATCTGTACCACTACCACCTTGAGCAAAAAACAAATATTTAGGCATATTAAAGTTTTTTTCTTCATTTTGATCACCTGTCAAAATTTTAGAAAAATTTTCAGTAGAGTAACAATATCTCCATTTACCTATTAATGATTTCTCCATAGTCTTTTCTTCTTCACTCTTAAATAAATCTAAATCTAAAAATTCTTTTCCCATAAATCCTCCTTTTTATTACAAGAAAATTATATTCTTTTCTTGTTAATTAGAATTTATCATTATAGTTAACTATAAACTCAAGCGATTTTTAAAAAAAATAAAACATTTTATAAATTTATAAAATGCTTTATTTAATCATGAAATATATTCTTTCTTTATAGCTTTTCTAACAAACTCTTTACCAAACAAATTTATTTTATCCAAATCTTCAATATTTAAAAAAATAGGTTCATAATAATTTTCTTTAGTCATCCTATCTAATTCTTCTCCTCCTAAACTAGGTTCTCCTTTAATTATTTCACAATGAAAATAACTTGCTTTACCTGTTTCTGAGATTTCATCTCCTAAATAACCTAAAATTTGAATATCAACGTTCATCTCTTCACTTAATTCTCTCTTGACAGTTTCTTCTTTTGTTTCACCACTTTCTTGACCGCCACCTGGTATAACATAATATTCTGTAGTTACACCATCTTTTATTTTTCTCCTAAACATTGTTAATACTTTACCGTTTTTTATAATAATTGCTCTACAACTTTTTCTCATTTTGCCTCCTTAAATCTTAATTTTCTATAAATTATTTAGATTCTTCCCCCCATAAGGTTCCCAGACGCATAGCGTTTTAATCCTATTTTAAAAAGTAAAAAAGCCAATACAACCAAAACAACAGCAACGCCTACCATTGCTAAAACCCACCAAATGTTAAAAGATAAAAAAATATATTGCATTGGAACAAAAACCATAAAGCCACAAGGAATGATTGTATAAAGAAAGACTTTAGACACTATATCGAAAATCACTGGCGGATATGTGCTGAATAAAGTTATAGAAGATGCTACCATATCAGCAAATGCATTTCCTTTTTTAACATAGAAAGCTAGAGTTTGATAACAAACAATAAGTGCTGCAAATATTATTCCGCCAATTATAATGATTGGAATAGCTGCTAAATACCACCACCATGTCACACCAGCAATAGCAAAAACAATAAAACAATAAAAGATATCTCCTATTGCAGCAACAGATGTTGATGAACAACAAACATTAATTAATATATTTTTAGGTTGAGTTAAAAAGACATCAAGTTTTCCATTATAAATAAAATCACCTATATTAAAAGCACCATAAAAAAATAAATGTGAAATACCATAACTTCCTGCAGACAAACCCCATAATACTAAAACTTCTCTAAATCCATAACCACCAATAGAATCCGTTAAACTGAAAACTATTATCCATTGCAATATAAAAAATAGATCATTTAAAATCATCATTATAATTTGCAAAACAAATGATGATTTATATTGTGCTTCTTTTTTTAAATTTAATTTTAAATATTTAAAAATCAACAAAAAATTGTTTTTAACCCCCATTTGATACCACCTTTTTCTTCCCTAAATTATATATCATTAGTCCCAATATTATAATGATAACAGACCATGATATTTGAGAAATAATTATACTAGCAAATAAGTCCCAAGAAAAATCTGCAACTAAAGTTGCTGGACCAGAAAAAATTGAATAAATTGGACTATAAAATATTATTGGTTGTAACCATGTAGGAAAAAAATCCAACGGAAAGAAAAGACCTAAAAGCATAAACAATTTAGTAACTATCCAACCAAAAGGTGTTGCATCTTGTGTCCAAAAAGAAATCATACCAACAGAAGCATAAATTATCCAATTTATCAAAACTGAAAATAAAATAGAAATAATACAAGGTAAGATTTGTAACCATGTAAAATTAGGAATTGAACCTACAAATATAAATCCTATTAAAATAGCCACTGGAATAAAAAATATTAACGCAAAACAACTTTTTGCCATAAAATTACAAATTTCATAAAGATAAAAATTATATGGTTTGTTTATTTTATAAGATAAATTTCCTGATTTTATTTCGTTTGATATATCTTTTGTGATTAAACTTGTCCTTGCAGAAAAATATATCATTTCTGAAAATATTAAATACCAAATCATTTGTTGTAGTGAGTAATTATTTATAATTTGATTAGTTCCATTTTCTCCATAAATGTAACTCCAAAGTTGAACAAAAATAAAAATTATTATAAAAAAATTAATTGCCCTAAAAAAATAATTTACGATAGAATCTTTTTCTTGTTTAAAACTAGTTTTATATATTGAAAAATATTTATTCAGTCTTTTCATTTTTTCCTCTCCTGTAAATTGATTTAATGACATCTTCTAAAGGAGTGGTTGAAATAGAAATATCTTGTAAATCATCTGCTTTAAATAGTCCAAGTAATTGTTCCATTGTTGTTATATTCATATCAACTTCCAACTTATACATTGAGTTTTTTGCTTTTAAAATTTTAATTCCTTCCTTTTCTTTTATAGAAATATCTCTAATCAAATTTACCTCGACTATTTTTTTATTAAGATAATGATATTTTAAATTTTTCATATTATCATCAAGCATAATTTTGCCATCATTAATTATTATCACTCTTTTACAAACTTCCTCAATATCCCCAACGTCATGAGATGTAAATAAAATAGTTATTCCTAATTCTTTATTAAGCTTTTTAATCAACATTCTTAATGTTTCTTTTGCAACAGGATCTAATCCTATAGTTGGTTCATCAAAAAACAAGATTTTAGGATTATGTAATAAACTTGCAACCATTTCACATTTCATTCTTTGTCCTAAACTTAAACTTTTAACAGGTTGATTAATAAACTCATTAATTTCAAATATTTCAGCCAGCTCCGAAATACGTTTTAAAAGTTCTTTTTTGGGAATATCATAAATTGCTCCGAAAAACAAAAAATTATCCATAGCCGTTAAATGAACCCAAAGTTGCTCTTTTTGTCCAAAAACAGTTCCAATCTGTCTAGAAAGTTTTGCTCTCTCTTTTGTAGGATTTAATCCTAACACACTAATCTCTCCAGAAGTAGGATATAAAATTCCAGTTAACATTTTAATTGTCGTTGACTTACCCGCTCCATTTGGTCCTATAAAAGCTAGTGCTTCTCCTTCTTCCACAGAAAAAGATATATTATTAACTGCTTTCTTAATAATCTTTTCTTTTTTAAATAAATGCTTCCAAAACTCTTTTCCCTTATATTTCTTTTTTAATTTAAAATCTTTGCTTAAATTTTTTACTTCTATAACTTTCATTTTTTTACCGCCATATTACGATTGAATATAACAAAAAAAAGCAAACTTGTCAATAATATTAAATTATAAAAAAAAAGATAAAAAATATCTTTTACTTATATTTTTTATCTTTAATATTATCTAAAGCAATTACTAGTGCAACCAAAAACTCCATATCCTCATCTTTTGCATCTAATTCAAAACTATCTCTAATAAAATTAATTTCTCTTCGAATAGTACCAATGACCTCACCATTTTTTAAAATTTGACATGTAAGAGAAAAGAACTTACCACCAATTTTAATTTCATCTTTATATCCCAATACAAAGTATTCTTGTTTAATATTAAACCATTTATCTTTTACTGTCGCAATCTTGTTATTATCTTTATCATAAATAAATGCTTTATGAATAAACCAATTAAACCATTTATTTCTAACCTTATATAATACATTGCCTTCTAAATCACAAATGTATTTCTTTCTTGTTATACTAAAAATTTTCCCTTTTACATTTAATACTGGATTTTTGTTTTCATCTACAACAAATGATGATCCACCTAGAGAAAAAAGCTTGTTTTTAACATAAACTTTCATACTATACCTCTTTTAAATTAATTTTGATATTAAAATGATAACTAAAACTAGAATTAGCACCCAACAAACAATTTTAAATGCTAACAGTATTGCCCATCTTTTCTTTAAATCTTTGTCTACATAATAACTATTTTTTAGTTCTTGCATTTCTAAATTAGTTTCTACTTCTACACATTTACCTTCAGATTTTAATGTTTGAAACCTTATTTTTATGTCACTTTGTTCCTGTAATTTGAATGTATATTTGCAATCAATAACTATGCATTTTTTATCATAAGGTGGCTCAAAAATACCAAAAATACTAACAATAAATGAAATTAATGCATAAAGCCACCATAATTTACCTTTTAACTCTAGGTAGCGATAGATTTCAACTTCAATCTCTTCTTTTTCTGTTTGGTAGTTTAAATCATACCCCTCAAACTCATTTTTTTTATAATTTACTCGCTGTCCATCTATCATGACAATAGGTTTAACTTTATTACTAACACCTATAAGTTTTATTTTCACATCATTCATTTTATTACCCCCGCCGCTATTACAATAATAGCTATCAAAGCAATACCTATTACAATTGAGGATACTACTATTCTAGCAACATGTTTTTCCTTTTTATCAGTAGCAAGTAGTATTAATGATATAACAGATAAAACAATTGTAATTGACATAAAAATAAATATATATTGCATGAAAAAGCTTGCAATTTGTGCAGAAATACCAGCACTTTTTGCAAAAATATCCCAAAAATTAGGGACCATAATAAAAATAGTACCTATAGAAAGTATAATAATCGAAAATCCTATCAATATAATTGTCGCAGTTGCAACAAAAGACAAAATACCAGATAAACTTAGGACAATAAAAACTATTGATAAATTAGAAAATATTTTACCTAAACGAGTTTTAAAAAAACTTAAATCTTCTTTAACACTATTTACAGGGGTTGTATTTTCTGCCTGCATAAATAACTCCTTTTTAGTATTATACGTTTCATTTAATTAAATTATAAGAGAATCTTTATATAAAGTCAATTATAATTAACAATAATATAACATTTAAGATATTTTTTTCATAAACTGAAACAGGAGAAATTATGCTAAAAAATATAAATTGTTCTTCTAATTGTAAATTTAATCATTACCCATCTCCTATTTTTGATAAATATTATTTTCATATAGAAAATTTTTATAATTCTTCTAATCAACATTTAATCAAATCTATTACTGGTCCCACTGGTCCTACTGGTCCTACTGGTCCTACCGGCTCTACTGGATTAAATGGTTTAGATGGAAAAACTGGTCCCACTGGTCCTATAGGTGCAACAGGGCCTATCGGTCCTACTGGTCCCACTGGTAATACTGGGGCTACTGGCGCTACTGGGGCTACTGGCGCTACTGGAACTTTAGGAGTTAATCCCTACCTTTTATATGTAAAATCTGGTAATATTGGTGGAATCGGCACTCAGAATGACCCTTTTCCTACTATCACAGAAGCATTAAATAATATTCAAGAAAATGGTAAAATTATAGTGCAAAGCGGAAATTATGATATTGCAAACACAATCAACATAAATAAAAACAATATAAAATTAATTGGATTTCCTGGTACAACACTTACTTTAACATCTGCTAATATTCCAATCTTAATTACTGGAAACGGAAACTTAATAAAAGGTTTTACAATTACTAGCAACTCCCCTTATCCTATTGAAATGATACAAATAGGTGGAAATAATAATATCATAACTAACAATATAATTTATGGTCCCGAACAACAGGGATCTTCGGATACATGGGTGGTTAATAGAGGTATAGTCACACAAGGAAACACCAATAATAATATAATTAAATCTAACATAATTTATTCTTTGCGGCAATGTGGATATCTAAATCCAAACTCAAATGGTTTTATAATTCAAAATGTTTGTTTTAATACTAGAGGTTGGGTTGTAGATAATGCAATTTTTGAATTTTCTGGAAACTCTTGGGGAAATCCATCAAATGCAGTTGATATTGCACTTTTAAGTGGAACAAAACAAGGTGCCCCATATGATCCTATCTCATTATTACAATCAAACAATTCTGATGCCCAAATTAGTGATCAAAGATAAAAACAAGGTTTTTCATACCTTGTTTTTATCTTTCAAAATATACAACACCATAACATCCTGCACCAACATGAGTTCCAACTACGTAACTAATCTCCTGAACCTTTACTTCTTGTTTATCATTAAATTTTAATTTATTTTTTTCATACAATTCTTTCGCTTTTTCTTCTAAATCACTATGTATTAAATATAATGGTCTGTTCTCATCTAAATTTTTAATGGAATTCAAAATAAAACTTTCTGCTTTAGGTGTCCCCATACATTTTGCTATATTCATAACTTTCCCATCAACCAAACTAACAATAGGTTTTATATTAAGCATACCTCCTATAGCTGCAGAAGCTCCTGATAATCTACCTGATGCTTTTAAGTATTTTAAATCATTAATTATTGCGAATAATTTTACTTTATCACGCAATCTATAAAATTCTTTCTTTATTTTTTCAACATCATTTTCTTTTTGACAAAATTTTGCTAACTCAACAATCAACGCACCTTGTGCAACAGTTGCTGCTTGACTTTCTTCTATAAAAACATTTTTCATTCCTAATTCTTCTGCAGCATTTTGCGCTTGAATTTTTGTGGTAGAAAGCTCCATAGAAATAAGAATAGTTATAACAAAAACATCTTCTTTGTTTACAAAATCTTTGTAAAATGACTGAAACTTATAAGCATTTGGCATTGCTGTTTTAGGCATAATTGGAGTATTTTTTAATTTTTCATAATATTGTTTATATGGTAACCCTTCTGGATAAATCTCATCTCCAAAATTTAACTCTATAGGTATAATATTAATATTATATTTTTCCTTATCTTCTTCAGATACATCACAAGCTGCATCTGCAACAAAAACAAACTTCATAAATCCTCCCGACTATACTAAACATTTTAACATACTTTAAATTATTTTCAAACTATTTTAACTATATTATTAAAAAGGAAGAGAATATCTTTACTCTATAACAACATTCCCTTCCAACCAACTATTAAATATTTCTTCCATATCAAATCCTGTTGATTTATTAAAAATTGAAATCATGTCAGCAGGACAACAATTTTTGTATTTATATTTTTCATAATAATTATTAAGAGCTTTATCAAATTTTTTTTGTCCCACTAATTCTTCGATAGAATTAAAAAACAAAATTCCTTTAGTATAAACGCATTGAACATACTCCGGTTCTGTATTAAATTCATTTAAAGATCTATCCATTCGACCATCTACATTACCAGTAATTTTTGTATAAACTTTTTCAAAAAGTTTATAACTATCTTTTGCTCCGTTTAATAATTGTTTATAGTCTAACCCATAACTTTTATTTTGTCGAAAGAACATCAATGTACTATACTCTGCTAAACTTTCATCCATCCATGCGTGATTATACTGATCATTTCCAACTATTCCGTACCACCACTGATGTGCAATTTCATGAACAATTACATAATTCAAGTCAATTTGTTGAGTATATTTATCACTGATAAGCACCATGTTTGGAAATTCCATACCACCATGAACAAAATTAGATTTTACAATGCTTAATTGTTTATAAGAGTATATGCCAAATAAATTATTAAAAGTTTCTACAGCATTAACAGCAATCTTTAAACAACTTTTTAAGTTTTCATCATTTTTATAGCCATAATAATAAATTGTTGTATTATTTATACAATCAGAGACAATGCTAAATTTTTCACTTAAAACAAAACTAAAATCTCTTATTTTAAATCCCTCTATATTACTTTGTTTATTTTCATCTTTTAACTCTGTTGAAATTAAATCCCCTGAACTTGCTATCTCATATTTTGCAGGATAAGTTATTTTTACGTTGTAATTTGCACATTCACTATAAAATGGATCTCCCTTCGAATTATACAAATCCTTATAAAAACCTTTTCCATCTTCATAGACACAGACAATTGGATAAAAATTTCCAAAATTAATAGTATTATTTCCATAACCCAATCTGTGATTTATGTTTGCAAGTTTAACAGCAAATTCAATAGATAAACATATTTTCTCATCGGGATACATCTGAAATGGAAGTTCTACCTCAAGAATATTTTGATCATCACCAGTAATTTGATAATTTAATACATTATTCTTATTATAAACCCCATAAATTTCTATATTTCCGTAACTTGTTCCATTCTCATAAGCTTCATTTTGACAAGATATCGAAACTACACTTTCTTTAGCTCCTTCTCTAAATGCATTTGGATATAAATGAAAATATAGATATTCAAACATATTTTCAGAATTATTAGTATAAAGAATTTCTATGTTTCCATATAATATTTTTTCATTATCTTCATACTGTAAATTCATTGTGTAATTAGTAAGTTTTTCTTCTTTATTATTGAATGAACATCCACCTAAAAAAATTGGAATAATCATAATTAACAGGATAAAAGGAATAAAAAACTTGTTTTTTGTCTTCATAATAATATCTATATTACAAAGATTGTCCAACTATGACTTAAAAGTTAAGTTGTATTAATATTATTAATTGTTGTAAAAACTATTAAAATGTGTTAAAATGTGTGTTGGAGATAAATATGGCCTTTTGTAAATATTCAACTGAATTAATCGCTAATTCAAAAACAGAAATTGATAATATATTTCTAAATGATTACCTTCCTTTTGCACAACCACAATTTGTTGTTGTGTATATTTATGGACTATATCTTTGTAATAGCACATCATTTGATAATAGTTTAGAAAATTTTGCAAAAACTTTGAACATGAGTGAAGAAGATGTTATAGGTGCTTTTGAATATTGGGAAGAACAAGGTTTGGTTCAAGTTCTAAAAACAAAACCTATTCAAATTACCTATATTCCTTTAAACAATGTTTTAACATCAAATAAATTATTTAAACCAGACAAATATACAACTTTTAATCAACAAGCAAACGATATTTTTTTAGGAAAAAGAAGCATATCAAAGCATGAGTATAGTGAATATTATGATTTTCTTGAACGATATCACGTTGAACAAGAAGCTTTACTTATGATTATGAAATATTGCGTAGAAACCAAAAAATCAGCTGTTGGATATAATTACATATTAACAGTAGCAAAAAATTGGGCAAATGAAGGAATTACTACTACCGCTGCTGTCGAAGAACGTCTAAAAAGTTTCGAAGATAAAAATCCTGACTTGGCAGAAATCTTTAACGCAATAGGTATAAAACGCTCACCTTATGTAGAAGAAAGATCTCTATTAAATAAATGGCAAAATGAATTAGGTTTCAATATGGATGTTATTTTATATGTTTGTAAAAACTACAAAAAGAAATCTAGATTCTCTTTTGAAAAAATTGACGAAATCTTGTCAAAATATTATGAAATGAAATTGTTTTCAATTTTAGAAATCGAAAACTTCGAAAAAGAGAAAAAGAGTCTTTTTAATCTTGCAAAAGAAATAAATAAGTCAATTGGTGTTTATTATGAAAATCTAGAAACTATAGTCGAAAACTATATTCTTAAATGGATTAATATGGGATTTGATAAGCAACTTTTACTTCAAATAGCAGAATTTTGTTTTAAAACATCGATAAGAACGTTAGAGGGAATGAATGAAACTATTTCGAAATTTTATAAACTAGGAATTTTAAGTACTTCAGCTTTTAATGATTATATGAATAATATATTAAAGCAAGACAGTCAAATTAGTTCAATTCTAGAAAAACTAAATATTAATCGTAATGTTAATTATTTAGATAGAACAAACTTCAAAACTTGGCAAAACGATTGGCAAATGTCTAAAGATTTGATAGATTATGCTGTTACAATATCTCAAAATAAAGACAACCCACTAAAATATTTATCAAGAGTTCTTGCTGATTGGCATGAAAAGGGAATAAAAACAGTTGATGAGGCAAAACAAACAACACCTATAAATAATATTTATGAAAATAAAAATGAAAAAAATTTTAAAGGAAGAAGTTATTCTAGCCAAGAATGGAATGCACTTTATCAATCAATAGATGAAATAGAAATATAGGAGTGTTAGTATGAATAAAAAATTTTTAGAAAAAACTCAACAAATAATTGATTCCAGAAAATTTGATGCAGAAAATAAAGCACTTGACAACAAAACAAAAGCATTAAAAAATGAAAAGTTTAATAACCTTTTTAATCAATACATTAACCTCATGCTTAGCGAAACAAAAAAAGGAATTTCAAACTCTAACGAACTTAAAAATCTAAAAAGCAAAGTTGATAAAAGTTTAAAAGTTTTAGAACTTTTTCCAATCGAACCAGATTACTTTTGCAAAAAATGTAATGATAGTGGAAAAATTAATGGAAAATACTGTGACTGTTTTAAATCAGAATTAAACAAACTTTTAATTAAAGAAAGTGGTTTTTCAAAATTAGAAGATTTTGATAATGTTAAATATGATATTTATCAAAATCAAAAAGAAATGTTTTGTTTGTTTAGCAAAATGAAAGAGTGGTGCCATTCTAAATTTGACAAAAATATTGTTGTGTTAGGTGGCGAAACAGGAGTAGGTAAAACATTTCTTATGAAGTGTATGGCAAATGAACTTATTAAACTCAATAAAGTTGTTTTATTAACTTCTTCATTCAACATGAATCAAGATTTTTTAAAGAGTTACTCATCTCGTGAAATGGAAGAAAAAAGCAATTTATTAGATAAATATTTAGACAGCGAAATTCTCTTTATAGATGATTTGGGAACTGAATTAAGACAACCTAATATAACAGTAAAATATTTATATTTAATTTTAAATGAAAGATCAATAAATAAGAAACCTACTATTATAACAACAAACTTAACCCTTGAAGAAATAAATGATTACTATGATGAAAGAATTTCAAGCAGACTTGCAAATCAACAAACTTCAATTTGTGTATTTATACATGGAAAAGATTTAAGATTAAAAAGATAGAAAAAACTGGTATCCAACCAGTTTTTTTTCTATCTCTTTAAAAATTTTTTGAAAACTTGTATATTTTTCATTTGTTCCTGATAAGAACTATCTCTATCATGTCCACTTTTAACTAGATTAAATTCTAACCTTTCTAATTTACACAAAGAATTAAACATTGAATTTTTATCTGAAAATTTTAAATCTGTTCTTCCTATGCTTCTATTGAAAAGAACATCACCAGCAAACAATATTCCATCAACTAAATAACATTCACAACATAAACTATGTCCAGGACAGTGATAATAGTTGATAGTAAAGTTTTTTAAATTTATGATTCCATCTCCATCTAGCAAAAATAATTTATCTTTATTTAAAATTTTAATAGTTTTATTACCATAATTTGCATCCCCATCTTCTAAAGTCTTTGTTATTTCATTGTTTGCGTAAATCGGACATTTAAAATATTCTTGATAATCATTAACAAACAAACTATGATCATAATGGCCATGAGTTAAAAAAATTCCTTCTACTTTATTTTTCCCAACAATGTTTTTTATTTTTTCTAAAGAAGCTCCACAATCTATTATTATACAACTATCTTCTTTCTCATAAATAAAAACATTTGATTCTAGATGATCACCTATAATTGTTTTTATCATTTTAACCTCTCTAAAAAAGTTTAGTATAAATTTTTAACATTTAATTACTTTTACTTTTTAACTTTTAGATTTTTTATTACACTATAAATTTCATTCCAGTTATCACATCTTATCATATTTGCATTTGAATATGTTATATTATATGGTTCGTTCATACAAATAACTGGAATTCTTGTTGAAACTTCTTCTAAATTTTTTACTGAATCATCTATAAAAATATCTACATCATTTTTAATTACATAAAATAACTTACTTTCTGTTCTTGGTGAAAAACATAGTTCATCATAAACAATTTGATGTTTGTTTAACCATCTCAACAAATGGAGTCTGCTAATTTCACCTAATTCATTGTCTTTATCACAATTATATCTGGCTGTAATAATACAAATTTTATTTCCCTCATCTCTTAATTTTTTTAAAATTATGTTCGCATCTTTTTTCATTTCAACTTCATCAGTATATTTTAAAAATTCTTCATTCCAAAAAACTTCATCATCTTCATCTGACCAACCATATATTTCTTTTGTATTATAACCATTAATATTTTTTTTTATGTCTAAATTCCTTCTTTTTGCAAACTCCTCACCTTCTTTATGAATAAATTTAAATAGTTCTGTTAAAACCCCATCAACATCAACACCTATTACCAAAATAATCCTCCTTAATAACAAAACAATTATAACATATTTTAAAAATATTCACAATAATAAATTCTGCAAATTACTCTAATAAAATAATTGACTTATATTTTTTTTTATAGTAAAATACTTGTGTTTTATTTATAGGGGTGTAGTTCATCGGTAGAATGAGAGTCTCCAAAACTCCAGAGGAGGGTTCGATTCCTTCCACCCCTGCCAAGAAAAAGCCTTTAATGGCTTTTTTTTTTATTTTCACAATCAATCAATATTTTTAATATTATGTAGTAGATAAAAATCTTTAATTTTACATAACATTTTTGAATCTAATAAAGAAATGTTATGTAAAAATATAAGGAGGATAAATGTCTTTAATTTTAAGATATTCAGACACAAAAAATGGAGGAATATCTTTTATTGGAAATACACTTGGACTAAGTAAAAGACAAGACCAAAACCTTTCTGGCACACTTGGTTCAATTGGTGCTTTTACAAGTTTAAATAATACTTTACAAGTAAATACTTTTCCCTTAGGTACGACAAGCAATTATCAACAAAATGGCTCGTTTGCAGTCCTCTCTATACCTTCAGATAGTAAAATTCTTTATGCTGAATTAATTTGGGGAGGTTTATATAAATCTAGGACAGATGATATTTCATCACTTTTAAACAATACAATAAATTTCACGACCCCTTTAAGCACATCGACAATTTCGTCAGACATCTCGACACGTCAAAACTTATTAATTACCATAGATAATAATACACTTGGTTTTTATGTTAGAACAGCAAATGTAACAAATTTAGTGGCAAACTCTTTAAATGGTAATTACTCTGTTAGTGGAGTACCAGCTCTTATTAATCCATTAGAATCACAAACTAACTCTACCAATCATGCGGGTTGGACTTTGGCTGTTGTCTACGAAAATCAATCACTCCCCTTAAGAAATTTAACTCTATGGAGTGGTGGTGTTGTTGTTTCACCAGCAACAGGTTCAACCGATATTTCAATAAGTGGTTTCATAACTCCACCAGCTCTTCCAATTACAGGAAAAATCTTTGTGAGTAGTGCTGAGGGAGATGCTGTAATTAGCGGTGACCAAATGTTGTTTGGTTCTACAATTAACACGTTATCAAATTTATTTGGTCCAAACAATCCAGTATCAAACTTTTTTGCAAGTCAAATTAATGATGATAATGGAATTTTAAAAACTAGCGGAACATTTGGCACAAGAAACGCCAATGCAATATCTGGAACAAATACAACTGCTTGTAGACAAGGATGGGATATAACATCGGTAGATGTATCAAATAAATTAGTAGCAAATCAAAAAACAGCTGCAATAAGATTTATAACCGATCAAGATTTATACGTTCCAAACGCTTTAGCTCTTCAGGTAGACAGTTTAGGTGCTAATTTAACATTGACAAAAATAGTAGATAAAAATAATGCAAAAGTTGGAGAGGAAATTGAATTTACAATAATAATAAAAAATATAGGGAGTTTACCAACAACAACTTCTTCACTAAACGATATTTTTCCTAGTAACTTTTCGCTAGTTGAAAATTCGATAACAATAAATGGTATTACCCAACCAAACACTATACCTATAAATATAGGAATTATCAATCCCAATGAAACAAAAAGTGTTGTATTTAAAATGATAGCCAACTCTTTACCAAATATAAATCCTTATTTTAATATTGCCACTGTAAATTATACTTTTACACCCTTTGAAGGATTAACAGTATCCTCTTTTTCAAATTCTAATTACACTTCAACATTTTTTTATCAAATAAAACTAAATGTTAACAAATCTGTAGATAAAATTTATGCTATAAAAAATGATACATTAACATATTCTTCAGAAATAACAAATGAAAGCAACCTACCATTAATAAATTTGTTTTTTCAAGACAGTATTCCTCAAGGAACAACGTTTATACCTAATACGGTAAAAATTGATAATATATCCTATCTTTCATATAGTCCTGAAACAGGTTTTTTTATACCTAATCTAATTCCGCAGCAATCTACTAAAATAGAATTCAAAGTTATAGTAAACTAAAGGAGAAAAAATGATAATAAATAATCAATCAAATGTACAATTCACTTTTGAACTTCCAGATGGAAGTACCCAAACAGAAAATCAAAATAGCAACATCGTCACAACAGAAGTTTTAACTGATAATTTTACTAAAATAAAGTCAAGTAATAAAACCTTTTTAGTAGAAGGAGAAACCGCAGAGCAAACAGTAACTCTTTCAAACTTAACTTCAAAACTTTTAACTAATCTCTTTTTCAAAGATATCATGACTTCTGGAGCAACACATGTCGCCGGTAGTGTTACAATTAATGGAACAAGTTATCCTAATTATGATTTAGTCAATGGTTTTAATTTACCTAATATGTCTCCTAATGATGTATTAACTATAAAGTACAATATTATTTCAAACAATCCTTTAACCGAAAATACAACTAAAAATTATGGTAATTTGCAATACTCTGCAGGAGAATATAGTTTTAATGAAAACAGTAATGAAATAACCTTAATCAATGTATCTTCCAAATTAGGTGTAATCAAAGAAGTAGATAAAACTGTTGCTATCAAAGGAGATATTTTGCATTATAAAAATACAATCTTAAATACTGGAACTACAGAAAAAACAAATCTATTTTTTACTGATTCAATCCCTGCTGGAACATTTTTTGTAAATGGTAGTGTCAAAATAAACTCAATAAGTTACCCTTCTTATAATCCAGAAGCAGGATTTTCATTACCAAATCTTTCTGTTGGAAATAATGTAATAGTCGAATTCGATGTAGAGGTTATGTAAATATGATAATAACAAATCAATCTTATATCATCGATAATAGCACTCAGACACCAACTCGAATTTATAGCAATATTGTTCAAACAAGAATAATAAAAAGAAATATTCCTTGTCATTGCAGTTCACTACCTTTAACAAACAACTGTTTTAATTCTTGTTGTAGATGTTGTTGTAAATTTTGTATCTTTAAATGTTTAAAAAAAATACTTTGCAATAGAGGAATTTAAAAAAAGGATTTTTATAATCCTTTTTTTTAAAATCCTAAAGAAATCAATAAAGCTTTATTTACCTCTCTCATTTTTTCTGCTGATAGGACAGTTATCTTTTCCTGCAGACGTCGCTTATCTAAAGTTCTAATCTGTTCCAATAAAGCAACTGAGTTTTTGGGTAAATTATATTGTTCCGCTGGTAATTCAATATGAGTAGGAAGCTTTGCTTTACCTAATTGACTTGTTATAGCAGAAACTATTACAGTAGGAGAATATTTGTTTCCAATGTCATTTTGAAGAATAAGTACAGGACGAACGCCACCCTGTTCACTTCCTACAACAGGGCTAAGGTCAGCATAATAAATTTCTCCTCTTTTTATTTGATTGTCCATTTGATTCCTTATTCCAAAAATCTATTAAGTCGGCTTTTTCAAGGTCTGATAATTGATCATAAATTTTACTTAAATCAACATCTTCCCTCATTAGCATAATATGCTCATCATTTGAAAAATTTTCATTCAAAACGTAAGAAATATAATCTCCATAAAATTTTTCTACATTTTTCACTTTAGTCCACAATTCTTTTGCATATTTGTTTTTTCTAATCACAATTATTCTCCTTTAACTATTGTTTTAAACATAGTTTGTTAAATACTAAAATTATTATTCTAAAAAAGGAGGACAACCCTCCTTTTAACATAAAATTGCAATCGCAATAGCCATAATTGGTGTATGAGATATTGAAACTTCTATTTTCTTATCTTTAAAACATTGATTATATTTTTCTAATGCTTTTCCATGTAAAATAACAAAAGGTTTTCCATTATCTTCATGCGATAGTTCGATATCTTTAAATACAACACCGCTTCCTTTTCCCATTTCTAAAGCCTTCATAACTGCTTCTTTCAAACAAAATAAAGCACCTACTCTCTGATTTCTCAAACTGTCACAAAAAGATTTCATAATATATTTTTTTTCTTCTTCAGTTGCTATCTTATCAATAAATTCTTCACTTTTATCAACTCTTTCAATGTCAATTATATCAATTCCTATCATTTGCTATACCCTCCCATGCTTTGGTAATGATTGAATAATCAAATCCTTTACTAATTAAATGATTAAAAAATTTTTGCTTTGTTTTAATATCAAAACTTTTATTTTTCATATATTTTTTTGCTAAGTTGTAACAATTTTCCAACTCATCATCATCATTTATTATCTCTTCTAATTTTTTATTAATTAATTCTTCATTTACTCCCTTGTTTATTAAATCGTATTTAAGTTTCCTTTTACTTTTTAACTTACAATAAGAATTTATATAACTTTCACAAAATTGTTCATCGTTTATATAACCATATTCTTTTACTTTTTTTATTGCACGAATAATACATTCTTCTGGATATCTTTTTTCTTTGAGATAGTCAAACAACATTTTTTCGGTTTTCATTGTTTTTTCAAGTAAGGATAACGCACGATTAAAACAAGCATAATCACCATTTTCAATTTTGATTTTTTCTAAAAACTCATCATCATAAAAACAATTTGTTTTTAAATAATTTTTCGCCAAAATTTCCGCTTCAAATGTGCCAAAAAATTCATTATCAACAAATAAATGGTATCTATCACCTTTTCCAACTTTTTTTATTTCTGTTATTTGCCTCATTATAACTCCCAAAATATAATTACTTAAATAGTTCACTTGTAGTTTTCGTATATGCCTTCACAAGTCCATTTGCTCCAAGTTTTATACCACCGAAATATCTTACAATAAAGACACAAACATTGTTTCTATTTCGTTTTTGTAATACAGATAAAATAGGTCTACCTGCAGTACCACTTGGTTCACCATCATCAACCGCCTTTTCAAGATAAGGATTTTGGATTCTGTATGCATAACAAATATGTGTTGCCTTTTTATGTTGAAATTTTAAATATTCCAATATCTCTTTTACTTCAGTTTCACTATGACATTCGTAAAAATACCCTAAAAATTTCGATTTTTTTTCGATAATTTCATTTGAATTTAAAAGTTTCATTTAATTACAACCTTGATAAAATTCTTTTTCCCTTTTTTAAGCAAAACTGATCCTTTTTCAAAATCATCTTTATTTATTTGTTTAGTAAAAGTTGTGATTTTCTCATTTTTTAAAGTTATAGCACCACCTTCAATTAATCTTCTAGCTTCACTTTTTGATGAACTAAGTTTTGTTAAAGTCAACAACTCACAAATGTTTATACCATTTGCAATTTTCTCTTCAGAAATTTCAAATTCTGGAGCATTATCTCCCCCTTGACTAAATAAATTTTCACTCATATCTCTTGCTTTAATAGCATCTTCTTCGCCTCTAACAAATTTGGTTATCTCAAAGCACATCTCTTTTTTTGCTTTAATTATATCTTCTTTAATCAACTTTCTAACATGATCCATTGGTAAATCTGTAAATAAAGCAAACATCATCTCTACACAAGCATCGGGAGTTTGATATACCCCTTGATAAAAATCATATGCAGAGATTCTATCCTTATCTATCCAAATTGCACCCCTCTCAGTTTTTCCCATTTTTTTGCCTTCAGGAGTCAATAATAAAGGATTTGTAGCACCAATCATCTCTCTATTTTTATTATCAATTAAATTTAATTTTCTTCCCAAATCAGCACCAGCAACAATGTTTCCCCATTGATCAGCACCACCCCATTCAAGAACACATTTGTATTTTTCATTTAAATAAACAAAATCATAAGCTTGCATAAGCATATAACCCATTTCAAAAAATGTTAAACCACCTTCTTTTAACCTATTATCATAAATTTCACTAGCAAGCATTTTGTTTACATTAAAATGAACACCAACTTCTCTCATAAAATCAATATAATCATAACCTTTAAACCAATCTGCATTATTTACAATTTCAGCCGCATTATCCCCTTCAAAATTCAAAAAAATTGAAAGACTTTTTTTAATTTTCGCAATATTTTCATCAACAGTTTTTTTACTCAATATACTTCTTATTTCGTTTTTACCTGAAGGATCGCCTATACACGCCGTTGCACCTCCCATAAGTAAATAAACTTTATGTCCCGCTTTTTGAAACCTTCTCAAAATACAATATGGAACACAATGACCAATGTGTAAGCTATCCATAGTTGGATCTGTACCTTCATACAAAGCGATTGGTTTACCGCTTTCTAATAATTCTTTTAATTTATCTTCATCAGTACATTGATATAACAATCCTCTATCCTTTAAATCTTTAAACAAATTCTTATCTACAATCATTATAAACCTCCTAACTAAAAATATTAAATTAAAAAACAGCACGTTAATCCAAATAGGACGAAACGTGCTGTTCGTGGTACCACCTAAATTCAAATATTATAAAATATTCCTTATTTAACTATTCGCCAGTTTAGCGCAAAACTTGAAACAAATGTAATTCATTATATAAATTTGTTAAGGTTTTCACCAACCACCCTATCTCTAAACAAATACTATACAACTACTGGTTTTGTCCCACCATTTTGATTATTTGATAAAAAAAATTTTATCCTCACACATTATAATTTATCAATTTTTTTTTGTCAATCATAATTTGAATTTTTTACTAAATACTGTTTGATAAATAAAAATTTATAAAAACTTTATTTTTATTTTGTTTTTTTTTGTTTTTATTCTAAAATTCTAATTGGAGGAATTTTATTTATGAGTTGTCCAATGAATATAAAAGGTTTCGGCCCATCTCCTATTCCTGAAGAGGCAAAATGGGTACAATTAAAAGATATAACACAAGTATCTGGTTTTTCACATGGATGTGGTAAATGTGCACCACAACAAGGGACATGTAAACTTACTTTAAATGTTAAAAATGGTATAATTAAAGAAGCTCTTGTTGAAACAATAGGTTGCTCAGGTATGACACATTCTGCAGCAATGGCAGCAGAAATTTTACCTGGAAAAACTTTATTAGAAGCATTAAATACCGATCTTGTATGTGATGCAATAAACGATGCAATGAAAAACATCTTCTTGCAACTTGTGTATGGAAGAAGTCAATCTGCTTTTTCAGAAGGCGGTCTTGCCGTTGGTTCTGCACTCGAAGATCTTGGAAAAACTTTAACAAGCAATGTTGGAACTGTTTATTCTCAGGATGGTAATGGAACAAGGTATTTAAATTTAGCTGAAGGATATATTACTAAAGAAGGACTAGATGAAAATGGTGAAATTATTGGATATGAATACGTCGCTATTGGAGCTCTAATGAAATCTTTAAGAGAAGGCATGGATAGTAAAGAAGCTATACAAAAAGCTACTAAAACATATGGAAGATTTAAAGAAGCTACTACAATAATTGATCCAAGGAGGGCTGAATAATGGATTTAACTGTTAAACAAACATCAATTGATGAAACTTTAGCAAAATATAATATAAAAGATGTTGAACAAGCTAAACAAATTTGTTTAGAAGCTAATATTAACGTTGAGGAAATCGTTAAAGGTATTCAACCTATTTGTTTTGATAATGCTGTTAAAGCTTATGAATTAGGTGTCGCAATAGCTATTAAAACTAATACCAAAAAAGCAACAGAAGTTGCTTTAAAACTAGGAGAAGGATTACAAGCTTATTGTGTAAAAGGTTCTGTTGCTGATGAAAGGCAAATTGGTTTAGGTCATGGAAGACTCGCAAGTATGCTTCTTGATGAAAAAACAAAAAGTTTTTGCTTTCTTGCTGGACATGAAAGTTTTGCTGCAGCTGAAGGTGCAATAGGAATTGTTACATCTGCAAACAAAGTTAGAAAAACACCTTTAAATGTCATTTTGAATGGACTTGGAAAAGATGCAGCATATATAATTTCAAGAATTAATGGATTTACTTTTGTAAATACTTCATATGACCATAAGACTGGAAAATTAACAATCTTAAATGAAAAATCATTCTCAAATTCAGAAAGAAGTAAAGTTAAAGTTTATGGCTCTTATGATGTACCGGAAGGTGTTGCAATAATGAAACACGAAAAAGTTGATGTTTCTATTACTGGTAACTCGACAAATCCTACACGTTTTCAACACCCTGTTGCTGGAATTTATAAAAAGTGGTGTTTTGAAAATGGACATAACTATTTTTCAGTTGCTTCTGGCGGAGGTACTGGAAGAACACTTCATCCTGATAATATGGGTTGCGGACCTGCAAGTTATGGACTTACAGATACTATGGGAAGAATGCATTGCGATGCACAATTTGCTGGTTCATCATCAGTTCCTGCACATGTTGAAATGATGGGCTTTATTGGAATGGGAAATAATCCTATAGTTGGAGCTACTGTTGCATTAGCTGTTGCAGTCGAAACAAGAAAATAAAAAGAAGATTATTTCTTCTTTTTTTATTGACCTAAAATACTAAAAAATATTATAATTATTACATGATTAAAATAAGAAAAAGTTGGTTTGAAATTTTAAATGATGAATTTAATAAGGAATATTTTAAAAAATTACAAAGTTTTCTCAAAAATGAATATAAAAGTTATGAAATTTATCCATCAGAAGACAAAATATTTAATTCATTAAACCATGTTCCTTTGGATAAAATTAAAGTAGTAATAATAGGTCAAGATCCTTACCATGAACCTGGGCAAGCTCAAGGATTATCATTTTCTGTTCCAGAAAATGTTGATATTCCCCCATCTCTTGTTAATATCATGCAAGAAATAGAAAACGATTTAAATATTAAATGTGAAAAAAATGGAAATCTAGAAAGATGGGCTAATCAAGGAGTATTATTATTAAACACAGTTCTAACCGTTCGAAAAGGTCAAGCAAACTCTCATAAAGAAAAAGGATGGGAAATATTAACAAAAAAAATTATAGAAATAATTGGAAAAAGAGAAAAACCTGTCGTATTCATGTTATGGGGTTCTTATGCACAAAAATATAGTGATTTGATTGCTCCTCAACACCTTATACTTAAAGCACCGCATCCTAGTCCATTATCTGCTTATAGAGGATTTTTTGGATGCAAACATTTTTCAAAATGTAATGACTTTTTGATAAAAAATGGAGAAACTCCTATAGATTGGAAATAAAAAAAAGACATTTTGTCTTTTTTTTTATTTGTTTTCAGTTTCAGCAAAAACTTTATCTGCATATATCTCAACTTTTATAAAATCTTGAATTTGCTTTAATAAATCCATTCCTGAATCTATTTCTAGTTCTAATTTATCAAAAAATTCTACATTATATTTTGTAGCGAACTTTTCTATTAATTTAATAGGATTAAGGTTTTTAACTTCATCATCTCCAACCCAATTTTCAAACAAAAAGTAATCATCTGTCATAAAAACTTTATCTTCTTCTTGATAGAAAATAACAAAAATCAAAGCATTTAATGATTGATACTTTATTAATGTTGTAAGTTTGAAATAATCCCCATTATCTTCTACAACTCCTATTTTAAAACTTTCAACCTTTTTTCTTAATAAATCTATATTCATTTTTTCTCTCCATTTTGCATTAAGTCCGCATATATCATTATTGAAACAAAATTTTGTACATCATAATAAATTTTGTTAAGAGAAGCTTTTGTATAACAATAATTTTCTTCGTTAATAAAAATGTTGTTATCTTTCAAAAATTTTATTAAATCAGCACTAAAAAAACCACATCCTTTTTTTATGGATTTTAAATCTGACAAAAATATTTCATCCTCTATTATTTCTAAACAAACTTTTAACTGCTCCTTATCATTAATTAAATAAGGCCATTTAATAATAATTTTATTGTCTTGTTGTGTAAAATCAATATTAAAATTAGTTAAAATGTTTATAAGTTCTTTAAAGTTCATTAAATCACTCCTTTTTAACTCTAATCACTTTCGTTTTCATCTGAGTTTTTATCTAGTTTGCTCTCTTCAGAAATATTTTCAATATCATCTCTATCAATAATAATTAAAGCTATTTCATATAATTTTTCAGAAAAATTCTTTTGTTCCCAATCTTTTCTATCAATTTGAATATTATTTAACTTTAAACAATTCTTATCATCTTTTTTAAAAATTTTTTCAATTTTATTTATCTTTTCTCTAGCCGATAATAATATAACTTTAATTAAATATGTAAATATGCCATTTTTAATTTGTGCTCCGCTATCTAACAAAATATGTAATTTATTAAAATCATTATCATCTTTTATATTTTTTAAAATATCTTTTATTTTTAATTTTAAACTTTTGTTTAAATCATCTTTAGACATAGAATCGATATTTTTAGAAAGCTTATAGTCAAGAAATGGTAATCCAATTGAATATTGATTTAAAATATTTCCTTTTTCCGCTGTAATTAAATCTTTTAAATACATTATCAAATTATCAACATTTATTGCTAAACAATCTTGATAATCAGGATTATTAAAATGAAAATGAGGAGGTGTAACAATGATACCATAATATTTTTTAAATAATGCAAGTTCATCATCACTTTTATTTAAACAATCTAAACTATTTTGGTGCATATATTGAGAGTTTACATCAAATCTTTCTAATTGTATAAGTTTTTGAGGATCAGAAGTTGGCATAACAACTGTAAAATAACTCATATTTTTTTCTATTACGGGTCTTCTACTTTCATCTTTATCAGTAAAATGAGCAGTAATTAATAAAACGTTCCCATCTACTCTATAAAAACTAACTATGCTATCTTTTAATATATTTACAATTACTTTTTTTCTTTTTCCTTTTTCTCTGACTTTTTTTCTTAATAAAATACTACCATGTTGAGTATCAAAACAAGTTTCTCTCTCTCCTAAAAGATAATCTGAAATTTGCTCTCCATCAGATAACCTTAACGAATTTATATCATTCCAACGTGTTCTATTTATATAAGGTTTATTAGTTGTATCATTTTTATTATAATCCAAAAAAGCTACAACTTTCTCATCGGTCGAACTACCATCTTTATTTATTATATCTGTTGCTTGAGTAATCTTATCTTTCATAACACCTCTCACATAGATTATACACAAAAAATAATTAAAAATCAATAACTCTAAAAAAAAGATCACAACAAAGTTGTGATCTCCCGTATATTTAATAGTGAAAATTTTATTTAGTCCCTAAACACCTTGAATTAATTTAAGTAAAATTAATTATTCTGCATTAGTACTATCTGTTGCACTATCATCTGAAGTTGATTTTAATTCTTCAATAGCTTCTTGAAGTTTTTTAATGTTATTTTTGATTTCAGCATTTCTTGATGATAACAAGTTAAATATTTGTTCTAATAATGGATATCTTTGTTCATTTTTGCTCATTACTTCTTCGCAATGTTGAACAGAAAGTTTTAAACCATCTAATAAATCTAAATCTTCAGCAAGCTTCTTTGCTTTTTCTTCATCAATATCGGCATAGTTATTAACACCATAAAGAACAACTTTTTGTTTTGCAACTAAAGCTTCTTTTCTACGAAGTTTCTTTTCATCATTTTCAAGAGTTCTCTTAACTCTTCTTAAAGGTAAGAACTCTTTTTTGCATTGACGAAGTTCTTTTTCATTAACTTTAAGCTTAGCCTGTTCATCAGCAAGTTTTGCTTCAATTTCTTCTAAAGTCATTGTTGCTGCTAATCCCTGTTCCCCTTCACCAGCAGCAATAGCATTTTCGAATTTAGCTTCTGTAATATCAGGAACAACAGGTTGTTCAGGTTCTTCCTTAACTTCCTCTTCCTCTTCCTCTTTTTCCTCTTTTTCCTCTTTTTCCTCTTCTTCTTGAGAAACATCTACAGCATTATTTTCTTCTTTTTCTTCTTCCTCTTCTTGTTGCATTCTCGCAAGTCTTTCCATCAATTCTTGTCTACGTTGTCTAATATATTCGGAAGCTTCATCTTGATCATCTTCCTCTTCTTCTTCCTCTTCTTCTTGTTCTTGTACAGGTTCTTCCTTAACTTCTTCTTTAACTTCTTCTTTTTCTTCTTCTTGTTCTTCATTTACTTCTTCAACTTTCTTTTCTTCATCAGGATTATAGTTTTCTACTACAGCACCATTATAAAGAATAGTTGTAGAATTCTCTTTGCCTTGACTATTTTCAAGAGCTTTAACTCTTGATTCTAACTCTTTTTGTTTCTTTAGTTGTGCATTTTTGATAGCTTCGTCATCTTTAGCTTTGTTAGAGATGCTCATTAATAAATCACCAACAAAATATAGAAGAAATCCTCCTGCAACGATGATACCAAGAACAACAACAATTGTAACAATTACTGAACTTGACATAAATTTTCACTCCTTTATAAATATTTTTTGGCCTAATGTGTGTAATTTTTGGTGGAGACGGTGGGAATTGAACCCACTTCCGAAAAACTTGTGCAAAACTTTTCTACATGTTTAGTTTATGTTTTAATCTTACTATTAAACGAATCATAAACAATTTTTTAATAGCCAGTCTTTCAAATTATGCAATCACTATAAAGACTAATTTGTGAATGTAGAGCGCTTATTCTGAACCCTAAGAGTAATCTAGCGAAATTACAATGGGTTTGGTTAAAACTTTTAACCGATTTTTTTTGTTTACTAAGCAGCGTAAGCTAAGCTTGCATTGCCCATAGAAACAACTTTGTTTTCGTTTGCGTTTATTTGCAAATGTCCTTGTTTAGGTGTAGACTCACCACATGCTTTATGTTTTGATCAATGTTCCCCGTCGAAACCATTAACGCCCCCTTAAAGTGGGCTAATAACTTTTCAACACACGATCAATATCCCTTTGAATAGCCTTTTCCTTAAGGGATTGTCTCTTATCATAAAGTTTTTTACCTTTAGCTAACCCGATTTCTACTTTTACTTTATTGTTATTAAAGTAGACTTTTGTAGGAATAATAGAAAAACCCTTTTCCATTATTTTACGCTCAAGTTTTAAAATTTGTTCCTTATGTAAGAGTAATTTTCTTGAACGCTTAGTATCAAAACTTGTCTGAGAAGAAGCATCACTATGCGGAGCAATATAACAATTTTTTAGGATAGCTTCACCATTTTTTATAACAACAAAACTATCACTTAAATTTATTTTTCCGCAATTTACAGATTTTATTTCACCGCCTTTAAGTTCAATACCAGCTTCAAGTAAATCAAAAATGAAGAAATTATGATAAGCTTTCTTATTATTAGTTATTATCCTCATCTCGCCTCCTATTATAACACTGTTTTATATAATTTTCAATACCCTATACAAATTTTTTTAATAAAAAAAGTAAAATATCTTAATTTTTAATAAAAAATACGAAAAAACAAGAAATTTTTACATGTTTTAAACAAAAAAGCAAAAATTAACTTATAATAGTAAAGAAATTAATTTACAAACCTTTCAAAAGAAAAATCAATCTTTCTAGTATAAATATTTGATGATACTAATTTTACTATGATTTTATCTCCAACAGAGAATGATATCTTTTGTCCTTTTAATTTAAGTTGTTTTTCAAACAATAAAAATCCATTATCAGGTAAATCTTCAATTTTTATCAATCCTTCAACAGTATTTTCTAATTCAACAAATATTCCGAAGTTTGTGACTGAAGATACAACACCTTCAAATTCCTCACCCAACTTATCTCGCATCAAGTAAGCTTTCCACAAATCATCAACTTCTCTTTCTGTTTTATCCGCATTTCTTTCAGTTAAACTTGATTGCTCACCCGCTTCAAAAGTAAAATCTTCCAATTCATCTATTCTATGTCCTGATAATTTTCTCTTTTTTAATACCTCTTTTATTATTCTATGAATTGTTAAATCTGGATATCTTCTTATTGGAGAAGTAAAATGACAATAATATTTTAACGCAAGACCAAAATGACCTAAACATTGATTAGTATATCTTGCTTTTTGCATTGACCTTAAAATAACTTTGTTAACTGTTTCGGCAAAATCTTTATTTTCAGTCAAAGAAATTAACTCTTGATAATATTGTGGTGTTATAATTTCGGGAATAGATGGAACTTTTACTCCTAACCCTGAAAGATATTCTTTGACTGAAATAACTTTTTCTTTTCTAGGACTTTCATGCACTCTATAAACAAAAGGAATTTTTCTATCAAAAAAATCTTTAGCAATTGTTTGATTTGCAAGAACCATAAAATCCTCTATTAGTTTATGTGCATCGTTTCTTTCTCTCTTTTTAAAGTCAACTGCCATACCATTACTATCAAAAACAAACTGCACTTCTGGTATTTCAAAATCCAACGAACCATTTTTTTTATTTTTTTCTTGAATTTTTAAAGATAATTCATGCATCAATTTTAGTTCATTTTTAACCTTTTCATGTTTTTCATCTGCTTTTTTATCACATAAAACTTTATAAACATTGGTATAATTTAACCTCGCAACACTTCTTATAACACTCTCATAAATTTTATGTTCTTTTACATTTCCATCTCTATCAACCTTCATTTCACAAGTTAATGTTAATCGATCTTCACCTTCATTAAGAGAGCAAATTCCATTTGAAAGTTCTTTTGGTAACATAGGTAAAACAGAAGTAGGAAAATATACACTAGTGCCCCTATTATAAGCTTCATCATCAATGGCACTATCATATTTAACATATTCTCCAACATCTGCAATATGAACGCCTAAAATGTAAAAACCATCTTCTGTTTTTTTGATAGAAACAGCGTCATCTAAATCTTTAGCATCCTCTCCATCAATTGTAAAAATGACCTCGTTTCTTAAATCAACTCTATTTTTATACTGCGAAGATAAAACTTTTGTTGGAATCTTCTTTACCTCTTCTAAAACATCATCAGAAAAAGTTTCGTATAACTGATGATCTCTTATTATAGCAAGTTCACAAGCTTTTACACTATCATTTTTCCCTAACACTTCAGTAACAGAACCTGTAATTAATGATATATTGGAACGATTTAATTTAATAACAACTCTATCATTTGGATTGTATTTAACATTACTTCCCGCAATTTTTATTTTAAAAGGTATATGATTGTTATCTGGTTCTAGAAAGTTTATCTTTTTTACACGTTCAACAACACCTGCAACATATTGAATTGGCTTATAAATAGCTACAACACTTCCTTCGCTTCCTTGTTCACCATCATTATTTATTTTTACTATAACTCTATCTCCATCTATAGCACCTAAAGAAGAACTTGCTGGAATAAAAATATCTTCTCTTTCTGAATTATCTACCTGGCAAAAACCATACCCCTTAACATTTCCTATAAATAATCCTCTAACATAACCATTTGATGGTATAGTAATATATTTTCCTTTTTTTATTTCAAAAATTCTTCCTTCATTTTTTAATTTGAAAAAATCTTTTTTTACTTCTTCTAAATTAATAGAATACGTATTTGCAATAAAATAAAAAAGATTGTCTAGCCCAGAAAAAGCTAAACTATCTTTCGTTAACAAATCTAAAATTTTTTGTCTTGCTTGCATTTAAAACTCCCTTACTTTCCTATAAAGATTTCAGTAACAAAGAAAATTATAATACATACAAACATTATAACCGCCATAGAAATTGTTATTCTTTTCAAAATAGCATCTCTTGATGCACCTTTATTTTGAGAATAATAACTCTCTTGCGAATTACCAGTAAAAGCATCAAGACCATTATTTGAATCATTTGATTGCATCAATGTTGAAATTATCATAATAACAGCACAAACAACTATAATACCAAAAAGAATGTATCTTAAAATTGGAAGAAACGTTGTCCAAAAATCATTTGTAATTACATTAGTATTATCTAATAGAGTTGAAATAAAGTTAATCATACCTTCTCCTTTCAATTAAATAAGTGTACAGAACCAAATTATGAATAAAACAAAAATAATTAAAAAGAAAATTTGTCCCCATTTAACTACTAGTTTTGTTTTATTAATAGATGCTCTAACAATGTTTTGTAAAAGAAATAAAGCTATAAAAGTAAATACAACAATCAAAGTAATCAATCCGCTTTGTCCTAAACCATCTCTTATTGCAAAACCCCAGTCATCAAACCAATTTAACAATAAACTTTTCATGAAAACCTCTCTATAAGTAAAATTATAACATAAAAAAATTATAATTACAATAATTAACTTTTATTAAAAGAAAATTTTTCACAATTATCTATTATAATTATTTTTATATAATAGTCAAATATTTAAACACCTTTTTTAATTAAAAGAAAACAAAAATAAAAAAAGCGCCAAAATGCGCTTTTTTTAAACATTTAACAAACGAAGTATTCTTCCAGAAACAATCATTAAGATTAAATCAACAATCCAAATAATGTTCCATCCTAAAATTAAACGCAAAATCGCTGCAACGATTTTCCCTTCTTTAATTCTTGTTACCATTCCAAAAATTAAAGCTGTAATTGGAATTATTGCTAAAATAATACTTACAACTCTTCCAAACCCTAAGTAATCTTTTCCTTTTTTTGCCATTTTTTACCCTCCTCTTTATATTATATTAAATAATAAAAATTATCACAAACTATTTTATCGAAAAATATATGATTTTGTATAATTTTTAATATTTCTTTAAATAATCTTTTGAAAAATACTATTATCATTATATAATATTTTTAGTTAAAGGAGTTGTTTATGGATAAATGGAATAAAAGATTTATGGATATAACAGAGCATATAGCTACATGGTCAAGTTGTATCAGAAGACATGTAGGAGCTGTAATTGTTAAAGACAAAAGAATAATGACTACTGGATATAATGGCGCTCCAGCTGGAGTTGAAACTTGCAAAGACAGAGGAGAATGCTTAAGAAATAAATTGAATATTCAAAGCGGTACTCATGCCGAGCTTTGCTATGCCGCACATGCTGAACAAAATGCAATTATACAGGCAGCAAAAGAAGGTATTAGTCTAAAAGATTGTGTTTTATATTGTACTCACCAACCTTGTGTTGTTTGTGCTAAAATGATAATTAATTCAGGAATTAAAGAAGTCATTTATAAGGAAGGCTACCCAGATGATTTTTCAAAAAAACTATGTGAAGAAGCAGGGGTAAAACTTATTAAATACGAAGATTTGTAAGTGGTAATATATGAAATATAAAATTAATCATAAAAGCAACATAAAATTATAAATATTTTAGAATTTTTTATATTGTTTGTTATAAAATAAGAAATCTACCTTTTAATAGATTTTACATGAATTTACAAATATAATAAGAATGTTTAAGTTTGACAAAAAATATTCTCTTTCATAAAATTTTTATAACATTAACATATTGAATACTACCAACAATATTTAACTTATGGAGAACATACTATGAAAATTGGAATAGATTTAGATGGTGTAGTTATTGATAGTGAAAATAATTTTAGAACTTATGAAGAAATTTTTGCAATAGAAGATCTTAACGAAAGAAGAATCATAAATTATCAAGAACCAAAATATCAGGGTAGATATCTTTGGACTGAAGAAGAACAAAAAATGTTCAATGAAAAATATTTACTTAAAGCAGCATCTGAAAGTAATTTAATGCCGGGATTTTTGATTATATATGAAAAACTAAAGAAGATGGGATTTGAAATGATTGTAATAACCGCCAGAGGTGGATTAATTAAAGAAATGAAAAATGATGCAATACAATTACTAGAAAAAAATAAAATCTTTTTTGATAAATACTACTGGAATATTACTAATAAACTAGAAATTTGTCAAAAAGAAAAAATTGACATAATGATAGATGATGACTATAAAATAGTAAAACAAATTTCAAATTCTAAAATTAAAACAATATATTTTAGAGCAGGAAGATTAAAAAAATTAAAGACAAACAAATTTATTTATGAAGTGAATAATTGGGGCGATATATATCGATATTTCGTGAATTTAAAAAAAGATGGTTAAACCCATCTTCTTTTTTTTAATAGAAGCCAATAGAAGCAATAAACTTTATTTTTCGTGAAAGTTTTTAAATTAAATGAATTATAGAACAAAAATTACTATATCTTATAAATTTTTTATTTAATTAATTAAAATTTGTAAATGGAGGTGTTATGAATAAAGAAATTATATTAAATAAAGTTGATAAACTTATTGTAATGTTTAAAAATGGAGAACTCGGTGGAAAAATTATGCCAGAAGAAGCCAAGCCTCATTTAAAAAGCTCAAGTTTAGAAAATTATTTATATTTTACTTTGCAAATGGCACTAAACTATCAAAGAAATTCCTATATACTTTGGAAAAACGCATTAAAAACTTACATCGATCAAGAAACCATGTTTGTATTTGAACCTAAAAAGTGTTTGGAAAAATCTTTTGAACAAGTAAAATGCTTTAACGAAATATAAAGTTGCACTACAAAAACAAAAGCAAACTGAAATATGGATATCTCTTTGTAACACATTTATGGAATTATTTAATGGCGATATAAGGGAATTATTTGATACATTAGATAATGATGTAGACAAAATTAAAAACTTTATACAAAAGGAAAACAAAAAAAGTTCCCCTATTTATCTGGAACAAAAATATGCAATTATTGGATGTATGTAATTTCTCAATATACTGATAGAAAATACAAAAATATACAAAATTTAACTGTAGCTCCTGATACATATGTATGCAAAGCAACTTATAAATTAGGATTGATTACAAACGATGAATTTGATCCTTACAACGTTCAAAAAATTGTTATAGAAAGGTGGTAAGAATTACTTAAAAATACAAAATATAATCCAATAGATATTCATACACCACTTTGGTTATGGAGCAGAAATGGCTTTAAGGAGATTAGATAATATATAAAACAAAGTAGAAAAACCAGTCAACTAAATTATTGAAAAGATAATTCTTGACATGAAATCAAATATAAAATATAACTTTTAAGTTATCTCTAAAATTTACTAAAAATAAAAATTTTAATAAAATTTCATTTTTTAAATGGAGCAGGTAACGGGAATCGGACCCGCGAATTATGCTTGGGAAGCACACATTTTACCACTAAATTATACCTGCATACTCTTCACTATATTAACACAAAACAGGTATAATATCAACTTTTTTTTAGCTTAACATAATTTTTATTCAACAGTAACACTTTTTGCTAAATTTCTCGGCATGTCTGGATTAAGTCCCATTTTTACTGCGGTAAAATAAGCTAATTTTTGTAAGATAATAATACTTTGGATAGGTAAAAATTTTTCATCACAACGTCTTATCTTTATTATAAAATCAAAGTTATCTTTAATCTCTTTATTAATAGCAATTGAAGTAATCAAAATCAATTTTCCTCCCCTCGCTTTGACTTCATAAGCATTATTTAAAACCTTGGCGAAAGTTTTTTTGTCAGTTGCAACCACAATAACTGGAATTTCTTTTTCTATCAAAGCTAATGTTCCATGCTTTAATTCTCCACTACATTCTGCAAAAGCATAAATATAAGTTATTTCTTTCAATTTTAAAGCTGCTTCCAATGAAGTTATATAATCTATACCTCTACCTATGAAAAATACTTTATCCTTATAAGACAAATAACTAGCTAATCTTTTGATTAAAGAGTTATTTCCTAAACTTAATTTACCTTTAAAAGTTATTAAATTACTAATAAAATCTTCATTTTTAAAACTTTTTGCCAATATATAAAATATTATGCATTGTGCTAAATATGCTTTTGTTGATGCAACCGCCTTTTCTAAACCTGCACAAATAGGGAAAAAGTCATCTGCTATTCTTGTTATTGTACTATATTCAGCATTAACAATTGCAATAGTTTTTGCACCTCTATTTTTAGCAAATTTTAAAGCGGTAATAGTATCAGCAGTTTCTCCACTTTGACTGATAAAAAAACATAAAGATTTGTTGTCTAAGATATTTTTTTCAAATATAAATTCACTAGCTTTACAAACAAAAATATCTTTTTCTAACATTTCTTTAAAATACATCTGCCCCACAAGACCAGCATGATAAGCAGTTCCGCAACCAACCAAATAAATTCTATTAAAATTCTTTATATTCAATGACTTTAATCTAAATATCAACTGTGATTGTTTATATCTCTCTATAATATTGTCTATTATAGATTTACTTTCATTTATCTCTTTTAACATGTAATATTTAAATTTATTTTTATCATCTGCAAGTTCTTTGGTTTTAATTTTACTTACTTTTTTTTCAACCATTTGGGAATCTTGATTATAAACTTCAATGCCATTTAATGAAATTTTCCCATACTCACCATCATCAATAGTTAAATATTTGTTAAATTTCCCAAAAAAGCAACTTGGATCACTCGCAACCATCATGCTCTTTTCTTTAAAAGCAATATAAAGAGGACTTTTATATTTAGCAAAAAACAACTCTTTTTTGTTTTTTGATATAGAAACAATTGAAAAAGAACCTTCAAGAAGAGAAAAGAGTTTTTTTATTTTTTTTAAAGATAGATTTTCACCAAGAATTTTTGCCACAACTTCACTATCTGTTTCTCCATAAAACTTAATACCTTTTTTTACTAACTTTTCTTTTAATTTTTCAAAATTCTCAATAATGCCATTATGAACCAAACAAATTTCATTTTTAAAAGAAAAATGAGGATGACAATTTTCTAAAGAAATTTTTCCATGAGTTGCCCAACGTGTATGAGCAATCCCTACACCATCAAATTCTATGTCTTTTACATTTTCTTTTAAATTATCAACGGAGCCAACTGTCTTTCTTACAATAAAATTATTATTATACTGAATAACCATTCCTGCAGAATCATACCCTCTATATTCTAATCTCTCCAATCCTTCTATTAAATTTTTCTTTACATTTTTGCCAATGTATCCTATTATACCACACATAAAAATCTCCTTAATTATTTTTTATGCAAAAAAAATTAATGAAGAAACAATAACAATATTTTTTCATATATATTTCCTATGAAGTACAAATATAATTTGAGGTGAAAATGACAAAATTTATAAATAAAAAGAGCTGTTTTATTGGAAAAAATGTAAAATTTGGAAAAAATGTTACAATTTATGAAAACAATCACATAGATGGTAATTCATACATAGGAGATAATTGTATCATTTATCCTAATAATTTTATAAATAACTGTTATGTCGACAACAATTGTAAAATTTACATATCTTTCCTTGAAGATAGTTTTATAAAAAGAGACTGTATCATTGGACCTTTTGCAAGGCTTAGACCTAATAGTAATATTTCTGAAAATTGCAAAATCGGAAATTTTGTAGAAGTCAAAAATTCCAAAATTGGAAATGGAACCAAAGCAAGTCACCTTTCATATATAGGAGACAGTGAATTGGGTGAAAATTGTAATATTGGTTGTGGTGTTATATTCGTAAACTATAATGGCAAAGAAAAACAACATATCAAAATAGGAAATCATGTTTTTGTTGGATCAAATTGCAATTTAATTGCACCAATAGAAATCGCTGATGATAGTTTCATTTGTGCCGGAACAACAGTAACTGAAAATACTCAAAAAGGTGATTTTGTAATTGGAAGAGTTCGACAGGAAATTAAACACGAAAAAGCTAAAAAATATTGGTAATAATCATAACAAATTAAAAGGAGAAAAATGGGTACTTATTTTGGAACTGATGGTATAAGAGGAGTTTTTGGAGAAGAACTCTCCCCTGATTTAGCAATGAAATGCGGAAATAGTTTGTCAAGACTTTGTATAAGAAAAAAAGTTATCATTGGAAGAGATACAAGAATTACAGGAGATTTACTTGCTTTATCCTTTTCAAGTGGACTTATAAGTGGTGGTATAAATGTTATAGATGTTGGAGTTGCTACAACACCTTGTATCGCGTTTTTAACAAAGAAATTAAATTGTGATTTTGGTGTTGTAATTAGTGCAAGTCATAATCCAAGTGAATTTAATGGTATAAAGATTTTTAACTCAAATGGCTATAAAATTGATGAGGATTTAGAGAGTCAAATTGAAAGAAAATTTTTTCAACCTGTATATAAAAATTATGAAAATATTGGACATTATTATTACAGTCCAAAATTACTAAAACTTTATTATAAATCCATATCAAATATAATTACACCTCTAAACAAAATAAAAATCGTAGTCGACTGTGCAAATGGTGCATCTTATAAAATAGCAAGAATACTTTTTAAAAAACTAAATACAAAAATATATTTTATAAACAATAAAAACGATGGATTAAACATAAATAATAATTGTGGTGCACTCTTTCCTCAAACACTATCAAAAGTAGTTTTAGAAAAAAAAGCGGATATTGGTTTTGCATTTGATGGAGATGCAGACAGAATTATTTGCTGTGATGAGAAAGGTAACATTATTGATGGAGACGATATACTTTATATTTTACGCCAATTTTCAAATAATAAGATTGTGGGAACTTCAATTTCTAACAAAGGTTTAGAAAATACTTTAAAACAACAAAATATTGAGTTTTATAGAGCAGATGTTGGAGATAAATATGTCATTGAAACGATGAATAAAAACCAAATTTTATTAGGAGGAGAACCTTCCGGACATATAATTGTATATCCTTTTTCTACAACTGGAGATGGCATACTTACCGCATTGTTGATTTGTCAAGTTCTAAATGAAAAGCATAAAAAGCTTTCAGAACTTGTTGACTACAAGAAGTTTCCACAAATTAATATAAATATAAGTGTTAAAGATAAATTTCGAGTTTTAAATTCAGATTTACTTTCTTCTCAAATATTAAAAATTCAACAAATGTTTGGAGAAAATGGAAGAATTCTTGTAAGAGCAAGTGGAACAGAACCTAAACTAAGAATAATGTGTGAACATATAAACTTAAAAATCGCACAAAAATATTCTACTATTTTAAAAAAAATAGTTTTGAGCTTAAACAAAAAATAAAAGAGAGTACTCTCTTTTATTTTTATAGTGGTAAGTCTTTTTTATCAAATCTAAAAACACCTATTATAAATGTTACAACACCTATTGCAAATAAAACACCAAATTTCCATAAATAATTTATAGAACCATTTAATATTGAAGTTGTATCAAATAATGTAATTACAGACAAATAATTAAAGAAGTTCATTTGAGATATTCTCATTGCAGAAGGTACAACTTCTGAACCAAACAAACCTAAGATAGTACAAACCAATGAGAAAATTGTTAAACCTCCACCTATTGACATTGAATATTTAGAACGATTAAATATCGCAGAACACATAAAGCAATATCCAGCAATAGCAAACATTGATAAAAATGCTCCTAAATTTAGCAACAATATTTCACTAAAATTAATCGCAAAAGCATCACCACCAACAATCCAAACAGCTATTACACTCACAACTGTTAATAGAGAGAACATTGCTAGTAAAGCCACCAATAAATAAGTCATTTGAGTAGCGGTGACAGTTCTTCTTTTTGTTGGAGTAGATAAAACATAAGCCATAGAACCAGAATCCACTTGCCCTGCAATAAGACCATTAGCAGTCATTATTACAAAAACCATTGGCAACAAAAGTCCTGCGATTTTATAGAAGATTGAACCAATAATCAATCCGTAAATATCCATATTTCCTAATTCACTCAAAGCAACAGCTACTTTTTCTGGAATTTGATCAGATATACTTTTGGTTGCCTCTGCCCGTGCCTCTTCTTGAGTTTTTCCCTCTCCTAACCATAACTGATAAGTACTCAAAGCTGTATTAGAAATTACTTTAACGGAAACTGCATATTGTTTTGCAACTTCTTCATCTTCTCCACTTGCAATTTGAGTTTGATATACATTTTCATACATAAAAGTATTTACGTAATTTGTAGCAACTGAGTAATAGTTTTCGATATTAAATTGAAAAGACGTGCCTGCAGTTTCTTTGTCTTGTTTATATTGAGAAATTGCATCTACAGCAATCTCCTGAGACTTATCAGCTTTTGTAGTTGCTGTAATTGAAGCTTCTTCTTCTGTTGCACCATTTTCAATTTCTCTATTATATACTTCTAAATAAGATTGTTGATAAATTTGAGTTAAAAAATATTTATCAAATAAGTCTGTACCTTTCACAGAAGTATCTTCAATATAAACATTTAAAACACTTGATACGAGCATAACCATTTCATCTTCAGTCATTCCTACAATAGATGAAAAAGGTTTCATTTCATTTGCTACTTCTAGAATAATTTGACTTTTTTCTTCCCCATTTGGTTCCCTTTCATTATCCTGTTCAAATTGTTGAACTTTACCATCATATTTAGTTGTAATTATGCTGATATATGAACTAAATTGTACATTTTGGTTATAATTTAATAAAGTTGCTAAATATAAATCATAACTATCAACAACATCTTCCTTCACAGAAGATTCTTGATCCGCTTGCACAAAAACCTGCTTTAAAGAATCTCGAATATCATTAATACCAAGATTCCCTAGCACAATAATAACAATAGCAAGCATTATACAAGTTGATGCCGTGACAGCAACCCATTTTATCCAATTAGCTTTAACCGACTGTTTAAAAAGTGCTTTACTAAAATACATTTTAACCTCCTTTTTTATTGGCTTCTTGTAAAATTTCTTTGAAATGCTTTTCAAGATTATGTTTTACTTCAGAAATAAATTTTAAATCATAATTTCTCAAAATATTAAATAATCTATTCATCTCTTTATCAAAAATTTTTATCGTAACTTGATTATATTTTTCCTGGTCTCTAACTATCTCAAACTTTAATGTCTTAAACTTTAAATAATCATCTCTAGTTTTAAACTCAATCTTATAATTTTTATAAGGTAAATTTTTTAACTCATTAACATCTGCAATATCAACAATTCTTCCATTGTAAATAAGAGCAACCCTATCGCATGTTATCTCAAGTTCATCAAAGACCTGACTACTCATAAGAATTGTTTTTCCCTTTTTCTTTTCTTCTAAAATCAATTCTAAAAAAGTTTCTCTCATTAATGGATCAAGTCCTGTAGTAGGTTCATCTAAAATCAAAATATCCTTATCCGCCATAAGAGCAGCAACAATGGCTGTTTTTTGCTTCATACCTTTACTCATTCGCTTTAAATTAGCAGATGGATCTAATTGTAACCTTTCAATTAAATAATTTGCATAACTCATATCTTTAATTTTTAATAACTCTGCTTGTGCTTTTAAAAACGTTGTTCCATATTGTAAATCTGGAAAAGCAATTTCTCCTGGTACATAACCAACAAAATTTTTGATTTCACATGAATCCTTCCATGCATCTTTACCAAGGACAAAGACTTCTCCTTTTTGAGGTTTTAAAAACCCCATAATGTGACGGATTGTCGTAGTTTTTCCACTACCATTTGTTCCTACAAAACCAAATGTCTCTCCTTTATTAACAGAAAAACTTATATCAAATATACCTCTTCCATTTCCATAATCTTTTGTGAGGTCTTTTACCGTAATTACTTCCATTTAAACATACCTCCAAAATTTTTATCTTCTTTATAAAATTGCATGAAATAATCTTCTAAAGTAAATTTAATTTGTATAAACGAATTTATCTTATATAGAGAAATTAAATTCATAAACTCATTAACATCTTTATCATTTACAGCAACTAAAACAGTCAATTCTTTTTCATTAACTTCTTTTATGCCTATACGTTTAATATTTGTTATATCTTTCCTTGTTTTTGGAAGTTTTGAAACAAAATCCTTTAACTCATTTAATTTTGCAAATTTTACCTTGAAATTTTTGTTTTCGTTATGCTTAATATCGTTCGCATCAAACATAGAAACTATTTTCCCATCTTTAATAATTGCAATTCTATCACAAGTAGCTTCTACTTCATTAAACATATGAGAAGATAACAAAATCGTTTTTCCTCTTTTCTTTTCCTCTTTAATCAAATCAATAAAAACCTGTTGCATTACAGGATCTAATCCGCTTGTCGGCTCATCTAATATTAAAACATCAGGATCATGCATAAAAGCGACTACAATAGCTAACTTTCTTTTATCTCCAAGTGACATTTTCTTTGTTTCAGCATTTGGATTGAATTTAAAAATTTGTAATAGATAATCCAATCTTTCTTTATTTGTCACTTTTCGAAGATTATTCATCATTTCTATAAATTCAACACCTGTTAATCCTTCAGGTAATGCGATTTCTCCAGGCAAATAACCAACTTTATCTAAAAATTTGTTATAATTGTGAAAAGTCTCTAAATCAAAAATTCTTGTCTCACCTTTTTGTGGCTTTGAAAATCCCATTAAATGTCTTATCGTTGTAGACTTACCAGCTCCGTTTGGCCCCAAAAATCCAAAGACTTCTCCTTGTTTTACAGAAAAAGTGACATCAAAAACCCCTCTTCCATGTCCGTAATCTTGAGTTAGATTTTTTACTTCAATTATATCCATAGAGCCTCCTTACAAGCAAATATATATTTTTTAATTCGCAGAAATGTCACTTAAATTTGTTATATACATAGTATAACACTTAAAACAAAAAAAAAGCAATTAAATTAAAAAAATAAAATAGAGAAAGCATCTCTATTCTACATTTCCATTAATCATCTCAAACAATAACAACGCTCTAATAAATTTATTATAATCTATTATTATTTCATCAGGATTTATTTTTATTAAAAATCTATTGTCCTCAAACTCAATATTATTTTCTTTAATAAACCTATTAAAGAATTTATTTTCAAATTCTCCAAAATGTTCGTTAATTACAGAGTTGAAAACATCACCATAATCACAAAAATAAAATTCTTCATTAACTGAAATTAAATAAATTTTTAAAACATCAAAATTATTTAGCAACATTAGATTTGTGTTAATTATGTATTTTTCTTCATTTACTTTCTTTATATTTATAGAACCTATATAATCACTTAATTTTATAACAAGTTCATTTATTTTCATTTTCATCTCCAAACTTTTCATTATTCTTTGTTAAACGATGAGAGTCTATCTCAAATGTTGTTTTTTTCAACTTTTGATTTTCATTTGATGTGTTTTTACAAATACCATCAACTAGATTATTTGCCAATAAAACTTCTAAATTAGATAAAATCTCTTTATAATCCAAATCTTGGCTGTTATTTGAATTATATATTTCATCATGAATAAATTGTAAAAAATCTAAAATTTTAATAAATTGAGCAAAAAAAGTATACTTTTTTGATGAATTTGGAACATTTTGTTTTAATGAATTAAAACGATTAATTAATTTATCAAACATTTCAAGATTTTCTTTATTTAAACCATTTCTATACTTTTCAAGTATATCATTAAAGTTTAATGTCATTGATTTGTTAAATACTTTATATTCCAAAAACGGCATACCATAGTCCAATCCATTATCAAAATCTCTTTTTAATTCTTCATAACTTTTATTATCTAGGTTTATTAAATATCTTTTTAAATGAGGAATATCAATTGCGTTGCATCTTCCCGTCTTATATTTAGTTCTTCTATCTTTACCTATAAATTTCTTTACACATAGCAAATTATCATCTTCATTTTGAAAATGAAAATGAGGATTTTGTGCTATGGCACCAAAAACATCTTGTCTTTTATCATTCCCAATATATAAATTATTATGGTCATGTGTTGCACTATCATATCTAAAGTACGGCATTGCTTTATTAGGATCCCCATCTAATATGCAATACATACAAATAGACAAACTTCTTTGGTACGCAACATTATCAAGATAAATTTTATCATCGTTTGTTAAAACTTTTTTTCTCGCTTTAACTATTTTCATACTAGCTGGCTGATATCTCAAATCAACGACTTTTGAATATATATTTCTTTGAGATTTTGATAAATAAAATTTTGTATCATTGAATATTATATCTTTGCTTTCTTTTGCCTTTAATTCATCAACATATGTATTTTTAAAAAGATAAAGAGGAGAATTATAATCGTAATATTTTTGTAATATTGGAAATTTAGAATCAGAAAGTAATGTTAAAAAATCATGTTTTTTTAATATAAAAGGAACATATCTCCAACGTTTTTCTAAAAATTCATCAACAGAAAAATCTTTTAAAACTTTTTCTGCGATATCTTTGATATAAATATTATTTTTATCAGCATTTTGGAAATGTCTTAAAACATCTAAATATATATATTGTTTTATTATTTGTTTTGCTTCTTCCTCGCTTTTTCCTTTTTCCATAAGTTGTAATATCAATTTAACTGTGGCTTCTTTACCACTTGTAAATAAAAATGTTTGCACATATTCAAAAACATCTTCATCAATTTTATTTAAAGAAAAATTATAAGATTTTGCTTTTTTCTTTGTTAAAGAATTTCTATTTTTAAAATCTTTTGTGTACATTTTTACTCCCAATTATCAAATTTTCCCAAATCTATTTTAACATATATTAATAAAATTTCAATAGAAATAAAAATATTTAAGCAATATTTTTACTTTTGTATTTTTTCCCAATCTTTTAGTAATTTATTTAAATAATTAAAACATTCAATAAAAGTATTCTCATTTTCTAAATCACAACCAGCTTTTTTTAAAATGTTGATAGGTGTATCACTTGAACCAGCAGTTAAAAAACTGTAATATTGTTTAAGTGAATTTTCTTTATTTAGCAAAATTTTGTTCACAAATGTAATTGCACATATCATACCAGTTGCATATTTATATACATAAAATGCATTAAAAAAGTGAGGAATTCTTGCCCATTCGTACTTTATTTCCCTAATTAATTTAGTTTTACCAAAATATTTTTTATTCAATTCATAATATACTTCATTTATTCTATCTTTAGAAAGAGCTTCACCTTTTTCATATATATTATGAACTTTCTCCTCAAACTCAGCAAACATCGTTTGTCTAAAAATAGTTCCTTTCACTTCATCAAAAAGTTTATTATATAGATAAATTTTTTCTTTAGTATTTTGAGTTGTATTTAACAAATAATTAATTAATAAAATTTCATTTGTAGTGCTAGCTATCTCTGCTAAAAATATAGTATAATCAGCTTTTTGACGTGGTTGATTTATGTCAGAAAAATAAGAATGCATAGCATGACCTAATTCATGAGCAAGGGTAAAAACTGAATCTAAATCCCCCTCAAAATTAGTTAATACATAAGGATGAAAACCATAAATACATGTTTCATAAGCACCAGAACGTTTATCAATATTAGGATAAACATCTATCCAACGTTCATCTTTAGCACGTTTTATTAAGTCTACATATTCTTCTCCTAATGGCTTTACTGCTTCCATTATTAAAGCTATTGCTTCATCATAAGTATATTTCCTCTTGTTTTTACATTCTATAATAGCCATATTATCATAGATATAAAAATCCTTCAACTTTAAAGCATTTTTTTTCAACTTAAAATATTTAAATAAAACTGTTAAATTTTTATTAACTTGTTCTATTAATGTATCATAAACTATTTTAGAAACTTCTTCATTAAAGAGTGCTTCATCAAGTGCCGATTGATATTTTCTTATTTTTGCAAAGTAACAATTCTGTTTGATTTCAGAAATATAGTTATTTGCCAAGAAATTAATATATTTTCCAAATGCACCATTTAAAGCAATCATAGTATTTTTTCTTAACTCTCTATCCTTACTTCTCATTAATAAAGAATAATTAGATTGATTTAATTTGTGAAAATTACCCTTACTATCTTTTACATCTTGAAAAACTAAATCTACATCAGCAAATTTTCCCATATTTGATGAAAAACCATTTAAAAAATTCATACCAGAAAGTAATTTTTCTTCTTTTTTTGAAAGCATATGAATTTTACTCTTTTTTATATTTTCAAACATTCTATCATAATTCTTAAATTTTTTATCACTAATTATGTCATCAATAATTTCATCTGATAGTTCGTGTAATTCTGATGATGCAAAAGATGTTTCAATAGAAAATTCATTTAATAACAAACTTACCTTTTCTGCCATTTCATTTCTATTTCTATCTGACAGAAGCTCATCTTTTTTCAAATGTACATATAAACATAGAGGTTCAATTTCTTTTTCACATTTTTCATCTAATTTTAAAAATTTTAAAATTGTTTCTTTATTATTTAATTTGTTTTCAAATTTTTTGAAATCTTTAATATATTCTTTTATTTTTATCAATCCTTGATTAAAATAATCTTCATTTGGACATAGAGATGTTAAATCCCATTTATACTTTTCATTTATTTTATCTCTTTTTTTCATTTTAACTCCTTGTTATATTATAGTAATTTTTAAATCTTAATAAAAATAAAAAGTCATTACATCTGACTTTTCATTTGTAAAAGCAATACTAATATAAAAAATATTTATTTAGATAAAACTTTTTCCAAGGTTCTTTATCTAAATCTGGAGGACAAGCAAAAGTCATCTGTTGTTTAGTAATTGGATGATAAAATTCTAATCTACCTGCCCAAAGTCCTAAATTACTTGAAATTTTATTTTTAATTTTCCCATATTTATTATCACCAAATAAAGGACAGTTAATTCCAGCAAGTTGAACCCTTATTTGATGTCCACGTCCCGTAATTAATTTAACTTCTAATAAAGCATAATCACCATCAGTTTGTAAAACCTTATAAAAAAGCTCTGCTTTTTTTGCACCATTTTCGGATTGTGGAACTATTTTAACAATATTTTCTTTTTCATTTTTCTTTAAAAAATTTATCAAAGTATCTTGTTTTAATTGTGGTGTTTTAATCGTAACAGCATAATAAATTTTTTTCATTTGATTATCTTTGATTTGTTGTGAAAGTCTAGCTGCAGCTTTAGACGTTTTTGCAAAAACCATAATTCCACCAGTTGGTCTATCTAGTCTATGCACTAATCCCACAAAAGCATCACCAGCTTTATTATATTTTTCTTTTAAGTATTTTTTCGCTTTAGAAAGCATATCCTCATCACCAGAAAAATCTTCTTGCGTTGGAACATTCTGAGGTTTTACAACAACAATTAAATGATTGTCTTCATATAAAACTATTAATTCTTCCATATTTTTATCCCCCTAGCACCACAAGGTAAAACGATTCCTTCATCAGTAGGTAACCCAATTTCATCTGAATCAATGTTTCCATTGCCAAAAATAAGTGTTAAAATATTTGACAAAACACTAGCTTGCAATCCAGTGGTATACGATGAAATCAACACAAAAAGAGGATTATTTGATAAAACTTTTTTTGATAGTTGCACAAAATCAAATAAATTATTTTCTAATTTCCACATTTCACCATTTGTTCCTCTTCCATAACTTGGAGGATCCATAATGATTGCATCATAAAAATTACCTCTTCTTATCTCTCTTTCGATAAATTTTTTACAATCATCAACGATAAATCTTATATTTGTAATATTATTTAATTTTGCATTTTCTTTAGCTCTTTCAACCATACCTTTACTGGAATCAATATGGGTAACATTTGCTCCAGCACTCGCACAAACAACACTAGCAGCTCCTGTATAAGCAAATAGGTTTAAGACTTTAATAGGTCGATTACTTTGTTTTATAAGTTTAGTCATATCATTCCAGTTTACAGCCTGTTCTGGGAATATACCTGTATGTTTAAATCCCATTGGTTTAACAACAAAACTAAGATTTTTCCATTTAATAATCCACTCTTCTGGAACTTTTGAAAAATATTTCCATGCACCTCCACCTGATGTTGATCTTATATAATGTGCATCAATATTAAAATCTTTCAAAAAATTTTTGTTTGAATGCCAAATAACTTGAGGATCTGGTCGTAATAAAGTATAATTACCCCATTTTTCAAGTTTTTCACCATCTCCTGTTGCTAGTACCTTATAATCTAACCAATCTATAGCTAATTTCATAAATATTCCTCTATTTTTTTTTAACTAATATAGTAAATTAATAAAAAAAAGTCAAATATTCTTTAATTATAAAATATAAAAGCAGCTTGAATCTGCTTTTATATTTTTGATATCTTAATTTCTACCTTCTTGTTATCCATTTCAAAAACAAATGAATTTGTTCCTAAATTACCACTTTCAACAACATCTGCTAACGTTCCATTTTGAATTTGCTTTTTATATTTTAAAAGAAGGTCGACTAATGATTTTTCACCAGTTATATCAACTCTTATATGATTAACAACTTCGAAACCACTTTCCTTTCTTAAATTTTGAATTTTACTTATTATTTCTTTTATAATGCCTTTTTCAATAAGTTCTTGAGTTAAATTTGTATCCAAGACAACCGTAATTTCTCCATTACTTTCACTTGAATAACCTTCCTTATTTTTTAAATTTATAATTAAATCTTCTTGAGATAAAGAAACTTCTGTTCCATTAGCAACAAAATTTAATGTCTCTCCTTTTCTAATTTTGTTAACCGCCTCCACTGAATTTAAGCTTGATAGATATTCTTTTATACCAGAAAGAGCTTTTCCATATTTTGGTCCTACAGTTCTTAACTGTGGTTTTAGTTCGTAAGAAACATATTCATCAGCGTTATGCAAAATCTCAATATTTTCTACATTAAGTTCATCTTTAATTAAATCTTGTAATTCATTATCTAAGACAATTTCTTTATTGGTACAAATTATTACCTTAGATAATGGTTGACGATTTTTTACATTGCTAGCACTTCGACAAGATCTGCCGAGAATAACAATTTCTAAAACTTTATCCATACCATCATTTAATGTATTATCTATTCTTTTTTCATCAGCTTCAGGATAACTACAAAAATGTACGCTTTCTGGTGCATCTTTGTCTAAATTTACAACTAAATTTTGATATATTTCTTCAGAAATAAATGGAACAAATGGGGCAATTAATTTAGATAGACTTACTAAAACTTCATATAAAGTTTTATATGCGGCTATCTTGTCACTACTTTCCTCGCTTCCCCAAAATCTTTCTCTCGATCTTCTAATATACCAATTAGATAACTTATCAACAAATTCGGTTATTGCTCTAGAAGATGAAAGCATATCATGATTATCTAATGCTTGGTTTACCAATTTAATAAGAGCATTATATTCTGATAATAACCATTTATCAAGAAAAGACAATTTGCAATCTTCTAATTTATATTTAATAGGGTTAATTTTATCTATTTCTGCATACAAAACATAGAAGGCATAAACATTCCATAGTGTACCTAAAAATTTTCTTTGCAATTCAATCAAATTATCTTCATTGAAAGCAATCCCCTGACCAGGAACGCAATTGTTATAGAAATACCATCTTAACGCATCAGCTCCTTCCCTGTTTAAAATATCCCAAGGATCAACACCATTTCCTAAGTGTTTAGACATTTTTAAACCATGTTTATCTAAAACAAGACCCAAAACGTTACAAGATTTATAAGGAGATTTTCCAAACACTGCTGTATTTACAGCTTGTAATGTATAGAACCATCCTCTCGTTTGATCAATAGCTTCACAAATATAATCAGCAGGGAAAGATTTTTCAAATAATTCCTTGTTTTCAAAAGGATAATGGTATTGTGCAAAAGGCATTGAACCAGAGTCGAACCAACAATCCATAACTTCAGGTGTCCTATGCATAGTTTTTCCACATTTATCACATTTCATGGTTAATTTGTCAAGAGTTGGTTTATGCAAATCAATATCACCCTTAATTCCAGTTAACTCTTTAAGTTCTTTTACAGAACCAATTACATGTACATTTCCACATTCACAAACCCAAAAAGGTAAAGGAGTTCCCCAATAACGATTTCTCGAAATTCCCCAATCAATATTATTTTCAAGGAAATTACCCATTCTTCCCTTTTTAATATGATCAGGTACCCACATTACACTATCATTATTTTCAACCATCTTGTCTTTAATTGCAGTAGTTTTTATAAACCAAGTATTACTTGCATAATAAAGTAAAGGACTTCCACATCTCCAACAATGAGGATAAGAATGTTCAAAAGGAAGCACTTTAAACATTTTATCTTCTTTCTTTAACTTTTCAATAATCAATTTATCTGCATCTTTTACGAAAATACCAGCATATTCTGTCTTGTTGCTCATCTTGCCATTTTCATCAACTAATTGAATAAATGTTAGATTATATTTTTTTGCAGCTACATAATCCTCTTCTCCAAATGCAGGGGCTATGTGAACAATGCCTGTTCCATCTTCTGTTGTTACATAATCATCAACAATTACAAAATATCCATTTTTAACTTCATCTTTCACATAATCAAAAAGCGGTTGATATCTATGATATTCAAACTCTTTACCTTTTTTTGTGTAAACCTTTGTATAACTACCTTCTTCAAATAATGTTGATATTAAAGCATCTAACATAATATAATATTGACCATTAAACTCAATTTTGGAGTATAATTCATTAGGATTCATACAAATTGCGATATTGGAAGGTAATGTCCAAGGAGTAGTAGTCCAAACCAAAAAGCAAGTATTAGGTTCTTCTTCACTTTTAAACTTAATATAAACTGAATTTTCTTTTAAAATCTTATAATTATCACCGTTTTCAACTTCCATTTTGGATAAAGATGTTCCACAACGTGGACAATATGGAACAATTTTATGTCCTCTATAAACAAGACCTTTTTTATCCATTTCTTTCAATGCCCAAAAGATACTTTCAATATAATTGTTGTCATAGGTTATATAAGGATTTTCCATATCTACCCAGTAACCAACTTTATCTGTCATATCTTCCCACATGGTTTTATATTTCCAAACAGATTCACGACAAAGTGAAATAAATTTTTCTACTCCATACTTTTCAATATCCTGTTTTCCATTTAAACCTAAAGTTTTTTCTATTTCTACTTCAACAGGAAGACCATGAGTATCCCAGCCAGCTTTTCTATAAATATAATAACCTTTCATTGACATATATCGAGGAAGGATATCTTTCATTACACGTGTTAAAGGGTGTCCAATATGAGGTTTTCCATTGGCAGTTGGAGGACCATCATATAAAGTATAGCTTTTATCACTTCCTTTATTAAGATTTAATCCTTTTTTGATGATATCATTATCTTTCCAAAATTTAAGAATTTTTTGTTCATTTTTAACAAAATCTAATTTAGTATCAACCTTATTATACATATTTCACTCCTTTTTTAATATAAAAAAACCACATAAGTCACAAGAACCAATGCGGTTTTATACCACTTGTAAACTTAAATTGTAACAAGCAAACACTTGTCTCTTCTATAACGGGAAGTCCCGGAAATCCTTACTAAAGTTCACGATTTCAACTCCAAAAGTGATAATTAATAAGCAAATATATTGTTTTTCACCAACCAACAACTCTCTTTAATATTCTATCTTATTAATCTTGTCTTTTATCATCGTTTTTCAATACAAAAGTATTTTAACTAAATAACATAAATTTGTCAACTATAAAATTAAAAGAAAAATAAAATTAATAATCTTCTAAAATTTTTTGAGCTTCAACTACGTTAGCACCTGTCATAATTCCAACAGGCATTTCATTACTTAATCCTTTTTTTGTAAATAAAATAGCGAGTAACTTATGGTTATTATCAAACTCTTGTAATGCTTCTTCAATTGTGCAGTCAATCTTTTTTACACAATAATAATTACTATTTTCTATAGTTGACAACATATCTTCTATTTGAATGTTATCCAAAAAAACGTCGCTTTTACCCCCAGATATTAGATATTGCCCTAGTGAAGTTAAAATTTTTTGAGCATTTGCAATTCCTATAAGTTCTTTTCCTTTATATACTGGTAAATTACTATAATTAGATTTAGCCATGGTTGTAATGACATCTCTCATGCTAGAACCAGCATATACTATCAACACATTTTTACGTGCAACTGTATCAATAACTCTTGGTGGAGTTGTTAATAATTTTTCAATATGCTCTATGTTCTCTACTACAGAATCGTGTGGCTCGGCAATAACAAAATCTTCATTATTGTTATGAATTATAGCATTTCTGAGTCTTCCATAATCAATTAAATCATCTTCGTATTTTCTTACAACATAGTTCATGCTAACAACCTTTCTAATTAGTTCAGAAAAACCAGTAGCTCTATTAAAATTATATCTAGTTTTTAAAGCGTAGTCTATATTGTTATAAGCATCTATAAACCTTTTAGAATTTTGAAATATTTCTCTATTTTGCATTTATCACCACCTTTCAGTATTATACCATATTTATTAGAATATAAAAAATAAATAAAAATTTTTTTACAAAAATCTATAAAATATATCATAAATTTTATAATTTTTGTTGATTAAAATTAAAAAATAATTGCAAATTTATTAATATTATGCTAAAATCATTGTGCTGAGCTAGACGGAGAGTTAGCGGTGCTCTGTAGCCCACAATCCGCTATAGTGGGGTTGAATGCTTATAGCGATTTAAATTTTGTAAATATGTGTATGTAAATTTGGTGATGAAATCAAGGTCTTATGCAATCAAAATCTTTGAATCATGTCAGGGCCTGACGGCAGCATCATTAAGAGGACACTTTGGTGTGCCATGAGGAAGCTTTGGTGGAGCTAGATTTGTGTAAGGCAGTTATGGAATTTTTATCAATATAAGATGCTCAGCATTGAAATCATTAAGCAGGTTTAAAATCTGCTTTTTTTGTTACTTAAATATATTGAATAAAAATTATTGTTTTGTAAATAATATTTACAAGGAGGAAAAGATGAAAGATTTAACAACTCTTATTGGTTTTGGGGCAGGAATGATTACAGGAATGTTATTATATAAACATTCTCAAAATGTGAAAAAAAATTTTAACAAAGGTGAAAAAGCAATCCTAGATAATATTGAAAAAAATGAAAATAAAATTAAACAAAACATGAAAAAGATATCAAAAAAAGCAAAAAAAGCTATGGATAAAGCTGAAGAAAAAATCAATAATGGTATAACGTCTTTAAAAGAAAAAACAAAAAATTAAAAATTTTTTAACTTTTTGTCAATTTTTTATAAATTTTAATAAAAAAACGATGAAAATATTTCATCGTTTTTTTTAATTGATTTGATTTTTTCTTTCTTCTCTTTCTTTTCTTTTATAAAAGTCCTCAACAGAATTTTTAATTGCCTCTTCTACTAATAAAGAAGTATATTCTTTAGATTCAGGAATTTCTCCCATTCTTTCCAAAATATCGATATTATTAATTCTTAAAGCATCTTCTAATGTCTTTCCTATAAGCATGTCACATGCTATATCGCAAGCAACAATTGTGCAAACACCTCCATAAGCTTTAAATTTTGCACTTGTAATCAATCCTGTTTCATCAACTAATATGTAAATTTTTATAACATCTCCGTCTTCTTCACTACCAGCTTTACCAGTCCCATTTGCTCCACGTAATCCACCAGCAAACCTTGGTCTTTGAAATCTTTCTAAAATATAACTACTATACATGATTACTTCCTCCCTGCTTTAGTTAATGCTGAAATTGCTCTTAATTTAGAAACTGAATTAACAAGTACTTCAACTACATAATCAATATCACTTCTAGAAACATTTTTATTGAAAGAAAATCTTATAGATCCATTTGCAACAACATCCTCAACCCCCATCGCCTTTAAAACATGAGATGGTTCAATAGAGTTTGATGTACAAGCGGAACCTGTAGAAACAGCTATACCTTCCATATCAAGAAGCATAAGTAAAGACTCCTTGTCAACCATTTCAAATGAAAGATTAACTATTCCATTTATTTTTTGTTGAGGATGTCCATTTAAGTGTACAAACTCAATTTTTTCTTCTACATTTCTTAAGAAATAATCCCTTATACTTCTTAGTTTTTGTTGATTAATAACTAAGTCTCTCGTAGCAACTTCGACAGCTTTTCCAAACCCAGCAATAGCTGGAACATTCAAAGTTCCTCCTCTCTTAGTCCTTTCTTGACTTCCACCAACAATAAGATTTTCAATTCTTGTTCCATTTTTAAGATATAAACAACCGGCACCTTTAGGGCCATAAATTTTATGAGCGGATAATGTCATAGCATCAATTTCCATGTCTTGAACATCAATATGAACTGCTCCAAGAGCTTGAACTGCATCAGTATGAAAAATAACACCATAATCATGAGCAATTTTTGCAATAGCTTTAATATTTTGAATTGTTCCAACCTCATTATTAACAGTCATAATAGAAATCAATGTTGTTTCTTTTTTAATTGAATGAATTAAATCAACAATATTTACTAAACCAAATTTATCAACTGGAAGATATGTAACCTCATAACCTTCTTCCTCTAATTGTTTACAAGCATCTAATATGGCATGATGTTCAATTTGACTTGTAATAATATGTTTTCCTTTATTAGAATAAGCATGTGCAATACCTTTTATTGCCCAATTATCAGCTTCTGTACCACCAGAAGTAAAATAAATTTCATTTGATTTTGCTGCATTAATAGCATGAGCAATTCTATCTCTTGCTCTATCAACAATAGCACTGGCTTCACGTCCAAAACTATGAAGAGAATTACTATTGCCATAAATAGCATTAAAGCATGGTAACATTTCTGCAAGAACTTCACTTGAAACATAAGTTGTCGATGCATTATCAAGATAAACTTTTCTTCCCATTATTAACTCCTTTAACATGATAATTTTACCACTACAAATAGCTAAAGTCAACAACTGTTTTTTTAAAAAGAAAAACATTTTATTAAAATAATGAAAAATTTTAAAAAAAAATACAAAATTTTTAAATATTTTAATTCATTTGACTTTTAAATATATTAATATTATAATTCCATGGGGATTCAAAAGATGAAAAAATTTATAGATTTACATAACCATTCGATTTATTCTGATGGCAAAAAGAATATTAAAGAAATTTTAACTCTTGCAGAAACAAATTGCGTTAAAATTTTATCTATTTCTGACCATGATACTATAGAAGGAGTAAAAGATTTTATTAATAATGATTATCATTTCAATGGTAAATTTATTCCTGGTTGTGAACTCACTGTTTGTTATAATGGTCTTCCAATAGAAGTTTTAGCTTATGGATTTGATGTGAAAAAATTTGATGAGCTAACTAAAGAAATTTTCAAAAAAGAAAATGAACTTGCTGATATAACAAGAGCAAATGGATTATATAAAATTTTTAAATCAATTGACAAAGACTTTAAATGTCTTAAACCTCATTTTAGTGACAAATTTTATATTCATCATACAGAAACATGGAAGGTTTATTATGCCGGTCTTGAAAACGAAAAAATTAAGAGGGAAATAACACAATCATTAGGACAAGAAGCAATAGAAAAAAGAGGTGTCTTTTTTAGAAAAGGATTAAACACCCCTTCTTCAAAATTTTATGTTGATGTCTCAAAAGTTTTTCCAAGTGTTGATAAAGCTGTAAAAATTATACATGAAAGCAATGGTATCGCAGTAATCGCACACCCAACTCTTTATGAAGGAAATATGAACTTAATAAATGAAACTTTCTATATGTTTGATGGTATTGAATGTTTACATACTTGTTCTGGTAAAAATATGAAAAATTTAATCAAACTTGCAAAATCACATAAAAAATTAATCACTGGAGGTTCAGACTACCATGCAAGAACTTTGGATGAATTTAATTGTTTAAAAATTCCATATAAATATTGGAAAAAGTTATCACAAAGCATAAAAAATGTTTATTAAAAAAACTTTTCTCAAAGTTAAACCATTATGAAACCAGCAAAAAAAAGAAAAGGAATATAAAAATAATAAAGATTATAAATTTAAAAAATTAATAAAAAAAGATAATGTAATTAAGCATTATCTTTTATATAATCTATTTTTCAAAGTCTTGTTGTTTTCTCAAAATATCAAGACTGAATTTTAAACATTTTTCATTTTTTGAAATTTGATAATAATTTCCATTTGAAAAAACATAAGCTTCTCCAAAAATCATTTGTTCTTTTCCATTATCAACAATATAACTACCGTCAGTTATTGCTATAAAAGGTTTTTTCTTACTATCTTCTAAAAGTATTTTTTCTAAAATATTGGCTTTAGCAAAGTGTGGTGAGTTTTTAAAATGAGGTTCAATATTTATTTTGCTTAATCCAAGACCAGGAAAATATCTTTTATTATCAATTTCTTCTTCATCTTCAGGAGAACAATAAACTTCTTCAGCAAGATTTATTGCACCAGCACTTTGTCCGATAATAATTGGAGAGTATTTTTTTAATAATTTTGCTAAGTTTATCTCTTTAAAAAATTGCATTTCTCTCATTGTATCACCACCTGCTAAAAACACAATGCTTGCTTCTTTTACTAGATTTTCAGCCTGGGATTGATTTCTAGAGTCCAATATATGTAAATTATTAAAACTAAATCCAGAAAGATTAAAAGAGTTAAAAGTTATCGTTCCATACGAATCATTTATTTCAAAAGTATCAGGATTGCTTGCCACAAACAAAAAGTTATCACCTTTTGTTAAATATTTTTGCAATTCATCTATAAATTTATTTGTATTATTTAATTTAGAGACAACTCTTACTCCATTTTCTTTTTTTGAGGCTCCAACATCACTTGTTAAAAATAAAACCATATTTCCTCCAAAAATAAATATTGCAAATATATATTTTCATGTCATCATTAAAAGTATTGTTTTCTCAATAGAATATCTAAATTTTTAAATTTGTTAGCTTTAAAAACTAACAATTAATTTACAAATCTAGTTAAAACTAGTGAATTGAAACAATTAAAAAACTATACATTATTGAAGTTCTTTTTATATAAATTTAAAAAAATTGACTAAGGAAAGTTTTTTTAAAGATATTTTTTTACACTATTTACACAATCTTCAAACTGCCAAATACCAACATGTTTTTCTTGCAAAACACCATCTTTAAATATTATAAGTGTGGGTATTGACATTATACCAAATTTCCTAGCAATTTCCTCGGATTCATCTACATCAACTTTAAAAACCTTGGCTTTATCTTGCAATTCATTTGATATATCTTCTAAAATACTTCCCATAATCCTACAAGGTCCACACCACGTTGCAAAAAAATCAACCAATACTACTCCTTTTTTAATCTCATCATCAAATTCATTTTTTTTAACTATTTTCATAATTCCTCCCTTAAAATTTTATTAATTACTACTGCACTAATTGTACACCCACACATTGCTGGATAATAACTTATACTTCCAACAACTTTACCGCAATTTATCGGTTTAGAATTTGTCGTAACCACATCTAGCGATAAAATATTGTTCTCTCTCAATTTTTTTCTTACAACTTTTGCCAATCCATCATCATGAGTTTTATAAATATCTGTTAGATAAAAATTCGGTACATCGAATCTATTACCCGCTCCCATTGCGGAAATTATGTTTAGATTGTTTTTTTTGCAATAAATTATTAAAGCAACTTTATCTACTACGCAATCAATTGCATCTATGACTACATCTGTATTACTGATGTATTTACTTACATTGTTTTCGCTTAACTTATCATTTATTACAGCAACTTCCGCTTCATCGTTTATAGACAATATTATTTCCTTCATTATATCAACTTTATTTAATCCTATACTACTTGTAGTTGCAACAACCTGTCTATTTATATTGGAAGAAGAAATTTTGTCATAATCTATTAACTTAAATCTTTTAACTCCCGCACGTGCCAACATTAAAGCAACATATCCACCGACTCCACCAACTCCTACAATTGTCACATGTTTACTTTCAATTTTTTTTAAATTTTCACTTCCAATTAATAATTCTGTTCTAGATTTATCCATAAAAATCCTTAGTTACTATAAAATATATTTCTTTAAATCAAACTTCTTTTTAGATTCTTTAAAAGCATTTTGAACATATGCTCTATCAACTTTAACTTCTAACATTGGGTGATCTCCAGATGCATTAAAGGAAATGTCTTCTAAAAGACTTTCCATAATGGTATGCAATCTTCTTGCACCAATATTTTCACTTGTTTCGTTTTCTGTAGCAGCCATTTCTGCAATTTCATCAAGAGCATCTTCTGTAAATTTCAGATTAATGTTGTCTACTTTTAAAATACTTGAATATTGCAAAGTAACAGAATTTTTAGGTTCTGATAAAATACGTTTAAAATCCTCTTTAGTTAAATTATCTAAATCAACTCTTATAGGAAAACGACCTTGCAACTCTGGAATCATATCTTCTATATTTGAAACATGAAAAGCACCTGAGGCAATGAATAAAATAAAATCAGTTTTAACATTTCCATACTTTGTCGCAACAGTACTTCCTTCTACAATAGGAAGAATATCTCTCTGTACTCCCTCCCTAGAAACATCTTGGTTATTAGATCCTCCAGCTTTTCCAATTATTTTATCAATTTCATCAATAAAAATTATACCTTCTTCTTCTGTTCTTCTTATTGCTTCAGCATAAACATTATCTTTATCAATAACTTTATCACATTCTTCACTTAAAATAATTTCTCTTGCTCTTGCAACTGACATTCTTCTTTTTTTATGTTTTTGTGGAAGCATTCCATCAAAAATTGAACCAATATTAATCTCTGGTCCGCCAACAGCAAGCATAGGTTTTGGTGTATCAATTACCACAATATCAATTTGTTCATTTTCTAGTTTGCCGTTTTTAAGTTCATCTGCAACAATAGTTTTATCAACAGGTATATCTGAAGCTCTTCTAGTATCGCAAATAGCATCAATTAATCTATTATCAACAACAGGTTTAACTTTTGCTTCAATTTCATGAGTTTTTTCATCCTTAACCATTCTAACAGCAACTTCAACTAAATCCCTAATCATGCTTTCAACATCTCGTCCCACATAACCAACTTCTGTGTATTTTGTAGCTTCAATTTTTATGAAAGGAGCTTTTACAAGTTTTGCAAGTCTTCTTGCTATTTCAGTTTTACCAACACCTGTAGGTCCTTTCATAATAATGTTTTTAGGTGTTATTTCTTCCCTTAAATCTTTTGGTAATTGACTTCTACGATATCTGTTTCTTAAAGCAATCGCAACAGCTCTCTTTGCTTTTGCTTGACCTATAATATATTTATCCAATTCTTCAACTATTTGTCTAGGTGTTAAATTCATATTTTATACCTCCTCAACAGTAATATGATCATTTGTGAATACGCAAATTTGGCCAGCAATTTGCAAAGCTTTTTGCGCTATAACTTTAGCTGATAATTTTGTGTTTTGCTTTAATGCTTTAGCAGCAGCAAGAGCATAATTACCACCCGAACCAATTGCACATACATCATCATCTGGTTCTATAACTTCTCCCGTTCCGCTGACAATCAATAACTGATCTTTATCAGCAACAATCATCATAGCATTTAATTGTCTAGATGCTTTATCTTCTCTCCATGTCCCAGCCAACTCAACTGCACTTCTCATTAAATTTCCTGAAAATTTGTTAAGCATGTTCTCAAATCTTTCACAAAGCGAAAAAGCATCTGCAACAGAGCCTGCAAAACCTATGACAACTTTATCATTATAAATTCTTCTCACTTTATGTGCGTTTGATTTAAAAACAACACTTTCTGACATTGTAACTTGTCCATCACCTGCTATCGCAATTTTTCCATTTCTTTTTACACCACAAATCGTGGTACCTCTAAACATGCTTTCCATAAATATAATCCTCCTTAAACTTAGCAAGTTTTTCTATCGATATATTAAAAAACTTTTCAATTAATTCTTTATCATCACCTTCAAGATTATTAATAACATCAAAATCATTAATAAAGGGATGTGCTTTTGTAGATGTAGATGATATAATCTTTTCAATAAATTGTCCAAAGCAAGTATCTTTAGGTAAAGAAACCATTAATTGATCTTTAAAAAATTTATTAACACTCATACCCACATATAACCCACTTGCAATACAATCTATATATCCTGAAATTCCTAAAATAGAACCAGCAAAAAATAGATTTTCGTTAAATAAACTTTGACAAAATTTATTAACAACATATTTTCCATTTAAAAAACATGCTTTTCTAATCTCTGCCTTCCTAACCATTATAGCACTTTTAATTTCTTTTAATGAATGAAAGATTTCTAATTGATCAATTAAACGGAGATTAGAGCAAACACCTTCTAACATTAATCCAGCATCAACTTTTTTAAATTTTATTACTGCATAAGGTTTCCATTGTAAATTATCCAAAAGTACAGGTCTCATGGCATAGTTTTTTAAACAATCTTTTCCTTTTTTTGCCAAATCTTCTAAGGTATTATCTATAAATTCTATTTTACTGTAATAACCTTGTTGATTAATTAATTTATTTATCTTATCAACAAAATTATTATAATCTTCAAAGGTTAACGGTAAATACAAATAATCTTGTTCACTACCTAAATATAACAAATTCTCATTAATATTCTGAAAAACTGGATAAATAGGCATGTTTGTAAAACATCTCATAGATCCTAAATTGTTCATAAGATAATTTACCATACTTTCATCAGTATTTAAACCTGTTGCAATAATAGTAATTTCATTAGGATTTATCTCGTGAATATTAGCTTTAAAATATGAAATATTTTCATTATTTTTAACCATATATTTACCAATTTTTAATAGTAATTGACATATTTGATCTTTATTATAACCTTTATTCAAAATAATTTCTTGAGATTTAATTAAAGGACTTCCTAAAAATTTTAACTCGTTTTTTAAAATTTCTTCATTCAATTTTCTTTTTCTTTGACATTCACAATAATCAGTTAATATATCCTGATTTTTGTTATTATCTGAATCAAAAATATGGACTTTTATTCCATGTCCCGCCAAAAACAAAGCACATTCAATGCCTGCAAAACCGCAACCAATTACATTAACAATTGATCTGTTAAACCCCATTAATCCCCTACAACTAATCTTTTGAATTTATATTGTTTGTCTCAAAACAACAAGCAACCATTTTAATTATAATATATTTTAAATATAAATCAAAACAAACTTAACGTAAATAAACAAAATAAAAGAATTTATTGTCATATTAAGCATAAAAAAAAGAGAATACCAAAAAATATCCTCCTTTTTATTATTGATTACTTTCTTTTTTATAATCACATTCATTATTACTACATTTAATAGTTTTATTTTTTATAATTAAAGGATTTTTACACTCTGGACATTTTTCACCTGTTGTAATATCCCAACTCATAAATTTACAATCTGGGAATTTTGAACACGAATAAAATATTTTCCCTTTTTTACTTTTTCGTTCAACCATATCACTTCCACACTCTGGACACTTTCCAACGTGTTTAATACTGCCATCTAAAGGTTTTGTATTCTTACATTTAGGAAAATTAGAACATGCCAAAAATTCTCCAAAGCGTCCTTGACGGATAACCATCTTTCCACCGCACTTATCACACTTAATATCGGTTTCTTTTGGAGGTTCTTTCATTGTTAAAGAACTCGCATCAGCTCTTTCAATCAAGTGTTCAAATCCATTCCAAAAATTAGAAACAACGACATGCCAGTCTTCATCTTTATTTGCAATATCATCTAGCCTGCCTTCCATATAAGCAGTAAACTTAACATTAATTACACTACTAAAAAACTGTTCTAAATATTCATTTATCTTTCTACCTAATTCAGTGGGTACTAGATATTTTCCTTCCTTTATAGCATATCTTCTAGAAGTAAGAACTGTTATTGTTGCAGCATATGTAGCAGGTCTTCCAATTCCTTTTTCTTCCATTGCTTTTACCAAGCTTGCTTCAGTATATCTTGCAGGTGGTTTAGTAAATTTTTGCTCAGTTAATATTTTTTCACATAAAACAATCTCTCCTTTTTCAAGTTTAGGAAGTTTTCCTGCAAGACCATCTTTGTTTTCTTCTTCAACATATTCTTTATAGACTGAAGTATAACCTGGAAATTCCATTGTTCTTCCATTCACTTTAAACCCATAATCTTCACAATCGAATGTAACAGAAACACTAGAATATTCAGCTTCTGTCATCTGACTTGCAAGAAATCTCTCATAAATAAGTTTATACAATTTGTAATTATCAGAAGATAAAGTTTCTTTAACCATATCAGGTGTTATATCCATTGTGATAGGTCTAATAGCTTCATGTGCATCTTGTGCATTTTCTTTTGTATGATAAACATTAGGTTTTTCTGGAACAAAATCAGCTCCATATTTGTTTTTTATAAATTCCAAACAAGCGTTTTGTGCATCAGTAGAAACTCTTACAGAATCTGTTCTAATGTATGTAATTAAAGCAATTTTTCCCTCACCTTTAACTTCAACTCCTTCATATAATTGTTGAGCAGATGATGTAGTCCTTGCCAAACTCATACCAAGCTTATTTAAAGCATCTTGTTGCATAGTACTTGTTGTAAATGGTGCTGGAGCATGAGATTTTGTTTTGCTTTTTTTAATTTCTGAAACAACAAAATCTTTATTCTTTATTCTTTCTAAAAGTGTATCTACCTCTTCTTTATTTTTAGGAACAAATTTTTTCTTTTTATATGTAACTAAGCCTGCTTTAATTTCATATTTATCTTTTTTTAATAAAGCATTTACACTCCAATATTCTTCAGGAATAAAATTTTCAATTTCTTTTTCTCTATCAACTACCAATTTCAAAGCAACAGACTGAACACGCCCAGCAGATAATTTTGGAGCAATTTTTTTACAAAGTATAGGTGAAAGTTTGTATCCTACAATTCTATCTAACACCCTTCGTGCCTGTTGTGCATTAACAAGTTTTAAATCTATTTTTCTTGGATTTTCAAGTGCTTTTGAAACAGCCTTTTTAGAAATTTCATTAAATTCAATACGACATGGTTTTTCAGGATTATATCCTAAAATATTTGCAACATGCCAACTTATAGCCTCTCCTTCTCTATCAGGGTCTGTTGCAATAAAAACATCTTCCGCTTCTGATGCCTTTTTTCTTAAATCGTTTATTAAATCTTTTTTATCAGGTACATTTTCATACTTAGGTTCAAAATTATTTTTCAAATCAATTCCAAATGTTTTTTGTGGCAAATCTCTAATGTGTCCTTTAGTCGCAAAAACCTCAAACCCACTACCTAGATATTTTTTAAGTGCCTCCCTTTTAAAAGGAGATTCAATAATGACTAATTTCATCTATCCTCCATTAATTATTTAAAACAATATAACCACCTGGCAACTTACATATTATTCCACGAATTTCTAAAGTTGTCAAACAACTATTGAATATATTTATATTTAAATCACAATTTTTTGTTAAAAAATCAAGATCTTTCATTCCATCTTCTAATAAATTTACAATTTTCTGTTCATCTAAAGAGAGTTGAAAAAATATTTGATTTTTAACCTTTTCTTCTTCAATGTTATAGTCTCTCAATATATCTTCTGCACAAGTTATACAACTAGCTTGACCAGATTTTATAATATCATTAGTAAGAAAAGAAGTTTCGTTATAAATATTGCCTGGAACAGAATAAATATTTTTACCATATTCTAAAGCAAAATCTTTTGTGTGAATTGTTCCACTTTTGAAATTAGCCTCGGTAATTAGCACTCCATCTCCCAAACCTGCAATAATTCTATTTCTTTGCGGAAAAGTGTATCTGGTTGCTAATTTATTAGGAATATATTCACTTATAATCAATCCTTTATTTTCAATTTCTTTTGCTAAAGACATATGTTCATTAGGATATATCTCGTTCAGCCCAGAACCTAAAACCGCAATAGTTTTTCCTCCATTTTCTAAACAAGTTTTATGTGCAATACTATCAATGCCATACGCCAAGCCACTAATAATAGTAATATTTTTTTTTGAAACAGCTTCGACTAATTTTTTGGTTACTATTCTTCCATAATTTGATGGTTTTCTAGTACCAACAACAGACAAAGATTGAGAATTAAATAAATCTAAATTTCCTTTACAAAATAGAAAAAATGGATTATTAGGTAAATTTTTTAGTTTTTTTGGGTACAAATCATCATCTTGTGTAACAAGTTTAATCTCTTGATTTTCCAAATTAAGTAAATAATTTTTAATATTTATGTCACTTGATTTACTTTTCATAAATTCAAATATGTCAGATGAAATAATACCTTCATCAAATTTGGTTTTACAAAATCTCTTAATTGAAACATCTCCGTTTAAATTCTCAATAATTTGATTTATTTTATTATAAGTTAAATCAAATTGAGAAACAAAAATCAAAAATTTTTGAAATTCTGTCATCTATAATCCTTTTAAATTAAATCTAATTATTGATTTTAAATTATTTTTTCATATTTTCAAAACAAAATTGTATAAATATTATTAATTCCAATATTTTCTATCTAAATTTCTATATGAAATAGCTTCTGCCAAATGAACAGGAGAAATATTTTCACTGCCATCTAAATCAGCAATTGTTCTTGCGACTCTTAAAATTCGATCATGTGCTCTTGCACTTAATTTTAATTTTTCAAAAGCATTTTTTAACAAATCATCTCCTTGTTGGTCGAGTTGACAATATTTTTTTATTTGTTCAACATTCATTTTAGCATTACAAAAATTAATATCTTTACTAAACCTTATATTTTGAATATTTCTAGCTTTATTAACTCTCTCTTTTATACTTTTTGAACTTTCCTCTTTATCATCACTCTTAAGTTGTTCATATGTAACATTATCAACCTCTATATGAATATCAATTCTATCCATAATAGGTCCTGATAATTTAGAAAGATATTTAGATATTTGACCAGCTGTACATCTACATTCTCTATCCTTTGAACCATAATTACCACAAGGACAAGGATTCATACTTGCAATTAACGTAAAATTTGCAGGATATGTTATTGTAGAATTAGCCCTAGCTATAGTTATTTGTCCATCTTCAAGAGGTTGACGTAATGTTTCTATCGTATGTCTATCATATTCAGGAAATTCATCTAAAAATAAAACACCATTATCCGCTAAAGATATTTCTCCTGGTTTCGAATACAACCCGCCACCTGTTAAAGAAATAGTACTTGCTGTATGATGCGGACTACGAAAAGGTCTTTTGTAAATAATTCCATCTTTTAAATCCAACTCTCCTGCAATAGAATGAATTTTAGTAACTTCTAATGCTTCCTCAAACGTTAAATCAGGTAAAATTGTAGGAAAACATTTTGCCAGCATACTTTTCCCACTTCCAGGAGGTCCTATCATAATAAGATTATGTCCTCCAGCCGCAGCAATTTCTAATGCTCTTTTTGCAACAGATTGACCCTTAACATTCGCAAAATCCAATCCATCAATTTTGTTTTCTTTTACAACTTCAGTAAAAATACAATGAGTGATTGGGTTAATTAAAATTTCACCACTTAAAAATTTTATCGTTTCTATTAAATTTTTTACAGGATAAACGTTTATGTCACTTATAAATCTAGCTTCGCTTTGATTGTCGTAAGGAATTATAAAATTACGATATCCCAGTTGTCTTGCAGAAATTAATAAAGGTAAAACTCCTTTAACTTTTCTAACACTACCATCAAAAGATAATTCTCCTAAAAATATAAAGTTTTTTTCATTCTTTATTTTAGATTCTTTATTACAAGAAAGAATTGATACTGCCATTGCCAAATCATATAACGCTCCCTCTTTTTTCACATCTGCGGGTGCTAAATTGATCGTAATTCTTTTAGTGGGATATTCTAAGGCACTATTTTTAATAGCGGATCTCACCCTTTCTTTAGCTTCTTTAATTGCTGTATCAGCAAGCCCAACAACTTCAAAATGTGGTAAGCCATTACTTACATCAGTTTCAACATCAACCTTATATCCATCAATTCCTTTCAACCCTAAACTTAATACTTTTGACAACATACAAACTACTTTCCTTTTACAAAATTTAATTTATATTCTATTAACATTTCTTTTTGTTTTTGTGAAATTCTAAATGATTGTAACAATTTTTGTAAAGTCATTTTCAAAATAAACTTATCTTTAATAAAATTTAAAAAATTATACATATAATCAAAATCATATAAAAAAGCTTCTGCATAGCACCAACTTATTGCCATTCTAACATAGTAAAAATCGGTTTTAATATTGTTAAGTGTATTAACCACATCTTTGAAATTAGACTTTAAATCATTTTTCATAAGCCAAACAATTCCAACCCTTTGATAAAAATCATTATCACTATTCAATAGACTTTTAAAATAATCCTTCTTATCATCTAAATTTTTTAGTCGAACAACAATTATATCACAGCTGGCCCAATTATCTATAAAATTTAACAAATACTCCAAATCTTTTATTTTTTTATCTAAATTATCTTTATCAAAAGCTAAAATCATACCTGCCAACAAAATACTTTCATGATACTCTATAGGTATATCCTGTACCTTTATTTGATTTTTAATTAAAAATCTTGCAAACTTTTCAATTTCAGAAATTTTTATTCCTAAAATAGGAAATCTTGTTGAAATTAGTTTTTTATCAAACTCTGCTCTTTTAGTATTTTTGTGATTATCTAGCCACATTGAAACCATATTTGTTTTATCCATAATTCTTACCTTTTATTTTTTAATAATATTAAAAAATTCTAATATGTGTCAAATGTTTTAAATAATAAAAAATAAAACATCAAAGTTGATGTTTTATTTATTTTCAGCAGATTTAATTTTTGCAGCCTTTCCAGTAAGATTTCTTACATAGTATAATTTTGCTCTTCTAGGTTTAGCTTTTCTTACAACTTCTACACTTACAACAAGTGGTGAATGAATAGGAAAAGTTCTTTCAACACCAACACCATTAGAAATTTTTCTTACAGTGAAAGTTTCTCTAATACCTCCGTTTTTACGAGCAATAACTACACCTTCAAAGACCTGAATTCTAGACTTGTCACCTTCCTTAATTTTAACGCCAACCTTAACAGTATCGCCAATATTAAATTCAGGAAGAGTTTCTTTCATGTTTTCTTTCTCAATTTGGTCTATAATGTTAGCCATTGTAATTCTCCTTTTAATATATTTGTAGTGCTATGCAGCACAAGTGTAGAGATGATTAACCTCTTTTTCTTGCTCTTTTACGAGCAGCTTCTCTTTTCTTTTTTTTAGCAACACTAGGTTTATCATAAGCTTCTTTTTTTCTAATATCGCCAATGATACCGTCTTTTTGGCATTTTCTCTTAAATCTTTTAAGAGCGCTTTCAAGAGTTTCGTTTTCGCCTACTTTAACAGTTGTCAATCTTCTCACCACCTTCTAATTTTTAAAGTCTTTAATAATATATCATAACTTTGATAATATTGTCAAGTAAATCAAAAAACTTTAAAATTAAATATTAACTTTTGCTAAAGCACCATCTTTGAATGGCTCTATAATTGAAACATTTACAACTGTCCCAATAAGATTATCATCACCTTTTATATAACATTTTATATAATTTTTTGTATATCCAACTAAAAAATCTTGATTTTTTTCTTCAATTAAAACGCAACCTTCTTTGTTTTTTAAAATAAATTCTTTTTTTAATTTTTTATTTAAATCATCTAAAACTAAAAACCTTCTTTGTTTTACTACTGGATCTAAATCTTTATAAATCTTTGATGCAATGGTTCCTTCTCTAGATGAATATTGAAAAATATGAAGTTGACTAAACTTAACATTTTCTACAAAATGAAGAGTTTGTAAAAATTCCTCATCACTTTCCTCCGGAAATCCAACAATCACATCTGTTGTTATTCCTGCCAATGGAAAATATTTCCTAATTAAATTAATAGAATTACTAAATTGCTCTGAATTGTAATGACGATTCATTCTTTTTAAAACACTCGAACTTCCACTTTGTAATGACAAATGAAAATGAGGACAAAAATTTTTAAGTGTTGATAATTTTTTAATAAATGATTCTTCAACTATGCTTTCTTCCATTGAACTTAATCTAATTCTTTTATTAAATTTATCTAACTTTTCAAGAAGAGTCTCAAGTCCCGGTTTGTTGTCAATTTTATAGTCTGTAACATTAATACCTGTAATTACTATTTCTTGTATTCCTTTATCAAGTTTTTCAACTTCGTTAATTATTTCATTTAAAACTCTTGATCTGCTTCTTCCCCTTAAATATGGAATAATACAATATGAACAAAAATTATTACATCCATCTTGAATTTTTATATAAGCTCTTATTCTTGTTTGTTTGGCAATCATATTATTTTCATAAACATCAGGTAGATTGAAAATTTTTTCATTTTCTGCACATAAAGTTATAGAATTTTTAAGTTCATCTATTACATCAATAATTTTCATCTTATAAGCAACACCTGTAATATAATCAACGTTTTTTTCTCTAAATTGTTGTTGATTCTTTTGTGATGCACATCCACAAATAATTATTTTAGAATTTTTGTTATATTTTCGGCATCGAGCAATCATTTGTCTTGATTTTTTTTCAGCTTCTCCAGTAACAGCACAAGTATTAATAACATAAATATCTGCTACCTCTAAAACATCGGTAACTTCATATCCCTTTAATAATAACTCGTAAACTAATGAATCGCTTTCATATTTATTGACTTTACACCCCAAAGTCATAACACATATTTTCATGAAATAATATTAACAAAAATTTTACAAAAAAGCAATTGTAACTTTAAATTTATTAATTATTATATAACTATATAATTAAAACAATTATTGACAATTTACATTAAACATAGTATTATAGTTGTGTTGAAAAAATAAAAGGAAATAAGTCATGTCAAAAAATAGTAGCGGTAGAAATTTAATAAAAAGAAAACCAATAGCAAAAATGCATCCTTTTTGCAATGATTTTATTTCAAAAGAAAAATTTAAATTTGTTTCGACAAAAAAAGATACTCAAAAACAGGATAAAAATAAAAGCAAGTACAAGAAATCATCAACTTTTAAAAATAGAATGCAACAATCGCTTCTAAAATCAAATAAAAAATTCAAATTAACAAAACCCAAGATTGCTCTCATTGTTATAGGAACTATTGTATTAGCAATTGCATTATCTTTCTTAATTAATAATCTATTGGCATACTACAAAAACAAAAATCAGGGAAAACAAGAAAATTTTTCTACTGAAAACATAATAGAAAATAATAATAACGATCTTATTATAGATGATGCCGGACAGATTATTGTCGATCCAATTACTGATGAAGAAATTTTACATTTAATTGAAAATTTAAATATTAAAATATTACAAGATGCAAATAAAAGAGTTCCTGTTAAAATTGAAGATATTAAAAATATACATTTAATATCGCAACTTCCTTCAAATGATTGTATAGGTCTTGATGAAAATAATCCAGAAAATTTATATGATAAATATATGATCACACTTCTTTTCTCTGATAATAAAAATACTTATCAATTATCATATTTTACAGGAAAAGAATTTGATTTCGATGAAAATTCAATAGACAAAAACACATTAAGTGATTTTATAGTTTATCTTTGTAAGGAATGTGCTTTAGATTCTTGTCAAATATTATCTTCAAATGAAAGTCAATTACCAGTTGAATCCCAAGAACAAAATATACAAACCAAAATTTTAAATGCTTTAGGTGTAAATGGTGCGATTGGCGAATATTATTATTCATATAATCAAATTGGAGAATTACAATATAATATACCAATATACGTTAAATCATCAGATGAAATTGAAGTTTTATTGTATAGTTGTTTAGCAAAATATATAGATAATTATGAATTAGATCCATTGCAAACTTTTTATGATCAATTAGTAAATAATCCTCTCCCTGAATTACCAGCAGGTCAAGAATCTTATTTCGAAATGGTAAATATTGTAAAAAATTCTAACCTAGAAACTCTATTGTCAATATATGACGAATTTACCGAAAAAAAAGAAGATATAGAAACTGGAAAAGAATAAAAAAATCCACGATCAGTGGATTTTTTTATTCTTTTTGTTTTTTATAATTAATCTTGCGATAGCAAATGCTAATAATATAATTAGCATACTGATACTTATAAACATACCTATATCAATCCAGTCTTCATTATCAGTAACTATAACAAATTCTCCTAACTTATCTGTAACAATAATTAATTTACCATCTTCTTTATAACTAGATACCAATTTATAATCACCTTTATTATCCTGCTGATAAACATAAATATTGTTATAACTATACATATCTTCATCTAAATTAATTGAAATAGTTATTGTTGTATCCAAAGAAATGTCTTGACTATCTTTGACTAAATGAACATCATAAACTATTAAAGACTTATGAGATTTTATTTTTAAATCGCCGTTATCAATTTCCTTACTATCAAAATTTAATTCATAACCATCATAAAGAACAGCCTGTTCAGGACTAGATAATGTAACTTCACTTTTTGATAATTCCCTCTTTGCAATATTAGCATATAATTCTTTAGGTAAAATTAATTCATAATTTTTTGCTTTATCACCAGATAAAGAAATGTCATATATATATACCTTAATATTATTACCAACTTGAGATGTTTCAAATCTAGCACTGTTTTCTCTATCGTATTCAATAGAAATATTATTATCTATTATACCTGTCACATAAGGATTTTTGATATATGCAATGTTTGTTCCATCATATGTTTTATCATATATACTTGTTGTGAGATAAACTTGTTTTGGAGTTATTGTTAAATAAGAATCAACAAGTTTTATATTATAATTAACATTTCTTAATGTTGATGTTAATTTATATAATCCCACATCTTCTCCTTGTTCTCTTGTAACATTGCCGTTTAAAGAATCATTGTTAATTAACTGTCCCTCAATAATCTCATATGTAAATTTAGGATCAATTTGACCATAAACTTTTTCATAGTTATTACAATTAATAACCAAATCTAATGGTTTTATTGTAAAAACACCTCTTATAAAATTAATATTATAATTTTTACCCAAATTTAGACTACTTTGAATTAAATATTCTCCAGCATTATTTCCTGGATTTCTATAAATTTCACCATTAAGTTTGTCTTTATCCTCTTTAAGAATATCTCCCTCTATAGTATAAGTAAGTTCAGGTTCAATTTCATCTCCATAATTCATAACTTTATCATCAGCAATTATAGTTATTTGTCTTGGTAAAATTTCAAAATAGTATTCGCCAAAAATTACATTATAATTTTCGTGATATAATGAACAATAAATTTTATATTTACCAACTGATTCAATTTCACTTGTTCCTTTGTCTCTATATACGCTTCCAGTAAAATCTTTTTCATCATCATTTACAATAGAACCTACAATATTATATATTATCTCGTCACTTTCTTCACCGTAAATTTGACTTAAACTCGTAGGTATAATTTCAATATTTCTTTTAACAATTTCAAATGTATTTGATAAAAAACTTAAATTATAGTTTTCATTAATAATCAAGGTTCCTAATGAAATTTCATATTTGCCAATTTCTTCTCCTTGTTCTCTTTCTAACATACCAAAAAAACTATCATTATATTTTAATGAGCCTTTTACTATTTGATATGTAAATGTAGGATCTTTATCACCATATTGTTTTGAAGAAAAATTCGCACTGATAGTTATATCTGCTTTGGTTATGATAAATTGACCACCTTCAAAGGTTATATTATAATTTTTACCTAAAGAAAATGTCCCTAAATTAATTTCATATATTCCTACACTTTCACCGCTTGTTCTCGTTAAATTTCCAACCGAAATTTGAGATAAATCATCAACAAGCCTCCCTTCTGTTACTACAACAGAAAGACTAGGGTCTTTATCTCCATATATTTTTATTTTTTGTTCTGCCTTCAACGAAATATCTCTTGGTGTTATAGTTAAATTTCCAAATATAACATTATCGATAATATATCTATCATCACTTAAAGTCTTATTGTAAAGTTTATATGTTCCAACATCTTCACCATAATCTCTTGCAATGCTGATATAAAATTCATCTCCTTGAATTAAATTATTGACAGTATATGAATAAACTGGATCATCTTCACCATAAACTTTGCTAGCATCATCTATAATAACATCTATATTTCTTCTTAGAATTATAAAGTAACAATTATCGCTCAAATTAAGATTATAGTTTTTATTAGAAGATAAATCACTAATATCAAATTTATAAATTCCTGCACTTTCACCACTTTGACGAGAAATTTTTCCCGTTAAAACATCTTCTGCTTTATCTTCAAAAACTAAATCTTCTTCATTTTCCAACCTAACTGTAAATTCAGGATCATTATCTCCATATATTTTCTCTTGTTCTTCTATAATTATATTTATTTGTTTTGGGAGGATTTCTAAATAAGAATTTGAAAAAACGAAATAATAATTAGGATTATTTTCACTAGTCATTGTGCCTTCATTATAATAATAAATTCCTTTTTCTTCGCCTTCTTCTCTTAAAATTTCACCATTGATTGTTTCGTTATTAATAACTCCTATTAAAGAATATTGTGTAGAAGGATCTTGTTCTCCATAAACTTTTGTCTTATTTTGTATTAAAACATTTATTTGACATCTTGATATTGTTATTTTGTTATTTAAAATTGAAATATTGAAATTATAATTATCTTCATCTCCAATAACACTTATATTATTAATATTTACCTCTGACTCTCCGCAATTTAATTCTTTTAAATATGCAAATAATACACACTCAAAGTAATCATTTTTTATATTATTCTCAAAATTTACATTATACTGAACATTATTTGTACCATCATAAACCTTATCCAAGAAACTTATATTTACAATAATATCTCTTTTGATAATAATAAGACTAGCAGAAACAAAATTTATCTTATAATTAGGGTTTAACTCCTCAATTTCGCCAACTAAAATATCATAAGAACCACAATCTTCACCACTTTCTCTAGTTAAATTTCCTATTAAAACATCATCATAAGCAAGTGGTGAATTTTTAAATGTAAAAATAGGATCATTATCTCCATATATTTTTTGAACATTATTTGCAAAAACATCAATATTTTTTTGCAAAATATAGCATCTTCCCTTTTCAAAAGTCTCTATTCTATAATTTGGCGACTCTACAGTACCTATGTTAATATCGTATCCTTCTATATTAACATCTTTACCATTCATTTCTAGTTTTCCGCCTAACGTGTCTCCATCAATTAATCCAACAATTTCACAATCATTGATATCGAAAGAAAAATCATCACCATACGTTATACTAATCTCGGGTACTTTTATTTTAATAGGTGCTTCGTTTATAATTCCATAAATTTCTTTATCATAACCTGTATAAATATAATTATCTGCATCATTACCTAACAAAAGAACATCTTTAATGATTACCTTGTTATACCCAACATTATAATCTGTAAATTCTCCAATAATTTTAATTGAAACATCTTCTCCTTCAACAATATTCGTTAAATCAGCATTTATTTCAGCAGAAAGTGTTTTATCATAAATTTTTTCCGACACACTTACATTGATTAAATCAATTTCTCTTTGTGTAATATAAAATTTTGCATCATTTTTAATAAAATTAACACTATAATTTGAATCATTTTGTCCTAAACTTCCAAGTAATATTTCATAACTTCCTATATTTTCACCACTTTCTCTAGATAAATAACCAGAAAGTTTATCACCCTCTACTAAATTTTTTACTTCATAATTAATTACTGGATCGGAATATTTATATTGTTTATATGTATCTACTGCATTTGCTATAACACTTCTTGGAACAATGTTACCATAAGCTATAGGTAATGAGTAATTAGAAAGAATATAGATATCACTATTTGCACCTGATAAGGAAATTCCTTGTTCACCAGTTTTTATCAAAATTGGAAGATTAACACCAACATTTTTAGTAGAAAATTCTCCAGAAATAATGCCCTCTATATTTAATTCGTGTCCTTGTTCTAAACCATCAATAGTTATAAGCAAACTACTTGAATCAATATAAGTTGTTCCATCATAAATCTTATCGACAGAAGATATTGCGGAAATTTTAACAGATTTTTTAAATTTTGCATAAATTTCATCATTAAAATTTGCTTCTATGATATATCTATTTCTTGTGGAAACAATTTCTCCATTAACCTGCCAACCTATAAATTGAAAACCAGAACCAGCAGTTGCGGTTAGTGTTACTCTTTCTCCTTGATTGTAAAGACCAGATCCACTTATTGTACCAGCATTTTGAAAATCAGTTAAAATATTTAAAGCAACTTTTTCTGTTTGAACATTTATCGTAACATAATTACTGCTATAAACATATTCTTCACTATTATAAGATGTCTTTTTTGAATAAACATTAAATTTAATCTTTGTCCCATTTGGAGTATTTGAATCTATAAAAAATTTATCACCGACAATAGTAACATACTCACCACCAGAAACAAAATTATAATTAATTTTATGGTTAACTTTAGAATAATTTATAAAATTTCCTTCTACTCCACTAACATTAGTAATTTCGTTATAAGCATTTATTTTAATATATTCTCCAGCATTAGTGGTAATATTCTCATCCATATCTAGAAATACATCATTAATTACTGTATAAAATTTTATACATGGCATATCTATAATAAAATCGCTTTTGGAAGAGTCCGTATTTGCTTGCAAAGTGTGAAAATAATAAGTAATTTTACTTCCTTTACTTAATTGCACTAATCCTGTCGACAAAATAGAAGTTTGTCCTTTTTGATTATTAGTAGAAACAGAAACTTGTTTGTCAGAATCATAGTTTATGATTAATTCTATATTTGATTGTTCATTAGACTTTTTTGTTGTTACTGTCATAGTAGCTTCAAAATAAACAAGTCCTTTATTAATTAAAGTTGTAATGTCACTTGTAGGTAGAATTTCTGCACTCCCACTAGATTGCATACCTTTTTTATTATCACCCTGCTTTAAAGAATAATGGGTTTGATCATTATCAAATATTTCTATATTTGTTAAAGTACTATCATTATTAATTGTGAAATAATGTTGCGGAGTGTTACCTACCAATCCTGTTAAAACTAATCTATTACCAGAAACATTTATCTCTGCATTTGCAAAGTTGGTGTAATTAAAGAAAAAAGAAGGAATTAAAAAGATGAGACATAAACAACAAAATATTAATGTCAATAAACGTTTTTTATTTATCATATTCCCTCCTTTTACTATATTTTTGTTAAATTAAATTCTTTGTGGTTGTCTAATTTTATTAAAAGCTTCTTCATGAGATTGCCCCGGTTTAATGAATGCATTTTGTCCTGGCATCATCCATACATCCAAAATAAAATCTGCGTTAGCTAATCCTCCACCTAATGTCAAAGAACCATTAATTTTAACACTAGAATAAACATTGGAAGAGTTGAAATTTTCACCTTTATAAATTATACCATTACTTAAAAAATGATTTCCTAAAATTTCTGCATCATATTGTATTATAGAAAAATTGTAGTAATCTTGTCCATTATACGTATATTTATAGTCATCGTATTTTTTCATAATCTCTCTAAATTGCTTGATAATATCTTTCGCAATACCTCCAAGACCAAATTGTGCAAGAGTATTCTCAACATCATTTATTCCTCCTTGCTCAAGTTCGTCAAGAGTAATCCAATTATAGAATCTTATATCGCCATCTAATGTCAATTTATTTTCATAACCTGCCAATTTAGAAGATTTATCTATATCAAACAAAATTCCACAAAGTAAAGAATTTGCAAAAATTGAATCTTTTACATATACTTCTGACACTTTTTCTGAATTTTCTTGTCTACTGATAAATATTCCTGATGAATAACAATTTCTAAAAACACACCCCATGATATTTACTTGCGAAGATTCTGTCTTTACTAAATTATTTGCATTTTCAAATATACAATTATAAAGAAGAACTTCATTACATTTAATTATAGAAACAATATCACCTTTGTTACGTAAATCGGATAATTTACCATTTGAATCAAAATTACTACCCCTCAAGGTAACATTATCTAAAACAATACCGTTTCTTTCTATTATTAATTTCTTTGAATTAGTAACATCATAAAAATAAATTGAATGTCCATTACCATAAATATTATAAGTAACTTGATTTGAAATGTTTGGATCAAACAAAATATCATCATGAAGAACAATACCAAAAATCTGTGATGTATCTTGCAAACTTAATAAATAATTAACAGCAAAACTAAATTCTTGATTGTAAAAAACAATACTATTTTCATCATCTGTCCCAAAGATATTAATACCTTGAACAAGGTTAAATGTATAACTATCTGATGCAACAAGTTGTCCTTCCATAATTGATTTTGCTTTTACTGTAATTGTAACTTTACCACTACTGCCAACAAATGTAACAATACCGTTTTGATCAACAGTTGCAATATTCTCATTAGAAGAAGACCATACAAGCAAATTCGCTAAATCATTAGAAGGTTTAATGTTTACTTTCATTTGATAAGTATTAACAATATCATATTGCTGTGTACTTTCGTTATACTTCAAGAAACTATTTCCAAAATATCTATACCCTCCTAAACCAACAATATCATTCACTGAATCAAGTTCAAGTTCAATACTTGAAATCTTAGGTACAAACGTTAAGATAATTGAGGTTTGAATATTGCTATTTTTAACTTTAGCTGTTACTGTTACACTACCAGCGTAATTACCAATTATTCTATCTATTCCTGTAGAAAGTAAAATGTGTGTAGCAATATTGTTGTCACTTAGCAAAATATCATAGTCAAAATCAGTTGCCGTAGATGGATTAGGTATTATAACAAAATCAACATTATCGCCAACATTAAATGTAGTATTTGAAATCTCGCCAAACGAAATACTACGAAGTTCGTTTGTAAATTCTATATTTAATTTTTGAAATATGTTTTTATTATCTTTCACGGATATCGTAATAGTGACAAGACCATATTTACTGAAAGTAACTAAACCATAGCTATTAACTTGTGCTATGTTTTCGTTACTTGAAGAATAAACTAATTCTGTTTGGAATGTATCAGAAGGATAAGCATAGGCATTAATTGAATAACTTAAATAAGAAGTATAAATAGTTTTAACCCCATTAATTTCAACAAAATCACCTTCTAAAATAATTTCATTGGCATAAGATTTAACAATAAATGTAAATTGACCTAAATTCAAATTGTTTACTTTAAGATTAAAAGTATAACTTCCACCTGCATTAGCATAGAAAACACCTCCATTCAAGTCTATCACACTTTTGCTTATATCAACTCTTTGTTCTTGAACATTTTCTGTCGAAATAACGAGATTATTGTTATCTTGAGGAAGTAAATAGGAAAACTTAAATTTAAAACTAGTTCCTTTTTCTAATATCATTACATTGTTTTCAAAATCAGTCTTATCTACCTGAGCATCTATTAAAGAAGTACCTGTATAATTAAAATTATATGACACTTTCTTTACCCCATTGCTTTTATCTGCACTAGTAAAAGTAATAACAACAGTTCCTGGTTTCAAGAAAACAATTTGATTATCCTGAATGTAAGCAATCTTTTCATCAGATATTGTATATGTATAATCTTTTTCAGTAACATCAACAGGATTAAGTTTTAAAGAAAAGTTTAAAACTTCTTGTCCGGTTATAAAGCTATTTTGATATGTTTGTAATTCGTGATCAAATTCTATTGAAAAACTTTCAACATGAGTAACGACATTAACAATACAATCCACATAACAAGTCTTTTGATTATTTACTATTCCCCAAACACGAACAATAGCATTTCCTCCATACATTGCTGTCACTAAGTTGTTTTCTAACATAATAACTCTTTCATTAGAACCATCTATTGCATTTTGTGAAATAATTTCATACTCTAATGTATAAGATGAAATATCCGAAGGATAAACTTTATTTACATAAATAAATTCTTTATTATTTTTAATTATCGATAACTCATTATTTGTTAAAACTATTTCGCTAAGTTTTCCAAAAGAACTTGTGATTGTAATAACTTTTGAAATATTTGAACCATCTGTGGTTTCTAGTGTAACTATAACACTACCTTCCTTATTAAAATAAACAACATTTTCACTTAAGTAAGCAATATCATTTTTTTCGATAGAATAAATTAAATTTGGATAAGTTGCACCATAAGGTAAAATTTGTGCATTTATTTCAAAAACATTTTTTGATGTTAATATATCATCATCTATTATTATATCTGTTACCTTTTTTATAACTTTAATTTTAATAATTTTAATGATATCATCAGACACTTCAACAGATAATGTTGTTTCGCCACCCTTCAAAGCAGTTATTTGATTTCCTAATATTTTAACAATATTATTTTCACCAGAAACTTCCATGATAAGTCCCGTAATATTTGCATCTTTAGGAATAATTTTCGAAACTAAAATGTTTACAATTTCACCTTCATTTAAAACAATCTCATCTTCATAATTTAAAACAACTTGTAAAGGTTTTCCATCTGTGTATCTTATAGTAAATTTTTCTTTAGCTCCGCCATCAATACTGAAAACTTCTATTGTAACAGAACTTTCTTTCAAAAAATAAAGTTCGTTTCCAATAATGTAAGCACTATTTGAATTTAATACAATACTTACTTCCTTGTTGTTAGCTTCCTTAGGTAAACAATCAAAATTTAAAGATATTTTTGATAGTGCAGTAATGTATTCTCCATTGTAATAATCAAGATCATTTGCTAAAGTTATGCTTTCTACCTTAGAATAAACTTTAAATTTTATTGATTTGGAATATATTTCATTATTATTATCAAAAATTGATATTTTAACTGTTGCATTTCCAATAGATAAAATCTTTATATTGTTTCCATCAGCATATAAAACATTGTTTGCACTTTGAGAAATAACTTCTATTTTACCATTGGTAAATTCTTTATTTGTAAAAATAGAATAATCAACATAAAAAATCTCACCTATGTATGTAACAATTTCATCTTCACTTTGAGATATAATAATTGCATCTTTCTCTATTTTTTCAACAATAAAATCAACGAAAATTTCTGGATTAGAAACTGAACTTGCACGAATAGAAACTTTTCCATTTGAAAGAAAATATAAACAACTATTTTCAATGTATGCATTTCCTTCTATCATAGAGAAAACAACTTGTTTATTTGTTGCATCTATAGGAAAAACAGTCGCAATAAGATTAATTTTATCTTCAGATGTTGTTAAATTTGCCAATTCTGTAGATATAGATAAAACATCTTGTATGACTTCAATTTCTTTAATTATAGTTATTGTACTCGAAACATAAATCAAAATTGTTACATTGCCACCCGCAACACCACAGACAACATTATCTTCTATAGAAACTACTTTACCACCAGCATTTAAAGTGTTGTGATTTGTAGATTTTATTAATATTTGTCTATCGCTACTATTAGATGGGATAAGAGATTTAATTAAAATTTCAAATTTTTCACCTACATTAATCTTATCAGGAATATCTTGTTCAATATTATCTTTTTTTGCAACAACAGTGGCACTTATTGGTTTTGAAGCAGTATATCTTATTTCAATAACCTTATTAATGTTTCCATTTTGAGCAACAAGTCTTGCTACACCACTAGAATTAAATACAAACAAAGAGTTATTTAAAACTATACCAATATTACTATCCTCACAAGACCATATAATATTTCTATCAGTACTATCTTGTGGTAAAACTGTTGCATTAAGCATTACAGTTTCCTGTGCAGTAATATATTGTCCTTCATATGTCTCTAAATCTAATTCAATATTTATATCTTCACTTTCTCTAATAACAGTGATATCGCAATATTTAATTAAAAATTCACCATCAAAAGTCTGATATTTTATTTCAACAACGCAATTTCCACCACCTATAGCTCTAACAGTTCCGTTTTCTAAAATTTCTAAAATATTTTTGTGATTTTCTTCATCTAATATAGTTATTTTATAATCTTTTAAAACTGTGTTTGATGGAATAAAATTAATATCAAATTCAATTATTTCATTGTAATTTACTGTAAAATTATCATTAATTAATTGATAATCTATTGCTCTACCTGCAGTATAAGTTACTGTAATAACCTTTACAACCTGACTAAAATCTTCATTAGCATATATGTCTATTTGTACATTTGTGGAATAATCTACGTTAAATTTTACAACTCCATCATTTGAAACTGTAGCAACATCACTATTGTGACTATGAAAGAAAAAAGTTGTATTAGTACTATCACTAGGTAGAGATATCGGAGAAAGTAAGATGCTTTTTTCTGCTGTAAAAATATTACTTTCAATACTTATATCTTCAGCTGGTTTTTCTACATAAACATATATTTGCTTTGTAATTGTTTGTGTTGGAGTTTTATCAACAAAAACTTCAACAACCGTAACTCCTCCCCCCATAGCGTAAATAAATCCTGTCGAATCTACTCTGGCAACATCGCTATTTTGAGATGTAAATTCAACTTGAGTATTGTAAATCTCCTGTGGAATTGTTTGATAATTTATTTTGTAAACATCATCAACTTTTAAATTTAATGAAATATTCTCTATAATTAAATCTACTGCATAACCATCTGTAAACGTTATTACTACTTGATCGGTAAAACCTCCATCTTCTGTAGTAGCTGTGACTGTGACTGTTCCTGCCTTATTGAAAGTTACAATTCCAAATGAATCTACAGTTGCAATATCAGGATTATCCAAAGTAAATTGAACCTCGGAAGAATATGTAGCGTCTAAAGGATAAACTGTATAGTTTATATGATAATAAGATTTTGAAGTTGTAACATTTTCTTCATCTAAATCAATTGAAGTAACAGGATTATAAACATGTAAATTTATTGAATCTTCATATCCTCCATCTTTAGTTACTGCAGTTATAGTTGCATAACCTTCTTTCAACCCATAAGCTAAACCATTCAAGCTTACCTTTATGATGTCCTCCCTATCAGAGTAAAAAGTAACTGATTTATCTAATGCTTCATTTGGAAATATATTAGCAATTAATTGTACATTTTCTCCAATAGCAATTTCAGATTTAGGGCTTGTAATTATTACATCATGCACTTTACTGTCTGTAACATAATAATACATACTGGCTCTTTTATTTCCATCTTGAGATGTCGCGATTATGTGTCCTTCACCAAATCCAACAAATTTAACATTACCATTTATATCAACAGTTGCAACATCTTCATTGTCACTTGTCCATATTACTTGTTTATTAGTTGCATTTTCGGGATAAATTGTGCAATCAATGTGGAGGGTATCATCAACATTAGCAGTTACAGATGTTTCACTTAATATAATTCTATCAACCGAAATAAAAGCATCACCAATAACTACTGAAATGGTGAAATTAACAACTAATATAATTGCAATAGGTAAAGCAACCATTAAAAATATAAGTAACTTTTTCATTATAATTCTATACTCCTATATTTCTTTTCTAATCTAAAAAATAGAACAAAACATTCAATAAGCATGTAAGGAACACCAAAACCGAATAAAACTAAATACATTGATGGAACACTTACAAAGAAAGAAATCACAATTGAGCCAATTCCCAATAATACAGCAATTAAAAACCCAAAGCTTATACTAGAATTTATATTCTTATTAGTAGAATTCACTTCTCCATCTTCTAAGAAATAAAATTGTGGTCTTTTTATATCAAGTGATATTGATGAAGCAATATTACCAATAACTATAAAAGATACACTTAATGCAATAAGCAAGGCAGAAATGTAATTAATAAAATTTGCAATAGCTAAAATAAAGGTAGATATAAAAACAGCAGGAACAGACACAAAGAAATAAATTAAAAATTTTATTAATACTTGTTTTGAATATTTAACAGGAATAAGTTTTGTATGAAAAAAATTATCACCTTCTCTAGTTATAGATGTTGCAGCAAAAGACGTTCCCATACTTAAAAACATTATTAGTACCAACACAATTATACCAGGTAAAATACCCTCACCTATTTTAGAAACTCCGATACTTGATGCAATCTCACTTGAAAAGTATACCATTAAAGGAGTGGTAACAACAACTGTTAAATATTGAAAAGAATAATTTGGTGAACGAAAAATATTAATAAACTCTCTAAAAAATAGTGCATTTTCTACAGATCTATCTTTTACATCTTTTTTACTTTTGAAAGCTTTTAAATCTTTTTCATTGTTAGATAAAATAATTTTAAGATAAATTTTATCTGCAAAAATGAAAATGATTAAAATGAGCAAACAAAATAGACCAATATTAACAAAAAAACTAGGTAAAAAATTATAAATAAGAAGACAATTTTTAAAAAGTAAAGGAAAAATAAGATAATTAGCAAATTGTTTCATACTAAATATAGTTTCACCTGATAATACATTAGTAATTTCATTATCTAAAATACTCATTATGAATTTTAATCCATAAATATAAATTGTAAACCCTAAAGCTAAAGTAATTATATATAAGCAAAACATTACAATGAATTTATTTTTTAAATATGCAACTAAATACATCGCTGGGACAGATAATAAAAGAGAAAATAAAAATGGGATACATGGTAAAAAAATAATATTTGGTATAAGCATAAAATAAAATCCTATACTTTGAAAAGTTTGAACACCATACATAATAAAAACAGGGAGAGCTAAAACAGTTGTAAATATAAATTCATAAATAAAAAGATAAGTTATTTTTGCTAAAAACAACATTTTACCACTAACAGGCAATTTAAGAATATTATTATCAGTTTTAAAATACAAAGTTTTAGTTGTAATGCTAATACCAAAAAAAAGTTGAACAATCTGAACAATAAAAACATAATACACTATAAATTCTTGTTCTAAATTTCCTTCTAAACAGACACTTAAAATACTATTTAAAGCATATAAAACCAAAGCTATAATTCCACTCAATCCCAAAATAATCAAAAACCACTTTTTTATGCGAGAAAAAAGCGACGCATCTTTATTTCTTTGCATCCCATTTAAAAACTCAAGTTTGACTAAAGTTAAAAATTGATTCAATTTTTCTCCTTGTTTTCTTTTTTATCTCTTTTAATCTTAATTTTTTGTAATTTTTTTTCTTTTTTTAATTGTTTTTCATCATATTTAATGACCTTTGCTTTATCCTCTTTTGTTAGATTTAAAAAATAATCTTCAAGACTTACTTTTGAGTTTTTAATAAACTCTTTTACATCAATAACTTCCATAAGTTGTCCATGGTTCATTATTCCAACTCTATCACACAATTTTTCCACCATATCAATGTTATGAGAAGAAAAAAATACTGTATTCCCTTTGTTTTTATGCTCAATCATATATCCTTTTATCTCTGCTATACTTTGAGGATCTAATCCCATCAAAGGTTCATCTAGCACCCAAAATTTGGGATTATGTATTAAAGCTGCAATAATACAAATTTTTTGTTTCATACCATGAGAGTAAGATCTAATTTGTTTATCAATAGCATGACTTATACTAAACAATTTAGAAAAATTTTCCAATCTTTCCTTTAGCGTTTTTTTGTCAACCCTATAAATATTACCCATATAATTAACATATTCTTTACCTGTAAGGTTCTCATATACTGCGTGATTGTCTGGAACATAACCAATATTTAATTTTGCTTCAATTGGATTTTTTGTTATATCATAGCCACAAACTTTAATAGTTCCTTCATCAAATGGTAACAAACCAGTCATACATTTTATTGTTGTACTTTTTCCTGCACCATTTTTACCTAAAAATCCAAAAATTTCTCCTTCCTTAATTTCGAGATTTAAATTCTTCACAGAGTAAAAATCAGAATTTCTATATTTTTTCGTCAAATTTTTTATTTCTAACATATTAATTTCCTTTGCAAATCATCAATATTATACACTATAGATGATTTCATGTCAATATTAGAATATAAATAAATATATATATAGTATATGGCAAAGAATGTGAATTTAAAGTGAAACCATAAATAAATTTTAAGATATTTCTTTACAAAACAATTTTTTATTAATATAATTTTATTAGGAATAGATATGAAAAAAATAAATAAAAATACAAAAACAATCTTAATTTGGTCTGTTATTATTTCTCTTATGTTGATTACGGGAATACCGATGATCGTTTTTGGAGCAATAAAATCAATTTGGTTTGTTTTAGTCATTGGAATTATTTTCACAGTAATAGGTTTTTATGGCACACCAATAATATGGGTCTTTTACGGTAACGCAAGAGTAATGCAAAGAGTTGTTGAAACCATAACAAACGAACATCTATTAAATGTAACAGAAATTGCTCAACATTTACAACTATCAGAACAACAAATAAAAACACATATCACAAATGCCATAAAGAAAAACTTTCTCCAAGGGTATATATTTGATGGAGTTGAACTTAAAGAAAATAAAGAAGAAAAAAACAAGTATGAAAAATTATTAAAAAATAAATGTCCAAATTGTGGAGCTAATTTAACAAAAATTGACAATGGAAATAAATGCGAGTATTGTGGATCAGAATTTTTGGAATAAAAAATTGATAAAATTAATGAATTATATTCAAAAAAAGTCAAATGTTTAATTTGACTTTTTTTTGAAATTTTAATTTTATTTGAATATTAATAAAAGTTATTAAAGAAAATTTATAAACAATTACTTTTTCTTAAAATTAATGAATTTTATATTGCAATCCACTTTTTCTTTTTATGCAAAAATGAATTAATAAAATTATATTAAAAACAACAATTAAACTTATAAGCACAATAAGAATAGTAATTACAGGTTTTTGACCATTATTATCCAATTTATTTAATGTAAAACACAATTCATTAGTATTTAAATTTATTGTATCAATTGTTATTTCATATTTACAATCGTTTAAATAATTAATTGAAAAACTAGCATTATACCTAATAAGTTCATCCATTAATAATTGAAAATCGATTTCATCATTAAACTTTAATTCAATTTTTATATCATCTATTCCACCATCAATGTTTATAGGCTCATCTTTAAAAGCAATACCATTAACCATTATTGTCATATTTTTTGTAATTTCATTATTTAAAAAATTAAAGTCTATAACATAATTTTTGTATTTTTTCACTTCAAAGTCTTTATACTCAATAGAGACATTTTGGGCTTCATCTTTCACTTTTATAGTTAACAAATATGTTCCACATTCGTTTAACAAATGTTTATAATTAGTGTCATCATTCAAACCTGTTAAAATCCATTTATTCCCCGTTGTTTGATTTACAAGTTCCACCTCTAATGATGAAAGAAAAATTTTTCTATCAGTTGTTACATTGTCAGTAATCATTAAACCATTAGTATCTATAACAAAAATATCACCTAAAAAATATATACTATTAATAAAATCTTCGTCAAAAACTAAACTTGGCTTTTCATTATCTGCATTAACCTTAATCATTATAGTTCTTTCTGCACTATTATCAGCTTCATCTTTAACAGTGACAGTCAAAATATAATCACCTGCAGATTTAAATTTGTGTTCATATGAATAAAATCCTTCTACTTCACTTGTATTATCTAAAATCCAAGTTTCACCAGTATTTTCATTTGTAAGTTTAATTAACATAGTATTAAGCAATTTATTTTTATCAGTTGTAACATTATCTGTTACACTCATCTTATTTATATCAAGAATAAGAATTTCCCCAAATTCATATTCCGATTTCACAAAATTATTGTCTAAATTAATTTCCGGAGCAATTATATCACCATTTAATATAGTGTACTCGAGAGTTTTTGCATCACCAACATTTTGTCCTAGACGATCTTGTGCTTGAATCGAATATTTTATAGTATATTTTCCGTTTTTGTTTAACAACAATTTAATACTATTTCCTGAAACTTCAAAATTATTGTCGTTATCAACAGCCTCTTGCCATTCATCAAAACTTATTGTTGCTAATGTTTGAGTTGTACTTCCAGATGTAACTGATATTTGTACATATGAATCTTTTTCATTCATTTTGTTTCCTTTTTCATCTCCGGAAACGACTACACTTGGTTTAATAATGTCTAATTTTTGTCCAACTTCAGGATATTGAGTTTTTGCATAAGCATCATCATCTATATCAACAGTAATCACTATATCTTTTACTGTAATTGTCTGAATATCACTTTCACGAACAAATAATTTTACATTTTTATTATTAATTAAGTTTTCGTACTCTGTTAAACTATCATCTTTTAGAGATGAACCATCAAACCCTAATATATTTGAATAAATATTTAACTCATACTCACCATTTTCTAAGTTTTCTTCTAAATATACATAGTAAACCGTTCCACTTTTTGCTTTATAACAAAGTTGTCCTTTATTATTTGTAAATAACTTTCCTGCTTCTACTAAACTTTGATTTTCTTCGGTTATATTTTCTCCAGCAAACATATCTTCGTTTTTGTTATAACGTATTAAGAAAACTTTATATTGAAGTTTATATGTTCCTGTACTATTTCCTCTGAAATAATATTTATCTAAATCATAATCACTACTGCTTGCAGAAACCATTGTTGTTGTATAGTATGTTGCAGTATTAGAATCATCATCTGAATCAAGTCCAATATATCCCCATGTTTCAGAATTTGAAA
>CALWTS010000005.1 GCA_944384535.1 uncultured Clostridia bacterium
GTTAAGTCATAACAAGGTAGCGGTATCAGAAGGTGCCGCTGGATCACCTCCTTTTAAAGAGAAGATGTCGACAGAGGAAACTCTGAGGTCAAAAGACCGAAGAAAATAGAACAAGGCTAACAATAACATAGAGAGAAGATATATATATATATATTGTTTAATTAATAAAGGAGAGGAGTTAAATTTCTAACTCCTCTCTTTTTCTTTATTGTTTGAGAATATTTTATTTATGGTAGTCATATTATGATATATGAGAAAAATTCATTTTAAAGTTTTAAAATTTAGAAAATGGGCTATTAATTTATCAATTTTGCTTATCGTGACTATAGTTGCGGCTTTTGCTGTAATTGCTGGACTAAATACCATTCCTACTAGTGTAGTTAGTGGTGTTTATTATAATGGTGATAAAAATTCAAACAATGTTTCTTTAATGATTAATGTTTATTGGGGAAGCGAGTATTTAGATGATATTTTGAAAATTTTAGATGACAACAATGTTAAAACTACTTTTTTTGTTGGTGGAACTTGGGCTGTTTTGAATGAAGATTATCTTCTAAAGATATATAATGCTGGCCATGAATTAGCTAATCATGGTTATCATCATAAAGATCATGATAAATTAAATGAAGAGGGAAATTTAAATGAAATCAGTACAACGCACACTATTATAAAAGAACTTTTAAATGTAGATATGAATTTGTTTGCTCCTCCAAGTGGTGCTTATGACAAAACAACAGTTTCTTGTGCCTCGCAACTTGGATACAAAACTATTATGTGGACTAGGGATACTATAGATTGGCGAGATCAAGATGTGAATTTAATTTATAATAGAGCAATTAAAAATGCTCATGGCGGCGATTTAATATTGATGCATCCAACTAAGGCTACAGTAGAAGCTTTACCTAAAATTATTGATTATTTTAAAAGCAATAATTTTAATTTAACAAAAGTTTCTGATAATATTGGGTCTACTATTGCATAATACAAAATTTTCAATAAACTAACAAAAATATTCTCAAAACTTTTTAACACGACTTGAGAATATTTTTTATTTATGCTATGATATAAGTGGTGGTTTTTAAAACATAAAAATAAAAGGAACAATATGGCAACATTTCAAGTTTCGAATAGACAAAAAAAGAAAAATAATAAAAATTTAAAATTGATCACTGGTTGGGTATTATTAGCTTTATCTACCTTTGTATTTTTGTTTTCTACGACAAAACTAATACCTTTTTTACAATATTTCTTTTTAGGAATTTTAGGTGTTTTTGTTTATCCTTTGTGTATTTTAGGATTTTTGATTTCTCTAGCATTATTAAATAATAGAAAATATGTTATGCCTAAAAAATATGCAATATTTTTATTGTTGAGTTTATATTTATTTTTGTCGATTATTCAGTTAATTATTGTTGGGAATCCAAATGGAATGTCTTATGGAGAATTTCTGTTGTTAAATTATACTAAGCAACTTACAGCGGGTGGAATGATAATTGGATTTATTCCATGTAGTTTAGCTGTTTTAATGGGATTACCTGCTACTTATGTTATTTTATCTATTGCTTTTTTAACATGTTTAGCTTTTTTTATTGAAGCTGTTATTTCTTTACGTAAGACAAATCAACAACAAAAACCGATACGATTACAAATAATGGAAAAAGAAGTAAAAGAACCTTTTGTAAAAAATGATTATTCATTAAAAAATAGAGAAGTATTTAATAAAGAAGAAAAAAATGTTGTTTTTGGAGGAAACCAAGAGCAACAACAAAAAGAGGAACTTTCTGTACGTGAGAAATTAGGACTTGTCGGTAATTACAGAACAAATTACAACGAAGAAAAATTTAACATGAAACTTCCACAAGATGAGGAGTCTAAAGGAAAGGTTCCGGAAGGAATGAGTATAAGAGAATATTTATTACAACCACCTAAAGTAGATTTAGATAAGTTTTTAGAACAAAGACAAAAACAAAGACGAAATAATATTACTGAAAATTATCCAAATAACCAAAATTTTAATTCTATAAATAATGCTTCACAAATAGAAATTAATAAAAATATACAGGAATTAAAAAGCAACGAAGAAATAAGACCGAGCTCATATATTCATGAAGAAAAATTTGATTTTTCACAAAATCAGACCTTAAAGAGGGGAAACCTGCCAGAAATCAATCCAGAAGAAATTACAAATGAAGCAGAAGATATTATTCGTTCAGTTGTTCAACAAGAGAAAATTGAAAGAGAAGATGAAGATTCGTTTAAAGAATTTATTGATTTTGATGAAGTGGATAAACCATCAAATGATGATTTAAACAATCAGTCAAGAGTTCCTTTTGCACGTGATAATAACTTAAATGATTCACGTAATATGTTAAGAGATAGACAAGGTGATAAGATTGATAATCAAATTGATCGTGAAAGTGAATTTACTAGAAATAGACAAGCTGATGAAATTGATAGACGTAAACGTTTTGTTCAACTTGATGATGATAAAAAAGAAGAAAAAATTAAACCATATAAATACACTAGACCTTCCTTAGATCTTATTACAACAAAATCTGATGATCTTTCATTATTTAATGAAGAGATACCTATGAAAAGAATTGCTTTAGAAAACGCACTTGAAAATTTTGGCGTTCCAGCTAAAGTTCAAAATGTTGTAATTGGTCCTACTGTTACTAGGTATGAAATTGAAATGCCGGAAGGAATTTCTGTAAAAAGAGTTCTCTCTCTTGATGCAGATATAGCGTATGCTTTATCTGCAAAGGGAGAGATAAGAATTGAAGCTCCAATTCCAGGAAGAAGTATTGTAGGTATTGAAGTACCTAATAACAAGGTTGCAAAGGTTAGTATAAAAGATGTACTACAATCCAAGGAATTTTCTTTAAGTCCGTCACCATTAACTTTTGCATTAGGAAAAGATATTACAGGAAATGTTAAAGTTTGTAACTTACAAAAAATGCCACATTTACTTGTTGCTGGTACAACAGGTTCAGGTAAAAGTGTTTGCTTGAATTCAATAATAGTTTCATTGTTGTACAAATCTTCACCTGATGAAGTGAAATTTATTATGATTGATCCTAAACAAGTAGAATTATCAATGTATGAGGGGCTTCCTCATATGGTAATTCCAAAAGTTATTACAGATCCAACAAAAGCTGTAAATGCTTTACAATGGGCTGTTGATGAGATGGAACGAAGGTTTAGATTAATTTCTGATGAAAGAGTTAGAAATATCGATGAATATAACAAAATTGATAAAGTTTTACAAAATCGTGTCAAAAAGATGCCTTATATTGTTATCATTTTTGATGAATTTGCTGATTTTATGGCTGTTGCTAAAAATGAAATAGAAGATAAGATCAGACGTTTAGCAGGAAAAGCAAGAGCAGCAGGAATTCATTTGATTTTAGCAACTCAAAGACCATCTACTGATGTTGTTACCGGAACATTAAAGGCAAATTTACCAGCTAGAATAGCTTTTAAGGTTGCTGGTAGAATTGATAGTGAAGTCATAATGGGGGCTACAGGAGCTGAAAAATTACTTGGACTTGGAGATATGCTTTATAAACCTACAGATTCTGCACCAATAAGATTGCAAGGGTGTTTTATTGATACTCCAGAAACAAAGGATATCGTTAATTATATAACAGCAAATAATGAAGAAATTTTTGATGAAGAAGCTTTAAATGCTATAAATAATCCAAATAAAAATACAAATGGAGGAGGAGAAAATAAAGATGGTGTTGATCCTCTATTACCACAAGCTCTTAAGATTTGTATAGATAATGGAGTAGCATCAACAACAATGGTTCAAAGAAAGTTATCTATCGGATATCCTCGTGCAGCAAGAATAATTGACCAAATGGAAGAACGTGGTTATATCTCAAGTGCTGAGGGTTCTAAACAAAGATCTGTTTATATTACTATTGATGAATTTTATACTATTTTTGGAGATATTTATGACTAAAGAAGAATTATGTAAAAAAGTAATATCGGCAATAAGTTTAGGTTGTGATAAAAACAAAGTAGACTTAGAAAAAATGCTTGGAATGTTGAAAGCGTATGGATTTACGATATCAGATGACATCTATTCATCAGATATTGTTATTGTTAATACATGTGCATTTATACAAGAAGCGCAAGAAGAAGCAATAATGAATATTATTGAAGTTGAAAAATTAAAAGAAAATGGTGTATTAGAAAAAATTATAGTAACAGGGTGTTTTCCTGAGCGTAATTATTCATCTATGAAAGAAAACTTTCCAACAGTTGATTCTTACTTAAGGTTGAAAGAAAATGATAAAATTTGTGAAATAATTGAAAATTTATATGGTGTAGATCATTCAAAGCCTATAAAAAAATATGAAAGAGTTATTACAAATTATCCCAGCTATGCTTATTTAAAAATATCAGATGGTTGTGATAATGTTTGTTCATACTGTACAATACCAAGAATAAGAGGTAGGTACAGAAGTTATCCAATAGAAGATTTAGTAGATGAAGCAAAAAATTTAGTTTCTAGGGGAGTAAAGGAAATTATTTTAGTTGCTCAAGATTCGACAAGATATGGTGAAGATTTATATGGAGAAAACAAACTTATTGATTTATGTGATAAATTATCAAAAATAAAAGATTTAAAATGGATAAGGATACATTATTTATATCCTGAAAAAACAACAGAAGACTTATTAAAATACATTTCGAATAATCCCAAGATGTGTAATTATCTTGATGTGCCATTACAACATATTGATAATGATATTCTGAAAAGTATGAGACGTAGGGTCGATGAAAATGAGACGAGACAGTTAGTTAATAAGATAAAATATCAATTTCCACAAATGGCATTGAGAACTACTTTTATAGTAGGATATCCAGGAGAAACTAAAAAGAATTTTAAAAAATTAATAAATTTTGTCAAAGAAATAGAATTTGATTATGCTGGATTTTTTATTTATTCGAGAGAACCAAACACATCTAGTTTTTTTATGAAAAAACATGTTTCTAAATTTGTTAAAAAACTAAGATTAAATAAAATAAATAAACTACAAAATTCTATTGTTTCAAAAAAAGCAAAATCTTTATTAGGGCAAGAATTTGATGTATTGGTTGATTACTTTGATGAAACTACTGGAGAATATTGTGGGCATAGTCAAAAACTTTCGCCAACAGTTGACTTTGGTGTAAGATTTGTGGATAATAATATTGTTAAATGTGGAGATATAATCAAAGTTAAGGTTTATGATTTTGATGGAAGTGATTTTAAAGGAGAAATTATATGAATACACCAAATAAAATAACATTATCAAGATTGTTGTTGATTCCAATTATTGTTTTCTTTTATCTAGCAGATTTTATTCCTTTTGCTAGATTGGTTGCAACAATAGTATTTATTATTGCTTGTTTAACGGATTTTATTGATGGTTACTTGGCAAGAAAATATAATCAAGTAACAGATTTAGGTAAATTTTTTGATACTATAGCGGATAAAGTACTTATAATGACTGGTTTAATTTTAATTATTGCTGCACCTATAAAAGGAAGTGCTCCAATTGTTTTTCCTTCTTATCTTGGGGTTGTTTGTATAATTATTATTTTAGCTAGAGAATTTATTGTTAGTGCATTAAGGCAAATTGCAGCTTCAAGAGGAATTGTGCTTGCAGCTGATATGGGTGGAAAGGTAAAGGCAACAATACAATATATATCCGTGTCTTTGTATATGTTATATGCTTTTTTCATCACAGACATTTATGATATTATAGATAATGAATTAGCTCTTAAAATGTCGGGTATTATAGGTTTTATTCTTATGATTATTTTAATTGCTGCTACAATTTTAACTATTTATTCAGGAGCTAGTTATCTTATTAGAAATAGAAAAGTTTTTAAAACTGATAAAAATGATAATTTTATAAAGAACAATGATGAAGATTTAGAAGATATTGAAGATGAAGAATCGACACATAATGAAACACAAGTACAAGTAGAAGATATTCAAGATCAAGATAAAAATAAGATAGAGTTGAGTGATGAACAAAGATTAGCGATCGAAGCATTTTTGAGATTTGATAAAGTTAGTTTGTCTATATTACAAAAAGAAATAGGTTTTAGCTCTTATAAATCTTCAAAGATAATGGAAGAATTGGAAAATATTGGTTTAGTTTCTAAGGTTATTGGTAGGAGCAGAAAATTATTAATTACAAAAGAAGATTATGATGAAAAATTTTAATAACTAGAGGATTAAAATGGAATATAAGGTTATTATACTTTCTGACGATTTTGTAAATGGTCAAGTATGTTTTGATTTTAATAAATTCAGTGCAGTTTGTGCTTATAATTTTATTGATATAAGTGATTTTCTTATTGAAAAACTTGACTTAAACAAAAACTATATAGAAAAGGATGAAAACCTTATTATTTTTTGTAATAATATTAATTTAGATAATTTAATCATTAACAATATAAAAAATCTTAGTGGTGAAAAAATCTTAATAAATGATCAAGTAGTTATTTTTAAAAAACGTGAAAATCAAATTATTTTTGTTCCTTTAGAAATTGATTTCAATATATTTGAGAAGGTTTTTGCAAGAGATTTAAGTTATGAATATTTACAGTTTGGTTTGTTTGGATTGGGGAAAGAAAGAATAGTAGAATTATTAGAGAATCTTAAAAATAAATTTAATGATGTATCGTATAAAATTTTTTATCGTGATTTATTGTGTAATGTTTATATAAAATATCAAAAGAAAGAAGAAAACTTAATAGATGATGTAAAATTAGAAGTAGTATCATTGTTTTCAAACAATATTTATTCGGAAAATAATTTAGAACTAAACGACATAATATCAAACATTTTAATTCAAAAAAATATGACAATATCATTATTTGAAAATATAACTAAAGGTAAGATATTGACTAGTTTGCTTGAGAATAATGACAAGTTAATAAATTACATAAATTCTATAAAAGTTGACAATAAATTTCAAAATGATGACCAGTTAGTTAACTTTTCACTAGATTATCTAAAAGAATCATCTAGTAATCTAGTTGTTATAAGTTGCGGTGAATTTAAAGATAATTATTTAGAGTTTAAATTTGCTTTAGCTGATAAAAATGAAGTGCATATCTATAATTCTACGTTTATTGCTAAAAGAGAGGATAGTTTAAGCATGGCTGTAAATTCAGTAATGTTTCATTTGATTAAAAAATTGCGTCAAAATGATTTTGCTTTTTAAGTTAAGTTTGTTACAATATAGTTTGTAGAAAGAGGTTTTTATGGATAAAAAAGATGTTAAAAAAGATGCCAAAAGAGAAGCTTTAGATCAAGCTCTTTTGCAGATTGAAAAACAATATGGTAAAGGTGCAATAATGAAGTTGGGAGATAGGGTTAATGAGCCCATAGATGTTATTCCAACTGGTTGTTTAACATTGGATATAGCTTTAGGAATAGGAGGAATTCCTAGAGGACGTGTTGTGGAAATTTATGGCCCTGAATCTTCTGGTAAAACAACAGTGTCTCTTCATATAATTGCAGAGGCACAAAAAAAAGGAGGAACAGCTGCTTTTATCGATGCTGAGCATGCTTTGGATCCGATTTATGCAGAAAAATTAGGTGTTGTATTAAACGATTTGCTTATTTCACAACCAGATAACGGTGAACAAGCTTTAAATATTTGTGAAATGCTCGTTAAATCTGGATCAGTTGATATTGTTGTAGTAGATTCTGTTGCCGCATTAACTCCTAAAGCGGAGATTGATGGAGAAATGGGCGATAATCATGTTGGACTTCAAGCTAGAATGATGAGTCAAGCACTTAGAAAATTAACTGGAGTAATAAATAAAAGTAATACTACTGTAATCTTTATAAACCAATTAAGAGAAAAGGTAGGAGTTATGTTTGGTTCTCCAGAAACTACAACAGGTGGAAAGGCTTTAAAATTTTATTCATCAATAAGATTGGATGTGAGGAAAAAAGATACTATTAAGGATGGGGTTAATATTATTGGAAATAGGACTATTGTTAAAGTCGTTAAAAATAAATTGGCTCCACCATTTAAAACAGCAGAATTTGATATAGTATATGGTCAAGGAGTAAGTCAAGTTGGGTGTGTGATTGATTTAGCTTTAGATAGAAATATAATTCAAAAATCTGGTTCGTGGTTCTCTTATAATGATGAGAAAATTGGACAAGGAAAAGAAAATGTTAAAACATTTTTAGAACAGAATAAAGAGATATATAATGAGATTTTCAACAAAGTTAAAGAAGTTTATGGAATAGGAGATAAAACTGGTTTAAAAGATTAATGAAAATAAAAAAGAGAATATATTTCTCTTTTTTATTTTAAAAGAACATGATAAAAAAATAAAAATGATTTAAAGATTAATAAAAAAAGACTTACATACAAGTCTTTTTTTTAAATGAACCATTTTTTATCTTCGGTATATTTTTGTGTGTTTACAAAAGAAATTTTTTGAATATTTGATAAATCTGGTTGCAAAGTATAAAAACTTTCAAAAGAAACATCTTTTTTAGTTGAAGTTAAAGGAATAGAAATTGTTTGTTCACCACTTTTATTAGTAATACTTTTGTAAAGTTTATTATCGACATATATATTATATGTTAAATAATTTTTTGCATCAAATTTTATAATTGCTTTATTGTTTTCAACTTTATTTTGTAATAAAGTTTTTTCAATTTTGCTAAAATGTTCGGAAATATCTTTAGGTAGATTAAAAGAAGAAAAAATTTCTTTTTGAATATATCTTTCTGGAATCAAGTTATTAGTTAAAAAAATTCTATGATTTTCCTCTAACTCTAATGTGTCTATATATTTTTCAGTAATACATGAAGGTTTATAGAAGGTTGAATCATCACTAACTTTTTTAAAGTAGTTTTTCACTATCATTGTAGGTTGGTTTCCTCCTGCATAAGTTATTGGTTTATTATCTAAATTTCCCAACCAAATGCCACATGTTTGATTTTTAGTGTACGAGATATTCCATGCATCTAAATTTTCGTTAGAATTTGGTTTACCTACAGTTCCTGTTTTAGATGCAATTTCAATATTTAAATCAGATAATTTTTTAGCAGTTCCATATTCTACACATGATTTAAGCATATCATTTAATAAATATGTCGAATCTTCTCTTAAAACTCTTTTTTCTTGAGGTTTGTGATAGTAAATTAATTTATCGTTTTTATCTGTAATAAAAGATATAAATTGAGGTTGTGAATATAGTCCATTATTGGCAAATGTAGAATATGCTCCAGATAATTGTAAAATATTAACTCCATATGTCATACCACCTAAAGCTAAGGTGTAACTATCATCATTCTCATCGAAAGTAATTCCCATATATTCTCCATATTTTTTAGCTTTTTCTATACCAACATAAGACAAAATTTTTACAGCTGGAATATTTATGGATTTAGCAAGCGATTCTCTTGCGCTAACATAACCATGATATATATTACCTACATTTTTTGGAGTATAATCAGAAATTGTTGTTTTTTCATCTAAAATTTGAGTGCAAGGGTAAATCAAATCTTCATTTAAAGCAGGACCATATACTAGAATTGGTTTAATACAGGAGCCGGGTTGTCTTTTAGCATCGAGAATTTTATAAATACTATCTCCAATATAAGCGGATACACCATGTTTAACATTATCTATAATTATTCCAGCACTATCGCAATCAACATTTTGCTCATTAATAGCTTCTTCGAGAAATTGTTGTTTTTTCTTATCCTGATATGTATAAATTTTGTATCCATTTAACGCAATTTGTCTAGCAGGTATTCCTAAAATTTTTTCTGCTTCATCTAAAGCTGATTGACTGTATGAATTTAACTTGTTATTTTTTTCAGTATTAAGATTAAGATTTAATTTAGAATTAATAAAAGAATTATATTGTTCAAAAGAAATATGATTATCATTTAACATTTCTTTTAAAACCAAATTCCTTCTTTTTAAACAATTTTCTTGGTTTTTAATAGGGGAATATTTTGCAGGAGATTTTATAATACCAGCTAAAACTGCAGATTCATCAATAGTAAGTTCACTAGCAGGTTTTGAAAAATAGTATTTAGATGCACTTTCAATACCATAGCAATTGTTTCCAAAATAAATCACATTAAGGTACATTTCAAGTATTTCATCTTTTGTATACATTTTTTCTATTTTTTGAGCCAGTGCGATTTCTTTAATTTTTCTTTCGAAAGTTTTTTCACTAGTAAGTTGCGTGTTTTTGATTAATTGTTGTGTAATTGTAGAAGCTCCTTCTTTAAGTTTTCCGCTTTTAATATTATTAATCATAGCCTTTAAAATTCTTTTATAATTTACTCCGTGGTGATTGTAAAAATTTTTATCCTCAATTGATATAAAAGCATTTTTTGTGTTTTCTTGTAAAGATGTAATTTTAGCATATTCCCTGTTTATTTCATTACTATCTTTTATTGGTTGATTTTCAATATTAAAAATTTTTACTGAAAGAGAAGGTGATGTTAAAATATCTTGATCTATTTGTAAAGATTTTGCTTTTAAATATGTAGATGAAATATAAAAGCCAAGTCCTATAAGAATAGCTAAGACAAAAATTGTTATAATTATCAAAAACCATTTAATAAACTTTTTCATTATTTGTTATTATGTTTAAAGTTTAATAAAATATTTGTAGCTTTAGTAAAATATTTGAAAAATTAAAGTAATTATAGTATAATTAATGTGGTTATATTTAATTCAAGAAGAAATTAATTGGAGTTAAAGATGAAATATTTTATAGTAACTTATGGCTGTCAAATGAATGTACATGAATCAGAAAAAATAGCAGCTATTTTAGAAGATTTAGGTTATATAGAGGGAAAAACAAGAGAAGAAGCAGATATAATAGTGTTTAACACCTGTGCAATAAGAGAAGGGGCAGAAGATAGATTGCTTGGAAATGTTGGAAATTTAAAAAAGTTAAAAAAAAGAAATAAGAATTTGATTATAGCTGTTTGCGGATGTATGACACAAAAAGCACAGACAGCAAAAAAATTGATGGATACGTTTCCCTTTATTGACATTGTATTAGGAACATTTAATTTACCTCAATTGGGTGAGTTTATTAAAAAAGTAAGAAATGGCAGGCAATTAGAAATATTACAAGAAGGTGACATTGATGAGTTTTTACCTTATAAAAGAACAAGCGGGGACAATGCTTGGGTAAATATTATGCAAGGATGTAACAATTTTTGTACATATTGTATTGTTCCTTATGTAAAAGGTAGAGAGAAATCTAGAAAAGAAGAGAATATTTTAAATGAAATAAAATCTATTATTGCAGAAAAAAAATATAAAAAAATAACATTGTTGGGGCAGAATGTAAATTCGTATGGAAAAGATTTAGAACCTCCAGTTACTTTTTCAAAATTATTAAAAGATATTTGTGAATTAGATGGAGATTTCGTTTTATCGTTTATGACTTCACATCCAAAAGATTTGACAGACGATGTGATAGATATTATTGCTCAAGAAGATAAGATAGAAAAATATATTCATTTACCTGCTCAAAGCGGAAATGATAGAATTTTACAATTAATGAATAGAAAATATACAAGGGAAAAATATTTATCCATTATAGAGAAAATCAGAGAAAAAATACCTAATTGTCGTATTACATCAGACTTTATAGTTGGTTTTCCTTCAGAGACAGAGAATGAATTTCAAGATACGTATTCTTTAGTTGAGAAGGTAAGGTTTGACAGTATTTTTGCTTTCATGTATTCGCCAAGAGAAGGTACTGCAGCTAGTAAGATGGATGGGCAAATAAGTGAAGATGTAAAACATGAAAGAGTTAACAAACTTTTGCTATTAGAAAAAAGAATTCAAGAGGAGGATAATAAAAGATGAAAAACGAAATTTCTCCTGCGATGAAACAATATTTACTTATTAAAGAGAAATATAAAGATTGTATTTTAATGTATAGAATGGGTGACTTTTATGAGATGTTTTTTGAAGATGCTGTTACTGCTTCGAAAGAATTGGATTTAATTTTAACAGGTAAGTTTTGTGGGTTAGAAGAAAAAGCTCCAATGTGCGGTGTTCCCCATCATGCTGTTCAAAATTATATTGCTAAGTTGATATCAGCTGGATATAAAGTTGCAATTTGCGAACAATTAAATCAGCCCGGCAAGGGAATTAAAATGTTAGATAGAGATGTTGTAAGAGTAATTACGCCAGGAACTTTGATTGATGATGAGATGCTTGAAGGACAAAGAAATAATTATCTACTATGTTTATACAAAGATAATGAAAAAATAGGTATAAGTTATGTAGATATTTCGACTGGAGAACTAGAGGTAATTGAAATCAACGAAAATTACACTCAGGAGGTTAGTGATATTATTGCAAGAATTATGCCTTCAGAGGTTATAGGAAACGAAGAAGCAGAATTATTTTTTAATAATTTACCAATCATAAAATTAGGTAATGCAAATAAATTAAAAAGTTATTATGAATGGGCTTTTACCAAAACCAGGGCTATAGATAATTTGCAAAAACAATTTGGCAGTAATTTTGAAACTGTTTATGATATAAAAGGTAAACCTTCCATTATTTGTAGTTTAGGTGGGCTTTTAGAATATCTTTTAGAAACTCAAAAAAGATCTTTATCCAATATAAACAAGATAAAATTAGTACGTAATAATAATTATATGACAATTGACCTAAATACTAGACGTAATTTAGAAATCGTAGATACAAATAGAGATAGAAAAAAATATGGGTCAATATTGTGGGTACTGGATAAAACTAAAACAAGTATGGGTGCTAGATTTTTAAGAAAAATGATAGATGAGCCTTTACAAAATTCTAAAGACATAAATTTAAGATTAGATGCGGTTGAAGAATTTGTTAAAAAAATCATTTTAAGAGATAGGTTAGGTGAAATCTTAAATAATATTTTTGACATAGAACGTCTTTCTGGAAAAATTGCTTATGGAAATGTAACACCAAAAGATTTAATATCTTTAAAACTTTCTTTAAATCATATACCTGAAATAAAAAATGAATTAACGAATGTGAATTCAATATTATTAAAAGAATGTAATGAAGATTTATTAGATGTTTCAGATATAACTTCTTTAATAGACAATGCAATAGATGAAGATGCACCAACTTTATTAAAAGATGGTGGGTTTATTAAACGGGGTTTTAATAATGAATTGGATGAATATAGAGATGCTAGAAGGTTGGGACAAAAATGGATAGATGAATTACAGCAAAAAGAGATAGAGGAGACAGGAATAAAAAACTTAAAAATTGGATATAACAAAGTTTTTGGGTATTTTATCGAGGTTAATAAAAGTCAAATTGAAAGAGTTCCAATAAGGTATCAGAGAAAACAAACTGTAGCTAATAATGAAAGGTATATAACAGAGGATTTAAAAGTAATAGAAGATAAAGTATTAGGTGCTGAAGAAAAAGCATTACAATTAGAAAATGAAATATTTTCTCAAATTAAAAATGTTTTAGTTAAGTATGTTCAATCTTTTCAAACAATTGCAAACGCTTTGGCAAGAATAGATGCTTTACTATCTTTGTCAGTGGTTGCGGTAAAAAATAATTATGTAAAACCAGTTATAAATAATAATATCAAACAGTTAAAAATAGTTGATGGTAGACATCCAGTAGTGGAACAATTTATGTCTAGTGGAGAATTTGTTACAAATGATACATTGTTAGATGAAAAAGATAATAAAATTATGATAATAACTGGTCCTAATATGGCTGGAAAAAGTACTTACATGAGACAAGTTGCAATTATAACTTTAATGTCTCATATAGGAAGCTTTGTACCAGCGAAAGAAGCATATATTCCAATTACAGATAGAATATTTACAAGGGTAGGTGCCAGTGATGATTTAGCTTTTGGACAGAGTACCTTCATGGTTGAGATGAGTGAAGTTGCACAAATTTTAGCAAATGCAACAGATAAGAGTTTAATTGTGCTTGATGAGATTGGAAGAGGAACGTCAACTTTTGACGGATTAAGTATTGCATGGGCAGTGGTAGAATATTTAGCCAATAATTTTAAAGCTAAAACTTTGTTTGCTACACATTATCACGAATTGACTGAGTTAGAAGGAGTTTTAAATGGTGTTAAGAATTATAAAATTTCTGTAAAAGAAATAGATGATAATGTTGTGTTTTTAAGAAAAATAGTTAGGGGTGGTGCAAATAAGAGTTTTGGAATTGAAGTTGCAAGATTGGCAGGTGTTCCAAACGATGTTTTAAATAGAGCTAAAGAGATTTCAAAAAATTTAGAAAAAGTAAATCAAAAATTGGATTTAGATATTTTTAAAGAAAATAAACCAAGAGCAGAAGAAAATACTAAATTAGCTATGTCAATCTTATCTAGTTTAAAAGATATAGATATGAATAGAATTTCACCTATGCATGCTTTTGATTTATTAAATGATTTTGTTAGTAAAGCAAAGGAGGAATAAAATGAAAATTAATGTTCTTGATGCCAAAGTGTTCAATAGAATATCAGCAGGAGAGGTAGTTGAAAGACCAGCATCAATTGTAAAAGAACTTGTTGAAAACAGTTTAGATGCTGGAGCAAAAAATATTAGAATAGAGATTGAAGAAGGTGGAATTAAGAATATAACTGTTTCAGATGATGGATGCGGTATAGAAAAAGATGATTTAACTATCGCATTTTTACCTCACGCTACAAGTAAAATAAAAGATGTTGAAGATTTAGATAATATAAAAAGTTTAGGTTTTAGGGGAGAAGCTCTTGCAAGTATAGCATCAGTTTGTCAAGTGAAATTATCATCAAAGACAAGTGATTCACAATTAGGGTATTCCATTAAAGTGAATGGTGGAATTTTTGATCAGGTCGTTGAAGTTGCCAAAAGTAACGGAACAACAATTTCATGTTCAAATATATTTTTTAATACACCTGTTAGGGCAAAATTTTTAAGAAAACCAAAAACTGAAGAATCGGAAATTACACATTTGGTTGAAAAATTTATGTTGTCAAATGCTAATGTTAGTTTTCAATATTATATTGATGGTAAACAAGTATATAATACAACTTCATGTAGTATGCGTGACATAATATATACTATATATGGGAAGGAAGTTTATGATAATTTAATAGAAGTTAATTATGATGAAAATGGATTTAATGTTTTTGGTTATATAACGAAACCTTCTATTTCAAAAAGTAATAGGACATATCAAACGCTTTTTGTCAATGGAAGGAATGTTGAAAATTTTTTAATATCAAATGCTGTGCAAGGTGTTTATGAATCATTTTTAATGAAAGGAAAATTTCCTGTGTATGTTTTATCTATAACACTACCATATGATTGCGTAGATGTGAATGTTCATCCTTCAAAGAAAGAAGTAAAGTTTGATAATCCAAACAAAATATTTAGTATTATAAGAAGGTCTATAGAAAAAGCTTTGTTGTCAGTTGACCAAATTCAAAATTTTAATGTATATGATACTACTAAAGAGATTTTGGAAAATGAGGTAAATAATTCTTTTCAAAGAGATTCAAAAATTGAAACTAACAACAATAGAAGTAATAGTCAAAAATTTTTAGGAGGAAAAAGTTTTAATCTAGATTTTTTTGATAAAAATGAACAAATAATTAACCCTAAAGAATTTGAGATTGAAATTAATAAAGATTCTCAGAAAGATAAGAATTTTGACAAAGATGTTGATCTTTTAAAAAACATTTCAATAAAAGATAAATATGACTTAAAACAAGATGAAACTAAATTTTTTTTCGACCAGTCTAATGAAAAATTTATAAATGAAATTAAAAATTCAAATAAATCTTTTCTAGAAGCATCAATAAAAGATGAAATGAAAATTTTTGGTACACTCTTCAATACTTATATTATTATTGAATTTTCAGATGCTGTATATTTTATTGACCAGCATGCCGCTCATGAACGATTATTGTATGATAAGTTAAGAGGAGTTGTTGATAATAAAAATATTGTTAAACAAGATTTTTTAACTCCATATTCTTTTAAAGTGGGTGCAAAAGAATCTCAAATAATAGATGATTTACTTGAAAATCTTAGAGAAATTGGATTCGAAATTGAAAAAGATGGTTATGAATATGTTGTAAAAAGTGTTCCTTACATTTTATCATATATAGAACTTGATAAGTTTGTTGATGAGGTTTTAAAAGAGGGAAATAATTGGGATAAGAAAAATAGTGATTTTATTCATGATAAATTGTGTCAAACTGCTTGTAAACATGCCATTAAAGCGGGGGATATTATTTCAAAAGAAGAATGTGCTTTCCTTATAGATAATGTTAGGAAAGGCGTGATGTTATGTCCTCATGGACGTCCAATTGTTCTTGTAATCACTAAACATGAATTTGAAAAAATGTTTAAAAGGATTGTATAAAAATGGAAATTCAATCTAATAAAACAAATAGTATAGATAAAAATTTAAATGATAAAAAAACAAAAGTTGTTTTCATTTTAGGACCTACAGGAGTTGGGAAAACTGCTACTTCTATTAAGCTTGCTAAATGTTTTAATGGAGAGATAATTTCTGCTGACTCGGTACAAGTTTATAAAGGATTTGATATTGGTTCTGCAAAAATTTCTAAGGAAGAAATGGAAAGTATTACTCATTATGGAATAGATATCATCAATCCACAACAAGAATTTTCGGTTTTTGATTTTATTAAATATACTGAAGAGAAGATTATTGAAATTAGTAAAAAATCTAAATTACCTATTATTGTTGGTGGAACAGGTTTATATGTTAAAGCTTTAATTGAAAATTACAATTTAGGTGGTGCTGGAAAAGATGTTAATTTGAGAAATAGGTTGGAAAAGGAAATTGAAGAAAAAGGTCTTGAATTTGTTTATAAGAATTTACAAAATTTATATCCCGATTTTGCAAACAAAATTGATGGAAGAAATAAAATTAGAGTTATAAGAGCATTTGAAATTGCAGAACAGGGAAATTTTCAACTGAAAAATAGAGGTAAATATGACTATAAAGTTTTTGCTTTAAATATAGATAGATGTGAGTTGTATAATAGAATTAATAAACGTGTCGATTTTATGATTGAAAATGGGCTTGTAAAAGAAGTTGAAACTTTATTTTCAAAATATCAATTTTGTCAACCCATGCGTGCTATAGGGTATAAGGAAGTTGTTTCTTTTTTAAATAATGAAATTTCTTATAGTCAAATGGTTGATCTTATAAAACAACATTCAAGAAATTATGCGAAGAGGCAATTGACATTTTTAAAAAGCATGCCTTATGTTAAATTTGTTGATATGGAAGATCCAAATGAAGCTATAAAAAAGATAAAAGAGGAGATAGCAAAATGGTTGGTAATGTAAAAGATATTTTAAAAAAAACTGAAGATGAAATAAAATATAAATTTGATGAAATTGATGAAATAGCTTTTAAAAATCAAAAAAAAGTTTTAGATGCTTTTATTGAGTTAAAAATATCAGATCAATGCTTTAAAGGAACTACGGGATATGGATATGATGATGTTGGAAGAGATAATTTAGCAAAACTTTATGCTAAAGTTTTCAATAGTGAAAAAGCAATAGTATCACCATTACTTTTTTGTGGAACACATGCAATTACGACAGTTTTGTACGGTTTGTTAAGAAGAGGAGATATTCTTTTATCTGTGACAGGTCTTCCCTATGATACAATACATGAAACTTTATTTGGTAAGAATAATAATTCTCTTGAAGAACTTGGAGTGACATATAAGCAAATAGATTTAGATGAAAATAGTGATTTTCGGTATAAAGATATCTATGAAGAAGTTGCTAAAAGCAAACCAAAAGTTGTTTATTTGCAGCGTTCTAGGGGATATAGTACTCGTAAGGCAATTTCACCATATTTAATGAAAGGGTTATTTGAAAAAATTAAAGAAATTTCACCAGATACTTATATAGTTGTAGATAATTGTTATGGAGAGTTTGTTGATGACATAGAACCTACAGATGTCGGAGCTGATGTTATTATGGGGTCTTTGATTAAAAATCCTGGCGGTGGTTTAGCACCAACAGGAGGTTATATAGTTGGTAAAGACAAAGCTATAGATTTAATCTCCACGCGATATACCAATCCATCATTAAAGTTAGAACTTGGATCATATGAGTTGGGGTACAGGCTTTATTATCAAGGTTTCTTTTTAGCACCTCATGTAGTTGCACAATCACTTAAAGGTTGCTTACTTGTAGGTAAAATTATGGAGAATAAAGGTTATAAGGTCATTCCTGCAAATGAAGAAAAGGCACAAGATATTATTAAATCTGTAGTTTTTAATACAGAAGAAGAATTAATCAAGTTTGTACAAACTGTTCAAACGATTTCTCCTGTTGATGGATATGTTGTTCCAATGCCATGGGATATGCCGGGGTATAATAATAAGGTTATTATGGCTGCGGGAACATTTGTTGGAGGTGCATCTATAGAATTATCGTGTGATAGTCCAATTAGACAACCTTATATTGCATATTTTCAAGGTGGGTTAACCTATGAACATATTAAGGCTTTTGCGGAGAAGTTAATAGAGTTGTATTAAACAGGATTGTATAAAAAATAAAAAGAATAAGTTATGTAACAACTAACTTATTTTTTTTATATAAAGTTCTTTTTTTTATGAAGATTTCATACAATGAAATATGACAAATAAAAACAAAAATCGCATCTTTAAAGATGTAAAAAATTTTATTTTTGATACAATTAAAATAAATAAAATTTTGTTATTAATTATATGTATCTTGTCCTTTATTATTTTTTTGACAGGAATAATTGTTGCAATAAAAACCAATTCGAATGTTATTAATAATGATTCTTGGGGAATTGTAGATATTGCGACAGGCAAGTTAACTATATCATTCTTTTCTAGATTGTTATCTATGATTTTTGTAATGATAATTTTATTTTTATGTTCTTTCAATAAGTACTTGCTTCCGATAGCGGTTTTGTTTATCTTTTATAGAAGTTATTTATTAGGATTAAATATATGTTTAATAATTATTAATTATGGTTTTACTGGTGCAATTATTTCTGTTATTATAGCTTTTCCTTGTCAATTATTTATACTTTGTTCTTTAATTTTATTTTACGTAATGATGTTAAAAATTAATAGGGATTTAAAGAGTTGGGGAGGTTGTTATACAACATATCCAAGATTAAAGGTTTTATTATTTTCTCTTTTATTTCTTTTTATCTTGTGCATAATTGAAACATTATTATTAGTTTTATTTAGTGCAGATGTCATATTGGTTATTTAAGTTTATGAATATATTTTTTTGTATAAATTTATTTCTTTTGATAAAACTAAAATAAAAAAAGGAGTTTATATGAAAAAATTTATTACTATTAGTATTATGTTATGCATACTAGCTACTACATTTTGTTATAATTTATGTTTAACATCTTTTGCGACTAATGAAATTGAATTAAATAGTAAAAGCGCGATTTTGCTTGATTATTCTTCAGGTGAAGTTCTTTTTGCAAAAGATGAGTTAAAGCATTTACCCATTGCTAGTATGGTTAAAATGATGACTATTTTATTGACTCTTGAGGAATTTGATAATGGTAATCTTTCAGAAGATACTATGATACAAACTACAGAAAAAGCTTCAGGTATGGGGGGAAGTCAGGTTTTTATAGATCCTTATGTAGAGTATAGTGCAGGAGATTTGTTAAAAAGCGTTGTAATGGCTTCAGCTAACGATGCTTCTGTTGCTTTAGCAGAGCATATAAGTGGCAGTGAAGAAACCTTTGTAAAAAAAATGAATGAGAAAGCAAAAACTTTAGGAATGAATAACACTAACTATGTGAATTGTACAGGTTTACCTGCTGCTGAACAATACTCTTGTGCTAGAGATTGTGCAATTGTTTTAAAAGAAGTCGCTGAGCACGCGCTTTATCACAAATATAGTCAAATTTGGATGGATGAATTGGTACATCCTTCTGGTCGAAAAACAGAATTAGTTAATACAAATAGATTGATTAGATATTACGAAGGGTGTGATGGAGGTAAAACAGGGTCCACAAATGAAGCAGGTTGTTGTTTAGCCGCTACAGCAAAAAGAAATGACATGAGGTTAATTTCAGTAATTGTAGGAGCGCAAAATAGTCAAACTAGGTTTAATGAATGTACTAAACTTTTTAATTATGGTTTTGCAAATTTTGAAAGTAAAAATCTCTTAGACTCATCTATTCCTATCTTTAATGTTTCATTAAACAAAGGAAAAAAGGATTTTGTAGATGTTTATTGTAAAGAAAGTTTTTCTGTTATTGCAAAAAAGGGAGATGATTTAGGTTATGAGGTTACTTACGAAAAACCTGATAAAGTCAATGCTCCAACAAGAGCTGGAGACATTGTCGGAAGTGCTATTATTTCAAAAAATGGTAATGTTATAAAACAAATAGAGTTGATAGTGAAAGAAAATATTGACAAACTATCATTAAAAGATTGTTTTGATAAAGTAGTTAGTCAATGGTAAAAGATGTACTTGGTACATCTTTTTTATTTGTTAATCTATAAGATAAATTACTTGATTTTTTTATAAATTTCCACTATAATTAAAAAGGATATTTTTTGTTATAATATTAAAATTATTTACAACTTGGAGGACTTTAAATGTCGGATAATAATAAAGAAAGTGATTTAAATTATGATAGTTTAGAAAATTCTAAAGTTGAAACAGAACAACTTTCTTTTGTTGACGAAAAATATCGATTTAAATTGGATAATTTTGAAGGCCCATTAGATTTGTTGTTGCATTTGGTTAAAGATGCTAAGTTAGATATTATGACGGTAAGATTGAAAGATATTACAGAACAATATTTAGAATATATGCAAGATTTAGAAAATATTGACATGGAAAAAGCAAGTGAATTTATAATAGTTGCTGCCACATTGCTTGAAATAAAGTCAAGAAATCTTTTACCTGTTGAAACCGAAGATGATGAAGAAATTGAAGATAGTGAAGCATTATTGTTACAAAGGTTAAGGGAATATGAATTATTTAAGCAAACAGGAGCTAGGCTAAGGGAAATTGAAAATATAAATAAATTATATAGAGCTCCTGGGAAAGAAACTGAGAAAGTAAAAATTATTATCAAAGATATGGTTTTGGATAAATTACTCGATGCTTTTGCTAATTTACTTGCAAAACAAGAGGCAAGAGGAAAAGATAAGGAAGAACCTAAAAAAATTGCTAAAGATAGATTTACTGTTGCAGAAAAAATTCTTTCTATTCGTAGTTATGCCAGGGAACATAGGCGTTTTCCTTTCGAAGAGTTATTTGTTCAAGATATGACAAAAAGTGAAATGATAAATGTTTTTTTAGCTTTACTTGAATTGTTAAAATTACAATCTGTAAGGGTTGAACAAATTGGTATATTTAAGCAAATTATTATAATTTCTAACGAGGTAAATAATGAGTAGTATTGACACAATTTTAAATTTAAAAGAAGTATTACTTTCTATTTTGTTTGTTGCTGGAGATGGAATAGAGAAATCTTTTATTGCAGAAAAACTTGATGTTGAAGAAAAGGAATTAAATAAAGCTATTTCTCAGCTAAAAGAAGAGTTACAAGGAGTTAGTGGTATACATTTGATTGAGTATAAAAACAAAATCCAATTGGCTTCTAATCCTGATTATGCATCTTACATATCCGATGTTTTAAATCCTATAAGAGAAAAATCTTTAACAAGAGCGGCATTAGAAACTTTAGCAATTATTGCATATAAGCAACCAATTACAAAATTAGAAATAGAAGATATAAGAAGGGTGAATTCAGATTATGCTGTTCAAATATTAATAGATCAAAATATGATAGAAGTTGTTGGTAGGAAGGATGCGGTCGGAAAACCTTTACTTTTTGGTACTACTGAAAACTTTTTAAAAAGATTTGATATTAAAGATTTAAGCGATTTACCTGATTATGAAGAATTATTGGAGAGAATAAAAACATTAAGAAGCGAAGAAGAACAAAATAGTGAAGAAACTTTATTTAGAAATGTAGATGATCTTGAATTTGAAGAAGATTTACCTGATTTTTTAAAAGGAGAAGATTTTGTTAAAGTTGAAGGGGATGATGTTTCTTCAAATACTACAGCATAAAAGAAGTCATTAATGACTTCTTTTTTAGCATGAATTTAAAATATTAATCATAATTTATCTTATGGAAAAGATAAAAATCAAAAGTTATGGAACAAGATATAGATTGGTTGAAAATAAAGTAAAAATAAACAAGAAAAAATTGTTCTTTTTAATTTTTTTTACATTGATAATATCTGAAATAATTTTGGGTGTTTTATTATGTATAGGTTATTAAAAAAGATTAACAATAAAAATCCTATTCATCCTACTTTTTTTCTTTTCTTTTTATGGTTTATTTTTAACCAACAACTTGTAAATTTTTTATTCTTTATATTAGTTATGTTGTCACATGAATTTGGTCACTATTGGGTAGCAAAAAAATGCGGATATAGATTAAATTCTTTTTACATTGCACCTTATGGAGTCAATTTAAATTATAAGGAAAAATCTTTTGAGAGTAAAGATGAAGTATGTATTGCCGTTGCTGGTCCTTTTGTAAATATTTTTTTAAGTTTAGTAATAATATCTATATGGTGGATTTTTCCTGCAATATATAATTATACTAATGTTATTGTTGAACAATCTTTAATGTTAGGTTTATTTAATTTATTACCTTGTTACCCATTAGATGGTGGTAGGATATTGATTGGAATATTGTCACAAAAAATTGAAAGAAGGAAAGCTGTAAAAATTTCCTATGTTTTTAATTTTTTATTTTCTTTTATATTATTTGTATTGTTTTTGATTTCTTGCTTTACAAATTTTAATCCAACCCTTTGTTTATGTGCGGTTTTCCTTTTTCTTGGAACAATAGATAGTAAAAAGGAAACAAAATATCAATCAATTTTCTTTGTTAATAGAAAAGTTAAAAATTTTTCAAAATCTTGTTTAATATCTGTAAATGATGATGTATCTTTATCACAATTGTTAAATCATATTGAGATAAACAAATATACTATTTTTACTATTATATCACCTAAATATAAAACTAAATATTTAGATGAAAATACATTGAGATTATTATTAATAAAATATCCACCAAATACTAAATTAAAAGATCTAATTAAATAAGATACTTTATAAGTCTGTCTAAATTTGTTCTTTCTAATTCTTTTAAATTATTTAAAATTTCATCAATTTCACTACAAACATTTTTATGATCGGCTTGATCCTTAATGCACGTTATATATCCCATAAAAGTTCCTAATAGCATTAATTCTGCGATGTGTCTATTTGTTTTATCTGATAGTGTGGAAATATTGATAGATGACCATAGTTTAGCTTTTTCAAACCAATTATTATCTTTTATTCCATCTATTTTTTTTGCTTTTGCTAAAAGTTCGCATTCTTTTTCTAAAGTAAGGTATTTATCTTCTTGTGTTGATAATTCTTTTTTAAAATCATCATCTTTTACTTTTCCAATAATGTCTTCAATAGATTGAACAGCTGTTTTAATATTTTGATATACTGCATTAATGTATTCAGTAACAAGTTCAATATTTTCGCAATTTTCCATAGCACCTCCAAATATATTATTATTTTGTCAAAAATTTTAAAAAAAATACTTTATAAAAACTATAAAATGTGAATAACAGTTGTTAACTTGCAGAAAATATAAATATGAAAAAATCAACTAGGATATTATTAATTATATATATTTTATTTCTTATTCCATCAATTATTTTGGGTGGATCCATTTTTCAATCAGTAAAAATATTAGAAGGAAAAATATTTTTTGAGTTTGGAACAAAAAGTATCATAGCTTTAGTTTTAGTTTCGATAAGTGTGGTTATTGGAATTATTTTATATTTTAAATTTTTAAGTTCTTTAACAATTGATAAAATGCTTTTTTTTCTTATTATGCCATTATTTTCAATTTATGGAATTTTGATATTTTTGTTGGCTCAATTAAATTTCATGGATAATGATTTTGCAAATACGATTAAGTCATTTTTAAATATTTCGACAGAAAATTTTTATAATACAGTTTTATGGGCGGTTTTGATATCGATTGTTTTTATTCTTGTTGTGTATTTTACTTTTATTTTTGCTTGCAAGCCGATTAATAAGGTTGAGAAAGTTATTTCTCGACTTGGTGATGGAAAATTAAAAGAGGAAAAACTTATTATAGGTGGAGGTAAACAATTTAATAATATTGAACATGGCTTAAATAAAATTAACAACAATTATAAAGAAAAGGATAATTCATTAAAACAATTTAATTTAAAAGAGGAAAAATTTATATCAAAACAATTTTTTAGATTTTTAGGTAAAAATTTAATTTCAGAATTAGAGATGGGTAGAAATGTAACTAAAAAGGCTTTTTTATTACATATAAAACTTGAAGAATATTTAAAGAAAGATATGACTACATTGAATGAAGAATATAAAATATTAAGTTCTTACTTAAAAGTTATTTCTCCATTAATATGTAGATTTAATGGTTTTATAGATAAATACTGGAGTAATTGTATTGTAGCTGTTTTTTCCAAAAGTGAAAATGCTTTAAAATGTGCAAACTCTGTAATTAGAGCTTTAGAGATTCATAATAAACAATGGAAAAAGGATTTTAAAATAAAAGAAAGAATTTCGATTATCTCTGATGATTTGGTTTTTGGAGTTGTTGATGACGGTGATAGAAAAATTCCCACAATAATTTCTAATACAACGAATAAATTTAATAAATTTGACAAAATATCTCAACTATTTTCGTTAAAATTGTTATTTACTAAAGATATAATTGATGATTTACCACTAAACTATAAAATGGATTATAGATATATTGGTTCCTTGAGTATAAATGAAAAAGAAGAAATGTTGTTTGAGTGTATTTCTCTTTATTCAAGAAGGTTTGTTTACCTTTTAAGAAAAAATAAAAGATTGTTTGAAAAAGCAGTAATGTTTTATAATGAAGATAAGTTTATAGAAAGTTTTAAAATATTTTCATATATTTTAAAGATAGTTCCAGAAGATAAGGTAAGTTATTTATATTTGAATAAAATAAAAGAAAAGATTAATGTCAATTAAAATTCTTTTTCCTTGACAAAAATGACATGATAGTGTTATTCTTTTTTTATGAGACTTGGAAAAGAAAAAGAACATAATAAAACTTGTCCTAGATGTGGATTAAAGATGTTAAAAGAAATCGAAGTATGCCCAGATTGTGGACTAGTTTTTTCTCGTCTTCAAATTGCTTCTAATAAAGATGCAAAAAGAAAAAAGTTGAGGGGTGACAGAGATTTTATTATAAATACACCATCATTACCTAATGATGTAAGTTTTATAAAATTACTTTTTCTATGTATATTTTTAGGTCCAATGGGGGCACATAATTTTTATGTTGGTAGATACTTAAAAGGTTCAATTTTGTTAGTTGATTTTATATTGTTAGTATTAATGGTAATTTTTAATAATGAGCTTTTGCAATGGGGCGGTGAAGAATTGGTAGGAACAGTTTCAACAATTTGTGGTTTAGTGTTGCTTATGTGGTTTTGGGATTTACTTCAAATTATTACTAAAAAATTTAAAGTTCCTGTAGCTATAGATATTGATTATGATATAGAAAATTCAAAAAATAATGATTTAACAATCAATAAAGAAAATAACTAATATAATATCTTTTATTTTGGGGGAAAAATGAGAATAGTAGTAGGAATTAGTGGTGGTGTAGATTCATCGGTTGCTGCATACTTGCTAAAAAAACAAGGGCATGATGTGATTGGGCTTTTTATGGTTAATTGGGAAGAGAGAGATGGAACATGTACTGCAGAGGAAGATTTTGAAGATGTTAAAAGAGTTTGCAATAAAATAGGTATTCCTTACTTTTCTGTTAATTATGCAAAAGAATATTATGATAGAGTTTTTAAGTATTTTTTGGAGGAATATAAAAAGGGTAGAACGCCAAATCCTGATGTATTGTGTAATAGAGAAATTAAATTTGGTCCTTTTTTAGAACAGGCAAAAAAACTTGGTGCAGACATGATTGCGACAGGTCATTATGCAAAGAAAATTGAGAAGGAAGGGAATTTTTATTTAGCAAAAGCTAGTGATTTAAATAAGGATCAATCATATTTTTTAAATCAGCTTAATCAACAACAATTATCTAGTGTGATTTTTCCTTTGGAAAATATAGATAAACCAACAGTCAGAAAAATAGCTAAAGAATTAGAATTGTCAACAGCAGAAAAAAAAGATAGTACTGGAATTTGTTTTATTGGTGAAAGAAATTTTAAAAAATTTTTAAAAGAGTTTTTACCTGCACAGCCTGGGAAAATTTTAGATTTAAAAGGGAATATAATAGGACAACATGATGGATTAATGTACTATACTCTAGGTCAAAGAAGAGGTTTAAATATTGGCGGTAAGAAAGGAGGTACTGGAGAAAGATGGTTTGTCATAAAAAAAGATTTAGAAAAAAACATCCTATATGTATCTCAAGGAGAAGACTCATTACTTTTTAGTAATGGATTATTTGCCTCTCAAATGAATTGGATTCCTATGATTCCTAAAGAAGAGGAATTTGATTGCTTTGCAAAATTTCGATATAGACAACAGGATCAAAAGGTTTATGTTAAAATTATAGATAATAAAAACATACAGGTAGATTTTTATGAGGAGCAAAGGGCAATTACTCCGGGACAGTTTGTTGTTTTATATGATGAAAAAGGTTTTTGTCTAGGTGGAGGAATTATAGATAGAAGTTATAAAAACTAATTTTAAATGCATAAAATTGAATATAATTTTTAATTTTTTACAAACTAATAGTAAGGAGGTAAAAAATGATTATTGCAAATTATATTGCATTTATTTTGCTTTTAATTGGAGCATTAAATTGGGGACTTGTAGGTATATTTAATTTTAACTTAGTTGCTTGGATTAGTATGGGAAGTAGAGTTGTTGAAAGAATAATTTATATACTTGTTTTAATCTCTGCAATTTGGTTGATAATATCTGCTGCTATTGATGGTGGAATTATTTTAACTAGTGCTTTATATTAAAAAAAAGGATCTAATCCTTTTTTTTAAATAAAAAATTTTTTAGATTTTACAATTTTTAACCTATATTTTTTTGTATTTATCTTTACAATTATATTTTTTTTGTTTGATTTACAATTTTTTATTTTATTATATAAGATTGTATACAATAGTGATATGATATTACAACCAACTAAACCTATAATTATTAGAATAAAGTCATATAAAAACTGACCATTATTAATTCTTATTTTTTCCATAAAAGGAATATTGGAACTTAAAATATTACAAAAATTTACATCTAAAATAAAAGCTAAAGGTATCGCTATTATTGCATAACTAATGAGACATATTGTTATTTTTATAGAATCTGAATATTTTGGTCTATAAGTTTTTAGTCCTATAGATAATAAGAAATACATTATTGCTAAATGGTGATAAATGAATGTATGAAAGGAAAAAAAAGATTCAAAAATATTGGAAGTAGAATTTCCTATAATACTGCTAGGGTAAACATAAAAAGCAATAAATAGAAAAAATCCCCAAATGAAAGAAATTCCTTTAAAAAAGTCTCTATATTTATTTTTTAAAAATTGAGATAGACTGTACCAAACCATAAAAAAAGAGCAAAAATGTAAAGGACCCCCCCATAGAGAATAACCATTTATTATTGATAAGATTTGTTTAATAACTTCTAAAACAAGCATGATTATTGTAATTATGAGTAAAGGAATATTTTTTATCTTATCACTTTTATTTTTAAGTATAATTGATAAAAATATGGTAATACCCACCATTAATACAAACATAATTGGCAAAATAATAGCTTCATCTTTAGTCCATTCAAAAATCATATTAACCTTATTATAATTTAGTAGTCAATAAAAATCAAGTTAAAAAATTTGACAAAAAAATAAAAATTTTTTATTATAAAAACATGCAAAGGTGGTCGAGCGGTTTAAGGCGCACGCTTGGAAAGCGTGTGAGGTTTCATAGCCTCCGCAGGTTCAAATCCTGTCCTTTGCGCCAAAAAAAAACGTTTCTAATGAGTGAAACGTTTTTTTTGCCGGATTATTCTTGATCCATTTCGTAATGAGCGCCAGAGTGTTGTGTTGCAGGAAAACGTTGACCTTTTTCAAGGTAACAACTACCACCACATTTACCATGGCTGTCATAACAAGAATAATTTCCAGATTTTGGTGCTTGCTCACCAGGTTTCCATTGTTTACTCATGTTTAACCTCCATTGATAGTATGTGTAGCAAAAGTAAAATTATTCTTCTAATTTATTTATTTAAATGTTATTTTTTTGTTTGTACAAAAGAAAAAGTTTGTTTATAATAGTCTTGTGTAGGAGGATAAATGGTTAAGATTTGTACAGATAGTTGTGTAGATATTAATAAAAATCAATTAGAAAAGTATAATATCGAAGTTTTACCACTTTGTGTTATTTTAAAAGATAAAGAATATTTAGATGGTGTAGATATACAACCAAAAGATATTTTTGAGTATGTTGAAAAAACGGGTAATCTGCCAAAAACTGCTGCAAGGAGCATAGAAGATTTTAAGGAATTTTTTTTAAAACTTCTTTCTAATGGTGATGAAGTTATATACACAGGAATTTCAAGCAAGTTATCATCATCTTTTGGTTATGCATGCAAAGCAAAGGAAGAAATAAATAGTGATAAATTATTTTTGGTAGACAGTAAATCGTTATCAAGCGGTATAGGTTTATTGGTTATTTTTGCCGCAAAACTAGCTCAACAAGGGTTAGATGCTAAAACGATTTGTGAAAGATTGAAAAAACAGGCAGATTTGAATCAGGCATCTTTTGTTGTAGATAAATTAGATTTTCTTTATAAGGGTGGCAGATGTTCTGCTATGGCTAAGTTTGGAGCAAATTTGTTAAAAATTAAACCTAGATTAGAATTAAAGGATGGAAGTATTCATAATACAGGTAAGTATGTTGGTCCATTTAAAATGGTTGTAAAAAAATATATTGATGATATGTTAAAAATTCATAATAAAATTAATAATGAGTTGTGTTTTATCACTCATACTTGCAAAGATAAAAAATTTGTTAATGATATGGTTGAACACGTTAAAAGTAAAAATTTATTTAAAGAAGTTGTTGAATCAACAGCAGGTTCTACAATATCATGTCATTGTGGAGAAAATACACTAGGTATTCTTTATTTATTGGAGGAAAATTAAATGTGTTTATTTTGTGATATTGTTGATGGTAAAATACCATCATATAAAATTTATGAAGATGATTATACATATTCATTTTTAGATATTTCAAATGATGCCAATGGACATATATTGGTCATACCTAAAAAGCATTTTCAAAATATACTTGATTGTGATTCAATTTATCTTTCGCATATTATGGAAACTATAAAATTAATAGGGAAACATTTAACTGAAAAATGTGGCTTTAGTGGAATTAATGTTTTGAACGCTAGTGGTAAAGAGGCTGAACAAACGGTTTTTCATCTTCATTTTCATATAATTCCAAGAAAAGCTAATGATAATATGAAGGTGTTTCCTACTTTAAGTAAAAATGAAAAAGATATTGAAGAGTATCATAAAATTTTAAGGATTAGTCAATGAAAGAAGTTGTATTATACACAGATGGAGCTTGTTCCGGCAATCCCGGAAAAGGTGGTTGGTGTGCGATTTTGATGTATAATGGTAAAGAAAAAATATTATCAGGTGGAGAAAAAGAAACAACTAATAACAGAATGGAACTTACAGCAGTAATCAATGGTCTTAGTGCTTTAAAAGAAAGTTGTTTAGTCAATGTTTATAGTGATTCTGCCTATGTAGTAAATGCTTTTATAAATAAGTGGATTGATAAATGGAAAATAAATGGATGGAAATCTTCCAAGGGGCAAGTCTTAAATATTGATCTTTGGCAAAAACTATTATTTTTAACAGAAAAACATGAAATAAAGTGGTTTAAGGTTAAAGGGCATGCTGACAATAAATTTAATAATAAGTGTGATCAATATGCTCGTGAAGAGATAAACAATGTAGACTAACCATATGGGTTAGTCTACATTAATAAGTTTTTCATAAATTAATTCATAAATTGTTGGGGCGTTGGTTTTCCATTTATGGATAGCTTCGTTTGCAGATTGTCTAGAAGGTGCTTTAATATTTAAAACAAATATAGGAGTAGTTATCAAAGGCTCATAAATTTTTAATTCTACATTATAAGAGCCGTCATCATTTTTAGAGTATGTCGCACTATATTCTTGTGAAGATTTAACATTAAGACGGTTTGCATTGAGATAACTAGAAATTTCTTCGCGTTTAGTAAAAGGAATTCTTTTATATAGATGAGATAAACACTCTCTACCTTCGTAAGTAAGAGCAAATAATTCTTTATCATCACTTCCTGTTTTATATAAAAGGTTGCTTTCAACTAAATCGTGAATTATAGCTTTACAGTCCATATAGTTTTTTATCCATGCGTTTTTAATAGAGCAAATATCCAAAATAGAATCCTCAGTTAAGGGGATTTCCATTGTTTCTATTACAAAAAGCATAGTTAATTTGTCTAACACGATTTGTTCTTTATCGCTTAAAATTTTTTCCATATTATGTACATTATAACATGTTTTTTATAGAAATCAAATTTTTTGTTTGTTTTTTTTGATATATATGATACAATATAAAGCGAGAGGTTATTATGGATATTAAAGTAGAACAATTTATTGCATCTTGTGATGAATTAATTACTTGTAAGTTTTTAGTGGCAGAATTCAAAATTCAAAAAATGTTACAGGAATTGGCAGACACAGAAAGGGTATGTTCTCTAGTGGGGGAATGTTTAGAGGAATTTAATAGAGATAGAGAATTTTCAAAAGCATTTATTCAAGATGGACATGGTGGTTTTGTTTGTGAGATGCCAGAAGAAGAATATAAAATAATAGCATTGGTATTCTGCACTTTAGTTGATATTGATAATAAAAAGATTGATTTTACTGACTTTATAAAGAGATTCTTTGGAAGAAATGATAATTCTTTTGATGATTTTATAAAAACGATGATTATTCCTTTTAGAAATTTAATTGCGGAAGCTTTTGGTTATCCTAAAATAAAACTTGGAAGTGAAGAAAAATCTGAAATAACAAAAGAAAAAGAAGAGAAAGAAGAAGAAAATGAAGAACCTTCTGATGATTCAGATGAATTTTTGCTTGCTCAAAAAGTTGCAGTTCAAATATTAAGTGAGTTACAATATTTAAAAAGTGACTATAATGCAGAAAAAGCCGCTATGATTTGTAGATCAATTGTTAAAACAGCTAATTTGAAAGATGATGAGGTTACATCTAGTTTAATTCTTGCTTTAAAAGAGTTTAAGGTAAAGTCTATAAAATTTATGGTTAAGGAATTAACAAATTTATTTAATTTATAAAAAACAGTTTTTAAAGCTGTTTTTTTATATTATGATAAAAATCAAAAAACAAATGATTGTTGAAATAACAGCTTGAGTGAATTTCTGTAAAATAAATAATTTTAGTGGCATTTTTAATTTGTCTAGCATTGTTATTGATTGAATTATTGTTGAAAGACCGCCAAAACTTATAATAAAACTTGTTGCAACAATAGAGAATATTGTGTTTGAAAAATTTGATAACTCTATACAACCTTTTGTAATTTCAATAAAGCCTGAAAGAATACTTGAAATAAAAGGTGGAAAAAGATTTAAAATAGGATTAAGAGAGGTTATTATAACAAAAAACAGAGTTATTATTACACCAACTGATAAGATACTTAAAGTTGAATCAATAATAATTGTAGAGAAATTATTTTTTATTTTTATAAATTTTTCATCATTTATTTTTAAAGTATCATCTTTTACTTTTAAGTTACGATATATAATACCATTAAAAAAAGCACCAAGAATATGAGATATTAGTAATATATATCCATAAATTATATTATGAAAAAGACCTATTCCTACTGCGCCTAAAATAAACATAGGTCCGGAAGTTGAACAAAAACTAGTCATTCTAAAAGCATCTTGTTTAGTAATTTCTCCATTTAAATATAGATCTGCAGTCATTTTTGCTCCCACTGGGTATCCAGAAATAATACTTGTAAAAAAAACATAAGATGATATAGCTGGAGTCTTGAATAAGGAATAAAATATTTTTTTAAAAAATATTGTAAATTTATTTATGCAACCTAAAGAAGAAAGAATTTTTGTTAAAACAATAAATGGCAATATGCTTGGTAGTACGTTTAAAGCCCATGCTGTTATTCCATTTAGTGTTTGTTCAATATATAATTGGGGATAGATAACCATATTTATTATTATATAAATGATAAAAATGGAAACTAATAAATTGTATTTTTTCATTAATTCTCCAAAAGATTTGACAATATTTTAAAGATAAAATATAATTACCATGTTGTGATAAATAAATTTGCTTAACTATAAACAAATATATTCAGTCTCATAAATTTTTAGAAGGAGTGTTCTAATGAAGGTTAAAAATCTTTACAAAAAAGCCAAAGAACTTCAAAAAACAATAGTATTTCCAGAGGCGGCTTTTAGTACAAGAACAATTGATGCTATAAAAATTATTCAGAAAAAGAAAATAGCAAAACCAATATTGATTGGTGATGAAAGTGCATTAGTTTTAAAAGATAAATCCCTAATAGATTTTCAAATAATAAATCCAAAAACATTTCAAAATAGGCAAGAGATAATTGATGCGTTATACGAGAAAAGAAAAGACAAAGGTGTTACAAAAGAAGATGCTGAAAACATTGCGATGGATCCTTACTACTTCTCAACATTACTAGTTGAGCTTGGGTATGCTGATGGTATGGTTGCAGGAGCTGAGGCTTCGACAGCTAATACAGTTAGACCTGCTTTGCAAATAATAAAATCGAAAAAGAAGGGAGGCGTTGTTTCTTCTTGTTTTATAATGTTTGGTAAAAATAAATTTTTAAAGGATAAATGGCTTGTTATAGCTGATTGTGGAGTTTTAGTGCATCCAAATGACGAGCAATTATATGAAATAGCTTGTCAAAGTGTAGATACTTATAGAAGTTTAGGTTTATCTAATCCTAAAGTCGCATTTTTATCATTTTCAACGAAAGGTTCGGCAAATGATGAAAGTATAGATACTGTTAGGAAAGCTTATGAAAAATTCAAAAAAACAGGAATTGTTTGTGATGGAGAGTTGCAATTTGATGCTGCTATGGTAGAGAATGTATCAAGACATAAAAGTCCTGACAGTGAAATAGCAGGAGATGCAAATATATTGATTTTTCCAGATTTAAACAGTGGAAATATTTGTTATAAAGCGATGCAGTATATTGGAGGATTAAAGGCTATTGGTCCAGTCTTACAGGGATTAAAAAAACCTGTTAATGATTTATCAAGGGGATGTTCAATAGAGGATATTGTTACGTTAACAGCTGTTACTGTTTTGCAAACAGTAAAAAAGGAGGAAATAAAATGAAAATTTTAGTTATAAATGCAGGGAGCTCATCTTTAAAATTCCAGCTATTTGATATGGAAAATGAAAATGTGATAGCGAAAGGTAATTGTGAAAAGATAGGGTTAGAAGGATCTTTTATAGGTTATAAGACTAAAGGAGATAAAAAAGAAATAAATGTTAAATTAGATAATCATACAACTGCTATTAAAAAAGTGTTTGAAATTTTAACAAATAGGGAAGATGGTGTAATAACTTCTTTGAATGAAATTTCTGCAGTTGGACATAGGTTTGTACAGGGAGGTTGGTTATTTGATAAGAGTGTTTTAATTAATGAAAAAGTTTTAAAAGATTTGGAACAATTAGTTGATTTATCCCCATTACATGCGCATGCTAATATGGCTGGAGTTAAAGGATGTTTAAGTGTAATACCAAATGTTCCTCAGGTTATTGTTTTTGATACATCTTTTCATGCAACAATGCCCCCAAAAGCATATATGTATGGAATAAAATATGAAGATTATGAAAAATATCATGTAAGAAAATATGGGTTTCACGGAACTAGTCATAGATTTGTAGTAAACGAAGTTGCAAAATTACTAAAAAAAGATGTGTCTCAAGTTAAAGCAATAACTGTACACGTTGGTAATGGTTCTTCTATAACAGCTATTAAAAATGGGAAGAGTGTTGATACAACTATGGGGCTTACACCTTTAGAAGGATTGATAATGGGGACTAGATCAGGTGATTTAGATCCTACAGTGGTAAGTTATCTTGCGGATAAAAAGAAATTATCAGCAGGGGAAGTTGTTAATTATTTAAATAAGCAATGTGGTATGATGGGTATAAGTGGTGTATCCAGTGATATGAGAGAAATTAATTCTGCAATAGAAAATGGAAATGAGAGAGCAAAATTGGCTTTAGATATGCTTTGTTATAGAGTTAAAAAATATATAGGTGCTTATTTAGCCGTTTTAAATGGGGTAGATGCAATTGTTTTCACAGGAGGAATAGGAGAAAACCAAGAAAATTTAAGAGAATTAGCTCTAGAAAACATGGATTATTGCGGAATTGAAATTGATAAAGATAAAAACAATAATTTACCTAGGGGAACTATAGAAGAGATAAGTACTCCTAATTCTAAAATAAAAGTATATAGAATTCCAACAAATGAGGAATTATTAATAGCTAGAGACACAAAAGAATTAATTAGAGAAATCAAAAATAATTTGATACAATAATATTAATAAAATACTTGACAAATTGTTATATTATAAATATAATTTATTAGCAAGTGTAAAAGATTTAAGGAGGAAAAAATGGCTGTTCCAAAACATAAGGTTTCAAAAGCTAGAAGAAATACTAGACATTCTGCAAATTCTGTAGCTATTGCACCAACTCTTGTTGAATGTCCACAATGTCATGAAAAGAAAAGACCACACACAGTTTGTAAGAAGTGTGGAACTTATAAAGGTGAAACCATAATAGAGAAAAAAGAAGAAAAAAAATAATATAAAAACTCTTGTTATTTTACAAGAGTTTTTTATTGTATAAGTAAATGTAGTATTTTGTATCGCATACATTATACAGTATATTGATTTAAAACACATCTTTATGCATAAATTATTTTTTTTATAAACATTTGCATAAAAAGTTTATTTTTGTTATTATTAATATATCTGATTTAGGAGTAAAATAATGAAAGTTGTAATTGATGCTTTTGGTGGTGATAATGCACCTTTGGAAATTGTAGAAGGGGCAATTCTCGCTCTAAATAAACACAAAGACTTAAGTGTTATATTGTGCGGTAAAGAAGATGAAATCCGAAAAATTATTGGAAATAGAACAGATAGGATTGAAATAGTAAATGCACAAGATGTTATTACAAATGATGATCAACCTACCTTTGCCATAAGAAACAAAAAAGATTCTTCTTTAGTTAAAGCTTACGATATTCTTAAGGAAAGAGAAGATGTTGTTGGATTGGTGAGTGCTGGAAGTACTGGTGCTGTGTTGGCTGGTGCTATTATGAAAATTGGCAGAATTAAGGGAATATCTCGTCCTGCTTTAGCACCTATATTACCTACTAAAAAAAATACAGATGTTATCATAATTGATAGTGGTGCAAATATAGATTGTAAACCAATAAACTTACTTCATTTTGCATTAATGGGCTCTGCCTATTATTCGATAATTTATAAAAATCAAAATCCTAGAGTTGCTCTTTTAAATAATGGAACTGAAAGAGAAAAAGGAAATGAATTAGCAAAGGAAACATATCCTTTATTGGAACAAGCTCCTATAAACTTTATTGGAAATAAAGAAGGTAGGGATTTTATGAGTGGTGATATTGATGTAATGGTGTCTGATGGCTTTGCTGGTAACGCATTATTAAAGGGAACAGAGGGTGCTGTTTTAGCAGTTTTGTCAATATTGAAACATAGTATTAAAAGGCATTTTTTTAGTAAAATTGGATACCTTTTTATGAAAAAAACATTTAAAGAAGTAAAAAACAGAATTGATATTTTAGGTAAACATGGAGGATCACCTTTATTGGGTTGTAAAAAATTGATTGTTAAAAATCATGGTTCTTGCAAACGTAACAATATTTTATCATCAATTGAGCAAACCATTATTTTATATGAAAACCATTTGAATCAGAAAATTGAGGAAGCTATTGCAAAGCTAACTATTGAGGAAAATTGAGGTTAATTGTGAAAAACTTAAATTATAAATTTAAAAATCAAAAACTTTTAGAAAGGGCTTTAACCCATTCTTCAAAGTCATCTGAAAATTATGAAAGGTTGGAATTTTTAGGTGATAGTATTTTAGATTTTTTAGTTGCTGAATATTTTTATTTTAATTGTGATGAAAGTGAAGGTAAATTGACTGTATTAAGGAGTCATTATGTTTCTGAAAACTATTTAGTTAAAATTTTTGATAATCTAAACCTTTCAAATGATATTATTTTAGGTAAAAGTTATCAAGGAGAAATATCAAAAGCTATCAAAGGAGATGTTGTTGAGGCAATTATAGGAGCTATATACATTGATGGTGGGATTAAAAAGGTAAAAGATTTTATTCGTGGTCATTTCGATCTTGATAATTATAAAAATTTTGTTGATGATAATTATAAATCAAAATTACAAGAACTTGTACAAGGGAATTTTAAATGTAAAATGAACTATGTGACGTTACCTTATGAAAATGGTTTTAAATCATCTTTTTATATGGATGAGGATAAAATTTCAGAGGGATTTGGATTGAGCAAATTGGAAGCAGAACAATCTGCGGCTAAAATTGCTATTGAAAAATTGTTTCTTATAGGGTAAAATATTGAAGAGATGTTAGGTAAGTCATATTGTAAAAAAGGTAAGAGGTAAAATGATATTTAAAAAAATTGAAATGGTTGGGTTCAAATCTTTTGCAGATAGAACAGTTATAGAATTTAATGATAATTTTACTGCTATTGTTGGTCCAAATGGTTGCGGTAAAAGTAATGTATCTGATGCTATTAGATGGGTTTTAGGTGAACAAAGTGCGAAAACTTTGCGTGGTGATAGCATGCAAGATGTTATATTTAATGGTACAGAAAAAAGAAAAAGTTTATCATATTGTGAAGTTACATTAACATTTGATAATTCCACAAGATTTTTTAATTTTGATTATGATGAACTTGCTATTACGAGAAAATTATATCGTTCTGGTGAAAGTGAATATCTCATTAATCGTAATACCTGTCATTTAAAAGATATTACAAATTTACTTTATAACAGTGGTTTAGGGAAAAATGGATATTCTGTAGTAAGTCAAGGTAAAGTTACAGAACTTGTTGATGCAAAACCTGAAAGTCGAAGAACAATGTTTGAGGATGCCGCTGGAATTTCTAAATATAAAAATGACAAAAAAGAAGCAGAAAGAAAACTAGAAAGAACAAATGATAATCTTACTCGTGTTAAAGATATTCTATCAGAAATTGAAAGGCAAATGGGACCTTTGAAAAAGCAAGCTGAAAACGCAAAAAAATATCTTGAATATAAAAGCAAATTAAAAGATTTAGAAGTGAATGCTTATATTTTTCAATTTGAAAATGCAAGTGATGTTAAGGAAAAAATTAATATTAAATTGGATGCAATTAATAAACAAATTGATTTGAGACAAAGTGATATTGATGAGGCATCTTTGGCATACGATAAAAGCATGTATGATCTTGCTAATTTTGATAAAATGTTAGCTTCTTTAAATGATAAAATATTAGAACTTACAATAGGACTTGAAAAACAGGAAAGTGAAACAAAATTAGCTCGAGAAAGAGTTAATTTTACATTAAAAGAAAATGACAGATTAAACTTAGACAAAACAAATGCAGAAACGGCTCTAGAGTTTGCCGAAGAGGAAAAAGAAAAGAAATTAAATAATTTGAAAGAGTTTACTTCTGATTTGGAAAGTCTTGAAAAATCTTTCGATGAACTTTCCCAAAGTTACTTAGAAATTGCAAATGAACTCACACTTAATGAAGATGAAGCAGGTCAAAATCAACAAAAAATCATAGAAACTCTTGGCTCATTAAGTGATATTAAAAGTTCTGTTTCTAGGTTAAAAGCTGAAAGAGAAATTTTAACAACTAATTTACAAAACTTAAAAAGTGATAGCAAATCCTTGGGAGATAAAAAAACTGATAATGAGAAACTTTATTTAGAAACACAAAAATCTCTAGAAATAAAAGAAGAAAAACTTGTTCAATTAAAAAAAGATATTGAATTAATATCAGGGAAAAGTTACGTTGATGAACAGAATTTAAAAGCTTTAGAAAATGAAAAAGGAAATATTAACACACAAATTAAAGTATATGAAAATAGGAAAAAGCTTTTAACTGATTTACAGAATGAGTATGAAGGCTACTCTTTTGCTATTAAAAAGTTATTGAGAGAAAGTGAAAAAAATCCTGTTCTTAAAAAAGATATTATTGGTGTGGTTGCTTCTTTAATTAAAGTTCCTGAAAAGTTTGAGACAGCAATAGAAGTTTCTTTGGGAGGAGCTGTTCAAAATATTGTAACTTATGATGAAGATGGAGCAAAAAATTTAATTCAATTTTTAAAAGAAAATTCGTTTGGTAGGGCAACATTTCTTCCTTTAACTTCAATGAAGCGAAGAGATTTTAACATGAACTTAATTAAAGGTGTAGAAGGTTGCTATGGATTGGCTTGTACTTTAATAGATTATGATAAAAAAATTGACAATGTTATTAGTAACCTACTAGGTAATACTGTGATTGTAGATAAACTTTTTACTGCAGTTAGTTTAGCTAAAGCTACTGGCTATGCGTTTAGAATTGTTACTTTAGATGGCGATGTTGTTAATCCGCAAGGCTCTTTGACTGGTGGTAGTAAAAAATCTGAGTCTTCTAATTTAATTGGTAGAGAAAGAGAAATTGAAACTCTAGGTCAAGAAATTATAAAATTAAACAATAGAAGAATAGAAATTGAAAATGAAGTCAAAGAAAGTTTAAATAGTTTAGAATCTATAAAAAAACAAATTATTTTTAAAACAGAAGAAAAAACAAATCTTGAGATTATAATTGCATCTGAAAAAGAAAAATTAATTAAGTATAATTCTATAGTTCTAGAATCTACAGATAATTTAAAAGTTACAAACATGGAAGCAACAACTGTTGAAAATAAATTAAAACTCATAGACGAAGAATTGCAAAAATCAGAAAAAATTGAAAGTGCATTATCTGGAAATAAAGTGGATGCTGATGAGTTAATCAAAGAGAAAAAGGAAAAGTTTGAAACATTACGAGTTAAACGCGATGAACTTAATGAAAACATTTCAACAGTTAAAGTTGAAATAGCTCAAACTAGAACAAAATTATCCTCTTGTGAAGATGATTTACATAGATTAGAAAATGAAATAGGAAAGCAAAAAAGTCTTATTTTATCACTTAATGAACAAATTACAAAAAATGAAGATTTTATTTCATCTTGTGAGCTTATGATTAAACAAAAATTAGCTTCTGCTCCTTCATCTGAAAAGAAAAGTGAATTAGAAAAATATGTTAATCAAAGGCAAAATATAGAGCAAAACAAACTTGAACTTTCGAATAAAATAAAAGAAATTGATAATCAAAAATCATCTTTAATGAATGAATTATCAAGTTTAAGAGATAAAAAATTTAGAGAAGAAATGAATTTATCTAAAGTAGATACTGAATTAGAACAAATGCAAGAAAGAATTTATGAAGAATATTCTCTATCTTATAACACTTGTTTAGAACTTAGACGTCAAGATTTTGATATTAATGTTGCTATGCCTGAAATTAGTAAATTAAAAAAAGATATTAATGCTCTTGGTTATGTAAATGTTAATGCTATTGAAGATTGTAAAGCTTTGTTAGATAGATATGATGACTTGAATAGTCAGGCACAGGATTTAGAAAAAGCACAAGAAGATTTAGTTAAAATAATAAAAGATTTATCAAACATAATGATTGAAAAGTTTAAGAACGAATTGTTTAGAATTAATGAAAGTTTTAAAATTACTTTTAAAGAATTGTTTGGTGGCGGAACAGCAAAACTGGCTTTATCAGATGAAAATGATCCTTTGGAATCTGGAGTTGAAATTTTTGCTCAACCTCCAGGTAAAAAAATTCAAAATATGACACTTCTTTCAGGTGGAGAAAAATCATTAACTGCTATGGCTGTTATTTTTGCAATTTTAAGAATTAAACCTTTACCTTTCTGTTTATTTGATGAAGTTGAAGCTGCTTTAGATGATACAAATGTAGAAATTGTTGATAAATATTTAAAAAAGTTATCTGGGGACACTCAATTTATTTTAATAACTCACAAAAAGCCAACAATGGAGTATGCAAATGCTTTATTTGGTGTTACTATGGAAGAAAAAGGTGTTTCAAAAATTGTTTCTGTTTTATTATCAGATGCTATAAAACATGCTCAGGAGGCATAAATATTATGGGAATATTTAAAAAAATAGGTAATGCTTTAAAAAAAACGCGTGAAGCAATTGCAAGAAAGATTGATTCAATGTTGAGTCATGGAGAATTAGATGATGATTTTTATGATGAACTTACAGATGTTTTAATTTCTTGCGATATAGGGGTTAGAACGAGTATGGATATAGTCGATAACCTTAGAATTAGAGCAAGAAAAAACAAATTAAGAACTTCTGAAGATGTAAAAGAACAATTGAAGGAAATTTTAAAGGAAGATTTTGCACAAGTTCCGCAAATAGAAATTCAATATCCTGCTATTATTACAATAATCGGCGTAAATGGTGTAGGAAAGACTACTACCTTAGGAAAGTTATCTAAATATTTTAAGTCTTTAAAAAAAGAGGTTACTTTGGTTGCAGGTGATACTTTTAGAGCTGCAGCTTCTAATCAATTAGCAGAGTGGGCTGATAGAACAAAAACAAGAATTATTAAACATGCTGAAGGTGCAGATGCAGCAGCAGTAGTTTTTGATGGAATTTCAAGTGCAAAAGCGAGAGGTACTGATGTATTATTAGTTGATACAGCTGGAAGATTACATACTAAAACAAATTTAATGGAAGAATTAAAAAAAATTGATAAAGTAATAAATAAAGAATATCCATCTGCACACAAGTATACATTTATTGTTCTTGATGCCACAACAGGTCAAAATGCTTTAAATCAAATAAATGCTTTTAATGAATTTGTTAAGATTGATGGAATTATTTTAACTAAATTAGATGGTACAGCTAAAGGTGGAGTCATTATAGCTATTGAAAAAGAATATAATTTACCAATTGCGTTTATAGGCGTAGGAGAAGGCGTAGATGATTTGGAACAATTTAATTACAATGATTTTGTAGATAATTTATTTTAGGAGCAAAATATGGGTGAATATATTGAAGAAAATAATTTTATATTTGATACACAACTTTTAATTGAAGGTCAAAATCTTTCAGAAGATTCTATAATACGCTATATTACTGAAAATATTGAAGGAGACTGTCTTTTGGTTGTTGGAGATGAGGAACTTATAAAACTACATTTTCATACAAATACACCATGGAAAGTTTTAGAATATTGTGTTTCATTAGGTGAGGTTTATGATGTTGTTATAGAAAACATGCCAAGACAAGCTAGAGGATTAAAAGGTTAGTTTTATTATTGACATTTTGATATTTTATTTTATAATTAACTTAACAGGAGGTAGTAAATAAATGACTGAAGAGGAAATAATGAAAAAAGCTATTGAGAGTGAAAGAACATATTTTTCTTGTTTAGATGAAGTTATATTTTATTTAAAATCGGCAAAAGAAAATGGATTAAACATTTACGTAGAATGGAATGGAAGAATACTTTATTCATTGCTAGATGATGAAGACTCTTGTTATAAAAAATTCACTGGTTTAAGTAAAAAAGATTATCAAGAAAGAGTGAAAGAGTGGAAAAAAAAGTATGAAAATGTTAAATATAAGGCTAGATTAAATAAAAAAAATGAATTCATTGAAAGAGGAAAAAAAGTAATTTATCCTCAACTTCATAAAAGTTGGGAAGATTATATAGAAAAAAATCTTAATGGGGAATTTGATGGAGACGAAATAGAAAGTGCTTTAGAAACCATGGAATTCCTAGACAATGGCGGTATAGCAGAGCAAGGAATGAAAATGTTAGAAAAATTTTATCAAGCTAATGGCTCATTTGCTAAATCAATAAACTTAGTTATATATTATTCTAAAAAAGGTCCAGAGTTTTATGAAAAAACTTTAAAAATGAAAGGATATGATATCCCTCAATACATAAAAGATATTAAAGAAAGAAATTATTTATATGAAAAAGAAAATGAAGGTGAAAACCAATAATTTTACAAACTGCAACCTAAAAATTTAGGTTGCTTTTATTTTATAGACAAGCAAATTTCGACAACTTTCAACATATACAAATAATATTGAGTAAATTTCTCAAAGGGCGGTGTATATGATTTATGAAAGTTTTGCAAAATTTATTGGTAGGATTTGTTGTTTTACTTCTTTCGTAAGTACTATTCAAGGGTTTCCAAAACCGTTAACCAAGGATGAGGAATTGAAATGGATAGAAAAATTAAATAAAGGAGATAAAGAGGCAAGAGATGTGTTAATAAATCATAATTTAAGACTTGTAGCACATATAGTGAAAAAATATAATAATTCTTTAGAAGCAGATGATTTAATTTCTGTTGGTACAATTGGTTTAATTAAGGCAGTTGATAGTTTTGATGAAAATAAAGGAGTATTATTATCTACTTACGCCTCGCGTTGTATAGAAAATGAAATATTAATGCTTATTAGATCAAACAAAAAACATAAAGATACTATCTCATTAAACACTGTTTTGTCACCTAAAGAAGATAGTGATGAAATGGAGCTTGCCAATTTGATTCCAGCAGAAAGTGAAGATGAGGTTTTTCATCAAGTTGAAGTTGAATGTCTTATGAAAGATGTGATAAAAAACATGGAAAAATCATTAACTACAATGGAACAGGAAATTATTAAATATAGATATGGAATTTGTGGTTATGAACTAAAAACGCAAAAAGAGGTTGCTAAATTATTTAATATATCGAGATCTTATATATCAAGAATAGAATCAAAGGTTATTAAAATATTACAAAAAAACTTTTCAAAAAAAGAAGGTAATCAAGAAGATAAAATAGATAGTTTTTAATAGTTTTTTTATTTTTTGAAAAATTTAATAAAAATTCTTGTTTATTAAAAAAAATAATTATATACTAATAGAAGTAGTATTAGATTACTACAATTTTTAGTGATTTGATTGTAATTAATTTTTATTTTTTAATTATAATTTTATATAAAATTTATAGAGGTCAATATGGAAAAACAAGAGTTTTACAAAGTTGTTGATAAATTGATTTTACCTCTTTTTACAGGTTCTTTTATAGATGGAGAAGAAGAGTCTTCATCTCGCGATAATGAAGTTGCTTTTGGAAAAAGAAATACTTTATTAATAAAACCATCTAAGGTTGATGAATATAGATTAATCTTAAAAAGAGGGCAACCATTTCAAACTTTTGAAGTGAATTTGCTTAGATCAATTATTTATGAAATTGAAAAAATTTCTGCTCTAAAGCTGGAAGATGAAAGTTATATTGCTGTGTTGCAAGAAAATGCAATTGAAAAATCAATTTGTTCTAGTATTTGTGATTCTGAGTCTGCAAATAGTATGTTTGGTATAATTAATGAACTTGAAAAATGGGGCGCTAGGACTTATGAAGGACACAAAGTTGCAATCGGTATTATTATTAATTTAGGTGCTGATATTAGCGAACAAAAAGAAACAATACACTTTACAGATGTAATGAATAAAGATTTTTTTGCATTATTATCTGATGGTATTGATTCGTACGTTGAATTTGATAAAAAAGGTTTTTTATTAGGTTATGTTCAAATGAACAAAGTAAAAAAACTTTCAAGTATATCTCCTTATGAATATGAAACTGTAGCAAGATATTGCAACGAAAAAAGAATTGGAATAGTTTTAACGCCAAATGGAGATTTTCTTATTTTCAAAAATAGAAATTTACTTTTTGCAAAACGCTCAGGTAATTGGAATATTTATTCCCATGAAGAAGTAATACAACTTCTTTCTTATAGAGGTAATTATTCATTAAAGGATATAAGAAGGTCTATTTATTACACAGCTTTAGATGTCTCTTTTGCTTATTGCGGTGGTTGCATAATATATTTAAATAAAGAAAGTATTGAAAGTGCATTAACGCATATTAACGCACATGACATTGTTGATGAAAAGTACTTTGAAATAAAAAAAAGACAAGAATTAGAGTATGCTGGTAGGTTGTATAATCTACAAAATTTATCCACGGTCGAAACTATTTTTAATGTTCCTTATATAACTTTTTTACAAGAGCAAAAATGTATTAAAGCACAATGTTTGAGAAAAATAATTAACAATAGACCATTTCATGAATTAAGTAGAAAATTAAGACAAGAACTTGTTAGTATGGATGGTGCTACTGTAATAGATAGTGATGGAACAATTGTGGCTGTTGGAGCTATATTAAAGATAGAAGCAGGAAGTGAAGGAGGAGGAAGACTTGCTGCTGCAACCACTTTATCAAAATATGGTGTCGCTATAAAAGTTTCTCAAGATGGAATAATAAAAGCTTTTTATCCAGATAGAAAGAACGGAAAGGTAAAAACACTATTTACAGTAGGATGATTTTATATTGACAAAGAAAAATTTATATTGTAAAATAGTAACAGTTATGCAGACAATCGCATTTTTAAAAATGAGGAAAGTCCGAGCATCAAGAGAACTGGGTGCTGGTTAACGGCCAGCGGAGGTGACTCTAGGGATAGTGCAACAGAAATAAACCGCCTATTACAAATAGGTAAGGATGGAAAGGTAGTGTAAGAGACTACCGCTTGATTAGAAATAATCAAGGCTCTGTAAACCCCACCTGATGCAAGGTCAAAAGGGCAAAAGTGCTTGTTCTCTCACGCCCTTTAAGAACCGCTTGAACTTATTGGCAACAATAAGTCTAGATAGATGATTGTTTAATACAGAACTCGGCTTATAGCATAACTAACCAGCTTAATGCTGGTTTTTTTGTTTAAAATGTAAAATATTGGAAATAAAGATTACATGACAAAGAAAGAATATATATTACATTTAACAAACTTAATTGTAAATAAAGTAAAATTTTTATCTCCAAATTTAAATGAAAATAAGATTGATTATGAATTATTAAATGCTGTTGGAGTTGATGTTTCGTATCCAATTTTTATATTTAATAAACCATTAAATAAATTCTTTTATAGAGCATTTTTGTTAGCAAAAAAACAAGTAGATTTTAATTTAATTTTATTTAAAAATCCTATTGTTTCATTAAAAAAAATAAAAAGATTAAATAAAACTTTTATTTTTTTAGAAAATGAAATTGGTTCAAATTTATATTATACATTAGATGCTTTAAATATTAATTACATTGTTCATTCAAATTATGAAAAAAATTTAAATGGCGAATATATAAAAATAAACAATTCTAAAATTGATTTTGATTATTATCCTTTTTATTATTTCAAGAAAATTATAAAAGATGGTATTATTATTGATATAAAAAGTTTTATTTTAAATGGTAAAAATTTTATTTTAAATTTAGTAAATACACGACAAAAAGTTAGTAATTTAATACTGGAAGTTAATATTCCATTACCAAGAGGATATTATTATTTTAAAAGAAATGTTGACAATATTTTTATTCAGAATTTAACAAATAAAGAGATTGCTTATTTTAATTATTTTTTTAAAAATGCAAAAATAAATTTTTCTTCAATAAGTGGTATAGAAAGTTCTACTTTTGCTTGTATCAATTTAAAAGTAGAAATATCTTTATTACCAAAACAAGTAAAACATTATTATTTTAACTTTGGTACTAACAAATATTGTTTATTTAATTATAAAGATATGGAAGATTTTTTTAAAATATCTCAACAAAAAATGAATGAAATTTTTGATATAAAAATAAATTCTAATGATAAGCAACTAGACTGCTTGTTTAATCTTTCTTTGCCCCGAAAAATATGGGAAAAATGGCAAAATTTTGATTTTGATGATGAAAGTGAAAATGAATGGTTAAAAATTAAAAATAAGATAATTTTAAAAAGTGATAAAGGGGAACAAATTAATTCCTTGTTCAAAGGTTTAAAAGAAGTCAGTTTCTACCGAAATTTAGGGTGGAAAAGGGTTTTTATTATTCATAATAATTCTTGTTATTTATATGCGGATAATATAAAATATTTTAATTATACTTTGTTAACAAAAGAGATATTTAAACAAAATAATGAAATTTACTTGTCTTTTGCTAATTAGTGTTGTAAAATACCTGTGACTATGGATGAAAAAAGAGTTCCTTTAGCTGAAAAGATGCGACCTACAAAATTTGATGATTTTGTGGGACAAGAACACATTGTGAGCAAAAATTCTTTATTATATAGAGCTATCAAATTTAATACACTTGGTAGTTGTATTTTTTTTGGACCTCCTGGAACTGGAAAAACAACATTAGCAAATATTATTGCTAATACATTAAAGGCTAAATATGTTAAATTAAACGCAGTAACAAGTGGTGTTAGTGATGCAAAACAAGTTATCGAGAGAGCTAGAGCAGATAAAGCTTTAATGGGTACCGATACTTTTCTTATTCTTGATGAATGTCATAGATGGAGTAAAGCACAATCAGATTGTGTACTTGAAGCAATAGAAGATGGTTCAATTTATTTTATTGGAACTACAACTGAAAATCCTTATACTTCTATGACAAGGGCAATTGTATCACGTTGTCGAGTTTTTGAATTTAAACCTCTTAGTAGTGGTGATATAAAAAAAGCTTTAAAAAAGGCTTTGATTGATAAAGAAAAAGGTTTAGGTCTACTTAATGTTCAATGTGATGAAGATGCTTTAGATTATTTTGTATATGCCAGTGGTGGTGATTTGCGAAATGCTTTAAATTCTTTAGAATTAGCTGTAATGACTACACCAATGAATAGAACTAAAATTATTCATGTCAATATTGAAATAGCAAAACAATCAACAGATAAAAAAGCCTTATCCATGGATGAAAATATGTACTATGACTTTCTTTCAGCTTTTTGTAAAAGTATTAGAGGAAGTGATGATGAAGCTGCTTTATACTATAGTCAACGTCTTATCAAAGCTGGTTGCGATCCTATGATTATTGCTAGAAGACTTGTTGCTCATTGTTCGGAAGACATAGGAATGGCTGACTCTAATGCATTATTATTAGCAGTTAGTGCTATGTATGCTCTTGAAAAAATGGGATTACCAGAGGGATTAATACCTTTAACTCATGCTATAATATACGCGTGCGAAGCTGAAAAATCAAATTCTGTAATTGTTGCATTACATAAAGCAGAAGATGATGCTTTAAATTTTACAGATAATAAAGTTCCTAATCACTTAAAGAATCATCCTAGCACTAATAAAGATGGGCATGGTAAATATAAATATCCTCATGATTTTGGAGGATATGTTAAACAGCAATATTTACCAGATTCACTAAAAGATAGAATTTATTATCAACCTAGCAAAAATGGAAAAGAAAAAAATTTAATTAGAAAAAAATTTCGGGGAGATTTTTAATATGTTTGGCTTTAGAAATGATGGGAAAAAAGTTAAAAATATGAATATAATTGACAAAGCAGAGCCTTTTTTTATGCCTCAAAGGATTGATGCTGTAAATTATGTAACAATAAAAATTCCTTGTGATAAAATGGATGAATTTATTGTTAGAGAAAGAAGAAGTGGAAATAGTTATAATTACATGCATTTAATAATTGCTACTATTGTTAGAGTTTTATACACAAGGGAAAAATTAAATCGTTTTATTATGAGAGGATCTATTTATCAAAGAAACACAATAAGTGTTTCTATGGACATTAAAAAGAAACTTGAAGATGATGGTGAACAGGTTACACTTAAATTTTATTTTACTGGCAGAGAAAATTTACAACAAATTAAACAAATAGTTGATAATGAAATTGAAAAGAATTTAAAAAATGATGAAGTACATACTACAACCAAAGCAGCAGGAAAGTTAGTAAAACTTCCCGACTTTTTATTTAGGTGGGCGATGGCTATTATACGTTGGGCTGATAGACATGGTTTATTAACAAAATCTTTAATTAATGCTAGTCCTTTTCATACCAGTTGTTTTCTTACAAATTTGAAATCAATAAAACTTGGTCATATTTATCACCATTTGTATAATTTCGGAACTACATCTATGTTTATTTCTATGGGAAAAGAGAAAATCGAACCATTTGTTGAAAATAATAAAGAAATTAAACTTGGAAAATTCTTGAATTTAGGAATTTCTTTAGATGAAAGAATTGCTGATGGATTATACATGGGAAAAAGTTTGAAATTGTTAAAAGATTTAATAACTAATCCGGATAATTTAAATATTGAAATGCCAGAAGATGGAACTATTCCTAAAAAATTAATAAAGAAAAAAGCTAAAAAAGAAAAAAAATTAAAAAAGAAAGAAGCTAAAACGATTAAAAAAGAGGAAGAAAAAAAGAAGAAAAAAATAAAACCAATTAAGAACAAACAAAAATATGAAGAAAAATTAAGAAAGTCAAAAAAGAAAAAAGAAAAATTTATATCTTTTGAAGATGGATTAGATTCAAAAAATAATGATTTGTGAAAATATTGTTTGTATTATTTAAAAAATATAGTACAATAATAATGGAGGGTGGTATGAAATCAGTTTTGTATTTTATTTTAGCTGTTTTAACGATTATTTATATTGGATTTTTATGTTACGTTAATATAGCCGGTTTAGAAGAAATAAGCCAAGTTTTGAACTACGTCGCTATTTATGGCGGTTTAGTTATTGCTTTAGCATATGCTGCAATAAACTTCTTTGGTAATCCTTTAAAAACTGTTTTCTTTATTTTATTAATATTATCTGTCATTATACTAATCTTAACTATTGCAATGCCTGATGTATTTAGAGGTCTCTTTGGTATGGTTAAAGATGAATCTACAGAAACTCAAGCGATATTTAATATGATTCGTTTGTAATTTTAATAATATTGACTTAAAAAAGGGTGTTTAATGGATAAATTTTTGATTGTAGATGGAAATAGTATTGCAAATAGAGCATTTTATGCTCTTCCTTTTTTATCTAACCATGATGGAAAACCATCGGGAGCTGTTTTTGGATTTGCTAACATTTTGTTAAAAATAATTCAACAGGAAAAACCATCACATATTCTCATAGCATTCGATCATGCAAGAAAAACTTTTAGAAACAGTTTATATCATGATTATAAAATGCAGAGAAAACCAACACCTCAAGAGTTGATTGTTCAATTTCCTTATATAAAAAAAATGCTTAAAACAATGAAAATAGAAGTTATGGAATCAGCAGGTATTGAAGCAGATGACATAATTGGGACCGCATCAAAATTGTTTTCAGGTGATAAAATTATCCTTTCGGGAGATAGGGATTTATTACAATTAATTGATGATGATACAAGTGTTTGGTTGACAAAAAAGGGTGTTAGTGAGGTTGAAAAAGTAGATAACAACAATATTATTTCGTTATTTCATTTAAAGCCATCTCAAATTATTGATTTTAAAGCTTTAATGGGGGATCAATCTGACAATATTCCTGGAGTGAAAGGAGTAGGAGAAAAAACAGCTTTATTATTATTGGAAGAGTATAAAACTTTGGAAAATGTTTATTCAAATATTAATAACATAAAAGGAAAGTTAAAAGAAAAATTATTAGAAGATAAGGAAATGGCTTTTTTATCTAAACAGTTGGCTACTATAAAAAGAGATTGTGATATCGATTTTGATAAAGATAAGTGTACTTTAGATTTTCCTTTTGGAAATGAAACATTAGATTTTTTTACGGAATTTGATTTTTCTTCATTAATTAAAAATATTAATATTTTCAAATCTTCTAGTGGCACAACTTTAGAACGCGAAGCTATAAGAGAAGTCCTAACGATGGATGTGCTAGAAATTATAAATAATTCATCGATTTCATGTTTTTGTTATGATTTATTAAATTTGCAATTTTTTTTTAATAATAAAGTTTATTACCTTGAACATAATTATGGGATATTTGAAAATAATTTATCTGTTGAAGATGTTTGTATAAAATTGAAAAGAATATTTGAAAATGAAAATATTTTAAAAATAACTTATAATTCTAAAGAAGATATGCATTTATTAAAAAATTTTAACATTTCGCTTAATAATTATTTTGATATATCTATTGCCGAATATATTTTATATGCGGGGAATAATCTTCCTAGAGAAAAGGTTTCTTTAGAAAAATATGAAAACGAGATGAAAAAGTTAGAATCATTAATTAAATTTTCAAACCTGACTTTTATATATTATGAAATTGAAAAGCCGTTAACCCAAATTCTATTTACAATGGAAGAAAATGGTTTTAAAATAAATGAAAGTAAATTAGATTTACTAATAGATGATTTTAATGAAAAAATAAAAAAACTAACCAAGGAAATTTATTTACAAGCAAATGAAGAATTTAATATTAACTCTCCAAAACAGGTTGCAAATATACTTTTTGGTAAGTTAGGAATTAAATCATATAATAATAAAAAACAATCAACAAGTGCAGATATTTTAGATGATTTAAGATTTATACCTATTGTTAATAATATTTTATTGTATAGAAAATATTCAAAAATAAAAAACACATATCTAGATGTTTATAAAAAAATTTGTAAATCTTGTGGTAATATTATTCATACAACATTTAATCAAACTTTAACTAGTACTGGTAGATTGTCTAGTAGTGAACCAAATCTTCAAAATATTCCAACAAGAGATGATGAAGGAAAAAACTTAAGACGTATATTTGTTTCTAAATTTAATAATGGAATGATTATATCTGCTGACTATAACCAAATTGAACTTAGATTACTTGCAGATATGTCAGGTGAAGAAAAATTAATAGAAGCTTATAAAAATGGTGAAGATATACACAAAATTACCGCATCGCATATTTTTAATGTAAAATTAGATGAAGTAACAGAATATCAAAGAAGAGAAGCGAAAGCTGTAAATTTTGGTATTATATATGGTATAAGTGACTATGGGTTATCTCAAAATATAAAAAGTACAAGAGCACAGGCAAAAGAATATATAAATTCTTATTTTGAGAGATATCCCAAAGTTAAGAATTTTATGGAGAATAACGTATCAGTTGCTAAAAAAAATGGATATGCCATTACTAAATTTGGTAGAATAAGAAAAATACCTGAATTAAATTCCTCTAAATATCAAACTAAAATGTTTGGAGAGAGAGTGGCAATGAATATGCCTCTGCAAGGTACTGCTTCTGACATTATTAAACTCGCTATGATTAAAGTTTTTAATTCATTTAAAAAACATAATCTTAAAAGTCAATTAATTTTACAAATTCATGACGAACTGATTATAGATGCTTTTCCTGGAGAAGAAGAAAAAGTTGTTAATATTTTAAAAAGAGAAATGGAAAATGTAACATCACTGAAAGTACCCCTAATTGTTTCTGTTACATCAGGGAAAAGTTTGTTTGAATGTAAATAAACATATATTAACTGTTTATTTTGATGTTTAAGTATTTATAATTTTATATGGGCAACTGTTGTAATTTAATTGACTTAAAAATTTAATTTTAGTATACTCATATCGGAGATGTAATGCAAAAACATAGAAAAATGGGAGTTGATTATGGTGATAAACGCATAGGAATAGCATTAACTGATGCTTTGTGTATTATATCTAGTCCTTTTGAAGTCTATAAAAATGTAGGAGAAGAGGATGCTCTTAATCACTTAAATAAAATCATTAAGGATTATGATGTTGATGAAGTTGCAATTGGTTTACCTATTAATATGGATGGTACTGAAGGAGAAAGGGCTTTGATTCACAGAAGTTTTGGTGAAAAATTAAAGAAACTCTCAAATGTGAAAGTTGTTTTTATTGATGAGCGCTTAACCTCGGCAGAAGCAGAAGATCTTTTGATTTCGAGTGGTGTTAGAAGGGAAAAGCGAAAGGAACTCATTGATAAAATTGCTGCACAAATAATTTTGCAGACACACATTAATAATTTATAAAAAGGGGAATTTTATGGAAGAAAAGATAGTAAATAAAAATGAAAATCAAGCACAACCATTAGACTTGTTAGACGTTTTGTTTGATTCAGAGAATAGAGATCCTATTGTTCTTATGGATGAAAGCGGAAAGCAAATGACATTTAGACAAGTTGCCGTTATACCTTATGAAGTTAGAAAAGAAAAAAGAGTTTATTGTGTTTTGGCACCTATGGATAAGATTGATGGAATTGCTGAAGATGAAGCTATTGTATTTTTAGTTGACACAGATGATAAGGGTAATTCAATTATCAGAATTGAAGAAGATGAAGAAATTGCAATTGCTGTTTTTGATAAATATTATGATTTATTAGAAAAATCACACGAAGAAGAAAAAGCACAAGCACAAGCTGCTAAAGAAACTACTAAAAAAGCAAAAGTTACTGGTAAGGTTGCTGGAAATAAGAATAAAAAAGAATAAAAGAAGAACAATTATGTTCTTTTTTTATTTAAAATGTATAAAAGTATTAATAAAAAGACATAATCTTATTACAAGGATTTAAACCTTGTAATGGGAGGTGAAAACTATGTTTGGAAAAAATTCCAAAATGGGACAAAATGCTAAAAAAGGCAAAATGTCTAAATCTTCAAAAGCGGTAGAAGCGGCTGAAGAGGCAAGAGGATGCAACTCAAAAAGTAGTTCATCAACAAAAAATTGTGGTAAGTAGTTTTCAACTAAAAAAAGAAGAAGTGATATTACTTCTTCTTTTTTTTAGTTGTTATACATTGTTGAATTCAGTTTTTGAAATGTTATTGTAATTTGTGTTTGTACATCAAAAATATTTAAATTTTCAGTAAGTAGTGCTGTACCATTAGAATTAAACAAGTCTTTATTTAAAATAGTCGTGAAAGTTACAGAATATTCTGTTTCAGCACCAGAAGATTGTTGCATGTTTAAATTTACTTTAATCATATATTCATAATTAGAACCAGCACTTCCAAAATACACTACATTTTTATTAGAGGTAAAATATTCTTCTATATTTGCATAACTACCAATTTCTAAAGATGCAAAATTACTGCTTCCACTGTTAATTCTAGCATATTGTATCTCATAATTTATTGTAGTCATATTTTCTAACGAAAAATTAATTTTATTTATTGAGGCGAACATCATTTTACTTTGGGAAGTTTCGGAAAATACTGCTGTATAATTTCCTGCGTTTTCACTATTGTAAGTTAAACTTAGCTGATTATTAGTAGATACTACTGTTTTATAATCTTTTATCCAACAAATAAAAGGATTTGTAAAAGCGGTAGATTGTTTTTCTACTGCCAATAAATTTATTTGAGTTCCTTCTGACAATTTTTCATTATTAAAAGCTCCTTGAATTGTTCCTAAATTAGAGTCACTAGGTAATGCGGTTATTAAATACTGAGCAGGAGAAGTGCAGGCTGAAAGTATAACCATCGGACAAATTAACAATAAAATTAGTAAAATCTTTATTGATTTTTTCATTTCTAACCTCTTTTATTAATAGTATTATCAATATTTTTTTATTATTTGTCAAATTATTTGGTTTAAATTTAAAATAATAAGTGTATTTTTTATAACCTTGCATAGAATATGCTTGTAAGGAGTTTTTATGTGGGAATTTTCTCTTAACTTAAAGTCTGAAAATTTTAATTTGGCAAAAAAGATTTTTTTATCACTTAATAATTTTATCTCAAAAATAGATGGTGTTGTAACTTCACATGAGGAACAAGAATATATAAGTATTTTAATTGCTATTAAAGAAAAAGATATTGTAAAGGTGCAAGCATATATTTCAGATTGTGTTGTAGAAAGTATTTGTAGTGATTTTAAAATGAAATATTTAGATAAATATTTGATTCTCCCTGAATATGATAAAATAGGAATGATTGCTTTTAAAAAAGCTTTATTAAATTTTGATAAAGAAACGGATAAATTTATTGTTCGTAAAAATTTAAATCTTGAAAAGGATGTATTTTTAGAGTCGTTTTATTATTTTAAATTAAAATCTTTACAAGAAAAATGGGCTGAACTTGTTTCTTTATCCAATGAAAATAGAGATTATTTGTTATCATCAGAAAGTTTTGTTGATTTATTAAAGTTTTTAGTTGATAATTTAGATATAGAAGAAGATGAAATTAGTGTTGTAAAAGAAGATGGAGGGTATAGAATTTATATTGAAAACAACAATTTGTTTTCGAACAAACTAATAAGTGAAGAAAGTATTGTTTCATCGGTTATAGATTTATGTCCTCAGAAAATTAATTTGTATTTTAATGAATCTAGCAAAGCGACGAATTTGCTCGAAAAAATTTTTAAAGAAAGAATTACAATTAATAATTCTTCTTTAAAAAATATAAAAAATTTTCACATAAATTAAATTTAAGATTGACAAATAAAAAAAAGATTGCTAAAATTAGGTAAACTTGGAGTGATAGACAAGTAAATTCATTTGATGTGTACAGAGAAGGATTGTTTGGTGAAAAATCTAAACTAGAATGAAATTGAAACCACTATCATGAAGATAAGTATTTAATAAGTGGCTTTAAGCAATTAAGGTGGAACCGCGGTTTTTTGTTGAATCGTCCTTAAATCAAGGACGATTTTTTTGTCCTTAATGTTAAAAATAAAAGGAGATATTGTTATGGAAATTAAAAAAGTAGTCGATCAAGATTTAAAAAAAGCACGTCATTCTTTAGCTCATGTTTTGGCAAAAGCATTAGTTAAATTGTACCCAAACACTAAATTAACTATTGGACCAGATATTAATGATGGTTTTTATTATGATATTGATTTAGACCACTCAATTACTAATGATGAATATTCAAAAATTGAAAAAGAAATGTGGAGTATTATTAATAAGGGTGAAAATTTTGTTAAAAAAATTATTACAAGAGATGAGGCTTTAGAGCTTTTTAAGGATAATCCTTATAAATTAGAGTTAATTAATGATTTAGCAAGTGATGAAGAAGTTTCAATATATTACACAGGTGATGATTTTTATGATTTATGCAGAGGTCCTCACGTTGAAAGTTGTAAAAACCTCCAAAATTTTGCTTTTAAAATTCACAGTATTAATGGTGCATATTGGAGAGGAAATGAAAAAAATAAAATGCTTCAAAGAGTTTATGTATGGGCTTTTAAAACTAAGAAAGAGTTGACTGATTATATAAATATGCTGGAAGAAGCAAAAAAACGAGATAATAGAAAACTTGGTAAAGAGTTAAAACTCTTCATGATTTCTCCAGAGGGACCTGGTTTTCCTTTCTATTTACCAAACGGTATGATTGTTAGAAATCTTTTAATTGATTTTTGGAGGGAAATTCATACTAAGGCCGGATACAAAGAAATCATGACACCAATTATGCTTAATAGACATTTATGGGAAACTTCGGGACACTGGGATCATTATAAAGATAATATGTATCTTTCTACTATTGATGATGATATATATGCAATAAAACCTATGAATTGTCCTGGGGGCGTTTTAGTTTATAAAAATGAACCACATTCTTATAGAGATTTACCATTAAGATTAGGTGAATTAGGGCTTGTTCATAGATATGAAAAATCTGGTGAACTTGGAGGTTTGTTAAGAGTAAGAAGTTTCACTCAAGATGATGCACATATTTTTATGAATCCTAATCAAATTAAAGATGAAATTAAAAATGTCGTTAAATTGATAGATGAGGTATACAAAATTTTCGGTTTTACTTATCATGTTGAACTATCTACTAGACCAGAAAATAGTATGGGAAGTGATGAAGATTGGGAGTTGGCAACAAAAGGGTTAGTTCAGGCACTGGATGAATTACAGTTGGATTATGTTATTAATGAAGGAGATGGTGCTTTTTATGGTCCTAAAATTGATTTTCACTTAAATGATGCTTTAGGAAGAACTTGGCAATGTGGAACAATTCAACTAGATTTTCAATTACCTCAAAGATTTGAACTTGAATACATTGGAGAAGATGGCGAGAAGCATAGACCAATTATGATTCATAGGGTTGTTTATGGTGCATTAGAAAGATTTATAGGTCTTTTAATTGAAAATTTTGCTGGAGCTTTTCCTTTGTGGTTAGCCCCAGAGCAAGTACGAATTTTATCATTAACTGATAGAAACAATAATTATGCTTCTTTAATTAGAGAAAAACTTGTTCAAGAAGGAATAAGAGTTGAATGTGATTTAAGAAATGAAAAAATAGGATATAAAATAAGAGAGGCTTTAACAATGAAAGTTCCTTATTTAATTATAGTAGGAGATGAGGAAGAAAAATCAAAAACCATTTCTATTCGTGGTAGAGGTTTTGAGAGTAAGACAGGAATAATTTTGTCGGAATTTATCATTCGTTTACAAAATGAAATAAAATCAAAAAAAATATAGTCTATTTTATTTTGATTTTTAATACTTTTATGATAAAATTTGTTCATAAACTTATGTTATAACATTAGTAAATTTTAGGAGGATATTTTTTAAATGGATGCAACACAAATCATATTAATAGTTTTTATAGTTCTTCTTATAATCATTTATCCTATTATGATTAGTACTAGAAATAAAAAGGAAAATCAACGTATGCAAGAACAAACTAATTCTTTGAAAAGAGGTGATAAAGTATTGACTACTAGTGGTGTATATGGAACTATTGTTGACTTGCAATTAGAAGAAGATAAAAAAATTGTTACTATAGAAACAGGAACTGAAAAAAAGAAAGGTTATATATCTGTTGATGCTTATGCAATTTATACAGTTTTTAAAGATGAAAAAAAATCACAAGAGAATAAAAATGATGCATTAAAAAATGATAAAACAAAACAAGAAGTAAATGATGATACAAAAAAAGAAGATAACAAAACTGATACAAATTTAACTAAAGATATAATTAATAAAAATGAAGAAAATAAAGAAAATGTTTTAAGTGAAGATATTGATAACAAAAAATCAAAGAAAAAATAAGAAAGATAATTTTATCTTTCTTTTTTATAAAATAGAGTTAATATGGTATTTTTTAAAAGCTCTTCTCATAATTTATGTTAGTTTTAAATTATAAAAAGGGGTTAATATGAGGTCGAAAATAAAATCTAAATCGTTAGTTAAAAAAGAAAAAACATCTTTAATAAGTCATATCATAAAAGGTACTTTGACTTCACTATGCGTTTCTTTAATTTTAGTATTAATTTTTGCATTTTTACTTAAGTTCACAAATATTTCTGATTCTATGATAAATCCAATAAATCAAGTTATCAAGGGAGTAAGTATTTTTATTGGTGTTTTTTTAGGTTTAAAACAATCAAAAGAACTTGGTTTAGTAAGTGGTCTTTTAATTGGATTCATTTACACGTTTCTTGCTTTTGTTATTTTTTCAATTTTAAGTGGAAGTTTTGTTTTTGATGTTACTTTATTGACAGATATTGTTTTTGGTTCTATCATTGGAGCAATCTGTGGAATAATATGTGTTAATGTAAAAAAAAGTACTAATTAAACTTAATTTTATTTGACATCTAAATTTTTATTCTTTATAATATGTGAGTAGTTGTTAAAAGAGTTATAAAATGTTGTTTTTAGGCAATATTTAAATTGACTTCTTTAAAATAGTTTAGTTTTTATTAAAAAGTTTGAGGATATTAGATGTTAAGAAAAAATTCTATAGTTAAGTTTGTTTTTTTAATTATAATTGCTTTTTTGGGGATTCTTTTATGTGTTTGTCCATTTAATGTTCCTGCATCTACTGATAGGTATAATAGTTTGTTAACTTCAATTGAAAAGGGTATTGATTTAAATGGAGGAGTAGTTGCCTTATATGATTGTACTTTACCTAATGGTAATCAAATTGGTGTAGATAAAGCAATTGATTCATCGTTAGATAAAATTTATCAACTTTTTGATAAGGAAGGATATAAGGAATTAAGAGTTGTTAGACAAGGTGATAGTCATGTAAGAATCGAGGCAGCAGGGGCAAAAGAATCGGATTATTCTTTTTCGTATATAGAAAACTATAAAAATTTGTCAATTACATTAGAGCAATATTCAGAGACTTTAACAAATCCTAAAGTTTTTGTAACTAGTTCTGATATCGCAACAGCATATTCTAGTTACGATTACGAAAATTCAGCATATATCATTGTTATTGAGTTTAATAATGATGGGTTAAAAAATTTAGAAAAATTAAAAACTTATTCAAATGAGACATCTTTAACAACTGCATATGTTTATTTAGGAGATATAAACTCTGATAATTTGTTTTCAGAAATAAGTGTTTCTGATCTTAAGGATAAGACATCTTTATCTGTAAGTTCAAATGGTTCATATACGATGTCTAGTAGTAGTGAAGCCAAAGAGATTGCGTATTCAATAGTCTCTGGTTCTTTAGATGTTAAAATGGCTTTTGAGGAATGTTGTTACATTTCACCTGCGTTAGGTGAAAATACTCAATTACTAATTCTTATTGCATTTCTTGTAGTTATTGGAATGTCTTTATTGTTTTTAAGCATAAAATATGGTGATTTTGGATTGTTGGGCACTTTAGCAATGACTTACTTCGTTATATTCTTTGTGTTCTTTTTACAAGCAATTCCTTTAATCATACTTGATTTAGCGGGAGTTTTTGGAATTTTATTATCTTATGTTATTGCAATTTTTTCCATTATTGTTATTTTTGAAAAGATAAGAAGTGAGTATGCGGTTGGTAAAAAAATTTATATTTCTTGTAAAAGTGGTTTAAAAAAATCGCTTTGGTTAATATTAGATAGTCACTTTTTAATAATTTTATCTGCTTTGTTTATTTGGATTTTTGCTCCATTATCTTTAAAGTGTTTTGCTATTAATTTATTTGTGGGTATGTTGTTGTCTATGTTTACAAGTTTAGTAGTTTTAAGATACTTTATCAAAATATACTTACCAATTAATAGTACAAATGCGAAAAGATTAAATTTGTATAGAGATAAAGATGTAAAAGAATTAAAAGAAGATGAAGTTGAAGTTATTGAAACAGCTGACTCTGTAGAAGGAGGTAGCTATAATGAATAAAAACAGGATATCCCTTAGCAATATATGTGCAAATAGTAAATTTAGTTATATAAAAAATTTTATTTACTTTTTAATAGCTCCACTTGTTCTTATTTTGATAGGAATTATCATTTTTTCGATAGTTGGATTTAATTATGGTACTGATTTTGTGGGAGGAAAAACTTTTAAAGTTTATGTTAATAATGATGCAATTATTCAAACACAAAATGTAGCTAATTATGATATAAGTGATTCTGAAGAGTACAATCAAGTTTGCTTAAAAATTGAGTCCGTGTTAAGCGAATATGATGTAAGTGTGCTCACTTATCGTAAAACATCTATTACGATTAATGAGTATAATATTTTTGCAGGACAAGCTGTTGAAGTTGTCGTTAGTAATTTTGATGATGAATCAGATAATAAAGTACATGAAGCTTTAGTAAACGAATTTAATTATACTGGATTTGAAGATTCAATTACTCAAATTGAAAAAACTCAACCTACATTTTCATTTGATTGGTTTATAGCTTTATTATCATCTTTAGTTTTTGCTTTAATAATTGCTATTATTTACCTTTCATTAAGATTTAATATTTCAGCAATTGTAGTGACTATATTGCAAGTTTGTTTTGATTTATTTTTAACACTTGCTTTAATTGCAATTTGCAGAGTAACTGTTGATTTAAGTATTGGTGTAGTGATGTTAACAACTTTAATTGTAAGTTTACTTAATATCTTCTTCTACTATTATAAAACTAAAGAAAACTTTAAAGTTGGCAAATATGAGAAGTTAAATCATAAGAATATGGCAGATATAACAATTAATGATTTAACATACAAAAAAGTGTTAATATACCTTATGTTAATACTGATTATTTGTGTATTTATAATTTCTTCTGTAAATTCTGTTAGAATGCTTTCACTCGGTATTTTAATGGCTTTATTTTCTACTTTTTATAATTCACAATTTATTTTACCTACATTATGGGCAACTTGTTACAAACAAAAACATAACAAAAAATATTATAAAAAATAAGAGTATCTTTAGTACTCTTTTTTTTGTTTTATCATATTAATTACTTGACTTAAGACTAGCTATATGCTATAATTCTCTAGTCATTGGACAATTAGCACCTATAATATATTCAATTACTGTTGCCTAAAAGCTAAAATAATAAAAACTATATATGTGTTTTGGTAAAGGGTTACCTGAGGTGGTATATTGGAGATAGAAAATTATAGGGAAGGACAAAAACAAAAAGGAGGAATTAAAAATGTCAGTTATTTCAATGAAACAACTTCTAGAGGCTGGAGTTCATTTTGGTCATCAAACTAGAAAATGGAATCCTAAAATGAAAAAATTCATTTTCACTGCAAGAAATGATATTCATATTATTAATCTAGAACAAACATCTGAACAGGTAGATAAAGCTTATCAATTTGTTCGCGATACTGTTGCTGCAGGTAAAAAGGTTTTATTTGTTGGAACAAAAAAACAAGCTCAAGATGCTGTTAAAGAAGAAGCAGAAAGATGCGGTATGTATTTTATTAATACTCGTTGGTTAGGAGGTTGTTTAACTAATTTTAAAACTATTAAGTCTAGAATAGAAAGACTTAATAAGCTAAACCAGATGGAAAAGGTTGGAGAATTTGATCTTTTACCTAAAAAAGAAGTTACTCTTCTTAAAACTGAAAGAGATAAACTTGAGAAGAATTTAGGTGGAATAAAGGAGATGAGGGAATTACCTGGTCTTGTAATTGTTGTTGACCCTAACGTTGAACACATTTGTGTTAATGAATGTAAGTTATTGAATATTCCTATGGTTGGTTTGGTTGATACTAATGGAAATCCTGAAGGAATTGATTATATAATTCCAGGAAATGATGATGCAATTAGATCTGTTAAATTAATTATCGCAGCCCTTGCAGATGCTGTTATTGAAGCAAAAGAGGGTGTTTCTATGAAAAAAGAGGATGATACAGCCGATGAGGATATCGATATTGAAAAGGTTTTAGCTGAAACTAAACCAAATTTAGAAATTGCTGAAGCTGGAGAAGAAAATCATAATAAAAAAGGCAAGAAAAAACCTTCAAAAAAGAAAAATACCGAAATTAAGAAAGAAGTAGTTGCTGATGTTGAAAAAGTTGATGAAGTAAAAGAAACAAAATCAAATAGTGAAGGAGAATAATTATGAATTTTACAGCTAAAGATGTTGCAGAGTTAAGAGCAAAAACAAATGCAGGTATGATGGATTGTAAAAAAGCATTAGTTGAGTGTGATGGAGATTTTGATAAAGCTATCACTTGGCTTCGTGAAAAAGGTATTGCCGCTGCGGCAAAAAAACAGTCAAGAATTGCATCAGAGGGTATTGTAACTTCGTACATTCATATGGGTGGAAAAATTGGTGTTCTAGTTGAAATTAATTGTGAAACTGATTTTGTTGCCAAAACAGATGCTTTTCAGGAAATTGGACATGATGTTGCTTTACAAATAGCTGCATCAGCTCCTAAATATGTAAGAATAGAAGATGTTCCTGTTGAAGAATTGGAAAGAGAAAAAGAAATTTTAAGAAATCAAGCTCTAAACGAGGGAAAACCTGCTCAAATTATTGAAAAAATGGTTGAAGGAAGAGTTAAAAAATTTTATCAAGATGTATGTTTGTTAGAACAACCATTTGTTAAAAATCCAGATTTAACTATTCAATCTTATATTAATGAGAAAATTCTCCAAATCGGTGAAAAAATTTCAATTAGAAGATTTGCTAGGTTTGAGATGGGAGAAGGTTTAGAAAAGAGAAATGATAATTTAGCAGAAGAAGTTGAAAAACAAATGAAAGGAATAAAATAAAAAAAGCACAAATTGTGCTTTTTTTATTTTATTACATAAGTTAATGAATGTTTTTATTTTATGAGGAATATAAATATAATATCTATTTTCTTTTATTTTATTATAAAACATTTGCAAAATAATTTTGTTTATAGTAAAATTACTCATAAGGAGAATGTATGAGTGAATTATTTGACGAAATTGAATTGTCATTTCAAGAAGAAGTAGAAAAAGCCATTAATCATCAAATTAATGAATATTTAGTTATTAGAGCTGGAAGAGCTAATCCACATATTCTTGATAAAGTTTTTGTTGATTATTATGGTGTTCCAACACCTATTAAGAACATGGCAAGTATTACCGTACCTGAAGCAAGAATTTTAGCTATTTCTGTTTGGGATCAATCTCAATTAAAAAATATTGTAAAAGCAATTACTGCCGCTGATTTAGGTGTAACACCTAATGAGGATGGTAAAATCATTAGATTAATATTTCCAATTCTTACAGAAGAAAGAAGAAAAGATATTGTTAAAAATTTAAAGAAGATTGCTGAAGAAACAAAAATCGCAGTAAGAAATGCTAGAAGAGATGCTATGGATATGGTAAAGGATTTGGAAAAAGACGGCGAAATCTCCGAAGATGATAGAGAGATATATGAAGAAAAAATCCAAAAGATGGTTGATACAGCTTGTGATAAAATAGAAGAAAATTTTAAAACAAAAGAAAAAGAAATTATGGAGATATAGTATTTTGTTTTAAAGGATAATTTATGAAAAGTATTGGTAAAATTCCTTCTCATATTGGTATTATTATGGATGGTAATGGACGTTGGGCGACAAGGAGAGGACTTCCTAGAAATTTTGGACATAAGGAAGGTGTTAAAGCGATTGAGCGTACTATTCTAGCTTGCTTAAAATATGGAATAAAATATTGTACCTTTTTTGCTTTTTCTACAGAAAATTGGAGAAGAAGTCAAGAAGAAATTTATGGTATTTTCTCTATTTTAAGGGATTATTTATCCGATCCTAATAATATTTTTATGAGAAATAAAATAAAGGTTGACTCTATTGGAATTATGGATCCATTTCCAGAAGATTTAATAAATTCAATCAATAATCTTAAAGAAAATACTAAAGATTATGAAAATTTAACTGTTATATTTGCTTTAAATTATGGTGGAAGAGATGATATAATAAGGGCAGTCAACAACTTACTTTCTTCTAATAAACAAAAAGTAACAGATCAGGAATTTTTAAAATTATTGGATACTAAGGAAATTCCCGAACCAGAAATTGTAATTAGAACTAGTGGAGAAATGAGAATTTCAAATTTTATGTTGTATCAATTAGCATATAGTGAAATGTTTTTTCCAAAAACATATTGGCCTGATTTTAATGAAAAACATTTATTAAAAATTATAAAAGAATTTCAAAAAAGAGATAGAAGGTTTGGAGGTGTTCATTGAAAACAAGATTGTTAACTTCTTTTGTTTTTTTGTTTATAATCATTATAACTTTTATTTTAAAATTTTATGTAAGTAATTTCTTTTTTGATGCGTTAATTTTACTTATTTTATGTTTTGCATCATATGAAACATCAAAAATATTTACTAAAATGGGGAAATTTAACGATAAAATTATTGCTACGATTTTTCCTTGTTTTGCTATGTTAACACTACTTTTAGGAATTTCTTATATAGAAAGTATAGGCTTATTATTCACTTTAGTTATAGTTGTTGCTTCAATTGTTTTATTTTTTGCCATAGAGTTTTTTATCTCGTTTTTTTCTCCAAAAACAAAAATAGAAATTAAAGCAAGAAAAATGGACAAGTATATTACCAAATCTAAATATTCTTTTATTAAATCTTTAAATACAGCAGTGATATTTGTATATCCAACTTTTTTATTGTTGTTTTTAACACTTATAAATCATTTCGAAGAATTTTCTTCTTCTTTTGAAATTTTAAATGGTTCTACTGTTACCGTTTCATTAATAATACTCATGTTCGCATTTCTTATACCTATTTTTACTGATACATTTGCATACGTTACTGGAGGTTTAATTGGAGGTAAAAAATTAGCTCCTAAAATTAGTCCTAATAAAACAATCTCGGGAGCTGTTGGTGGATTACTTTGGTGTGTTTTATTAAGTGTTGTAGTTTATTTTATTTTAAACTCTATCCAATCTACGTCAACAATTTTGAACGATTTAGGTATTAGTTTGTGGAAAATAATTGTAATAGTTGGAATTTCTTCTATAGTTAGTCAAATAGGGGATTTGTTTGAAAGTTGGTTAAAGCGAAGTGCTGGTGTTAAAGATTCAGGAAATTTACTTCCAGGACATGGGGGAGTTTTAGATAGATTCGATTCTTATATATTCGTAGCACCAATAATTTTTATATCATTTTCTATACTATTTTTAGTTTAATAATAATATAATATTGTTAAATTGCGTGAGGTTTAATGTATATTTTATATATTTTTCTTGCCATAGTTATTCTTTTATTTATGGTTTTAGTTCATGAATTTGGACATTATTGTATTGGCAGGATGTTAAATTTTAAAATAAATGAGTTTTCAGTTGGTTTTGGAAAAGCTATTTTTTCTCGCAAAAATAAAAGAGGAGAACTAATTTCTTTAAGAATATTTCCTCTTGGTGGTTATTGTGCTTTTGCTGGGGAAGAGGATTGTGAAAATGATGATAAAAGTTCTTTTGTCAACCAAAAGCCATGGAAAAGAATTCTCGTTTTTTTAGCAGGAGTTACATTTAATTTTGCTACTGCAGTCTTTTTTTCATTAATTCTTTTATGTACAATTGGTTATGATATACCTCAAATTGTTAACAAATTTTCATTAGAAACTGATAACATTGTTAATGTTTATGGAGTTTCTATAAATAAAAATAATATTGTAAAAGATAGTTTAGTAACTTATTTAGATGATGATATGAATGTTTTACAACCTAATGATGTAATTATTTCTATTAATGGTAATGCGATAGATTTTGCGTATGGATTTAATTATAGTGATTTACGAACAGAAGAATTTAATAATTTAATGAATTATCTTTCTAAAGAGAAAGAAAAAGCAGAGCAATCGAATATGGTTTTTGATGAAAAGTTAGCATTTCAAAATTACAATACAATTACAACTGCTACCGTTAAAAGAGGTAATGAATATATAGATAATGTTTATTTAGGATTTTATCAACTTCAAATAGAACAACCAATGAAAGATGATAATGGTGAGATAATTGATGGTGAAACGGAAATAATATATGAATATTTTTTTGATGCGAGTGTAAAAGCATACGTTTACTCATTTTCGGAAGCATTAGAAAGGGCTGTTCCTTTTAGTTTTGGTCTTGCGTGGGTTGTATTAAAAAGTTTATGGTTGTTAATTACTTTTCAATTACCAATTTCTGCTATAGGAGGACCAATTACAACAATTGCAACTATTGCTACATTTACTCAAGCAAGTGCAGCAAATCTTTTAATATTAATTCCTTTAATTTCAGCTAATTTAGCGGTATTTAATGCATTGCCAATTCCAGCTCTCGATGGAGCTCATGTTGTTTTTACAACAATTGAAGCAATAAGGAAAAAACCTATCAAAAGAGAAATTGAAAACCTTATTCATACAATAGGATTATTAATTTTGTTTGGAGCGGTCATTCTTATTGACTTTTTACATTTTATATTATAATATTTACTCATGATAAATTTGTTAGAAGAGATTAATTTAAAATTTCAAGGTAAATATAATTTTCTTAAATTATTAAATGTTGTATATGAAGATGATATATGTATCATAACTTTTTTGTATCCTTATTTTATAAACGATTTTACTGAAATAGAAAAGGAAAGTATAGAAAAATTTGTAAAAGAATTTTTGTTGTTAAATAAAAATGTTAAGGTTAAGTTTAAAAAAAGTTTTCTGGATGAAAAATTAATAATAAATGATATATTAGATTTTTTTAAAATAAATAAAAAAGGGCTTTATCCTTATTTATCTTATGATAAAATTAAAATTTCAAAAAATATTCAAGATGTTGAAATAAATATTTATTTTAATAATGACATTCTTGGATTAATTGATGAATTTGCTATAAGAAATGATATAAAAAATTTTTTAGAAAGAAAATATATTGCAAATTTTTATATAAATATTATTGGTAATAATGAAGTTTTACCGTCTGAAATCAAAGCCGATGATATAACACCTATTTCAAATAAAGTAAAAAGATATAATGTTATTTTAGAAAAGAAATTAATTGGTGGAGATATTATTCCTAAACCTGAGTTTATTGGGAATATAAAAAAAGCTAAAACATCTGTTATATTGGCAGGATTTATTGACAATATTATAAAAAAAACATTTTTAATAAAAAAAGGAAAAAATGTAGGAAAAGAAAAATCCTTATATACTTTTAATTTAAATGATAATTCTGGGAAAATTGAGTGTGTACATTTTTGTGCTAAGTCTAATGAAAAAATTTTTGAGAACTTGAATAATTTAGATTTTTTACTGTGTGTTGGAAATATTAAGTTAGGACTAAATGGACAGCTGGTATATTACATAAATAAAATTTCTAAAGCAAATCCTATTTTAGAGAATGAAAAACAAGAAAACATATGTATACATAAACAAGTCGTGCATCCTGATTTGTTGCCAAGAAATGATCAATCTAATATGTTTGAGGTAAAACAAGAATATAATGATTTTATAATGAAAAATAATATCGTGGTTTTTGATATTGAAACTACAGGTTTAGATTTTGAAAATGATGAGATAACTGAAATAGGTGCAGTAAAAATTGAAAAGGGAGAAATAACTCAAAGATTTTCTAGTTTTGCTAAACCTAAGAATCCTATTCCTTTTGAAGTTCAAAAATTGACAAATATAACCAATGAAATGGTAGAAAATGCACCAAAAATAGAAGACGTGATTATTGATTTTTTTGAATGGAGTAGGGGTTGTGTTATTAGTGGCTACAATGTTATAGGATTTGATATGAAATTTATTAAAAAAATTGCAAATAATTTAAATTTGAAATTTGATAATGAAGTCGTTGATACAATGATGCTTGTAAGGCAATCTAGTTTAAAAGTTACGAATTACAAACTTGGTACAGTTGTTAAATTTTTTGGGTTAGTATTAAATGATGCACATAGAGCTTTTAATGATGCTTTTGCTACAGCTAAAGTGCTATTAGAACTTAATAAAAAATAAAAAATTTTTCTTTTTTTTAATAATACTTGATTTTATATACTAAGTTTGCTATAATATTATAGACTTGAGTGTAGGGAGCGTGCAATTTTGCAACGCTCCCTACTTCGTAAAGGGAGGAATAATTTGGCAAAAAAAATAAAAGTGATATGTGAAGAAAAAATAGTACCGGTTATAAACAATATGGGATATGAAGTTGTTGATATTGAGTATGTTAAAAAATCTGATGGAATGAATTTAACTTTTTATATTGATAAAGAAAATGGGGTAAATATTGAAGATTGTGAAATGGTTTCAAAAACAATAGATCCTTTATTAGATGAGCTTGATCCTACAGATGGTTTACCATATATCCTTAATATTAGTTCCCCAGGAATTGATCGTCCGTTAACTAAGGATAGAGATTTTCAGAGAAATTTGAATAAGGAAATATCTGTTACGTTATTTTCAAAATTAAATGGTGAAAAAAAATTTAATGGAGAATTAGTTAACTACGATAATAATTCAATATCTATTAAAATTGGACAAAACGTTTTAGTCTTGGACAAAAAATTGATTGCACATATCGTGCCAATAATAAAATTTTAAGGAGTAGCATAAAATGATTAATAAAGATTTTTTTCAGGCGTTGGAAGATTTAGAAATTGAAAAGAAAATTAATAAAGAAACTTTTATTAGTACTTTAGAAACTGCTTTAACTTCAGCTTATAAAAAAATGTATGGAGAAGCAAAATCTGCGATGGTAAAATTGAATCCAGACAAAGCAACAATAAAGATTTATTCTTACAAAACTGTAGTTGATGAAGTTCAGGATCCAGATAAGGAAATATCTTTATCAGAAGCAAGATTGTTAAAAAAATCTTACAAAGTAGGAGATATTGTACAAACAGAAGAATCAACAAAGGATTTTGGAAGAATTGCTGCACAAACAGCTAAACAAGTAGTTATGCAAAAAATCAAAGAAATGGAACGTCAAATTGCTGTTTCTGAATTATCAGAAAAAGAAGATGAATTACTTACAACTATTGTAAAAAGAATTGATAATGGCACTGTATATGTTCAAATTTCTAACACACATACAGAAGGAGTTATGTTACCATCTGACCAAATTCCAGGAGAAAAGTTTAATGTAGGAGATAGAGTTAAAGTATATGTTAAAAAAATTAAAGACTCGTTTAAAGGAACACAAATACAGGTAACTAGAAGTAATATTGGTTTTGTTAGAAAATTGTTTGAGCTAGAAATTCCAGAAGTGGCTAATGGAGATATAAAAATTAAAAATATCGCTAGAGACCCTGGAAATAGAACAAAAGTAGCAATTTATACAGAAAAAGCAAACATTGATCCAGTTGGAACTTGTGTAGGTTTTCATGGACAAAGAATAGATACTATAACTTCAGAAATTAATGGCGAAAAGATTGATTTAATAGAGTTTAGTGATGATCCTTTAGAGTATATAGCAAAAGCTTTAAGTCCTGCAAAGGTAATAAGTGTTGAAACAAATGAAAGTTTACATTCTTCAAGAGTGATTGTTCCTGATGATAAACTTTCACTTGCTATAGGTAAGAATGGTCAAAACGTTCGTTTAGCGGCTAGATTAACAGGTTGGAAAATAGAAGTGAAACCTGAAAGCGCAGTGTCCCATTCTGAGATTAAAGAACCTGAATACGAACTAACAGAGTTAAATGATGATGAAGCTTTTAAGGGATTAGAAGATTTAGAAGAGTTAGAAGAAATTACTACAGATGATGATAACGAATAAAAAGGAATATTTTTATGGATAAGTTAAGAATGTGTATTGTTTGTAGAGAAATGCAAGATAAGAGGGATTTAATTAGAATAGTTAAAAATAAAGATAATGAAATATTTGTTGATTTAACTGGTAAAAAAAATGGAAGAGGTGCTTATGTTTGCAAAAAAAGTGAGTGCTTAAATAAAATTATCAAACAAAAAACTTTAAATAAAACTTTTAAAATGAATATTCCTGATGAAATCTATGAAAAGTTAAGGGAGGAGATAGTTGGATATCAACAAAATTAGAGGATATCTTAATATTTCACAAAAAGCTGGATATATTATCTGGGGAGGAGACAATTTAAAAGATTATACAAAAAAACTTTATTTAGTTTTATATAATCCAAATTGTCAAAAAAGTACAATTAAGATAGTTGAAAAAATTAAACAAAAAGATATATTAGTTGTTCCTTTAGAAAATTTAGGAATTTTATTAAAGAGAGAAAATTGTAAAATAATTGGTATCAAAAATAAAAAAATGAGTGACATAATTTATAGTTTATCACTTGAATAAAAGGAGTAAAAATTGGCTAATCAAGCATTACAAAATTTAAGAAAAATTCATGATTTACAAAAAGATGGTGAGATTTCAAAAATATTAAGAGATATAAGGTCATCTAAAAGTAAAGTGGATTTGTTAAGCAATAACCTTATAAAAAGAAAAAAGGTATTGTTAGACAATGAAATAAAAATGGCTGAAATCAATACAAATGATGAGGTAAAGGAAATAAAACCTGTTAAAGAAGTTGAAAAAGTTGAAGCGAAAGTTGCGGAAGTTCAAGCAACTGCATTTGTTGATAGAAAAAATAGAGAAACAAACTCCTTTAAAAGTTTTAAAAATACTAATAATACAAGTAATAATTTCTCTCAAAACAAAAATACTCAATTTAAAAACAATAGAGATGGTAACTATAACAATAATACTAGGTTTAATAATCAAAAGAATAATAATTTAACTTATAATAGAGATAAGAATAAAAATTTTGGCAATAAAAATAATAATCAAAAAAAGTTTGGCAATACCAATTTTGTATCTTCTAAAGGTAATAGTTATAAATCTTTTGTTAATGAAGATTTACCTGAAATTGATTTAAAAAATGAAAGAAATTATGCCAACAAAACAAAGTTTGCACAAAAACATAATAACAATTATGATGAAAAGAAAACACAAGGCAAACGAAGAGAAGAAAACAAAAAGAACAATATTTTTATTGAAGATGAAAATGGATTTGAAGAAATAACTTTTGGATCTAGAAAAAGCATAAAAAAGAAAAAGGAAAACAACGAAAAAGTTAATATTATAACAATTAAACATGCTGTAATTACATCAAGGGAAATAACTGTTAAAGAATTTAGTGAAAAAATAGGTAAGCCTGTTGCAGAAATTGTAAAAAAACTAATGTTATTAGGAGTTATGGCAACAATAAATTCAAATATTGATTTTGAAACAGCTGAATTAATTGCTAGTGATTTTGGAATAACTTTAGAATTAAAAATTGATAAATCATATGAAGAAAAATTAATAGAAACCGCTCAAAGTCAAGATGATGAGAAAAATTTAGTAAAAAGGCCTCCTGTTGTAGCTGTTATGGGACATGTTGATCATGGAAAAACATCTTTACTTGATGCTTTTCGTAAAACTAATGTTGTTGCAGGAGAAGCTGGCGGTATAACTCAAAGTATAGGTGCATATCAAATTTCTTTTAATGGAGAAAAAATAACATTTATTGATACTCCTGGTCATGCTGCTTTCACACAAATGAGAGCTAGAGGTGCAAAAGCTACTGACATTGCAATTTTAGTAGTTGCTGCTGATGATGGAGTTATGCCTCAGACTATTGAAGCAATTAATCATATAAAAGCTGCAAATGTTCCAATAATAGTGGCTATAAACAAAATGGATAAACCTGAAGCAAATCCAGAAAGAATAAAACAACAATTAGCAGAAAACAATGTCTTACCTGAAGAATGGGGTGGTGATGCAATTTGTGTTCCTATTTCAGCGAAAACAGGTATGGGACTTGATGATTTAAAACAAACAATTTTATTAGTAAGCGAAATACAAGAGTTAAAAGCGAATCCTCATAAAATGGCTACTGGTGTTGTAATAGAAGCAGAATTAGATAAAAATAGGGGACCTGTTGCATCTATAATAGTGCAAAATGGAACTTTAAAAGTTGGTGATTCCATTATGTCCGGGTTAACCTATGGAAAAGTAAGAGCAATGTTTAATGATACGGGAAAACCTATAAAATTTGCTGGTCCATCTACTCCTGTTGCTATATTAGGATTTAACGATGTTCCATCTGCGGGCGATCAAGTATATGCAGTTGAGGAAACTTTGTCTAAACAAGTTATACAGGAAAGAATTGATAAAATTAAAAAAGAAAGAAGCAGTCAATCTTCTGGTGTAACATTAGATGATTTCATGAACAAGGTTCATGAAGGTGAACTTAAGAACTTAAACGTTATTATTAAAGCAGATACGGTTGGTTCAGTTGAAGCTTTAAAAGTTGCTCTACTTGCTATTCGAAACGAGGAAGCTAAAGTTAATATTGTTCATTTTGGTGCAGGTTCTGTCACCGAAAGTGATGTTATACTTGCTCAAACAACAGGTGCAGTTATCATTTCATTTAATCAAAAAGTTTCTTCTAAAATTAAAAATTTGTCTGAATCTTTAAAGGTTCAAATAAAAGAATATAATATTATTTATGAGGTCGTAGATGAAATTACTTCGGCTATTACTGGTATGCTTAGTATTAAATATGAAGAAGTATATATTGGAAGTGCAGAGATTAGAATGGTATTTAAGTTGTCATCAGCAGGGAAAATTGCAGGAAGTTATATAAAAGATGGAAAAGCTGTAAGAAATGCTATTGTAGTATTAAAGAGAGGAAATGAAATATTAGGTAAAACCTCTATAGATTCATTAAAAATAGTTAAGGATGAAAAATCTGAAGTTAGTAAAGGTTATGAATGTGGAATAAAACTTAAAGATGATTTTGATATTAAAGAAGGTGATATTTTAGAATTTTATTCCAAACAAGTTGTAAAAAGATAAATGTAGTATAATCATTTTGAAAAAAAAAATTTTTCAAGTATAATTAGTTTATATTAGTAATTAGGAGATGATTATATGAGTATAAGATTTGAGAGAGCAAATAGTGAAATTCAAAGATGTTTGTCTGATATCATACAGAACAAGATGAATGATCCACGTTTAAGCTCTCTTTTATATTTGAGTGAAGTGGATATAACACCAGATTTTAATTATTGTAAAGTTAAAGTTGCATTAGATGTTAATGATGAAAAGAAATTAAATGATATTGTAGAGATTTTGCAAAAATCTGAAGGATATATTAAAAAAGAATTAGTTAAAATGGTTAAAATGCCTCATGTACCTAAATTAAATTTTATTGCTGATAAGGGAACGCAAGCAACTATAAGAATAAATGAAATATTAAAAAATTTAAGTATACCAAAGGAAGAAGATGATAATGAATAATAATACTTTTAAAGAAATAAAAAAAGCTATAAAAAAAGCTAAAGCTGTTGCTGTATTTACGCATATTAATCCAGATTATGATGCATTGGGCTCGGCTATGTCTATGGTTTTGGCATGTAGGAATATGGGAAAAAAATCATATTTATTTACAAAAGATAAATTAACAGATAGGCAAGAATTAATTTTTGATAAATCTTTAGTTTTAAATACAAAATCTGATTTAGAAAGTTTTGATTTGTATATCTCTGTTGATACACCAAGCATAGAAAGATTGGGAGAATATGGACAAGATTTTATAAAATATGAAAATACTATCGTTATAGATCATCACAATAACAATGGTTTGGTCGGTAAATTGAATTATGTTAATATAAATTATAGTTCTTGTTCGGAAATTGTTTTAAAAATTCTTTGTAAAATAAAAAATACCATTAATTCTAATGTTGCATCATATCTTTTTTCTGGAATTTCCGGAGATACTGGAACATTTACTAATACAAATGTAAATGAAAATTCATTCTCTTCTGCTTTACAACTACTAAAATTAGGTGCAGATATTACCTCTATTAATGAAAAGCAATATAAAAATAGAACAAAAAAAGATATAGATTTTGAAAGATATTTATTAAATAATTTTACTACCGTAAAAGACTGTGCTTATTGTTTAATAGATAGTGATACTTTAAAACAAATGAAAGGTAAAAAATCTGATTGCGATAATTTTAGTTCTGAATTAATAAAAATTCAAGGGATAAATTATAGTTTTTCTATAATAGAGGATAAAAAGGGAATTTATCACATTTCATTAAGATCTATGAATAGATACGATGTAAGAAAAATTGCTGAAAAGTTAGGTGGTGGTGGACATGTTTGTGCTGCTGGTGCTACTATTACCGCAGGCGATATTTTAGAAGCAAAAAATAAAGTTCTTAGTCTTATATTAAAGTAGGAGATATTTTTATAAAGTGAATGGAATTATATTATTAAACAAAGAGCGTGGTGTTTCATCAAATAAATGTGCAAATAAAGTAAAGTATATAGTTGGTGCTAACAAGGCGGGGCATTTAGGCACGCTTGATGTCTTAGGAGAAGGTCTTTTACCTATTACTTTAGATAAAGGCACCAAGTTATTTGATTACTTTTTAAAAAAAGATAAAGTTTATATAGCAACATTTAAATTTGGACAAACTACAGAGACTTTAGATTTAGAGGGAAAAGTAATAAAATCCAATGATGTTATTGTAACTTTGGATATGATAAATCAAGTTATCCCTAATTTTATTGGAAAGATCAATCAGTATCCACCAGTTTTTTCTGCAAAAAAAATAAATGGAAAAAAAGCTTATGAATTATCTAGGCAAGGTAAATATGTAATATTGAAACCTAAAGAGATTGAAATATACTCATTGATTTGTTTAGGACAATTAGAAACAAATACTTTTAAATTTAAAATCCATTGTTCTAGTGGCACTTATATTCGATCTTTATGTAGGGATATTGCTGAAAAGCTTAATACATATGGTGTTATGTTAAGTATAATACGCACTAGATGTGGTATATTCGATTTAAAAGATAGTTTTACTTTATCAGAAATTAAAAATGGAAACTTTGAAATCATTACACTTGATAAGTGTTTTAACTTTGAAAAAATATATTTATCAAATGAAGATAAGAATAAACTTTTAAATGGACAAATAGTGAAATTTAATAGAGATGGTGTTTTTAGCGCTTTTTCACAATCTAATGAGTTTTTGGGTGTTGTTGAAATCAATAATGGTAATTTGAAATTTAAATTAAGATTAGTTTGAATTTGTATCAATATTAAAAGGAATTTATTATGGCTGTTTTATTTGGTTCTTCAGGTGTTGGAGATGAATTTTATGAACAGGGATTTAAAACTATTTTAGATGTTCCTAATTGGATAAAAAATTATGGTTTAGATGCTTTCGAGTATTCATTTGGACATGGTTATAATATGTCTATTGAAAAGGCAAATAAGGCAGGAGAATTATTTAAAAATTATAATATAAAATTATCTTTACATGCTCCTTTTTTTATTAATTTTGCGAATCCGGATGAAGAGATGTTTCAAAAAACAAAAGGATATATTTATACTGGGATAAAATTTTTAAAAGCATTTAATTCTGATAGACTTGTATTTCATTCTGCTTCTTGCGGAAAATTAAAAAGAGAGGATGCTTTAAAACTCACAACTAAAAGATTTAAAGAAACTTTTGATAAATTAGATGAAGAAAATCTGTTAGATGGTGTTTTTTTATGTCCTGAAACAATGGGAAAATCATTGCAAATTGGCACATGGAAAGAGGTTGTTGATTTATGTACCATAAATTCTCATTTAATTCCTACTTTTGATTTTGGGCATATAAATGCCTTGGAAAATGGTAAATTAAAATCCAAAGAGGATTATAAAAAAATATTTGATTATGCTTTAAATAACTTAGGGTTTGAAAAAGTAAATATTTCGCATATTCATTTTTCAAAAATTCAATTTGGAGCTAAAGGGGAAATTAGACACTTGAATTATGATGATCAGATATATGGCCCTATTTTTGATCCTCTTGCAGAAGTGCTTATTGATTATAAAATTTCTCCAATAGTTATTTGTGAGTCAATGTCAATGATGCCACATGATGCACTTTGCATGAAAAAAATTTATAATAAATTACTAGACAAACAGTAAATTTTATGATACAATCTATACGTATTTTAAGGAGATTATTTTATGGTATTTGCAGGAGATTTTAGAAAAGGAACTACTTTTGAATGGGATGGAGTTGTTTATTCTGTTATCGAATTTTTACACGTAAAACCAGGAAAAGGTTCACCATTTGTAAGAACAAAACTTAAAAATGTTATGACCGGGCAGGTTAGAGAAACAACATTTAATCCTTCAGATAAGTTCCAAGTTGCTGTTATAGAAAAAAAAGAAATGACTTATTTATATAATGATGGTGAAATTTATTATTTTATGGATGTTGAAACATATGATCAAATTCCTTTAAATAAAGAAAGTGTAGAAGACGTTTTAAATTTTGTTAAAGAGAATGAAAATTGTACTATGTATTTTTATAAAGGAACACCATTTGCTGTTTATGCACCTAATTTTGTTGAATTAGAAGTTGTTGATTGCGAACCTGGTATTCAAGGAGATACGTCTAAATCAACTACTAAACCAGCAAAAGTTGAAACTGGGTATGTTTTACCAGTTCCATTATTTATAAATATTGGTGATAAGATTAGAATTGATACAAGAGATGGAAGTTACATGGAAAGAATTAAATAAATAAATAAATAATAAAAATAAAGCATTTGCAGTTTGCAAGTGCTTTTTTTATTTTAAAGATTTTGACTTAATTTGTCGTTAGTGCATGGATTGGAAATATTGATTCATAAATTAACACAAAGAGGTCGCAAATGTTAAAAAAAATATTACCAGAAAATATTTATAATATTTTAAATAATTATGTAAATTTTGATTCAATAAATGAGATTAGATTAAGAGCAAATAAACCAATAGTTCTTTCAATAAAGGGAAAAAGAATTTTTTTGGGAGAAAAAGGGGTTACTTCTAATCTTAATGAAGCGATAAAAATTTCTAAAATTGCAATAGAAGATATTATTTTTAGAGCAAGTGAATGTTCTATTTATTCTGTTAATGAACAAATAAAAAAGGGATTTATAGTAATGGATGGGGGAATTAGATTGGGTTTAGGTGGAGATTTAATCCAAGAAGGAAATATTGTTAAAACAATGACCAACTTTAATTCTATTAATTTAAGAATACCACATGAGATTAAAAATTGTTCTTTAGAAGTTTTTGACTATTTAATGGCTGATAATTTTGTTTATAACACTTTGATTATCGCTCCACCTGGTGCTGGAAAAACCACATTGTTAAGAGATTTTATTTGTCAACTATCAGAAAGAAATTATGCATTTAATGTTTTAGTTTTAGATGAAAGAGGAGAATTAGATATTGGTAAAATTAACTCACTGGGAAATTTTACCGATAAGATTTCTTTTGCAAAAAAAAGTATTGGCTTTGAAAATGGAATTAGATCTTTGAGTCCTAATTTAATTGTTACAGATGAACTTGGTACTAAAGAAGATGTAGATTCAATTATTTATGCAGTTAATTGTGGTGTTAATGTTATGGCATCGATCCATTGTGAAAATATAGATAGTCTTTTTAAAAAACCTTTTATAGATAAGTTACTTAATGATAAGTGTTTTAATAGGTATGTTTTGTTATCAATGAAAAATGGACCTGGAACTATTGAAGCAATTTATAATGAAAATTTTTCTCGTTTAAAATAGGAGGAATATGAGATATATTTTATTAAGCATTTTGGTTTTCTTATCAGTATTTATTGGATATTTATTTTCTAAAAAATATCGTAACAGAAAAAACTTTTTTCAGGCTTTAGTCTTATTGTGTAATAAATTTGATATTGAAATAAATTATTCTAGAGAAAGAGTTAAGAATATATTTGATTCTTTAGATGAAAAAATAAAAATAAACTTGTACGGAATGGATAATAATTTTTTATCATTTATAAATAAAGAAAATAATTTGGACAAACATTCATTATTTAAAAATATAACGTTTTTAAAAGAAGAGGAAAAAGATGTAATTTTATTATTCTTTAAATCTTTAGGAAGAAGTGATGTTGATAGTCAATCAAAAGAGATAAAAAATTTTAAATTAAAATTTGAAAATCTTTCTTCTACATCAAATAATGAAAATAAAAAGTATGGAAGTCTATCTATCAAGTTGGGTATAATATTTGGTTTATTAATTATTGTTTTATTTATTTGAGGTATTTATGGATGTTGAAATTATTTTTAAGATTGCTGCAATTGGTATTCTAACTGCAATTGTTGGACAAATATTAAAACAAACTGGTAAAGAAGAAATCTCAACTCTTGCCACTTTAGCAGGTTTAATAATTGTTCTTATTATGGTATTAAATTTATTGGCTGATTTATTTACAACATTAAAAACTATTTTTAATTTTTAAATCGAGAGAGTATGGAAATTATTTTTAAAATTGTTGCTATAGGTATTATTACTTGTTTAGCTACTATAATAGTAAAACCTATTCGTGCGGATTTTTCAATTATTATAAGTATTGTTGGTGGATTGATAATTCTATTTTTAGTTATCAATTATTTAACTTCTGTTTTTGATATATTTAAATCAATTATTAATCTTAGTGGAATTAATTCTAATCTTTATAGACTTTTATTGAAAATTATAGGGGTAGGTTACTTAGTGGAATTTACGGCAGGTATTTGTTCTGACACTGGTAATTCTTCTCTTGGTGATAAAGTTCTTTTGGGAGGAAAAGTTATTATTATGGTAATGGCTTTGCCTATAATAACTAGTATTTTACAAATAATTACGGAGTTATTACCATCATGAAAAAGTTGTTTGTTCTTATTTTTATTTTTTTCTTTTTATTTTGTCCTACCATTGGAAAAAATAATATTTCTTTTGCAAGTAATGAAATTGAACGTATAGAAAATGATGATATATCAGAAGATTTGGAAGAAGAAATTCAAAATCAACTTAATGATTTAGATTTTTCATCGTTAGAAGAAATTTTAAATTCATTCACAAAAGGACAAGTTGCTGTTTTTGGCGGTTCAAGTTTTTTTGAAAAATTACAAAAATTAATTGTCGGAGATTTTGATGATTCACAAAATATTTGGATTGCAATTTTATCTGTTTTTTTTGAAAACATATTAGGGTTAATTCCTATTTTGTCTCTAATAATAGCTGTATCTCTGATTGGAGGTGTTTTACAAGGTTTTAAACCAAATAATAATGATAAATCAATTTCAAATTTAATTCATTTTGTTACCTATGGTGTTATAGTTGTTTTAATATTATCTGTTGTTGTTAAAATGGTTTCACTAACAACAACTACTATACAAAATATAAAATCCCAAATGGATACTATTTTCCCTCTTTTACTTACATTATTAACAGCTATAGGTGGAACTGTTTCAACTTCAGTTTATCAACCAGCAATGGCTTTATTAACAAGTGTTATAATGAACTTTTTTACTTATATACTTCTTCCAATTTTTATTTTTTCAATTGTATTCAATATAGTTTCAAATCTTTCAAACACCGTAAAACTTGATAAATTCACTGCTTTTTTTCAAAGCTCTTATAAATGGTTAATAGGTTTAATATTTACAATATTTACTGCCTTTTTGTCAGTTCAAGGAATTACAGCAGGTTCTATTGATGGAATTTCAATTAGAACAGCTAAATTTGCAATTAAATCTTATGTTCCAATACTTGGTTCATATTTAAGTGATGGCATGGGGGTTATTTTAGCATCATCAAATCTTATAAAAAATGCAGTAGGAGCAACTGGATTATTTCTTCTCCTTGCAACAATCATTTCACCTTTGATTGAACTAATTTTATTCATGTTAGTATTGAAATTAATGGCTGGAATTATTGAGCCACTTGGAAATAAACAAATAGCAAATTTCATTTCTTCATTATCTAAAAGTATTGTACTTTTGATTGTTTTGATTATTGGAATTGCTTTTGTATATTTTATAACTTTAGGACTTGTGATGTGTTCAGCAAATATTATTTAAGGAGAAAATATGGTATCCCAAATTTCATCGTGGATAATGTCAATAGCTGGTATTGTTTGTATATCGGTTATTGTAGAATTAATACTACCTGAAGGTCAATTGAATAAATATATTAAAGGTATTTTTTCGTTTATAATTGTTTTGGTAATTGTTATGCCTATACCCAAGATTATAAACTCTAATTTTGATTTTTCGAGTATTTTTGACTATGAAAATAGTGTTATTGTAGATGAGGAATATGTCTACCAATTAAACTTAGATAAACTTAATTCTTTACAAGAAGATATAGAGCATTCCATAAATAAGTATGGATATGAAGAAGTGAATGTATATATTAATTGTAATATTTTTCAAAATAAAATGGATATAAAATCGATAACTGTCGATTTAACAAATTTAGTAATAACTGAAAATGCAGAGCATAAAGATATAACAAAGATAAAACAACATATTGCAAAAATTATTTTATCTTATATTTCTTTAAACGAAGAGGAGATATTGTATGTTAGCTAACTTTCAGAGTAAAATGACAAATTTAATCAATAAAATAAAAAAGATTAAACATTTTGAAATTTATTTAGCCATTGGACTAGCTTGTTTGATTGCAATAATTTATTTTGTAGGCTTAAATACTAGTGATAAAACAAAACAAAATTTGTCTACAGAAAACGACAATATATCTACAAATTACTCTTCTTCAGAGGAATATGTGAATTATCTAGAGAATAAACTTGAAAATGTATTAGAAGATATAAAGGGGGTAGGAAATGTAAATGTTATTATTACTTTAGAAAAAGGATTTGAATATGTTTACGTTACTGAAGAAGAAACAAAAACCACATCAAATGGCTCAATAATAACTACAACTAATATTGTTTTAATAAATGGGCAACCTGTTTTGCAAGAAGAAATTTTTCCAATAATAAAAGGAATAGTTGTTGTAGCTGATGGTGCTTCAGATATTAGTATAAAAATGAACATTTTAAGTGTTTTACAAACAATTGTAGAAGTTGATAATTCAAAAATAAATATTCTACAGAGTAATATTAAATAAAAGGAGAGAATTATGAAAAAAAGAACAAAAATAATTATTATTACTGCAATGGTATTACTGTTAGGAGTGACAGGTTATTTAAATATTATGCTTAACAACTCAGTAAACAACAATAATGAAAATGATACAGTTTCTACATCTAGTTATTTTCAAACTTATAGGGCTGATAGAGAATCAACGAGAGATCAAGAAATGCTTTATTATGATGCAATAATTTCAAGTGATACATCAACAGAAAGTGCAATAAAAAACGCAGAGGAAGCAAAAATGATATTAATTAATCAAATGGAAAAAGAATTGGTTGTAGAAGGTTTAATTAAAGCAAAAGGATTTGAGGATTGTGTAGTAACTATTTCAGAAACAAATGTTAATGCTGTTGTAAAATCTGCAGAACTTACATCAAATGAAGTTGCTCAAATTGTTTCCATCATTCAGTCTCAACTTTCTATGGGAATAGAAAATATAAAAATTATTCCAGTAGAATAATTGCATATAAGAGTGGTTTTATGTTATAATACGAAAGAATAGGAGAAAAATAATGACTAAATCAAAAACTACATTACCAAAGAAAGGAAAGGTTGAAATAGATAGAGACATTCTTTTATCTATTATTAATCTTGCAACAAAAGAAATTAATGGTGTTGAATCTCTTACTAATGATTATCTCCCTTGGTATAAAAAAGTTGCTAAACCTAAAAGTGAAGGTGTTGCTATAAAATTTGATGTTAATGGTGTTTTACATGTTGATGTTTATATCAAAGTTTTTATTGGTTACAGTGTTCCAGACATTGCATATAAGGTTCAAGAAAATATTAAAAATTCTTTAAACTCTATGGTTGGATTAAAACCAGGTAAAATTAATGTTCATGTTTTTGGTGTAGCGTGTGATGAGGAAATACAATGAGAAGTTTAGCTAGAGAACTTGCTTTTAAATTAATTTTTGAAAGACTTTTCGTCAAAGAAAATTATACTTTTGACGAAGAGTTTTTTGTATCATTAAAAAAAGATGAAGATAAAAATTTTTCCAAGTCAATTGTTTTGTCATTTGAAAAAAATAAAAATTTATTAGAAAAATATATAAAAGAAAATTTAATAGGTTATGAAATAGAAAGGGTGTATAAAGTTGATTTAGCATTAATGTTTGAAGCTTTAACAGAAATTTATATTCTAAATACACCACCGCAAATTGTTGTTAATGAAGTTGTTAATTTGGCAAAAAAATATTCTACAGAAAAAAGTGGAAGATTTATTAATGGTGTTTTATCTTCAATACTAAAAAGCAATAGATTACAAGAAAAAAAACAGGGTGTTTAGAATGGATAATGCAATTACTGTTACTCAGTTAAATACATACATAAAAAAAATATTTGATGCGGAAGAATTTTTACATAATATACCTGTAATTGGAGAAATATTTGGCGTAAGTTTTTCTAGAAATGTAATATATTTTTCTTTAAAAGATGAAAATTCTACACTTCCTTGTGTATGCTTTTATCCAAATTTCTTACAACAAATTATTGAAGGAAATAAAGTTATTGTAATAGGATCTCCTAATTATTATACTAAAGCAGGTAAATTAAATTTTAATGTAATTAATGTTGAAAATGTTGGACAAGGAAAACTTTATGAGCAGTTTTTATTTCTAAAAGAGAAATTAAAAAATGCAGGATATTTTAATAGCGAGCATAAAAAAGATATACCTAAAAATATAAGAAGAATTGGTGTTATAACATCTAAAGAGGGAGCTGTTATTCAGGATATTAAAAATGTTGTTTGGAGAAGAAATCCTCTTGTTGATATTGTTTTATTTAATACAAAAGTACAAGGTAACTTGGCTGAAAAAGAAATTGCTCACGCAATAGAAATTTTAGGGCAATATAAAAATATTGATGTAATAATAGTAGCTAGAGGAGGAGGTTCATTAGAAGATTTGTGGGCTTATAATACCGAAGAAGTAGCAAATGCAGTTTATAATTGTCCAAAACCTATAATTTCTGCTGTTGGGCATGAAACAGATTTTACAATTATTGATTTTGTAAGCGATTTACGTGCACCGACGCCTTCTGCCGCTGCAGAATTATTAACAAAAGATTTAAGTGAGACCAAAAATAAATTTTTTGAAATATCTTTTAATTTTGTCAAAACTATAACTAATTTTATAGGTCAAAAATATTTTGAAATTGACCAAATTTCACATAATTTAATAAACGCAGAAGAAAGAAAGATAATATTTGAAAATAATTTTTTAAATAATAAGAAAATCCATTTTATAAATAATTGTAATGAATGGATTAATCAAAAATTTTATGAATTAGGTTTATTGGAAACATCATTAAAAAAAATAAATCCTAAAGAAATACTTGACAAAGGATATGCTAAAATTGAACAAGATAATAAACCTATTTCAACAATTAAAAATATAGATGTAAACAAAAATTTAATAATAATTTTAAAAGATGGAAAAGTCGAAAGTAAGATAATAAAAAAAGGAGAAAATAATGAAGATTAGTAAGTTGCTAGGAGAAAGAATTAAAGATATTCCAAGTGGAGCCGTTGCCAAAAGTCATATTCTTTTATTAAGAGCTGGTTTTATCAAACCTGTTAGTAATGGAATATTTACTTTATTACCAGGAGCGCAAAAGGTTTCTTTAAAAATTCAGCAAATAATACGTAACGAAATGAATAAAATTGACGGACAAGAAATTTTGATGCCAGTGGTTATGCCAAAAGAACTATGGGAAAAATCAGGAAGATACTATTCTATAGGTTCTGAAATGGTAAGATTTAAAGATAGAAACAATCATGATATGCTTTTAGGTATGACACATGAAGAATCTGCCGTTCATGCTTGTTTGAACAATATAAAAAGTTATGATCAATTACCTTTTATGATTTATCAGTTACAAACTAAATTTAGAGATGAGGCAAGACCTAGAGCAGGATTATTACGAGTTAAAGAATTTACCATGAAAGATGGTTATTCTTTTCATGTCAATCAAGAGGATTTAGAAAACTATTATCAAAAAGTATATGATGCATATGTACGAATTTATAAAAAAATAGGAATGAAAAATTTTGTATCTGTTAGCTCTGACAGCGGTATGATGGGTGGTGAACGAGCAGATGAATTTCAATTATTAATTGATGCAGGAGAAGATGATATAGTAATCTGTTCGGAATGTAACTATAAGGCAAATATAGAAGCAGCTACAAGTTTAATCGATAAAATGCAATTTAAAGATGAAAAATTAGAAGAAATTTTTACAGGTAGTGCAAAAACAATTGAAGAAGTTTGTAATTACCTTCATATACCTTCTAAACAAATTATTAAAGCTGTTTGTTACGCAATACCAAATGATGATACTGACGTTGTAATCTGCTTTATAAGGGGTGATAGAGAAATAAATGAAGCTAAGTTAAAAAAATATATAGGTAAAGATGTTGTTGTAAAAGATTTAACAGATTCAGATTTGGTAAAAGGTAATATTGGTTGTATAAATCTTAATATCAATAATGCTACCATTATTTATGATAAATCTCTTGAAGGTCTATGTGGTATGGTTACTGGTGCAAATAAAGATGGATTTCACATAAAAGGTGTTAATTTAAAAAGGGATGTTAATGTAAATGATTTTATTGATATAAGTAAAGTATCAAACGATGATAAATGTCCAATTTGTGGTTCTAATTTATTTATTAAGAAAGGAATAGAAATTGGAAATATTTTTCAACTAGGAACAAAATATTCAAAACCAATGGGATTACTTATTAATATGCCAGATGGGAGTCAAATTAACCCAATAATGGGATGTTATGGTATAGGTGTTGGAAGATGTCTTGCTGCAGTTGTTGAGGAATCCTCTGATGATAAAGGAATTATTTGGCCTATATCAATAGCTCCATGGCAGGTTTATTTATGTCCTATAAAAACAGAGAATATCAATGTTATGACTTTTGCAAATAATTTATATGAAAGACTAGAAAATAAATTTGAAGTTCTTTTTGATGATAGAAATGTTTCAGCTGGTGTTAAATTTACTGATAGTGAACTAATTGGTATACCTATTAGAATAATAATTAGTCCTCGAACTTTAGAGAATCAGCAAGTAGAAATTGGTATAAGAAGAACAAACGAAAAAGTATTAGTTGATATAAATAAAATTGAAGAAAAAATAAATGAAATAATCAATAGATTATCTGAAATGGAGAATTGATATGGAAAAAATTTCTTATGAAGATGCAATCAAAGAACTAAATGAAATTATAGATAAAATTGAAAGTAACACAGTCTCAATGGAAGAATCTATAGAAATTTTTGAAAGAGGAACTTTCCTAATAAATAATTGTTATAAACAATTAAATAAAGCAAAAGGAAAGTTAACAGAGATTAAAGAAACAATAAAAGGTTTAGAAGAAATTTAAATTTAAAATGAATATGGTAAAAATAGTATTCATATATTATTCGTGTGAAGAAAAATAAAATAAAAAGATATATTTCTATATGGACAATTAAAATGTTTTTTATAGCGATTTCTCTTTCTTTATTTTTTGGATTTATAAGTCAAACAATTTTATCAAGAACTGGAATAATCTTGTCAATCATTGGAATTGTATTTTTTGTAACGCTTGCAGTGCTATTTGATATGATAGGTATGGCTGTTACTACGGCAGAAAAACAAAAATTTATTTTTTGGAAGAATCAAAACATCAAGGGTGCCGGTGTGGGATACTATTTATGCACGAATGCAGAAAAAGTTTGTTCGTTTTGTTCAGATGTAATAGGAGATATTTGCAGCACATTGTGTGGAGCTTTAGGTGCTTGTATAGTAATAAATTTAAATAATGTCTTTTATGACAATTCGTTAATTTTAGCATCTTCCATATTTATATCTTCTTTAATTGCAAGTTTAACTATTTTCTTTAAGGCTATATTAAAAGAATATGCTATAAAAAATTCAAATAAAATTATTTTATTTATTGGTAGGATTTTAGAAAGTTTTAAAAAAAATAAAAAATAAAATTAATAATTATGTTGACAAAAATCATATAATATGCTATTATACTTGCATGAAAGTAGAAGTTCCACTTCTCACCAATCGACTTATATTGTTAGATTTGGTAAAAACTTAAAATTTATTTATGAGTTTTTTTGGTGGAAATTTTTACTTCCACCAAATTTTATTTAAAAGGGGATTATAACAATTTTTAAGGAACTTTTAATAAACGAAGCAATAACTGCACAGCAGGTTCGTTTAATCGGAGAGAATGGAGAACAGTTAGGTATTGTTGAAAGAGGTGAGGCTTTAAGACTTGCCGAGGAACAAGGATTGGACCTTGTTTTAATGTCAGGAGGAACTAATCCTCCAGTTTGCAAACTTTTAAACTATGGAAAATTTAAGTATGATGCTTTAAAAAAAGATAAAGAAATTAAGAAAGCTCAAAAGATTATTGAAACAAAAGAAGTGCGTTTATCTATGACTATAGAAGAACATGATATAGCTTATAGAATATCTAATGCGATTAAATTTCTTAAAGATGGAAACAAGGTTAAGGTTACATTAAAAATGAAAGGTCGTGAGCAATCTTATGTAAAAAAAGCTATAGAAATAGTTAAGGAATTTTGTGGACGTTTAGAAGAATTTGGAACTACAGAAAAAGAACCTGAATTATTGGGTAGAAATATCTTTGTAGTTATAAGCCCAAAAAAATCAAAGTAAAAGGAGAATAATTATGCCAAAACAAAAAACACACAGTGGATGTAAAAAACGTTTTCATTTAACAGCAAATGGTCAGGTAAAATTTGCAAGACCAGGGAAAGGACATTTTCTTACTAAGAAATCACAATCAAGTAAAAGAAAATTAAGAAAGGGATCATATATTGCAGGAAAGAATACTCAAAACATAAAATCCCTTTTAGCTAAATAGGAGGGAAATTATGAGAATTAAAAGAACTGTTAATGCGTTAAAAAAACGTCGTTCAATTTTAAAAAGTGCGAAAGGATATAGAGGTGCTAAATCAAAACTTTATAGAACAGCAAAACAACAGGTAATGAAAAGTGGACAATATGCCTATGTTGGACGTAGAATTAAGAAAAGAAATTTCAGAGCACTATGGATTACAAGAATAAATGCTGGATGCAGACAAAATGGAATATCTTATTCTAAGTTTATAGCTGGATTAAAAAATAAGGGAATTGAATTGAATAGAAAAGTTCTTGCAGATATGGCAGTAAGAGAACCTGAAGCATTTGCATCTTTAGTAGGACAAATAAAATAACATGCTAAAAAAAGTTTCAGAAACTTTTATAAAAAATCTTAAAAAGCAAAAACGAGAAAATTGTTATTTGCTTTTTTTAGATAACATAAAGATTATAAAAGATTTAATAAATAGTGGTTTAAAACCAATATGTATCCTTGTTGAAGATGAAAAATTTAACATCTGGCAAGATGAAATAGTTTATAAAGTAGATAGAAGAGTAATAGAACAATTATCAGATACAAAAACCCCACAAGGTGTAGTTTGTATAATAGAATACCCACAATATATATTAAAAAAACCTGATACTAATTTTTTAATTATAGACAAATTACAGGATCCAGGTAATGTGGGAACGCTAATTAGAACTGCCGCCGCATGTGGTTTTAATAATATTTTTTTATTAGATAGTGTTAGAATTAATAATTCTAAATTAATCAGAAGTTCTGTTGGTACTATTTTTAATACAAATATAATTTCCATGTCAGAAAACAAATTTATCGAGTATGCTAAAATTTGGAAGCTACCTATAATTAAAGCTGATATGGGAGGAAAGAATATTTTTAATTTTTCTTATTCAGGCATTATTGGACTTGTTATAGGAAATGAAGGAAATGGTGTTTCCAGTAATTTATCTTCCATTTGTTCAGAAACTATTTCAATTCCTATGAAAAAAAATGTAGAAAGTTTAAATGCATCAATTTCTGGTTCAATAATAATGTATCAATTAGCTAAAAATGATTTTTAAAATTCTCTAAAGGAGGTGAAAAAATATGTCAGGTCATTCTAAATGGCATAATATACAAGCAAGAAAAGGAAAAAGCGATGCTCAAAGAGGAAAAATATTTACTAAAATTGGTAGAGAAATTGCCGTTGTAGTTAAAAATGGAGGAGCTGATCCAATATCAAATCCTAAATTAAAAGATGTTATTGCAAAGGCAAAACAAAATAATATGCCTAATGATTCTATTGAAAGAAGTATAAAAAAAGCAGCAGGAGAATTGTCTGGTGTGAATTATGAAAGTTGTACATATGAAGGATATGGTCAAGGTGGTTCTGCTGTTATTGTTGAGTGTTTAACAGATAATAAAAATAGGACTGCAGGAGATGTTCGTCATGCTTTTGATAAGTTTGGAGGATCTTTAGGTTCAAATGGTTGTGTAAGTTATTTATTTCAAAGAAAAGGTATAGTTGAATTGGAGAAAGAAGGTGTTAATGATTTTGATGAACTTATGTTACTTGCGTTAGATTTGGGTGCAAAAGATATAATTGAATACGATGATTATTTTGAAATTATTACTGATCCTAATGAACATAATAAATTAAGTGAGTCGTTAAAAAAAGCGGGATATACTATTGAGAATTCCGAAACAAGATTAGTCCCTGAAAGTTATATCGATTTGGACACAGAAAAATTATCCAAATTTTTAAAAATGATTGATGCTTTGGAAGATCTAGATGATGTACAAGAAGTTTTTCATAATGTCAATTTACCTGAAGAAGAATAATTCTTCTTCTTTTTTTTATTTAACTATTGAATCTTTGTTTTTTATATGATATCATTATAATGGTATAAGGAGTATTTTATGGGATTAGGATGGTATGCAGATTGGGAAAGAGAAAAAGAAGAAAGAGAAGATGAAGAAGAAGAACGCTTAGCTGAAGAAAGAAGAAAAAAATATGAGGAATTTTTAGAAAATGAAAAGGCTTTATTAAAAGCTGAAAATGATATGAATTATAAGTTGTATGAAACAAAAAATGGTCAGCTTTCACTTTTTCCACCTATAGAAAAAACAAAATCTAAAACAAAAAATAAAAGTAATCTAAACAAAAATTTAAATTCAGATGATGAACGTGAAAGTTTTTAAAAAATTTTAGATTTCTGGAGAAAAATAGTTTATTATTGATTTAATTGACTATTTTTTTTTTATGTTGTAAAATATTCTCATGGTAATATTAGGAATTGATCCTGGATATGGAATTGTAGGATATGGTGTTATTGATACTAATAAAAAGAATATGGTGTTAGATTATGGCACAATTCAAACACCAAAAGAAGATAAAATGGCTGTTAGATTAGAAGCGATAGATTCTAGTCTTAAGTTTTTGTTTGAAAAATATAAACCTGAAGCTATTGCTATTGAAGAACTATTTTATTTTAAAAATCAAAAAACCATTATTCAAGTTGCACAAGCAAGAGGTGTTATTGTATTATGTTCTCAAAAATATTGTGGAAACATTTATGAATATACTCCATTGCAAATTAAGCAAGCTTTAACAGGGCAAGGAAGAGCAGAAAAAGCACAAGTTCAATATATGGTAAAAGCTATTTTGGGTTTAGATTCAATTCCTAAACCTGATGATGCCGCAGATGCTTTAGCTGTCGCCATTTGTCATAGTCAAACTAATCAAATTTTGAAATAAAAAGAGGTTTAAAAAATGATTTCGTTTTTAATAGGAGTAATTGAAGAAAAAGAGGATGGAAATGTATTAATTAATGTTAATGGAGTTGGTTTTTCTTTATTTGTTTCTAATAATACTTTGGTTTCATTACCTAACTTGGGAGAGATTGCAAAAATTTATACATATATGGCTGTTCGAGAAGATGATATTTCTCTTTATGGATTCTCTTCTTTAGAAGAAAAAAATTTATTTAATAAATTGATAACTGTTAATGGTGTAGGTCCAAAAGTTGCTATATCTATTTTGTCAGGAATGCATCTTTCGGATTTGACTATAGCAATCATGAAAGAAGATTTAAGTTTATTATCCAAAATAAAAGGTCTTGGGAAGAAAACTGCAGAGAGAATATGTTTAGAACTAAAAGATAAAATTAATCCTTTGAATAGTTCAATAGAAAATATTAGTTTCTCAAATGATTATAATGAGGATGCTGTGCAAATGGCAACAGAGACATTGATAAGTTTAGGGATAAATAAAAATGAGGCTTATATGTTAGCGAGATCAAATGCTAGTAAAGATAGTACTGCAGAAGATATTATTTCGAAGTCATTAAGGGGGTATAAAGGTTGATGGAAAATAGTAACGATAGATTTATAACTAGTTCAAAAAACTTAACTGATGCCGAAATTGAAAATTCTTTACGTCCGACGACTTTTGAAGAATATATAGGACAAACAAAGGTAAAAGAATCTTTGTCTGTTTATATAAAAGCTGCAAAATCTAGAAAAGAAAGTTTAGATCATGTTCTTTTGTATGGTCCTCCTGGTCTAGGTAAAACAACATTATCTCATATTATAGCAAATGAGTTAGGTTCACAATTTAAAGTAACATCGGGTCCAGCTATTGAACACGCCGCAGATCTAGCAGCAATTTTAACAAATTTAAATCAAAACGATGTTTTGTTTATTGATGAAATACATAGACTTAATAAAACAGTCGAAGAGATTTTATATCCTGCAATGGAAGACTTTGCACTTGATTTTATAGTTGGTAAAGGTCCTTCAGCAAGAAACATGAGATTAAAAATCAAACCTTTTACACTTATAGGCGCAACTACAAGAGCAGGAATGTTAACAAATCCTTTGAGAGATAGATTTGGAGTTATATGCAGATTAGAATTATATTCTACGGAAGAATTACAAATTATTTTACAAAGATCAGCTAAAATTCTAGGTGTTCAAATTGATGATGAAGCAAGCATTGAAATAGCAAAAAGATCTAGGGGAACTCCAAGAATTGCAAATAGATTGTTAAAAAGAGTAAGGGATTATGCCCAAGTTATAGGGGAAGGACATATAACAAAGCAAATTGCGAAAAAAACATTGCAGATTATGGAAATAGATGAATTAGGTCTGGATACCATTGATAGAAAAATTATATTGTCAATAATAAATAAATTTAAGGGAGGTCCAGTTGGTTTGGATACATTGTCGGCAACAATTAGTGAAGATTCATCAACCATAGAAGATGTTTATGAACCATATTTATTGCAGTTAGGTTTTATTTCCAGAACACCACGAGGAAGAGTAGCTTTAGAACCAGCATATAAACACTTTGGATTAATATATGATATTAATATTAAAAACTAATTAAAGGATTAAGAATGACAAATTTAAATAATAAAGATTTATTGCAAAAACAAAGTTATAGATATGAACTACCTTTAGAATTAATAGCCCAAACACCTGTTGAACCTAGAGATAGTTCAAGGTTGTTGATTTACAATAAAAAAACTAACAACATTGAACATAAACACTTTTATGACATAGTAGATTATTTAAAAAAAGGAGATGTTTTAGTTATAAATAATACACGAGTTCTTCCTGCAAGATTATATGGTTTTAAGGAAACTGGCGCTAAAATAGAAGTGTTGTTACAAAAAAGAATAAATTTAACTGATTGGGAAGTAATAGCAAAACCTTTTAAAAGACTAAATAAAGGGACAAAGATAGTTTTTAATGAAAAACTATATTGTGTTATAAAAGAAAAGTATGATTATGGAAGCTGTTATGTTTCTTTTTATTACAATGGTGTTTTTGAAGAAAGGTTATCAGAAGTTGGCCAAATGCCTTTACCTCCTTATATTCATGAGAAATTAAAAGATAAAGAAAGATATCAAACGGTATACTCAAAAGTAGAAGGTTCATCGGCAGCCCCAACTGCAGGTTTACATTTTACACCTGAATTATTAAATAAAATAAAAGAAAAAGGTGTTGAAATAGTTGAAGTTTTACTTCATGTTGGTTTAGGAACGTTTAGACCTGTAAAAGAAGATAATATTTTAGAACATAAAATGCATAGTGAATACATAGAAATGAGTGAAGAAAATGCAAATGTTTTAAATAAAGCTAAAAATGAAGGAAGAAGAATTATTGCTGTAGGCACAACATCTGTTCGAGTTCTTGAAAGTTGTGTGGATAATAATGGTGTCATTATACCTCAAAAAAAGCAAACTGATATATTCATTTATCCATCATATAAATTTAAGGTTGTAAACGCGTTAATTACAAATTTTCACCTTCCTGAAAGTACTTTAATTATGTTGGTTTCTGCTTTCGTAGGTTATGATCAAACAATGTTGATTTATAATACTGCAGTCAAAGAAAAATATCGTTTCTTTTCTTTTGGAGATGCAATGTTTTTGTTTTAGTATTCGATATAACAGAATACATACTATATATTGTAATAATTGGAGATTTTTATATGGAAAACTTTAAATTTGAAGTTATTAAAGAATGTAGTAAAACGGGTGCACGTGCTGGTTTATTACATACTCCTCATGGAGATATTGAAACACCAATTTTCATGCCAGTTGGAACACAAGCTACAGTTAAAGGGCTACGACCAGAAGATTTAACTTCAATTGGTGCTCAAATAATTTTATCTAATACCTATCACTTATTTTTAAGACCTGGTCATGAAATAGTTAGAGAAGCAGGTGGTTTACATAAATTCATGAATTGGAATAAACCTATATTGACTGATAGTGGAGGTTTTCAAATATTTTCATTATCAAATTTAAGAAAAATCAATAATCAAGGAGTAGAATTTAGATCTCATTTAAGTGGTGAAAAACATTTTATAACACCTGAACTTGATATAAAAATACAAGAAGCTTTAGGTGCTGATATTATAATGGCTTTTGATCAGTGTACGGAAGCGGGTTGCTCGTACCAACAAGCAGTTGATGCAAGATTAATAACAAAAAATTGGTTAAAAAGATGCTTTGAAGCTCATACAAATGAAAAACAAATGTTGTTTCCCATTGTTCAAGGAAACATTTATAAAGATCTTAGAAAACAATGTGTAGAAGATTGTTTACCATTTGCAAAATGTGGTATAGCAATAGGTGGATTATCTGTAGGTGAAGAAAAACCTGTAATGTATGATATCTTGGATTTTTTAAACCCTTTATTACCTAAAGATCAACCTAGATATTTAATGGGCGTAGGGTCACCGGATTGTTTGGTTGAAGGATTTGCCAGGGGAGTTGATATGATGGATTGTGTTCTTCCTACTAGAATTGCAAGGAATGGAACCTGTTTCACAAAGAGAGGAAAAATGGTAATAAAAAATTCAATCTATAAGGAAGATTTTTCTCCAATTGATTCTAAATGTGATTGTTATACTTGTAAAAATTTCTCTAGAGCTTATATTAGGCATTTAATTAATGCGGGAGAAATGTTGGGAGCAGAACTTTTATCTATACATAATTTAAGGATGTTAATAAAACTTGCCCATGATTGTAGAGAAGCAATTCTTGGTGATTATTTCAAAGATTTTATGGATGAATTTATTGCAAATTATGATTTATCCAAATCAAAATTTTAAGTAGAATCATTTATTTACTGAAGATAAATAGAAGTATTTTACTATACTTCTATTTTTAATTCTATTTTGTTTGACTTATAACTTTATTTTTTATATACTCTTTATGGTAAATATTTTCTTTACCAAATTAAAAGGGGATTACTAATGAGCAGTTTAAGTTTATTATGCAATACTGCTGTAGTAGCCGGAGTTGTAAGTGGAGTTCTTGCTCTAGTTATAGGTATAATACTTGGTGCAATAGTTTACAAAGTTTTTATAAATAAAAAAATTGATAAAAGTAAATCAAATGCAGTAAAAATTATAGAAGAGGCATACGCAGAAGCAAAAAGCATAAAAAAAGAATCTATTCTTGAGGCTAAAGATGAAGCTCAAAAAATAAGAGATGATGCAAATCAGGAAGCTAAAGAAAGAAGAAATGAAATTCAGAAACAAGAAGAAAGATTAGATGTAAGAGAAGAATACCTAACAAAAAAAGAACAATCTCTTGATTCTAAATCTGAACAGTTAGAAAATGAAAAAAATTTACTAGAAAACGAAAAACAAAAATTGATAGAAAAAAGTAAAGAACACGAAGATATTAAAAATCAAATGCTCGAAAAACTAGAGAAAATTTCCGGTCTTTCAAAACAAGAAGCAAAAGATATTTTAATTGAAAATGTTACTGAAGAAGCAAAAAAAGACGCAGGTTTTATTGTTAAAAAAATAGAAGATGAAGCAAAAGAAAATGCGGATAAAATTGCAAGAAATATTGTTACTAATGCAATTCAAAAATGTGCAACGGATTTATCTTCAGAAATAACTGTTACTTCAGTCGCTTTGCCAAATGATGAAATGAAAGGTCGAATAATTGGTAGAGAAGGACGAAATATTAGATCAATTGAGAGTGCTACAGGAGTTGAGTTAATAGTTGATGATACTCCAGAATCTATTACCATTTCTAGTTTTGATCCAATACGAAGGGAAATAGCAAGACTAAGTCTTGAAAAACTTATTATAGATGGTAGAATCCATCCAGCAAGAATAGAAGAATTAGTTGATAAAGCAACGAGAGAAGTTGATAAATCTATTAAGGAAGCTGGTGAAAATGCGTGTAACGATGTTGCTATATATAATTTAAATCCAGAAATAGTTAAGGTTTTAGGTCGTTTAAAATACAGAACAAGTTATGGACAAAATTGTCTAAAACATAGTGTAGAAACCTCTATAATTGCTGGATTGATTGCTACAGAGCTTGGTGCTAACGTTGTAGTAGCTAAACGTGGAGGATTTTTACATGATATTGGTAAAGCTTTAGATCACGAAATAGAAGGAACACATGTTAAAATCGGTGTAGATTTAGCCAGAAAATATAAAGAATCAGAGGAAGTTATACATTGTATAGAAGCTCATCATGGTGATGTTCCATTTAATTCAGTGGAAGCTGTAATTGTTCAGGTTGCTGATGCAATATCAAGTTCTAGACCAGGTGCGAGAAGAGAAAGTTTTGAAAACTACATCAAAAGATTACAACAACTTGAAGAAATTTGTAACAATTTCAAAGGAGTAGAAAAATCTTATGCTATTCAAGCAGGAAGAGAAGTAAGAATTATGGTTAAACCTGAAGAAATTGATGATAATAATGCTATCTTTTTGGCGAAGGATATTTCTAAAAAAATTGAAAATGAGATGCAATATCCAGGTCAGATTAAAGTTGTTGTTATAAGAGAAAGTAGATTTACAGAAACAGCCAAATAAAAGGTAATAAAATACCTTTTATTTTTTTTCATAATTTTTATTATTTTTTAATAGAATATAACATGGATTCATTCGTTTGCTTTTTACAAAACCATTTTATTAATTTAGTGTGGTTGATTACAATTTTAATTGCTATGTGTCCTATGTTAGAAAGTAAAATAGCAATTCCATTAGCTATTAATACTTCTATTTGGGGAAGTAATGCTTTATCTCCAATAAATGCTTTTTTATTTTCTCTACTAGGAAACATATTACCTTGTTATTTTATTTTATTGATCGTAAAAAAACTTAAAAATAAAACTACAGGTTTCTTTTCCTCAAATTTTGTTAATAGATATCTAAAAAAGAGCCAAAAGATAAATATCAAAAATTCATTATTAAAAAAATATCTTTCATTAAGTTGCTTTGTAGCTATCCCTTTGCCATTAACAGGAGTTTGGTCTGGAAGTATAATTGGTGGATTAACAAATTTAAATGTTAATTATTGTTTTCTATCCATTCTAATAGGAAGCATAATATCTTCATTATCTATAATAATTTTAACAATATTTTTTTCAAATACAATTTTGTATATTTTTATGATTTCAATTTTAATAATAATATTCTTTTTATTTTTAGATTTATTAATTTCTTGTATAAAAAAAGTAAGGAAATAAAACACCTTACTTTTTTACTATCTCCAAAATTTTATTATAATAAATCTTTTTAAATAATATCTCACAATAAAAATAATAAATAAAATTAATATTGGTAAAATTAGAGTTGTAGCATATAATTCGAAATTATATGTATTTAATCCAAAAATAAAATTTAGACCTATAACACATCCGACACTTAAAATAAAGTATGTCCAAATCTGCCACTGTGGCATCATTTGTGAAGGTAACCAACCTTTATATTTTTTAAAATTATAGAATTTATAAACAATATCTATTATAGTTAGAGCAGGTAACAAAATATATAAGAAATTTGTGTTATAATTTAATTTGTTTGTGGACATTAAGATAAAAAAACATATTAATGAAACTAAAGATGAAATAGAAAAAACCATCAAACTTAGTAATAATAAAAGTTTATTTGTATTATGTTCAGTTTTTTCAGAAGACTTTTTATACACATTAAATGAAATGTTTTGATTTTTATAAAAATCTTTTAAATCAGCATAATCATAGATTGAATCACTTCTATTTTCATAACTTTGCATATCTTTTGTTTTAGAGTATAATCTTGAAAGTATTTCTTTATGAGAAGGATCTATTGAGGTATCTCTTTTGGGTGCAGGTAGTTTGCCTTCTTTAGATTGATCAACTAATATTTTTAATCTTGGAGGTTCAATTTTCTTTGCTCTTTCAACATTGTTAGTATCTACTCTTTGTGTTATAAATTTTGCATCATCTTCTTTCAATTCATTTTGATTATTGGAAGATTTATTTACAGATTCTAATTTATCTTTATAATTTCTTTCAAAAAATTTATCTTGAGATATTCTTTCTGATAAAAATTTATTTTTAGTTTCTATAATAGAATTTTTGAAATCCTCAATATTTGCTTTAGTTTTTTCAATAGATTCTGAAAGGGGAGAATCAACAGTCATAGAAATTTGGTCTTCGGCAAAACTGCGTTTCTTTTTATATTTATTTATTTCTTTTGAAATATCATATAATCGTTTATTGTATTCACTTACGTTATCTTTTGTTAAAAATACAGCATCATCTTTTTTTATTTCCAAAATTGGGTCTTGTTCTGCTTGGTTATTTATTATTTCTTTTTGTTTTGTTTCATTTTCGTTATTTAAAAAACTTTCCTCATTCATTTGTTTTATATCTTTTAAAAAAGAATACGACTCTTTCTCTTTTGAAACATAAGTTTTAGTATCATCTTTTTTATTTTCATGTTCAGACTCTATATTTTGTATAGAATTATATTCATTGTCATCAATAGATGAAAAATCAAAAAAATCATCTTCTTCTGAGTTGTCTACTTTATCATCTTTTTTAATACTTTGATTTATAAAATCTTCAGAATTGTTATTGAAAACAGGAGAGTTTTGAGAAGATTTATTTTTTATACTATTATCATCATCTTTAAAATCTCTAAAAACATCAATATTATTTCTTTCAAAATAATTTTTTAAATCATTATAATAATTTCTGCCTTCTTCAGTGATGGAATAGTATTTTCTATTTGGACCTAAATCACTACTTTTAAGATATGAAGATACTAGACCTTGTTTTTCCATTCTTGTTAAATTAGAATATACACTGGGTTTTTTTAATTGTATATTTCCATTACTTTTATCATAAATTCCAGAAATAATATCTAGACCATAAAAATCACGTTCTAAAAGACAATTTAATATTAAAAAAGATAATTGACCTTTTGCATATAGTTCCATATTTTTTTCCTTTACTATAAAAGTATAAACTAATTAATAAATTTAGTCAATAAAAATAATAAAAATAGCTATTATGTTTTGCATAATAGCTATTTTTACTGTTAAAATTATAAAGAAAAACATTAAAATTTAGGGGAGGTTTTAACATATTTTATAATTTATTTTCCAATATTATAATTGAAATTGGGGATATTAAGACGAATTTATACTAGTATGTAAATTTACAATCTATGCGTAAAACACAAGTTTTACGCATAGATTATGATATATTAATTTTATAATAAAAGTATTATGTTATTTTTTAATAATTATTTATTTATTAATCATATTTAACATTTTATTAAAACCAAACATACAATTTCCACATACATCATCTTGATGAATAGTTTTTGATGGATCATTTATAGATTTAACATTTTTTAAAGTTTTAATTGTAAAGTAATTTATTATTTTTAAAAATATTTTATAAATATCATCACCTATAAAAAAATCTTCAGGACAACTAGCAACTATACTTTCGATAAACACCTGATTTGGAATATATCTATTTACATTATAATATAATGAATTTAATATTTTTATAATTTTTAAAAAATTATCTCCAATATTATTTATTTTTTCTTGTAAAATATTATATCTATTTTGTACATCAATTTCTTTATAGCCCAATTTTTTTCCTGCATAATATTTGAATTTATTACCATCGTAACTTACTAAATAAATTAATATTTGTACATTTGAGCCAAAATCTTCTTTTCCTATAATTTGTAATAAATTTCCATTTAAGTAAACTATAGAACTAGCTGATAAATATTCAATTATTGCATTTTGAAGGTCTTCTGTTAAATTATAAATATTATATTTACTTGGATCAAATTTATAATCAGATAAATTAATTGTTTTAGCTTCTTTTTTTCGTCTAAATAATTTTTTACGTTTTTTTCTTTTTGATGATTTTCGATTTTCCCAAGCGAATTTAAACCTGTTAACTATATTTTGCCATAAAGGAATTTTTCTTGCTGTATTCATTTCAAGTTGTGCATTTTTTATTCCTAAAAAGTATATAAAATCAGAATTATCAACTAATGCACCGCTCATTAATTCATTGATAGGTTGTAAAATAATATTATCCAAATTAACGTAAGAAATTTTTTCTGACATCTTTTTAAGAGCAGAACTTAAAATCATATTTAATTTTTTTGAAATGTTTTTAATATATTTTATATTTTCTTGTTCCGCAATAGAAACAATCAATTCTTTAGATATGCTTAATTTTGACATAATATCTTCCTCTTAAGAAAATTTATTTCTTAGGATAAATTTTATCTTTGCCTGCCATGTATGGTCTTAAAGCTAAAGGAATATTAACAGAGCCATCCTCATTCAAATTATTTTCTAAAAATGCAATAAGCATTCTTGGTGGAGCCACAACTGTATTGTTTAAAGTATGTGCATATTTTATACCATCACTATTTTTAAATTTTATACCTAACCTTCTTGCTTGAGCATCTGACAAGTTTGAACAAGAACCTAATTCTCCAAAATATTTTTTTTGACGAGGACTCCATGCATTTAAATCGCACGATTTTACTTTTAAGTCAGCTAAATCACCACTACAACACTCCATAATTTCATGTGGTATATCTAAAGATTTAAAAAATTCAGATGAAATTTGCCACATTTTATTATACCAATTCATTGAATCTTCAGGTTTGCAAATTATTATCATTTCTTGTTTTTCAAATTGATGAACTCTATATATACCTCTTTCTTCAATTCCGTGAGCGCCAACTTCTTTTCTAAAACATGGAGAATAAGAAGTCAACATTAATGGAAGATCTGATTCTTTTAAAATTGTATCTTTAAAACGACCAATCATAGAATGTTCGCTAGTGCCGATTAAATACAAATCTTCACCTTCTATTTTGTACATCATGTTTTCCATTTCTTCAAAACTCATTACTCCATTAACTACATCGCTTCTTATCATAAATGGTGGTATACAGTAAGTAAATCCCTTATCTATCATAAAATCTCTAGCATACGATAAAATAGCAGAATGTAATCTTGCAATATCTCCAACTAAGTAATAAAAGCCATTACCACTAGTTCTTCTAGCACTATCTAAATCTAATCCACCTAAATTTTCTAATATATCAGCATGGTAAGGAATTTCAAATGTGGGTACTTTAGCTTCTCCAATAGTTAAACGTTGAACGTTTTCACTGTCATCTTTTCCTATTGGTACATCATCAGCTATTATGTTAGGAATTGACATCATATACTTTTTTAATTCAACTGACAATTCGTTTTCTTCTTTTTCAATTTCAATAATTCTTTCATTGTTTTTAACAACTTGTTTTTTAATATCGTTTGCTTGTTCAATATTTTTTTCTTTCATAAGCACACCAATTTGACTGCTTAATGTATTGCGACTTGAACGTAAATCATCTCCTTCTTGTTTTAAAGATCTAATTTTTTTATCCAGTTCTAAAACTTTATCTACATACTCTAGTTTATGATCTTGAAATTTCTTTTTAATATTTAGTTTAACAATTTCAGGATTCGTTCTAATTAAATTAATATCTATCATAAAATAAAACTCCTTCTATATCTAAACGTTAATATTATACTTTTATAGACATATTAAGTCAATTGTTTTTAATGTTGATTTATTAAAACTATTTATAAAAAAACAATATATAGTAGTATATGCGATATAATACAACACACATATTTTTAATTAAATATTTTACGCATAGATATTTTAAAATTTATTAATTTTTTTGACAAATAAATAAAAAATCATTATAATTTTATATATGGAAAATTCATCTAATTACTTTTTAAAAAGAGATTTACAAAATCGACTTAAAATGGCAAAATATACTGAAAAACTACCCGATTATTGCCTTGATTATTTTATTGGTATAGAAAACAATACTTCTTCTTTAACTAGATACAATTATTCAATGGATTTATATGTTTTTTTCTATTATTTGTCAAACTTTGTTATAAAAAAAAGTACTCAAAATATTACTTTAGATGATTTAAATTTGCTAAAGGCAAGAGATATAGAACAATATTTATCCTATCTTACCTATTATGAAATGGATGAAAAACAATACAAAAATGATGAAAAAGGAAAAGCAAGGAAATTAGCCTCCTTAAGAAGTTTTTTTAAATATCTATTTAACCATGATTTAATTGAATCAAACATTGTAAGCAAAATTAACACACCAAAACTTCATAATAAAGAAATTATAAGATTAGAAAAAAATGAAGTTTCAAAATTAATGAATGCAATAGAAAATCCTGAAGATTTTTCTATTCGACAAAAAAATTATAACAAAAATACTTTTGAAAGAGATAATGCAATAATCACCCTATTTTTAGGAACTGGAATAAGAATTTCTGAGTTGGTTGGACTTAATATTGAAAATTTTGATTTTGAACAAAATGCGTTTTTAGTAACCCGCAAAGGTGGAAATCAAACTGTATTATATTTTTCTAATGAAGTTGCTATGGCGTTAAAAACATGGTTAGAGAAACGTGCCTCTCTTAATCTTCCAATAACAGAAAAAGCAATGTTTATTTCTTTACAAAATAAAAGAATTTCAATTCGTGCGGTGGAAAATTTGGTTAAAAAATTTGCTTTAATTGCTTCACCATTAAAAAAAATTTCACCTCACAAACTAAGAAGTACTTTTGGTACTAATTTGTATAAAGAAACTAAAGATATATATATTGTTGCAGATGTATTGGGACATAAAGATGTTAATACTACTAAAAAACATTATGCTGCAATAAGTGAAGACATGAGAAAAAATATAGCCAATATTATCAAAATTAACGATTAAAAATAAGCATTTGTTGAGATGCTTATTTTTAAAAATTCATTTGTTCTATCATCCAATCAGTATAAACCCCGTAGCCCTTTGTTGGATCAGAAAGAAAAACGTGCGTAACTGCACCTATAATTTTATCGTTTTGAATTATTGGTGAACCACTCATTCCTTGAACTATACCACCAGTAAGGTTAATTAACCTTTCATCTTTTACTCTAAAAAAAATACTTTTATCATCACTAACACTTTGATAATTTGCCTTGATAATTTCAATATCATATTCTTCCCTTATTCCACTTACACTAGAGATTATTTTTGCTTTTCCTGGTTTTACGCTCAATCTTCCACCAAGTTGCAATTTTAAATTTTTATCGACCAAATTCTCATTTTCATTTAATTTACCAAAAATGCCATACTTTGTATTTAATGATACTGTACCATTAATATCTTTTTTAACAAAAACACATTTTAATTCCCCTGGATCATTTTTTTGTCCTTTATTTATACCTACTAAAGAACAATTATAAACCTCTCCATTTCTTATGTTCATAATGTTTTTATTTTTTGAATCACTACTGATAGGATGCCCAAATGCGGCGTAAGAGAAATCTTTTTTTATAAAAGTTAGAGTACCAATACCAGAAAAATCATCTTTAACCCATACTCCCAATTTATATTTATTATTCTTATCTTTAATTAAAGTTATTTCTTGGTTATATGTTTTGTTATTTCTTAAAAATTCAATGTTTATTTTATCATTTTTTGTATTTTCTAAAATGTAATCTATATCATCAAGACTATTTATTTTTTGGTTATTAATAGTTAATATGATATCGCCATTTTTTAAAATATCATTTTTGATTATTAGCGAATTTTCTACATCTATCAAACTGTCACTAACTACGACAGCTCCATCAACATTGACATTAATTCCTATTGGATTTCCCCCAATATAAACTTCTTCTGAAGGTAAAATTTTGACAGATACTTTCTTTATTGGAATAAAGCCGAATAGTTTGAAAATAATAGAATTTTCTGTAGATGATTGATTATCTGTATTTATAGAAATTTCTTCTAAATTTGTATCAATAAAATTTCCAAAAATTTTTTTATCATTTACTGATTTTATTTCATCATAATTAACATAGAATTCTTCAGGTAAATATAAAATTTGGAATAATTTAACATTGTTAAAAAATACTCCTATTATAATAATACATATAATAATAAAAAGTTTGGTTTTTATTCTCAAAAATCCCCCCAAAAAAAAGACTAACTAATTGTTAGTCTATACATGTTAATTAAAATTATTCTTTTTTACAATTATTTAACATTTCTTTTACTTGAGATAATGATGTTTGAGTTATATCTTTTCCTACTATCATCTTCGCAATTTGAACTGGAATTTGGCTTTCAAGAACCTTTTCTACATAGGTAATTGTTTCATTCTCTATTTCTTTTTTAAATACATGATAAAAATCATCACCAAAACACGCAACTTGAGGTAAATGAGTTATACAAATTACTTGTGCGAAATTTGTTATTTTTTTTAATTTTTCTCCAACGATCTTTCCTGTTTCTCCACTAATACCAGCATCAATTTCATCAAACATTATCGTATCAGCACTACCATTTTCTGCAAAAATATTTTTAATTGCAAGCATAAATCTACTTAATTCCCCGCCTGAAGCTGTTTTATTTAATGATTTGACCTCTTGTCCTTTATTTGCTGAAAAAACAAATTCAACATTATCTATTCCATTTTCTGTAAAATTATCTAATTTGGAAAATTTAATCTCAAACTTACTTGATTTCATGCCTAATTGTGATAATTCATTAATAATTTTATTTTCAATATCTTTAGCTATTGACTTTCTAACAATGGTTAATTTATCACTTAGCTCGGTTAATTTTGTAATAATTTCTGTTTTTTCTTTTTCTAATCTATTTATAATAATATCAAAATCTTCTAACACATCTAACTTTTTCTTTGCATCTTCTAAATAATTAAAACAATTTTCAATACTATTTCCATATTTTTTCATGAGCGATTTAATTAAATCGTTTCGTCTATCTAACCTATCATATTCATTTTGGTCAAAATCTGTTTTATTTTTGACATCTTTTAGAGTTTCAAACACATCTTCTATTTCAAATCTGGCGCTATCTAATCTTTCTTTACATTTTAATAAATCGTTAAAATAATTTAATGAAGATAATGTTTGGGAAGCTTGTTGTAATTGAGAAACACATGAAAATGAATTATCATATAATAAATTCTCACAAATGGTAATTGCTTCATATATTTTTTCTGCATTATTCAAAAACTTTAATCTTTCTTGTATAATGATATCTTCCCCTATTTTTAAATCAGCATTTTTGAGCTCTTTAATTTGAAATTCTAGCAAAGATTTATTTCTTTCTCTATCTTCTTCAGAATTTCCAAATTTTGATATTTCATTAATAACTTCACAATATTTTTTGAATTGATCTTTTATAGCAAATTTAAGATTATTAACTTTTTCAGCACCAAATTTATCTAACATTATTAAATGATTTTTTGCTTTTAAAAGATCCATATTCTCATGTTGAGAATAACTATCAACCAACACTTTACCAACTTCTTTTAAAAGAGTTAGAGGAATTGGTAGTCCATTAATTCTAATACTTGATTTTCCGTCTATTGTTAAAGTTCTAGATAATAGTAATTCAGAGTCTTCAAATCCTAAATTTTTTAAGGCCTCTAAAGAATTGTCTTTTAAATTGCCAAAAAACGCATCAACTCTCATTGATTCTTCGCCGCTACGTATAAGATTTCTATCAGCTTTTGTACCTAATACAAAATTTAAAGAATCAAATAATATACTTTTTCCTGCACCTGTCTCTCCTAAAATAATATTAAATCCAGAAGAGAAGTCTATTTTTAGATCTTTAATCAAAGCAACATTTTTAATTGATAATGATTGTAACATTTATTCCCCTTTTAATTTAACATATCATTTAAAGTAATAACTGCTTGACTTGCAATTGTTGTTGAAGGAAATATTAACATCACTGTATCATCTCCATTAACAGCGCCCATTAATTCATTTATATTTAACTTATCCACAAAACTAGCAACACCAGCTCCCAAGCCTTTCATTGTTTTTATAACAATTAAATTCATTGCAGGTTTTACAGAGATTACAGATTCTTTAAAAATAGAAATGTATTTATTGGAAATAGCTTGATCCTCAGAGCCTACAAAACAATACTTATATTTCCCAGAACTAGACAAAATTTTAGTAAGACCAAGTTCCTTAATATCACGAGAAATTGTAGCTTGAGTTATATCAAAATTTGCATTTTTCAATTCTCTTGCTAATTCATCTTGTGTTTCAATTTCTTTAATTGAAATAAGTTCTAGTATTTTTGATTGTCGTGCACTCCTTGCCATAATTTTCTCCTTGATAGCTATTTCCTTTTATTTATAAGGGTTATAGCGATTTTGAATAATTATAAATTTATATATATTCAGCAGTTTTTGATTATTATACAACATTTTTTATAATTATGCAAGTGTTTTTTGTATATTTATACAGTCATTTTTTATACATATTAATTTTATTGAAATTTTATAAATTGGTCATTTATTTTTATAAATCTTTATTTATACAAAATAAAAAAGAGACAATTTATTAATTGCCTCTTCTTTTTAATTTAAGATTATAATTTCTTCATTTTTTAAACAGTCTAAAACCAACTCTTCAAGATTTAGTTTTTTCTCCTCTTTTTCACACCTTTCTAGAGAAGGTTTTATTATTGGGTTTTTAGGAAGAAAAACTGTACAACAATCTTCATAAGGAAGTATAGAAATATCATAAGTATCAATTTCATTAGAAACTTTTATAATATCTTCCTTATCCATAGCTATACAAGGACGTAAAATTGGAATATGTTTTAAAACATTTCCAGTTACCATCATGCTTTCAATAGTTTGACTTGCCACCTGCCCTAAACTCTCACCAGTAATCACAGCTTGTAAAGAGTTTTGTTCAGCAATTTGTTCCGCAATTCTCATCATTATTCTACGCATAATAGTAATCATATATTCTGACAAACAATTTTTATGAATTTCTTCTTGAACTTTGGTAAACGATACAATATGTAACTTTATCTCACCTAAATAACTTGTAAGCCTTTTTGCCAACTGAATAACTTTATCTTTAGCCTGTTCAGATGTATAAGGGTAACTATGAAAATGTATTGCCTCAATTTTCATACCTCTTTTTCCAATTAAGTATCCTGCCACAGGACTATCGATCCCTCCTGACAACAGGAGCAAACCTTTTCCTGATGTGCCTAAAGGTAATCCACCTTGACATTTTATGTTATTTGTAAAAATATAAGATTTACCATTCATTCTTATGTCAATATGAATTTCTACTTGAGGATTATATAAATCTACTTTTGATGAACTATTCTTCTTTAAAAGTTTCTCTCCTAATTCACTAGCAAACACCATGGAAGATTTATTAAAATTTTTATCCGCTCTTTTAACAAAAACTTTAAAACTTTTGTTTGCTACGTTGATTTTTAAAACCTCTTTTACTATATCTTCTTCTATTGAATCAACTTCTTCTGCAATGGATAAACTATGTAAACCAAATACATTTTTTAGCTTTTTGATTATTTCAAACTCTTCTGATTGTGAATAATTTGAAATAATATATCTCCCAAAAGTTTTTTCAAATTTATATGTAAAACTTTTTAAACTAAATTTAATATTTTCTATTAGTTTGTTTTCAAAAATATAACGATTATTTCCTTTCAAGTATAATTCTCCAAAACGCAATAGAATACTTTTCATTTCACCCTCTCAAACAGATTCCTATATGTTTTTAAAATTATTTTTGCTGCATCTTCAATATCTTTTTCTTCTTGATATGCATTAAAAGAAACTCTTATATGAGTTTTAATTTTTTCAATTGATTCTCCCATACTTTCTAATATTCTATTTCCAGCTTTTTTGCTTGAACAGGCACTACCTATTCCTACTAAAACCCCATTAGATTGCAATTCCCTCATTAATGTTTCGCCATTAACACCTTTAAAACTCAAACTTAAAATATAAGGACTTTCATTATCATAAAATTTAATATTATTATCTTTTGATATAATATCAAGAAAAGACTTTTTCAATATTTTAACTTTTTTATAATTATTTTCTACATCAATTTTTTTAAGTACATACCCCATGGACATTATTGCTGGAACATTTTCTGTTCCAGAACGTATACCAAACTCTTGTCCTCCTCCAAAAGTAATATTTCTTAATAAATTCATGTTTTTAATATATAAAGCCCCGACACCTTTAGGTCCATGAAACTTATGTGCAGAAATTGTATATAAATCAATATCTACATTATTTAAATTTACAGGAATTTTACAAAAAGCTTGCACGCCATCAACATGCAATAGTGCATTTTGAGCAAAAGTTTTTCTTAATTTTTCTATTTTAATTACATCATTAACTGCTCCAGTTTCATTATTAACATGAATTGTGGAAATTAATCTAGTTCTATCATTTAATACACCTTTTAATTTATCATAATCCACTTGCCCATTTTCTTGTAATTTTACGAAATGCACTACATTACCTTGTTTTTCTAATTCTTTGGCAACATTATAAACGCTAGGATGTTCTCCTTGAGTAAACACATATTCCCAACTTCCACTCTTTTTACTTCCTAAAATAGCCAAATTATTACTTTCAGTTGCCCCACTTGTAAAAATAATATTTCCATTTTTAGCATTTAATTTTTTTAATATATCGTTTTTTATCTCATCCAATTCTTTTTTAATAGCAAAACCTTCAGAATATACGGCTGATGGATTATAAAAATTATTTACAGCATATTTTTTATAAATTTCTAAAGCATCTAAAAACATAGGTGTAGTCGCTGCATTATCTAAATAAATCATCTTAAAACCGCTCCAAATTTATAATTTAAGGATTTTAAAACTTTTTTGATTACCAATCCAATATCCTCTTCTGTTAATGTTTTTGTTAAATCTGATAATTTAATATTAAATGCTAAACTTTTTTTATTTTCACCAATAGTAGAATTTCTATAAATATCAAACAATTTAACTTCATAAAACAATTTTCCACAAGCTGATTTTATAGAATCTATCATATCTCCAACTTTAACATCTTCATTAACAACAACAGCCAAATCTCTTTCTACTATTGGATATTTTGAGATACTATTTACAATGTATTTTTTTTCAGGTAAGCTCGCTAAGATAGCTGTATTTAATTCTGCATAATAAACATCTCCAGAAATATTATAATTCTGTAAAACTAGAGGATGAATTTTTCCAAAACTTCCAATCTTAATATCATTAATAAAGATATCAGCAGAAATACCAGGATGCAAAAATTTTTCTTTTGATCTTTCTAATCTATATACACATGAAGTTTTAATTAAAAGATTTTCTACTACCCCTTTTAAATTAAAGAAATCAAAATTTTCACCATAAACAACGATACCCATCATATCTTGTTCAATAGGTAACTCTTTGTTCATATCTTTGTTTTTATAAAAGATTTTACCACATTCAAAAAGTTTTAAATCCTTATTTCCAACGCTTAAATTATAAGAAACATTGGTTAATAAAGAGTGCGCTAAAGATGATCTTAGGCAAGAGAGATCTTCACTTATAGGATTTGCTATCCTTACAAGATTTTTTCGTTCATCATTTAACAATAACTTGGCGGACATATTAGAATCAACTAATGAATATGAAATATTTTCATAAAATCCTTTTTCAACTAAAGAATACCTAAATTTTCTTTCAAGATATAATCTTGGATGATATGTTCCCTCTGTATTTGCAGCATTTTTGAAAAGTTTATAGTTGATTTTTTCATAAATATCATAACCATATAACCTAATAATTTCTTCAGCTAAATCATTATTATTTTCAATATCTTCTCTGAAAGGAGGAACAATACAAATAAGCTGTTTTCCTTGGATTTTTGTTTCTATACCTAGACTGTTTAGAATTCTTATCATATCTTCTGTGGGAATTTCTACTCCTAAAATTTCATTAATTTTTTCAATTGAGCCAACCACTTTTTTGCTTTCATTTTTAACTGATGCAATATCAATAATTCCCCTAACAACTTTCCCGCATTTTAATTTAGAAACTAAATGCAGAGCTCTTGCTATTCCAATTTCAGAATTTGCAACATTAACTCCTTTTTCATATCTAGCTGAAGAATCAGTTCTAACCCCTAATCTTCTACTTGTTATTCGTATTGATTTTAAATCAAATACAGCTGATTCTAAAATACAAACCTTTGTATTGTTATTAATACACGAATTTGTTCCACCTATAACCCCAGCAATTACCATAGGTTTTTCACTGTCAGCAATTACCATAATGTTTTCATCTAAATTATACGTATTATGATTTAATACTTCAATGCTTTCACTTTTATTTGCTTGTCTAACAATAATTTGTTTTCCATTAATAAATGATTGATCAAAAGCATGTAAAGGTTGCCCTAATTCAATTAAAACATAATTAGTTATGTCAACCAATGTATTTATTGGTTTTATTCCAACAGCATTTAATCTAGCCCTTAACCACAAAGGAGATTTTTCGATTTTAATATCAGTGATTGCTGCAGCCATATATCTATAGCAGTTTTTTGTTTTAACTTCAACATTTACGTAATCTCTTACACTATCTTTAGCGTAAACATCAATATCATAATTCAAATTAATCTTTTTTAATTGAGTCCCATATAATGCACAAATTTCTCTAGCTATACCTATTACACTCATACAATCAGCTCTATTAGGGGTTATTCCTATATCGAAAATAACATCGTTTAAAAGCAACTCTTCTTCAACTAACCGTCCAACTTTAGCACTTTTAGGAAGGATAAGAATCCCATAAACACCTGCTCCTTCAATATAATTTTCATCAATTCCTAATTCTTCACCGGAACAAAACATGCCTACAGATTCTACTCCTCGCATTTTTGATTTTTGTATTTTAACACCATTAACTAAATCAGCTCCAGGTAGACTAACAGGCACCAAAGCACCCTCAAATATATTAGTAGCTGAAGTTATTATTTGAACAATTTCTTTCCCAATATCAACTTGACAAACAAGTAAACGATCTGCTTGTGGATGTTTTTCTATTTTTATTATTTTACCCACAACAACATCATGTAAGTGTTTATTTTGATAAATTATTTCTTCAACCTCCATTCCAGCTGAAGTTAATTTCTGAGCAACTTCTTCTGGTGAAGCAGTTATTCCAGTGAGCTCTTTTAACCAATTATACGTAACCTTCATATTTTCTCCTTCAAATCTATTTTTTAAATCTTTAATTATTGCATTTGTTTTAGAAATCTAATATCATTTTTGTATAAGTATTTAATGTTATTAATGCTATTTAAAATCATTGCAGTTCTATCAAGACCAAAACCAAAAGCAAAACCACTATATTTTTTACTATCTATACCTGAAATTTCTAATACTTTAGGGTTAACTATTCCAGCACCTAATAATTCCAACATTCCTATTCCTTTGCATATTGAACACCCTTTACCATGGCAATTAGGACAAGAAACATCAACTTCAATACTTGGCTCAGTAAAAGGAAAAAATGATGGTCTAAAACGAATTATTGTCTCATCACCATATAAACGTTTCATGATAATTGTTAACATAGTTTTTAGATCTGCCATAGATATTTTCTCATCAACAACAAGTCCTTCTAACTGATGAAAAATAGGACTATGTGTAGAATCACTCTCGTTTCTATATGTTTTACCTGGACAAATAATTTTAAAAGGTGGTTTTCTTTTTTCCATTTCTCTAGCTTGAACTGCTGAAGTTTGAGACCTTAACAATGTATTTTCTGTAATAAAAAATGTATCTTGCATATCTCTAGAAGGATGATTTTTAGGGATATTCATAGCTTCAAAATTATAATAATCTGTTTCAACTTCAGGTCCTTCTACAACTGAAAATCCTAAACTAACACAAATATCAATAAGTTTATCGGTAACACTTGCAATTGGGTGGATAGCTCCTAATTCGTTGTTTTTAGAAGGCTCAGTAATATCAACCTTTTCTTTTTCTAATTTATCATTCAATTCTTTTTCTTTGAAATATTTTTCTTTTTCACTTATTTTATCTTCTAATTCTTTTCTAATTTCGTTGATTATTGCTCCAATAACAGGTTTTTCATCAACAGGAACATCTCTCATAGCTTTTGAAAATGTTGTCAATAACCCTGTTTTACCAAAAATTTTAATTTTAAGTTCATTTAATTGTTTAATATCATAAACTCCTTCTAACTCTTTTTTTGAATCATTACTAAGTTTTAACAAATCTTCTTTTATCATTTATTCCTCCTTAAAATAAAAAAAATTCTCTTTCATATAGGACGAAAGAGAACTCCTCGTGGTACCACCTATTTTTAGTAGTTTAACTACCCTTAATAATCCATTAACGCTGGCAACGGCAAAAACTACTTGTTTTATTAACGTTCATAATTGCAGCTAGGAAGTGAATTCAAAAGACCGATTTTTATTTGTTTTTCAGCACTAGAACAAACTCTCTGTAAATTCTAAATCTTTTTACTACTCTTTCATTATCGCTTTTTTTATTAAACAAAAAGATTATATAATTTTATTTATAAAAAAGTCAAGTATATTTAATAAAAAGATTGATTTTAGAAGTAGCAATACTTAAAATATAAGAAAGGAAATTAAAAGATGAATTACAAAACATATTTAATAAAAGAGCAGTATAAAAGTGTTTATTATTTTTTAAAAAACAATGGTTTTTCAGAAAATTATATAAAAAATTTACGTAAAAAAATGGGTTACATAAAGATAAATGGATGTAACTCAAATATCAAAAATTCACTTAATAAAAATGATATTTTAGAAATTGAATCATCTCCAAATTTAAAAACAAGTATTATGCATTGCATAATACCACTAGATGTTGTATATGAGGATGAAGATTACTTACTAATCTATAAAGATAGTGGAATTTCTTGTATGCCTACAAAATCACATTATAATAGCAACATTTCAGGAGCTATATGTTATTACATGAACCAAAAAGATAATAATTTTGTATTAAGAGTTATAAATAGACTAGATAAAGACACTGCAGGTTTTATAATGATTGCAAAAAACAGTATAGCCCAAAAAGAATTAAAAATTTTTAATAAAACTTATACAGCTGTTTGCGAAGGTATTATCAAAAGAAAAAAAATAATTTCAAAAAAAATAGAAACTATTAAAATTAATGGCATAAATCAATTAAAAAGAATCATTTCCCCTACAGGTAAAGATGCAACAACTTTTGTTACTCCATTGTCTGTAAATTTAGAAAAAAATTTATCATTACTGAAAATTGAAATTGATCATGGTAGAACACATCAAATAAGATTACATATGTCTTATATAGGAAATCCACTATTGGGTGATGAAATATATGGTACTAAAAGCAATTATTTATCACATACAGCATTATATTGTAATAAAGTTTCATTTTATCACCCTTTCAAAAATATATACCTTGAGTTTGAACATAGTTATGAAAACGATTTTTTAGAAATTTTAAAATTCTTTTAAAATTAATATCTTTAAATTTTGATTTGATAAGATATAAAAACAAAAATCTTCTTAAAATATTAAGAAGATTTAAATACCAAAGTGCACTTAACAACAAAAATATGGTGCGGGCGGTGGGAGTCGAACCCACACTCTTTCGAACTTGCCCCTTAAACAAGCGCGTCTGCCATTCCGCCACGCCCGCAAAATCGTTACTCTCTTATTATATAAATTATATAAATAAAAGTCAAGCATTTTTAAAATATTAAAAAAAAATAGAAGTATAATCTTCTATTTTATATTTCTTTGAATTCGTTGATTCCTTTTTCAAATAAAACCTTTGAATTGGGATCAAGTTTAAACAACAAACCAAACAGTTCTCCTACATGAACTTTTTCCTCATCAGCAATATGTCTTAAAGTTTCTTGAGCTTTAAAATCATTTGTTTGTTCTATATGATTTTCATATTGAATTATAGCTTCTAATTCTCCTATTATATCTTCTCTTGTATTTTGAATAGTTATAAAATTATTACTTTTATTTTGGGAACCATTATCTAATATGCTTAAAAATCTTCTCATAAACCACCCCCTTTATATTTTTATGTATTTTTTTTAAAATATGTTAAAAAAAAAGAAGTTTGTTAACAAACTTCTTTTTTATCAACAGATTTTTTTATAATCTTTAATTCACCATTTTCCAATTCTATATATTTATCTGTTACAATTATTTTTTCAACATCTTTTAAACTTGGAGCATCATACATTATTTGCATCATTTTAGATTCTATTATTGTTCTCAAACCTCTAGCTCCTGTTTTTAATTCCATAGCTTTTTTTGCTATTGCTCTAACTGCTTCATCAGAAAATTCAATTTCGATATCATCCATTTTAAACATTAAATGATATTGCTTAATTATAGAATTCTTAGGTTCTGTTAATATTTTAACTAAAGCATCTTCATCAAGATCATCCAAACCAACAACAACAGGTAATCTTCCAATAAATTCTGGAATTAATCCAAACTTAATAAGATCATTTGGTTGAATGTTTTTTATTAAGTTTGTTTTTTTCTTCTCTTCCAAAGATTTTATATCTGCATTAAAACCCAAAACCGTTTCATTTTCTCGGGATTCTATAATTTTATCTATACCAACGAATGCTCCTCCACAAATAAATAAAATATTTGTAGTATCTATTTGAAGCATCTCTTGATGTGGGTGTTTTCTTCCACCTTGAGGAGGAACATTTGCAACAGTACTTTCTAAAATTTTAAGCAATGCTTGTTGCACTCCTTCCCCTGCAACATCTCTTGTAATAGATACATTCTGAGTTTTTCTAGCTATTTTATCTATCTCATCAATATAAATTATACCTCTTTGAGCTTTTTCAATGTCGTAATCTGCATTTTGAATTAATTTTAATAATATGTTTTCAACATCATCGCCAACATATCCTGCTTCAGTTAATGTTGTCGCATCAGCAGCAGCAAACGGAACTTTTAAAATTTTAGCAAGTGTTTTAGCAAGTAGTGTTTTTCCAGAACCTGTTGGCCCTATCATTAATATATTACTTTTTTCAAGTTCAACATCATCCTTTTTTAGATCATTATCAAAGTTGTAATTTAATCTTTTATAATGATTATAAACTGCAACAGCCAAAACTCTTTTAGCCTCATCTTGTCCTATTATATATTCATCTAATCTTTCTTTAATTTCTTTAGGAGATGGTAAATCAATTTTTTCGAATGTCGATTTTTTTGTTACATCAGTTATTATATCTTTACAAATTTCTATGCATTCATCACAAATAAAAGCTTCTCCATTCGGACTCGCAATAAGTTTTTTTGCATCTCTTTGATTTTTTCCACAAAAGCTACATTTACATTCTATATCCGACATCTCGCCTCCTTAATTATGCTTGCTTTTTTCTTGAAACAAAAATTTCATCTATAATCCCATAATCTTTAGCTTCTTGTGCAGTCATATAATTGTCTCTATCTGTATCTTTTTCAACTATTTCTAAAGGTTTTCCTGTATTTTCACTTAACATTAAATTCATTCTTTCTTTTATATATTGAATATGATTTGCTTGAATTTGAATATCACTAACCTGTCCTTGAGCTCCACCTAAAGGTTGATGAATCATAATTTCACTATTTGGCAAAGCAAACCTCTTTCCTTTAGTGCCTCCAGCTAACAAGAACGCACCCATTGAAGCAGCTCTTCCAACACATATAGTAGAAACATCACATTTAATATATTTCATTGTATCATAAATTGCTAAACCCGCAGAAACACTACCTCCTGGGCTATTAATATAAATATATATGTCTTTATTAGGATTTTTACCTTCTAAATAAATTAATTGTGCTACAATAATATTCGCAACATTGTCATCAATTTCTCCATTTAGAAAAATAATTCTATCCTCTAGCAATCTAGAATATATATCGTAAGATCTTTCACTATTTCCTGTTTGATCTACTACCATTGGAATTAACATTATTATCCTCCCCAAAAATAAAATAAATATACTTTTAATTATTATGATTCTTAAGTTTTCTAATTAACTTTTGATTTGATAAAATTCAAAACTTTCATCATCATTGCACTATTTTCAAAATAAGCATAATCATCTGGAGACATAGCTTTTTTAAAATCTTCAACAGTCATTTGATATTTTTGTGCATAGTCATTAATTGATTTATCCAATTCATCACTAGTAATAGAAATATTATTTTCAGAAATCAATTTTTGTAATACTAATCTTGTTCTTATGTTTTTTTCAGCATCATCAGTTCTTTCTTTTTTAAAATCATCAAGTGTTTTACCAACATATTGAAGATAACTATCTAAAGTCATACCCTGATGAGATAATCTATGCTCAAAATCTTCAATAATGTGATGAACTTCATGGTCAATCATTGATTGTGGTACTTGAATATCTGACTTATCTGCAATCGCATCAAGTAATTTAACCTCATAATTTCTTTCAATACGTTCTTCTGCAATCTTTGTTAAATTTTCTTTAATTGATTTTTTATATTCCTCTAAAGTTTCAAATTCAGTTGTGTCTGAAACATACTTATCATTTATTTCAGGAAGGACTTTTCTTTCTATTTTTTTAATGATTATTTTAAAAACTGCAGGTTTTCCTTTAAGATTATCTGCGTGATAGTCAGATGGAAAAACAACATTCACATCTTTTTCATCGCCCTTTTTTAATCCTATTAATTGATCTTCAAAACCTTCAATAAAAGTATGGGAACCTAACTCAAGTTTATAATCTTTAGCTTCTCCCCCATCAAATTTATTACCTTCTACAAAACCTGTGAAATCAATTGTGACATAATCACCTTTTCCAGCTTCTTTATCTTCTTCTACAAATCTAGCATGAGCGACCCTTTCATTTTCAATTTCTTTTAAAACATCTTCTTCTGTAACTTTAATTTCATCTTTAGATACTTTAATTTTTGATAAATCTGGTAATGAAAATTCTGGCATTAAATCGAAAATTAATGTTGCCTCAAGTCCTTTATCTATAGTAAAAGAATTCATATCAACTCTAGGTTGAGATACAGGAACAACATCTTTGTTTTCAGATAAAAATTTAGAATATTCTTCTGAAATAATCATATCAAATGCATCATCAAAAAATACAGTATCTCCATAATTTTGTTCTATAACTTTTTTAGGTGCTTTTCCTTTTCTAAACCCCTGAATATTATACCTAGATTTGTTTTTTTCATAGGATGCATCAACAGCCCTATCCCATTCTTCTTTTGTAGCTTTAATCTTTAAAACACATTGTTTATTTTTTTTCTCAAACGTATACATTTATAAATCTCCTTTCAAACAACTAAATGCAGGATAATGATAGCATATTAATAAATTTTTCGCAAATAAATAATCTTAATTTAAAAAAAATAAAACCGAGAATAATATCGAATAAAAATTAATTAAATTTTTATCATAGAAATTATTGAAATTACTATAAGTGATACTAAAAATAAAATTTTTACCCATTCTATAAATTTATATTTTAAAATGCTTTTTTTATATTTTTTTATATATTCCTGTTTGTTATTCTCTATATCTTGTGATGTAATATCACTAATATTTATTAATTCTGCACAAAACATTTTAAACCCTTCCAAATCTTTTGTTCTAAATTCATAGATATAATCTAAAATAATTACTATTATCCAATAAAAAGATATTACAATTAGAATACTAATAGAAAAATAAACGAAGCCAGCCCAAACTGACCTCAAAAAAGCAAATAATAGAATTAACAATATTGCACTTATCGTAACAAAAATTTTATTTTTCATTATATTATTTTTCCAATATCATAAATTAAATCGTTAGTATAAACAAAACAACTATAGTAACCACAAATACAACATAACAAACTATCCAACCAACCTGTTTATGATTTTTGACCCAAGAAAAAGCCAAAATAATACAAATTATATAAGCAATTACTTCACCCACCGCTCCAAAAGCATCAGACAATTTCGTATCGCCTTTAAATATCAATGTAAATAACAGTGCTAAAGCAATACAACCTATCCCAATATACGAAACTAATGCTAGCAAAGAACTAAAATTAATTTTTAATTTTGATTTTTCTTTTTTATTATCTAGAATTATTCTATCTTTTATATCCTGATGCTCATCTTTGTTTTTTATATTTTCCTCATTCATTTTTACCTCAATTCTTAGCTATTAAACATGCCAAATCGACAGTTTTATTTGAATATCCCCATTCATTATCATACCAAGAAACCAATTTTACAAATGTTGGACTTATCATTATGCCCGCGTTAACATCAAATATAGAAGTTCGACTATCTCCTATAAAATCTGAAGAAACAACATTATCATCAGTCCAACCTAAAATACCTTTTAAAGAAGTTTGAGATTCTTTTTTAATTACCTCTACAATTTCATCATAAGTAGTTGGTTTTGATAATCGAACAGTTAAATCAACTACAGATACATTAAGTGTTGGAACACGAAAGCTCATACCGGTTAATTTTCCTTTTAAAGAAGGGATAACTTCTCCAACCGCTTTCGCTGCACCTGTAGAAGATGGAATTATATTATATGATGCAGCACGTCCACCTCTCCAATCTTTTTTCGATGGTCCATCGACTGTAAGTTGGGTTGCTGTTATAGAATGGACTGTTGTCATTAAACCTTCTTCAATTCCAAAATTATCATTTATAACTTTCGCTAATGGTGCAAGACAATTAGTAGTACAAGAAGCATTTGAAATAACATTTTCGCCGTTATATGATTTTTCATTAACACCCATAACAAACATTGGCATATTTTTACCTGGTGCAGAAACAATCACCTTCTTTGCACCTCCTTGTAAATGTAAAGATGCATCTTCAATCTTTGTAAATTTACCTGTAGCTTCTATAACAACATCTACATTATGTTTTCCCCATGGAATCAAATTAGGCTCTTTTATAGAATAAAAAGTTATTTTATTATTATTAACGATTAACTTTTCTTTAACAATTTTACAAACCCCGTTAAACCTACCATGAATAGTATCATGGGTAAACATATAACTACTATATTCCAAATCTATAAACGGATCGTTTATTGCGACAACTTCAACATCATCTCTATTTGCGCAAACTCTAAGAACAAGTCTACCTATTCTACCAAACCCATTGATTCCTAATTTAATTTTCTTCATTTTCATTTTCTCCTTCTAAAATTATAATATCATCTTCATCACTATCTTCAACAAAATTATTGTTAACTTCTTTCGCATTTTCAAAATGTTTTTTACCTACTATCACATTAAAAATTATTAAAACCATCATAATAGCAAAAATAGATAAGCAAATAACATCTAAGCAAAACAGTAATAAACCTATTATTATAGTAACAGGAACGAATATTGATACACATACAGTAACAGAAACAGCTACGGCCAAAGATAAAATTGAAATCATTATAAATTTTAATATAGATTTATGGTCTATATCAGTTTTTACTGCTTTACCCTCCACTTTAACAGTAGATTGTTCTAATCCTCTCCACTTATCTACCCTAGTTGCAAAACTTAAATCATTAGTACTAAATAAAACAGATGAAATCTCATCATTAAAGAAAACAACTGATGTATCTCCTTCATATAATTTTAAACCTAAAATCATTTTTAAAATTTTTTGCCATAAAAAGATAAAAAATTTAACAACTACATTAGATTGATGTTCACAAACAACAACATCTTTTTTACTTTTTAAAAAGTTATATAACTCATCTACAGTGATAGCTTTTCTTAAAATAAGTACCGACCCTTCAACAAGATATTTTTGAAGAGAATTAATCATTGATTCTCTGGATGAACCATCTTCAAATTCGATAATGAAAATATTTTCACTATTTAATTGAATTTGCGAAGCCATTGATGAACAAACACCAACCAAAACATTTATATCTTCTGCACCATTTAATGTAGATAACAATTTTTTATAAGATTTTAAATTGTTTACTATTGGAATAACTATATTTACCATACACACCTCAAAATTTTTTTATCCTTCTTGCATGCCTTCCACCTTCAAAGTCAGTTGTTAAAAATACTTTAATAATTTTTATTGCTTTTCGAACGCTTGTATATCTTCCGGATAAACATAAAACGTTTGCATCGTTATGTCTTCTAGCTAAAGAGGCGAAATTTTCATTTAAACAAAGTGCTGCTCTTATTTTAGGATTTTTGTTTGCAACCATACTCATTCCAATACCGGTTCCACAAATGTAAATTCCGACATTTCTAGGATCTTCTAAAACCTTGGCATTGCCCGCTTTAGCAAAATCAGGATAATCATCAAGTTGTTCTCTAGAATAACATCCTACATCAATTGCAATAATATTTTCTTTATTAAAAAATTTTTTAATTTCTTCTTTTAAAATAAAACCTGCATGATCACTTGCTAAAATTATCATATATCTCTCCATTTTTTTATATTATTTAATAAAACTTCTATACCTACTTCTAAATCCTTTGCTACGTTAATGTAATCACTTAAATCTTTACCATAAGGATCTTGTATGTTTCTTCCTATCAAAGAAGAAAACGAAATCACTTTGTCTGTTTTTATTTTTTCTTTTTGCTGATCAGTCATTGTTACATATAAAGTATTTTTATCAATTTTTCCCAATTTTATAGATTTACGATTTATTGAAGAAGCTTTAAATAATTTTAGAGTTTTCTTTGCTTTGTCAGTAATCATTTCTCCATTTGCGTTTAATCCACGTGAAAATACTTTTATATCAAAAGCATTAAGAGTTTTTAATTTTTTTTTCATTAAACGTTCTGCCATAATTGATCTACAAGTATTTCCGGTACAAATAAAGCAAATTTTAATCATAAATCCCCACTTAGATAAGTTTAACATAATAACAAAAAATAACAAAACAAAATTTATTACTTGTTTTCTTTATTATAAATTTAACTTATTATTTTTATATAGTTTATCTAGGTTATATTTAGCTCGTATATTAGATACGAAAGAATGAATTACAAATTCACCAAAATCAAAAACTATCCAATCTCCTTTATTATATCCTTCAGGAAATTCCTGTAGTTTTAAATCTTCCATTAATTGTAAAGCAAACTTTTTATTTGAAATGTTGTTATTATTGGAAACAATACATACAAAATCATTAAAACAACTTTCTTTTGAAAGATCATAAATTGATATATCTTTACATTTTTTTTCACATAAATACTTATAAATTTCTTCAATATTTTTAATCACATTTCCCCCAATCTATTCTCTAATAATTATTATAAATAATTGTCAAAATATTGTCAATTTATTTACTACTATTCTAAAATTAATGTCTAAATCTTGAAAAACTTGTTAATAAATTAAGATATGAAAAAATTTTTATTAATGCTCCAATTTTTTTTAAAAATGGGTTTGGTTTTTGTTCTTGTTTTTATTTGGTGTAAATTTTTTCTTAATGATTTATATTTATCAATTTTAATTTCTATTTTATTAATTTTTATTACAACAATAATAATCACTTTAATTACCAAAAAAAGTTTAAAAGAAACTTCACTTAAAATAAAAGAAAAAGAAGAAGCCGAAGATATGTTTTTATCTCTATCATCACAGACAAATTCGTTCCAAATCGATTTTTTTTACAATCTTATTAAAACAAGACATCAAGTTGTTTACAAAAAAAGTAGGTATGTTTTACTATCACAAACACATTCAAATTATTCTAAAACAATATTATATCCATTTTTAAAATTTCAAAAATTTCAAGTGGATGACCTACTAACTTTAATTAAATTATCAAAAAAAGACAATCCAAATAAAATTGTAATTGTCTGTAATGAATATGAGAAATCACTATCCACATTTATTAAAAACCAAAACATAGAAATTGTTTTGCTAGATAAATATGAGGTTTATAAAAATCTATACCAAGAATATGAATTTTATCCAAAAATTATTACAAAATCTAAGAAAGAAATCAAAAAAACTATGAGAGATTTTTTATCTTTTGCGTTTAACAAATCAAGAACAAAGAGTTATATTATATCTTCACTATTATTATTTTTAAGTTCCTTTTGGATAGGAATGAATTTATATTATAATATTGTTTCTTCGATTCTTCTTATTTTTGCACTTATTTCTTATTTGAATCCAAAATACAATACGAAATCATACAATGAATTGCTTTAAATTAATTCTATGTGTTTGAAATTTTTTTTGGATGATTTCCTATACAAAATTATTTTTGAGCCTATTATTTGAACTGGTTCAGCTTTTAATTTATCACAAATTAATTTCTTTATTTCATTAGGTGTAAGTTCACAATTTTTTAAAACATTTATTTTAATTAATTCTCTTGATTCTAATAATCCTTCCAAAGTTGCAAAAGAATTTTCTGTTAATCCATCTTTACCTATTTGCATTACACAATCTAAAGCATTTCCTAAAGCTCTCAAATAAGCTCTCTGTTTAGTACTAATCATAACAACCTCTTTCAATCAAAATATTCAAAAGCGATATCTTTAATTTTTACAGTATCGCCATTTTTAAGTCCCTTATTTTTTAACATCTCAATAATACCCATTTCCTGTAATCTCTTTTGGAAATATGCAAATGATCTAGTATCTGAAAGGACAATACCTCTAATAAAATTATCAATTTTACCACCAGATATAACAAAAGCACCTTCATCATCTCTTGAAATTAATATAGAATTAATATCTTTTTCATCAAAATCAAATTTTTCAATTTCTATTGGCGGTTTTTTGGGAATTTTAGTCAAAAGTTCCAAAGTTTTTAATTTTAATTTTTCTATTCCCTGATAAGTTGCACCTGAAATAAGAATGTAATTTTTGCCGATTAAATTCTCAAAACGTTTAATTCTTTCATTTAAAGTTTGTTGATCTAACAAATCAATTTTTGTTAAAACATTAATCTGTGGAGTATTTGCTAAATTAGAACTATATTTTGATAATTCTTCGTTAATAGTAATATAATCTTCTATAAAATCTCTCCCATCACTTTGTGATATATCAACCAAATGCAAAATTAAACGAACTCTTTCAATATGTCTTAAAAAATAATGTCCTAAACCTTGTCCTTCACTAGCACCTTCAATTAATCCCGGAATATCAGCAACAACAAACGTTTGTCCCTTCACTTCACAAACTCCCAAATTTGGATATAAAGTTGTAAAAGGATAATTAGCAATCTTAGGATTTGCATTAGAAATACATGAAAGAAGTGTTGATTTGCCAGCATTAGGAAATCCAACAAGTCCTACATCTGCAATAGTTTTTAATTCTAAAATTACTTCATGTTGTTTAGTAATTTCTCCTGTTTGAGAGTAATGAGGAGCTTGTTTTATAGATGATTTATAATAGGCATTTCCATGGCCACCTTGTCCACCTTTTAATGCTAAAAACTCCATGCCATCATAATAAAGATCGGCTATCACTTTATCAGATTTAGAATCTTTAATGATAGTTCCGCAAGGAACTTTAATAATAATATCTTTTCCATTTGCTCCAGTTTGTAATTTTTTTGCTCCGTTTTCACCATTCTCAGCAAAGAATTTTTTATGAAAACGAAAATCATATAATGTATTAATTTTTTCAGATGCTAAAAATATTACATTACCACCTTTTCCACCATCTCCACCATCTGGACCTCCATTGGCTGTTTGAGCATTACGCAAAAAAGAGGTTGCACCATTGCCCCCATTTCCTGCTTTAATAATAATTTTTGCTCTATCTAAAAACATACAAAACTCCTCTAAATTATTCATTATCACAAATATAGTATTTTGTTTAATATATTACCTACTATTTATAGTATTATAGTAGCAAATTGCATTAAGAGGACAATTCTTACAATTAGGTTTTTGAGCTTTACAAATATACCTACCTAAAAGAACCATTTGTAAATGTAACCTACTCCAATCTTTTTTATCAAAAATCTTCATCAATTGATTTTCACATGTAAAAACATCTTTTGTTTTAACAATTCCCAATCTGTTCGACACTCTAAAGACATGTGTATCAACAGCAAAAGCATCTCCTTTATAAAATTCTGAAATTATGACATTTGCTGTTTTTCTACCCACTCCTGGCAACTTTTGAAGTTGATTTGCATCTGAAGGAACACATCCATTATATTGTTCTTTTAATATTTTACTCATTTCAATAATATTTTTAGCCTTGTTGTGATAAAATCCACAACTTCTGATTTTTTTTTCTAATTCATTTATCCCCAAATTTAAAATTTTTTCAGGAGTGTTATACTTTTTAAAAAGTTGCTCAGTAACAATATTTACCCTCTTATCAGTACATTGCGCAGAAAGTATAACTGCAATAAGTAGTTCATAACAAGTCGTATAGTTTAATTCACATTTTGGATTTGGAAATTGCTTGTTTAAAATAGATACAATTTTTTCGTTATTCATAATTATTTCATTAAAGGAAACAAAACTGTATCTCTTATATTTGGCAAATCAAATATAAACTGAACAAACCTATCTATTCCAAATCCTAATCCTGAAATTGGAGGCATACCATGTTCCATACTAAGTAAGAAATCTTCATCAACATCCATCGTTTCCTCATCACCTTGTATTTTCTCTTCTAATTGTTCTTCTAACAATTTTCTTTGTAAAATAGGATCAACTAATTCAGAATATGCTTTAACTAGTTCTGTTCCACCTGCTACTATTTGAAATACGTCTATTATTCTATTATCCGCATCATTACGTCTTGCTAAAGGCATTAATACGGCAGGATAATTATATATAATTGTAGGATTAAATATCTCTGCTCTTATTTTTCTCTTATAAATGTAATCAATTAAAGTTCTAATACTCTTACATTCTTCAAGATCATTATAGGTAAATAATCCTTTCTCTACAACTTTCTTTTTAAATGAGGATAAATCTTTTTCATCTAAAAACTCAAACCCTAAAATTTCATGCATTTTATCAATATAATTTATTCTTGGCCACTCACCATCAAATTCAATTGTTTTGCCTTGGTAAGTAATATTTGTTTTGCCTATACAATTATTTAACAACTTTATAATCATCTCATGAAAAAATCTTAGGTTATCTTCGAAGTTCCAATATGAAGCATACCACTCTACTTGAGTAAATTCTTGAAGATGAGTAGGATCCATACCTTCATTCCTAAAATCTTTTCCTAATTCAAAAACACGATCTATTCCTGCACAAATACATTGTTTCAACCAAGTTTCTTTCGCTATTCTTAAATTGCACTCTAAATCTAGAGCATTATGATGAGTATAAAAAGGTTTAGCACTTGCACCAGAAACACTTGTTTGTAAAACGGGAGTTTCCACTTCAATAAAATCATTATCTTCGAGAAACCTTCTAATAAAAGACTCTATTTTACTACGAGTAATAAAAACTTCTCTAGATTTTTCATTAGATATAAGATCTAAATACCTTTGTCTATATATAGTTTCTGTATCACTTAGCCCGTGAAATTTTTCTGGAAGAGACCTTAAAGTTTTAGATAAAAGCACTATTTTTTCACAACGAATTGTAACTTCCCCTGTTTGAGTTAAATAAACTTCACCCTCTACACCAACAAAGTCCGCAATATCAATCATTTTTTTATAAAATTCATAAGACTGTTCATCTAATTCGTTTCTTCCTACAGAAACCTGAATTTTGGCATAAATGTCTCTAATTTGTATAAATCCAAATTTCCCCATTACACGTTTAAATATTATTCTACCTGCAACTTTTACTTTTTCACCAATTTTTTCTCTTGCCTGAGCTATAGTACAAGTTCTTTCAAATTTTTCTTTATAAGGAATCTCCCCCATTGATTTTAAATCTTCAATTTTTTTTCTTCTAATATCTACCTCATTTGAAAGCATTTGTGTATCAGCCATATCAAATCTCCTTTGATTTATAACTTAACACAAAACCACAAATAAGTCAATTATTTATATCTATTTTTGTAGTAATAATAATTTTTATAAACTCTATTTAAATAATTATCAGTTTCTTCAAATGGTATTTCTTTTAAATGCAAACCATCATCTGAATATTCTTTATTCATCAACCACTTTTGCACATTTCCAATACCAGCATTATAAGCACAAATCCCATTTTTTTCATCATCAAAAATATTAATTAAATATTTTAAATAACAAGTACCTAATTCAATATTAAAATATGGTTGAAAGAGTTTTTCTTCACTAAAATCAAATTTATTATATTGGGCAATCCATTCTGCAGTACTAGGAAGTAATTGCATTAAACCAACTGCGCCTTTATTTGAAACAACATCCTTATCATAACTACTTTCAACATTGATTATAGATGCTACCAACGCACTATCTATGCTATATTTTTTTGATATTTCTATTATTTCCTCTTTATATTTCATAGGATAAAAATAGGAATTAAAACAACCTATTAAAAACATTGAAATTATTATAAAACAAATTAAAATAAAACATGAACAAAAATTTTTCATCAATAATATTTTATTTATATTGAAAATAAAAATACATAATATTTATCTTATATCTTCACACAAATTTCTCTTCCGTTAATATAATTTATTTTAAAAAAACCAACAAAAGATCTAAATGGTTTATTTAATAAAAATTGTTTTGCTAATTCAAAATATTGTTGATAAAACTTAACAGAGATACCACAAGCTTGCCCAGCTTCTTTGGGAGTATTAATAATTGACATAAAAATTTTGTTTTCACGTAACATATTTGCAAAATATAATGTTTCATTTCTTGAAGAAAAAACTGCAATTAAATACATACAAAATCTCCTTAATGCGCACAAACTCCTCTATATTTTACTATATTGTATTTATAAAGGAATGTTTACAAAATGATTTATTTGGATAATAGCGCATCAACATATATTAAACCTAAAGAAGTTATAAAAGCAGTAAATGAAAGCTTAGTTTACTACACTGCAAATCCAGGCAGAAGCGGTCATCAAGCCAGCATTAATGTTGCATTAAAAATAGAAGAAACAAGAGAACATTTGGCACATCATTTTAATGCTTATTCCCCACAAAATATAATATTTACCCATAATTGTACAGAAGCTTTAAATTTAGCAATTCTTGGTTGTGCTAAAAAACACGGTCATATAATTTGTACTGAAAATGAACACAACTCAGTTCTACGACCTTTAGAATGGTTAAAAAACAATGATATTCTGGATTACTCTGTTGCATATCAACAAAACAACACAGGGATAACACTTAATGATATAAAGAAAGAAATAAAAAACAACACTTTCATGATAATATGTAACCATATTTCAAACGTAAATGGTGACATGGCAGAGATAAAACAAATAGGTAATTATTGCAAAAAAAATAATATAATCTTTTTAGTTGATGGAGCACAAAGTGGTGGACATGAAACTATAGATTTAAAAGAAAACAATATTGATTTTTTAACAATAGCAGGTCACAAAGGATTTTATGCTCCTCAAAGTATTGGGGCATTAATAATGGGTAACAATTATAGACCATCTCCAATTGTTTTTGGTGGAACAGGAACAAACTCTTTAGAATTTTTTCAACCATCTATATATCCAGAAAGATTAGAGAGTGGAACCTTATCTTCTCCCCTTATTATTGGTTTAAATGCAGGAATTTTTTTTGTAGAAAAAAATTTTAAAGAAATTAAAGACAAATTAGATGACTTAACTACTTATTTAATTTTTGAACTTACAAAATTAAATATTAAATGTTATACATCTCCAGAAAATTCAAGAGGTGTAATATCTTTCAATATAAAAGATATTAATTCAAATGAAATTGCAAATATATTGAATGAAAAATACGGAATTTGTGTTAGAGGTGGATATCATTGTTCTCCTTTAAAACATAAAGCTCTTAAAACACTCGACCAAGGAACTGTAAGAGTTTCACTATCATTTTTTAATACTTTTTCTGAAATACAAAAATTAATTTATTCAATTAAGCACATATTAAAAGATTATAAAAATATAACATAATACTTGAAAAATAATAAATAAAAACAACTAGTATGTATTGCATATTAGTTGTTTTTTATTTTTGTTAATCTTTTTTTTCTTTAGGAACTATTCTTTTTAAATCAATCCTGCCTTTATCATCTATCTTGATAACTTCAACTTCAATTGTATCACCTACTTTAACCACATCTTCGACTTTCTCTACTCTTTTATTAGATAATTTAGAAATATGAATCATTCCTTCCTTATTTCCACCAAACTCAACAAAAGCACCAAAATTGGTTACTTTTACAACTTTTGCATCATATACATCGCCAACTTCTACATCTTCTACAATACCGAGTATTATTCTTTTTGCTTTTTCAGCCATTTCTGAATCTTGTGTCGCAATAAATACCTTTCCATCATCATCTATATCAATTTTAACTCCAGTTTCATCAATGATTTTATTAATCATTTTTCCACCTGTACCAATTACATCTTTAATTTTATCAGGATCAATATTAAATGATATAATCTTTGGAGCATATTTAGATAATTCTTTACGTGGTTGTGAAATTTCTTCAAGTAATTTATTCATTATAAACATTCTTCCTTCTCTTGCTTGCTTTAATGCCGTAGTAAGAATATTTTTATCGATTCCTTTAATTTTTATATCCATTTGTATTGCGGTTACACCTTTTTCAGTACCTGTAACTTTAAAGTCCATATCACCCAAAAAGTCTTCTAATCCTTGAATATCTGATAACACGGCAACCTTTCCGGAAGTTTCATCTTTAATTAATCCCATTGCAATTCCTGCCACAGGTCTTTTTATTGGAACTCCCCCATCCATTAGAGCTAATGTGGAACCACATACAGATGCCATTGATGATGAACCATTTGAAGATAATACCTCTGACACTAAACGTAAAGCATAAGGAAATTCATCTTCATTAGGAATTACAGCCTCTAACGCCCTTTCAGCCAAAGCTCCATGTCCAATTTCTCTACGACCAGGACTTTTAATACCTCTTGCTTCACCAGTAGCATAAGCTGGCATGTTATAATGATGAACATATCTATTCACTTCTTCATCATCCAATCCTTCCAACTTCTGCATATCTGAAACTGTCCCAAGAGTAAGAGTGGTCAAAACTTGAGTTTGTCCTCTTGTAAAAATAGCACTACCATGTGCTCTTGGTAAAATTGCTGTATCACACCAAATAGGTCTAATTTCCGTTAATTTTCTTCCATCTGGTCTTATGCCATTTTCAAGAATTTTTGATCTAACTTTTTCTTTTGTCATCTTGTATAATACTTGTTCAATTTGTTTTTCACAATCAGGGAACATTTCTATAAAATGTTCCTTAACTTCGCTATCAAGAGCATCTTGTCTTTTTTGTCTTTCTGTTCTATCAAAAGTATCTAAAGCATAATCCAACTTTTCATTTGCAAATACTCTTACAGCATCATTAATTTCATCCGGAACAATATCATATATTAAATCTTTCGCTATAGGTTTTCCAATTTCATCTTTTATCTTTTTTTGGAATTTGACAATTTTTTTAATTTCCTCATGAGCAAACATTATTGCATCTAACATTATTTCTTCGGGTACTTCTTTTGCACCAGCTTCTACCATTAAAACGGCATCTTCGGTTCCAGCTACTGTTAATTGCATCAAAGATTTTTCTCTTTCCTCTGCATTTGGATTAATAATAAATTTATCATCTACTAAACCTACCTGAACAGCACCAGTTGGTCCCATAAATGGTATATCTGATATACTTAAAGCAAAACTTGAACCTAACATAGCAAGAGGTTCTGGTGCAACATCTGGATCAACAGATAGTGCAGTTGCAATAACACAAACATCATGATAAAACCCCTTTGGGAATAAAGGTCTCAATGGTCTATCTATAAGCCTTGATGTTAATATAGCTTTATCGGAAGGTTTGCCTTCCCTCTTTTTAAATCCTCCCGGTATCTTTCCTACAGAATACATTTTTTCTTCAAAATCCACAGCTAAAGGAAAAAAATCTATGCCAGGTCTTGGTTCTTTAGACATAGTTACATTAACCATAACTACAGTTTCACCACACCTTACCAAACAAGAACCATTAGATTGTTCACACAATCTACCTGTTTCAAAAGTTATTGTTTTTCCCCCAACATCTACAGAATAAATTTTTGCATCTTCTTTCATAAATTCTCCTTATTTAGTTAAAAAAAGGGATGATAAAAACATATCTCCCCATTTATTTTTATTTTACTTCACGTATACCAAGTTCTTTAATCAAACTTCTGTAAGCTTCAATATCTTTTTCTTTTAAGTACAACAAGAAGCCTTTTCTCTTACCAACCATTTGTAAAAGTCCACGACGTGAATGATTATCCTTTGGATTAACTTTCAAATGTTCATTTAAATGATTAATTCTAGCAGTTAAAAGTGCAACTTGAACTTGAACTGATCCAGTATCATTTTCAGAAAGTTTGAATTTTTCAATTATATCTTTCTTTTCCATATTTCCTCCTATTTTTATGTATTATCACCTTTAACGAAGCAAAAAGTCAGAAGGTTTCTAAATTTACTGCGTTATAAGGATTTCTCGACTATTTTAGTATATCATATATCAAAAAAAAAGTAAACATTTTACAACAAATTTTTAGTTATTTATAAAATTCTTTTTTCCTTTCTATCATCTCATCTATTCTTTTTATATAATCGTTGATAAATTTAACATTAGGTTGACGCTCGATTTTATTTTCTATGGTATATACTCTTTTACTTATAGCACCAGCTCCAACACCAATTATAGTATTTGTTTCTTCCATCTCATCTATATTGAATACACATACAAAATTGTCTCTAAAATATCCAACATTTTCCAACCCATCAATTTGATTCTTTTGTCTATAAATATAATAAGGTTTATACCCATTTTTTATCATTTCTTTATGTGCAAAATCAATCATTTTCCTTACATCATTATTATTATAAGTTTCCATATTAAAATTATTTTTTAGTAAAGCACCATTTTTTAAAGATAAAGTATGTATTGTAATATTATGAGGATATAATTCTAATAAAGTTTTTAATGTTCTTTTAAATATTCCAAATTTTTCTCCAGGAAGACCGGCTATTATATCCATGTTAACAATAAAATCTTTTTGTAAAGCAATTGAATAAGCTTCTAAAACTTGAGAATTTTTTTGTCGTCTACCTATTCTTTTCAATGTTGCTTCACAAAAAGTTTGTGGATTTATTGATATCCTAGTAACAGCATGATTTTTTAAAATATCTAACTTTTCATTTGTAATAGTATCAGCTCTACCACATTCAACAGTAAATTCAGAAACAGGAAAATTTAATACATTCAACAACTTGTCTAATTGCTTAGAAGTTAAAACCGAAGGTGTTCCGCCACCAATATATATATTTCTGACAATATATGCTTTTCTTTTTATAATATCTTTTACGGCATTGATTTCTTTAATTAAACAATCAATGTATTTGTCAACTAAATCTTTAACCATATTAAATTCATTTGAAATAAAAGAACAATACAAACAGCGTGTTGGACATATTGGAATATTTATATACAAATCAATTAAATTATCATTTCTAATTATACACTTTTGATTTTTTATTATAGTTGTAACAAGCTCTGCTCTATCAGGTTCTACAAAATAATCTTTTTGAAGAACTTCTGAAATTAAATATTCCTTAATTTCACCATTAACAACCATATCTCTTGCAAATTTTGTAGGTCTAATTCCTGTTAAACATCCCCAAGGTAATTTCTTTTTTAACTCTTTACTTAAAATATCATATAAAAATATTTTAACTTTTCTTTTTCTCGAAGACTTGTTCCTAAGAGGAGATAAATTAGCATCAATTTTATAACTGTATTTGTAATCATGCTCAATATTATTATTTATAAATTTAAACTCATCAAATACATCATTCCCTTGATAAGTTTCATTATGTTTTACTTCAATATTATCATTTAGTCCGAATAGTTTACATAAATCCATTAATTCTATTTGATATTCTTCAATATTTGTAGTTATTTTCATTTTTCACTCCTATAAACACTTATTACACTTTTTAAGTTCTTTATAGAGTTAATAATACTTTCTAATTCATTTCTATTTTTTACCTCAATTATTAGAGAACTAACAAAATTATCACCAGAATCTTTAGCATCAAAACCCTTTATATTCATTTTTATTCCTGTAATTGAGTTTGTAAATTTTGCAATGTTGTTATCTGTTTTAGATGCAATAATTTTTATATTAGCAACAAAAGTAGCATCTTCTTTATTTTGCCATTGAGCATCAATTAATCTTTCTTTTTCTAAATATTTTAGATTGGGACATGTAGTTCTATGTATAGCAACTCCTTTTCCTCTAGAAATATAACCTATAATATTATCACCTTCAATAGGATTACAACACCCTGCAAAACGAACAAGCATTCCGCTGTCACCATCAATCAATACTCCATCTTTATTTCTTTTTAAATGGACAACATTGTCAACTTTGGAAATTTGTTTAAAATCACTATTGTATAATGTCTGAAATCTCGCGACAACCTGATTAGCTGTTAAAGAACCTGATCCTATTGCTGCATATAACTCATCCATATCTTCCATATTATATCGTTTTAATATTTGTGTTAAATACTTTTCATTTAATATTTGAGTTGTAATCAGTCCTTTATCTTGAACTGATTGATTAAACATAACTTTTCCTAATTTAATGTTTTCATCTTTTAATTCATTTTTAAAAAAAGATTTAATTTTTCCTCTTGCACTTTGTGTTTTAACAAACTTCAACCAATCTCTTGAAGGACCTTTTGAATTATTGTTAGTTAAAATTTCAACAATATCGCCATTATGCAATTTTGAAGTAATAGGTTTAAGTTTTCCATTTATTTTAGCTCCTACACAAGTATTCCCTATTTCACTATGAATTGCATATGCAAAATCTATTACAGTCGAGCCTTCTGGAAATTCCAAAACCTTTCCCTTTGGAGTTTGAGCAATAATTACTCCAGCATATAAATCACTTTTTAAAGTTTCAATAAAATCCACATCTGACATGGATTTTGCATTTTCTATTGTTTGTCTAAACCATGTGAGTCTCTTATCAAAGTCATTCTTTTTATCTTTTTTTTCTTTGTATAACCAATGAGCATATACACCATATTCTGCATCTCTATGCATTTCAACTGTTCTTATTTGTATTTCCATCGGATGTTGATTTTCAACTATAATTGTTGTATGTAAAGATTGATAGCCATTAGGTTTAGGATTAGCTATATAGTCTTTCACCCTGCCAATTAAAGGTTTATATATTCCGTGGATTCTCCCCATAATTGAATAACATTCTTCAACAGAATTTACAATTACTCTCATTGCCAAAATGTCATAAATTTGATCCAATGTTAATTGTTTATTATGAATCTTATTAAAAATTGAAGAAACATGCTTGATACGACATTCAATTTCACCATTAATATTTAAATCTTTCAATATATCTTGAATTTTTCTTTTAGTTATTTGTAATTGCTTTTCATTTTCTATTTTTTCTTTTTCAATAGTTCTTTTTAAATTTAAATATTCATGTGGATATTCTAATCTCACGACATTATCATAAAGATTTTGTTTTAATTTGTCTAATCCAAGTCTTTCTGATAAAGGAATGTGTATCTCTTTTACTTGTTTAACAAAATGTTTTTGTTCTTCAGATAGAGGATTTTTCAAAATAGATATATCATAATAAATTCCTAATAATTTTATTATAACTACTCGCATATCATTACTCATTACTATAAACAAGCGTCTTATATCATCTGTTTTTTCGCTAACAGTAAGACTATTAATATCCTTTATAGTTTTAAATTCTTCAACCATCTTTTTTATTTCTTCATTTTGGTTAACTAAAATATTTTCAGCTTCATCTGGTTTTGTCTTAAACAATTGATACAAAACAAAAGCAAATAAAGAATCTTTATCAAGTTTATAATCAACAATTCCTTTAATAATGATACTTAATCTATCTAAATTTGAATTATCTTGCAAAATCTTCATTAACGTATCTTTTTCCAAATCGTTTAAAGAAAAATTATCATCAATTAATTTAAATACATCAATAACTTTTTCGTTATTATCCATTTAATTTTCTCCTTTAAAAGTATTTTTTAACAAAGATAAACTTTTATAAATAGAAGATTGGGTTAATTCTTTTTTAACTGATTTATTTATAATTATTTTTAGTTGATCTTTATAATCTAATGTAATTAAACCCAATTGATTAAAAACAAGCAATGCAGAATAAAACGATGTAAATGAAATATTGTTTAAAAAATCAGATTTATCATATAATTCAAAAACATTATAAATTTGTTTCCCAGATTTCGTAGATAAAAATTTAAAGATTTTAGCAAAAGTATTTCTTGACAAATCAATCCCTGAATAATTTTTTATATTACTGTCTTTGTCAACAGGAATAAATATTTCCGCATCTGAAATTTTATTAATTGCTGAAATAAATCTCATATCTAAAACTGGGGTTAAAAATATAATTTGCTTGTAATTCTTAGCCCAATTTATGCCTTTAGGAGATAATAAAATTGAATTATACCCTATTTCATTATCTTCATAAATTCCAAAATGATAGATTCCCTGTGTATTATATTCTTTATTAAATTCTACATATTCAAAACAAGAATAAGAAACAAAGCAAGTTCCAAAAACGGTAGTAGTTGTTTTTCCAACGAAATTAATTAGTTCACTTTTTGGATATAGAGTATATTTAGAATCAGAAGATTTCGATATTGCTAATTGATTTAATTCAATTGCATTTAATTTTTTATAAGCATCCTCAATAATAAAACTTCCCCCATCAAAATCGCTAATTAATCCCTTTGTAGATCTAGGTTGAAACTCAAAAATAAAAGATTTTTGTCTCGAAAATGTTATTTTCACCAAATTTTCAATAAAATTAAAATACGTTAAATTTAATTTCCCAATTTTTATGTTTGCATGTTGTGGAAATTTTTTCATAGGCATAATTTCTACATTTTGTGTAGTTATTTTAAATTTTGGTCTCGGATTATCACACCCAAAAGGTTCTAATAAGGAAAGTTCTTTAATAAATTCAGGAGTAACATCTTCTTCCAAAATTTCTTGGTCATAATATTTTATAGGTATAAAAACATCATCACTTACGCAATTTAAAACGAACGAATTGATTTTATTTATAAATACCTCGTAATTACTTCTTTTAAGTGATAAACCAGCAGCCATTGAATGTCCACCAAAAGTTTCAAGAATATCACTTAAAGATGATAATAATTGATGAATATTAATATCATCAATACTTCTTCCTGAACCGCATAAAAGTTCTCCTTCTTGAGCAAATAAAAACACCGGCTTATGATATTTATCAACAAGTCTTGAACAAACAATTCCTAAAACACCTTTATCCCAAACTTTAGAAGCTAAAACAATAACTCGCTGGTTTCTCATATCTACTTTTGATAAAAACCTTTCACAATCTTCATATATTTTATTGCAAATTTCCTGTCTTTTTAAATTGTGTGATTTTATTTTTTCTAGGTCTTTTTTTATCATTACAGGATCTGTTTCAAAATATATTTTTAAAGAGTCTTCTGCATCTCCCATTCTGCCTGATGCATTTAATTTAGGACCTATTTTGAAAGATATATCAGTAGCATTAGGTTTTAAAGTACTTATATCATATTCTTTAAACATCATTTTAAGTCCTATTGGTAAGTACTTATCACACAAAGATAAACCTTTTACAACTATTGTTCTATTTTCATTTTTTAGCGAAACAATATCCACAATCGTTGCAATAGCTGCTATTGGCAAAAATTGTTCTGCCTCTTTTTCACCCAATAACGCTTGGGCAAACTTAAAAGCAACACCTGTGCCACACAAATCTTTAAATGGATATTTTTGATCTTTTTGTTTCGCATTTACGACTATACAATCAGGAATTATATCAGGAATTTCATGATGATCAGTTATTGCTACCTCAATCCCTTTATTTTTTGCATATTCAACTTCATTGAAACATGAAATACCGCAATCAACAGTAATAATTAAATTTGGTTGATAAAGATTAGCTATCTTATCAATAACATCATTTGTTAAACCATAACCATCAACATATCTATTTGGTAAATAATAATTTGCTTTTATACCAAATTTTTGCAATGCTTTTAGCATTATGGCAGTTGCACTAACACCATCAACATCATAATCGCCGAAAATCAAGATTTTATCTTTTAATTCTTTTGCAAGTTTTACTCTATCAACAAGATCCTGCATACCTTTTAAAGAAAAGGGATCATGAAAAATAGTTGGGTTTAAAAACTCTTGAACATCATCTTCAGAACTAACTCCTCTAGCTAAAATTAACTCTGCAATTTTTGGATTTAAATTAAATTTACTTGCAATATATTGAACTTTATCGGCGTCTTTAATAAAAAATTTTTTAAATATCATATTCGCCTTACTCTTTATAATTTATATTATATTTATTTCACATTTAATTTGCAAATAAAATTAAGCATAAAAAAAAATAAAGGTCATCCTTTATTTTATTTTTTATAAATAATTCTATGGCAATGTTCACAAGTTAAAATTCCATCATTATTTAATACTGAAATAGTTGCATAAGGTAATTCCATATGACATCCACCACAGGAATTTCCTTTTAGAGGTACAAGAACTGGAAAAATATTCTCTTTTCTCCTTTTTATATATGCTTCCATAATTTTTGAATCAATATTTTTTGATAAATCTTTCAGCTTTAATATTAAATTATTCTTTTCTTTCTCAACTGTTTTTACTTCATTATCATACTCTTCTTTGCATATTGTAAATTGTTCTTTTGATGCATTAAATTCTTTTATAGTTTTATTAAAATCAGATAAAACAACATTGACACTTTCAGCTAAAGCTGTTAAATTTTTATCTAATATAACTAAATTTTGAGCCAACTTTTCACTCAAAATGGTAAGTTTATCAACCTCTTCCTTTGATAATTTCTCTAAATCTTTTGATAAAAATTCATTCATTTTTTCTTCTTGAATCTTAAAATGTTTCTTAACTTTATCTATTTCAGCAATTAATCCACCTGCTTTTTCTTCTAATTTCAATGACCTTGTTTGTGCGTTTTTCATATTTTCATGCATTTCATTTGCTAATTTTTTATTCTTATTTTCTCTAAGTTGTTTTTCTATTTTAAATAATTCACTATCCAAACTTTGATACTCTAAAATTTTTTCTACACCCATTTAAAATCTCCTTTTTTTGACATTTAATTTATAAAATCAATAAGTTTTTTACTACGATTTGGATTCTTAAGTTTACGCAAAGCCTTTGCTTCAATTTGTCTGATACGTTCTCTTGTAACACTAAATTCTCTTCCAACTTCTTCAAGTGTCTTAGATTTTCCATCAATCAATCCATATCTTTCTCTAATTACTTGTTGTTCCCTAGGAGTTAAAGTATCTATAACTGCAAGCAATTGTTCATGTAATAATTTTTGAGAAGCTACCTCCATTGGACTTTTAGCTGTTTCATCCTCAATAAAATCACTCATTTTACTATCTTCCTCTTCACCAATAGGAGTTTCTAAAGAAACAGGATCTAACGCACTCTTTTGAATTTCTATTACCTTGCTTTCGCTTATACCCATAGCTTCCGCAATTTCTTCAAGAGAAGGATCTCTCGATAATTTTTGAGTTAATTGTCTAACTGTGCGACTATATCGATTTATTGTTTCAACCATATGAACTGGAAGACGTATTGTTCTAGATTGATCGGCAATCGCTCTAGTAATAGCTTGTTTAATCCACCATGTAGCATAAGTAGAAAACCTAAAACCTTTAGTATAATCAAATTTTTCTACAGCTCTCAATAGTCCCATGTTCCCCTCTTGAATTAAATCCAAAAAGGATAAAGCATTAGTACTTGCCCACCTTTTTGCGATTGATACAACCAAACGTAAATTTGCTTGACAAAGCCTAGATTTCGCAAGTTCATCTCCTTCTAAAATTTTTTTCGCAAGCTCAATTTCTTCATCAGAAGTTAAAAGTGGAACTTTTCCAATATCTTTTAAATACATTTTAACAGGATCATCAACAGATGCAAACCCTGAAAAATTTGTTATATCATCACTTTCGTTTACAAGTTCATCATCTGTTCTTAAGATTTTAATTCCATGTCCTTCTAATTTTTTAATAAACTTTTGTATCTCTATGGCGGACAGATCAAATTTTAACAATCTAAAATAAACATCTTCCTCATTAATAGAACATTTTTTAGTCGCAACATCAAAAATTTTTTTCATCTCAAGATCAATTTTATTATCTGACATAAAAATCCTCCAAATTTTTTTCTCTTAATGCTTTACTAACAGAATTTAAATTCTGTATAATTTTCAATCTTTCTTGTTTATCATCACAGTTCTTAAATTTTTCAGCCAATTCATTTTGTTTTTCTATAAGAATTTGACTCGCCAGAAGCCAAACGCTTTCCTCAAAATATTGTTTATCTCTATTTTCATATTCAGAGAAATCCATACCAATACAATCTCTCAAAATTGGATTATCTTGAATATTAAAGTAATCATAATACGTTGAAATAGGAATATTTTGTTTAGCTTTTTCTATAATATCTTTAAATCTCGGTAAAAGTTTAATGTAATCAATCTTCTTATCAACAAAATCTTTATCATATATTAAGCTACTTAAAATAAACTTTATAGCCCTAATATTCCCATTTTCTCTAGTAATTAAAACATCTTCATTTGATTTTTCTTTCTTATTGTCTACAGCTTGTCCATTTCTGCTTTTATTAAAATCTCTTTTTAAAACATCAATAGGAATATTTGTTAAATCTCTCAACTTTTCAAAATAAGGTTCTCTCTCACTTTCAGAACTAATATAATCGAGAAAATTAAGTGCCGACTTTGCAAATTTTCCCCTTTCATCCGATTTTTTTAAATCATATTTTTTTAATTCGTTATTGATTAAAAAATCAGTTGTAGGTAAAGCGTTTTCTATTATATTTGCAAGCGCATCTTTTCCTTTAACTTTTAATATTTCATCGGGATCGTGTTCTCCCTTCACGTTGGGTAAAGTTGCAACCTTTACTTCAAATCCTTCATTATTTAATATTTCAAGACTTTTAATTGTGGCTTTTACTCCCGCCTCATCGCCATCAAAACAAAGAACAACTTTATTAGAAATCTTTTTTAATTCTTTTACATTGTCGATTGTTAAAGCGGTTCCCATACACGCTACAGTAGATGAAAAACCGGCTCTATGCATTGCAATAACATCAATTTGTCCTTCAACAATAATAATTTTATCCAACTTGCCTTGTTGTTTTAATGCTTTTAATAAATTAATACCAAAAACAACTTTTCCCTTATGAAAAACAATTGTTTCAGCAGTGTTAATATACTTCGCATAATCAACATTCCCTAAAACCCTAGCACTAAATCCAACACATTCATTAAAAGCATTGAAAATTGGAAATATCAATCTTCCTGCAAAAATATCGTAATAATGGTTGTTTTTACATTGGGCTATTCCTGCATCCATAATTTCTTTATAAGTAAAACCCTTTTTCCTTAAAAAATTAACCATTTCATTCCAGTCAATTGAAAATCCAAGTTTAAAGTTATCCAACTCTTTTTTAGTAAATCCCCTTAATTTAACATAGTTTTGAGCAATTTTAGCTTGAGGTAAATATAAATTTTCTTGATAATGTTTGTAAGCGTAATCCAATAAACTTAAAATTCTTTCACGTTCTTGTTTTTTTTCTTTTACATCGTTATCTCCAGTAAATTCTGGAATTTCCATGTGTGCATTTTGCGCTAGTATTTTAACCGCATCAAAAAAATCACATGATTCATATTTTTGAACAAAAGAGATTACATCTCCGCTTTCTTTACAACCAAAACAATAAAAAAACCCCTCATCTTCATTAACGGTTAAAGATGGATTTTTTTCATTATGGAATGGACAACAAGCCCAATATTTACCACCTTTTTTTTCAAGATGAATATATTTACTCATAACAGAAACGATATTATTTTTTTGTTTTAACTGATATAACCAATCAGCAGGAAATCCCTTATTTTGCAATTTTATAATCTCCCAAAAAGCTACACAAAAATATTATACTATAAATTTTTTAAAATTCCTCTAAAAAATATATAAAAATAACTAAATATTACAAAAGAAGTTTATAATATACAAAATTAAACAATAAAATTTCTAATAAAATGAATAAAAAGATTATAATTTAATTACGAGATGGAAAATATAAATTATTATTAAAAAATAACAATTAAAAAGCAAAATACAAAAAATTTATAAAAATGAAATTTTTATATTAAATTTCCTTGTAAATATACATCAGGTATTTTCCCGACAATTATGCTTTCACAAATTAAAACCTCTAACTCTGTAACAAAATTTTGTGTTTGAATTGGTAAAACCATCCCTATTGTTCCAATAACAACAAAATATAATCTGTGTAATGTTTGATTAATTCCTTGTGCATTAAAATTAGAAATAACCTTTGTATTTACTGTTCCAACCGGAACAAGCTTAATAGAAATATTAGGACCTATTCCATACAAAAATGGCACGCCAGTAAAAGTACCTAAAGAAATACCAATTCCCTCATGACTTAAAACATTAAATTTATCTTGAACGCCCTTCGTAATATCCCTAATAACATTGTTGACTTTTATAGTATTGACCTCAATTAATTCTATATTATTTGAAGAATCATACTTAATATCTACAAGTTCGTTATAACTTAACTTTTCCTCTTGCATAACATATTCAACAACCTCGCTAATTGATGTTGTTGCTAAAGATCTAATTTTTTCCTCACTTAATCTAATTATAATTGGACATACTACTTTAAAATAATAAAACAAAATTAAAATTAAAAAACTAAGGACAACAATTATTGCTATCCTTAGTTTTGTTTTTTTTGATTTCTTTTTACAAGATCTTACTTTTTTTAAAACATATCTTTCCATACTTTATATATATGAAAAACAAAGTAATAAATTTACTTATTTTTTATTGATAAAGATAGTAGTATTGCATAATAGACACTATATATTGATTTTTAACTCTTTGTTTTTGATTTAAAAATTAAAGAAAAAATAAAAGCAAACACAATAGCAGCTGCAATTCCACCAGCGGTAGCTTCAAAACCACCGGTAAAAGCTCCTATTAATCCTTTAGATTTTACTGCGTTGATAGCACCTCTTGCTAAAGATGCTCCAAATCCAATAATTGGTACATTTATACCAGCTTTTGCAAAATTTGAAATTGCAGAAAATAAGCCACAAGCCTCAAGTAATGCACCTATTAAAACAAAAGTTACAAGTATTCTTGCCGAAGTTATATTTGTAAAAATTATCAACATTTGTCCAAGCATGCATATAAAACCACCTATTAAAAATACCCATAAATAATACATATATACCCCCTCTTAATCATCTCCGCTTTCAATAACTATAGCATGACAAATACCTGGAATAGTTTCTCCCTGTTGAGATGCTGTAGTGGATAAAAGAGCACCCGTTGGCATGAATAAAACTTTTTTATATTCTTTGTCTCTCAATTTTTTTATAATAAATGAATTAAGAATGGTTGCACTACAACCACACCCACTTCCTCCTGATAAAGTATTTTGGTTACGCGTATAATACATTTGACCACAATCATTATAATTTAATCCTAGTTTTATACCATTTTCTTCCATTAAATCTATTAATATTTCACTTCCTAATTTTCCTAAATCTCCCGTTACGATAAGATCATAATCTTCTGGTGTTGTTTTTGTGTCTCTAAAATGTGCTAACATTGTATCCATTGCTGCAGGTGCCATTGTCAACTATGGACCATAAAAAAGTTAAAAATTTTTTTGATTTATTCTAATTTCATCAAAAACCTTTTCACTTCTTCTTCTTGAACATTATTTTTTATAAAATCAATTACATTAGCAAATTCATCATCGAAATTTAATTTAATTTCAACTTCATTTTTATTAAATATAAGTATTTCTTTAATAAGTTCATTTGCCATTTCTTTTGTTAACCCATTCATACCTTTATATTTGGCTAATGAATTGATAAAATTAGTGTGTGGAAATTTGTCATTTTTTATACTTGATGACAATGATATAATTTGATTTTCAATTTTCCTAATTTCTTCCAAAACACTTTCCTTTTGAATGATATAATCATTTTCACTTAATTCATTATTTTTGAATTTAATATACAACAAAGACATTTTGTCTTTCAATTTTTTAATTTCAAAATCTAGTTTGGCATTTTGATTTTGACACTCTTTTTGTATTGTATTCAATTTTATCTTTTTTAAAATACTTTCTATATCTACTGACAATTCAATGTATTTTTTAATTATTTGAAATACTGTTGCTTCTAAATAATCATTGCGAATTGTATGTTTAGAACAAATTAAACCTTTCGATAGCATATATGTTGGACATCTAAAATAATATTTGTTCTTTAAGTTTTTACTAGAACAAAGAGCCGTTTCTAAAACAGCACCACAATCCCCACATTTTACAAGACCTCCTAAAACATAGGTTCTAAATGGTTTAATATAATCTTTCTTATTTGATTGCAGCATGTTTTGAACTTTGTCAAAATCTTCACGAGAAATTATGGCTTCATGTGTGTTTCTAACTATAACCCATTCTTCTTTTGATTTTGGTTTTATTTTATGATTTCTATAATTAATTACACTCCTTGTTCCTTGAACCATATCGCCAACATACATTTGATTTGTTAAAATCCTTTGTATAGTAGTATCTCTCCAAATGTGATATTTGTTTTTAGCAACCGGCGTTTTATAATTATAACCCTTTTGAACTTTGTATTCAAATGGACTTTTAACCCTATCATTAGTTAACTTTTTTGCAATAGTTAAAAATCCCATACCACTTAAATACATTTGAAAAATTTGTTTAACAACAGCGCTTGCTTCTTCATCAATAATAAGTTTATGTTTGTCATTAGGGTCTTTAATATATCCATAACTAGGAAACGAACCTATAAAAAGTCCTTTATTTCTATAAGTATTTTGTGCAGATTTTACCTTAACAGAAATGTCACGAGCATACTCATCATTCATTATGTTCTTAAAAGGAACTAGCAATCCATTTATTGATTGTGGATTTAAATAGCTATCAATTTGGTCAGTTAATGAAATGAAACGAACTTTTAACATTGGAAAAATTACTTCAATGTAGTTACTTGTTTCAATAGTATTTCTTCCAAATCTTGAAAGGTCTTTTACTACAACACAATTTATTCTACCATTTTTTATATCTTCCCACATTCTCTGAAAATTTGGTCTATCAAATGTGGTCCCTGAATATCCATCATCGACATAAATATTGTAAATATCAATTTTAGGGTCCTTTTTTATAAAACTCAATAATAATTCTCTTTGCGAAGAAATACTATCACTTTCGTCTTTTGAAACATCATCTTCTTTTGAAAGTCTTAAATAAAGTCCTGCCTTCCAAATCACTTCATTTGTTTCAATTTTAGACTTATCATATTTACTTACTCTACTCATATATCACCTACACCACAATCGCAATTTGAGAATTTTTGAATTTCTCTTTGTTAATATACAATTGTTTATTTATCTCGATATATTCTAGTGCAGTTAAATATTCATCTCTAAATTTAACTTCAATCTCAATTAAACCATTTTCATAAATATAAATGTTATTGATTAACTCTACAACGATATCTCGTGTTAGTTCGGTAATGTTTTGATATTTTTTAAAATTTTCTATAAACCTATTTTCTTTTGTTAGACCATTTTTAATAGCGTCAATTTGGTTTTCTAAATTATTAATACATTTAACAATTTCTTCCTTTTGTAAAGAATATTTATCTTTTAGGGATAAAAACATTTCTTGTGTAATAAATCCTTTTTTCCAATCGGGATATAAATCATTAAGTAGACGATTAACATCATCTCTTTCTTTTATTTTGTCTTTTAAAAGCTTCTCAATTTTTGATGTTTCGTTGCATTTTTCCGCACTATTATTAATAAAATCTATTAAATTATCCATTGTTACAGCAATATTTATATATTGTTTTATTAATGTAAAAACAACTTCTTTAACCTTCTCAACACGAATAGCATGTTTCGTGCAAGCATTTTTCCCTGATTTTTTAAATGTGCTACATATATAATAATAATAATCTTTATAAGATTGATGAATATGTTTTTTATTCATTCCTCTTTTACAATCTCCACATTTACAAAATCCAGAGAATAAATCCAAAGTATTTGTTCTCGTGCATATACGAGTATCTCTATTCAATAATGATTGAACTTTGTCAAAATCTTCACGAGAAATTATGGCTTCATGTGTGTTTTTAACAACTATTCTTTTATCTTTATCTACACTTCTACAAATATTAACTTTATAACTAACAATTTCCATTTGTTTTTGAACCATATCGCCAACATACATTTGATTTGTTAATATTCTTCTAATACCAATTGAATCCCATAGTGTTTTGTCATGAGAACTATAATGTCTATCATTATACCCTTTATTTCTTTTATATTCACTAGGTGTTAAAACTTTATTGTCATTTAAATAAGTTGCAATTCCCCTTAATGAACTACCATTGATAAACATTTTATAAATTGTTCTTACATTATTAGCTGCTTCTTCATCAATAATAAGTTTATGTTTGTCATTAGGGTCTTTAATATATCCATAACTAGGAAACGAACCTATATATTGTCCATTTTCTCTTTTTATTGTTAGAGAGCTTCTAATTTTCATTGAAATATCTCTACAATATTCATCATTCAATAGATTTTTAAATGGGACAATTACATTGTTTATTGATTGTGGATTTAAATAGCTATCAATTTGGTCGGTTAATGAAATGAAACGAACTTTTAACATTGGAAAAACTATTTCAATATATTTACTAGTTTCTATATGGTTTCTTCCTAATCTTGAAAGGTCCTTAACTATTATACAATTAACTTTATTATTACGAATGTCATTAAACATTCTCTCAAAGCTTTCTCTATTAAAATTAGTTCCTGAATATCCATCATCTACATATTCATCATAATATTTTAAGTCTGGATTTTTAGACAAAAAATCGCGTAACATATCTCTTTGAGATTTTACGCTATCACTTTCCATTTTGTCACCATCTTCTCTTGACAAACGTATATAAAGGGCTGTATTCCAAACCCTATTTTTAGGTTCATTTGATAAAGCATTGTTAATTGACATATCTTCTCCTTTTTATTAAAAAAATGAGATGATATGCCACAAATATCTAATACGATATTATTATAACACATCATCTCAAAAAAATACAGTGTTTATTAAAATTAATTTTGCATTTTGCCTAAAATAATGTTTTCCATCTTTTCTTGAAAACTTTGATTATTGTTTGAAAACTTAATTTTTACAATTATGTCCCCTACTTTAAATAAATAAGGATTTTTAATTTTTTCAATAAAATCAATTAGTTTTTCAATTTTAGGCTTAGATGTGTCAATCTCAATATTTTTAATATCAACTAATTCGTTTGAGTTAAGATCCTCAAAATTTTTGTTTTTCATTTCTTTTAATAATTCACAATTTATCATAGTCTAATTTTTGACAAATGAGTTTATTTTAAACATTATTTGTGAAAAATTCAACTCGAATTTTGTCTTAACCTCCTAATTAATTTTTGAAATTTTACATTTCTTCTTGTTTCAAATCTTCTATATCACTATTAATGGTAGATATAACATCATCTATTGCACACTCAAAATCACATTGTTCAACATTGCTTAAATTGTTATATCCATCAAGTTTATATAAACTATCGCTATATGTGTCATTTACAAAACATCTTACTCTGTCAATTCCATCTTTACATGCTAGTTCTAACCAATATGTTACATCGTCATCATCTAAAAAATCCGATATTTCTCTAAAATAGTCAGCATAATCTGTTCCATAATCACAATCAAAATCGTTTAAAAGATTATATATTTTTGTAT
>CALWTS010000006.1 GCA_944384535.1 uncultured Clostridia bacterium
AATTTTTTGTAGTAAAAATTGATAAAAATTTTAGAAAAGAAAAAATCGCTAAATTCCTTTATTTATAAGGGTTTTAGCGATTTTGTTTTATGGAGCTAATGACGGGACTTGAACCCGTGACCTCCGCCTTACCAAGGCGGTGCACTACCGACTGTGCTACATTAGCATATTCATTTTTTGAGTAAAATTTTGTTGTTTTTTAAGTGGTAAAATTTGCCATTTTTTATCTTACCAAGGCATTGCGCTACCTACTGTGCCACATCAGCATAATGAAATAGCTCCATAATTTAGGGGTATATTTAGTTTTTTATTTAGTCTTTTTTAGGCGCTAAAATTTCCTTACCAAGGCAGTGCACTACCGACTGTGCTACATCAGCATTTTTGATTAATAAAAAATCACATTGGAATTATACCATACAATTTTCATATTGTCAATTTTTAATAAAGATTAATATAAAGTTGTCTTTTTTATTAATTTATTCTTATTTAATTTACTATTCACTCTCAAATTTTATTTCATTTAATTTCTTTAAATTTAGATAATGATAAAAATTCAATATTAATTTTATATTAAATTTGATAAAAATGAAATCAAAAATTGATTTCATTTTTTAAAGATTCTGCAAGCAAATTGATATCACCTGCGCCTAAAATTTCAATTAATAAATCTCTTTCTTTTAATGCCATAATCTTTTTTTTACATCTTTCAAAACAAGAAAAATATTTGACATCTTTATTTTTTAATTTTAAATCTTTAAACAAAGAATAGGAAGATATTCCTTTAATAGCTTTTTCTCTAGCCGGATAAATTGGAAGTAACCACACTTCATCAGCTTTACATAATGCATTTAAAAATTGAAAATAAAGATCTCTGGTTCTGGTATATGTGTGAGGTTGAAATATTACTATGACCTTTTTTTTCTTTAACAACCTACCCGCTTTTATTATTTCTTTTATTTCATCAGGATGGTGTGCATAATCATGTATAATCAAGTTGTTATTAAATTCGTTTATAAATTCAAATCTTCTTTTTATTCCTTTAAAATTTTCTATTCCATTCTTAATTTCAATATTTTTAAAACCTAAAACTTTACAAACACAATAAGCTGCAAGTGCGTTGTAGATATTATGTTTTCCATAACAAGGTAAATTAATTTTTAAAACTTTCACACAATTTTCATAAATATCAAATGAATATTTGCCATTTTTAGAAACTATATTTCTAGCAGTAACAAAAGCATTGTTTTTAATTGCAAATGTTAAACATTTTGTGTTAACAACAATCTCACGGCAATTTTTATCATCGTTGTTTAATAACACACAACCATTTTTGTTTGTATTCTGACAAAACTTTTGAAATGAATTAAATAAATTATAAAAATTTTTAAAATAATCCAAATGATCAGGTTTAATATTTAAGACAACTGATATATAACTATTTAAGTATAAAAAACTATCTTTATACTCACAAGCTTCGGTAATAAAAATATTTTCATCTCCTACATCAATATTCGAATTAATATTGTTTAATATTCCTCCAATATGAATATTTGGTTTATGGTTTGAACTCAAAAAAACAGAAGCTATCATTCCGGTAGTTGTTGTTTTACCATGGGTTCCTGAAATAGAAATCGTTTTATATTGATTACTAATCTCCCCTAACAATTGTGCACGAGACATAATTTTTTTATTTAACTTTTTTGCATACAATAAATCACAATCATTTTCACTTACAGCTGATGAATATACAATAATATCTGCTGTTTTTACAAATTCAAAAGAATGACCTATTGTTATATTTATTCCTTTTTCTCTCAATGTTTCAATAATTTTTGAGTTATGTATATCTGAACCATAAATTATTTTTCCTTTTTCTTTTAAAAAAATTGCTAATGCAGATAAACTAATTCCACCAATACCAATTATATAAACTGCTTTTGTATTTTCTAACATACTTAATTATATGAAAAACAGAAATAAATTGTTTTTAAACTTTTGTTAAAATTTTTCATAATAAATAATATGAGTGTGACAATTCAACAAGTTGAATATATAAAAAAAGCTAAAATAGAATCAATTTCAACAATTAAAACAAAAGGATATATTAAAGGAGTATTTTATCCAAAAAATCAAAAAGAACTTATAGTCACTTACACCTATCTAATAAAAAATAAACTTCCTCATATATTAATTGGTAATGGAAGCAATTTGCTATTTTCAAAAAAATCAAAAAAAATTATTGGAATATCTACCAAAAGAATGAAGAAAAGAATTTTCACAAAAAAAAATATTCTTTATGCTAATGCACCAACAACTCTAACACAGTGTTTTAAAATTTGTCTTGAAAATAATCTCTCGGGTTTTGAAGAATTAGCTACAATTCCTGGCACAATTGGTGGAGCAATTAAAGTAAATGCTGGCTGTTTTAATAAAAATATTTTTTCAATTATAGAGGAAATAAAAATTTTTAAAAATGGTAAAATTGAAACTATAACAAAAAATAACATAAACTATGAATATAGAAAAACGAATTTGAAAAATTGCTTAATATTATCTGCAAAGTTTAAACTTCAATATTCCAATAAAAAATTAATACTAGATAAATATAAGGAATGTTTACTCATAAGAAGTCAGAAACAACCACAAGGATTTTCCGTCGGAAGCGTTTTCAAAAATCCTATAGATTATGGCTTAAGTGCTGGTTATTTGATTGAATCATGTAATTTAAAAGGATATAAATATAAAAAAGCACAAATTTCTAACAAACATGCAAATTTTATTATCAATAATGGTAATGCAACTTTTAAACAAGTCCAACATTTAATAAAATTATGTAAAAAAAGAGTAAAAAAAAATTTTAATATAGATTTAGAGTGCGAAATAGAAATCGTTTAAATTATATACTAAAAAAGATTTTACTAAATGTAAAATCTTTTTTAGTATCCTAAATTTTTTATTTTTTGTGGCTTATTTCTCCAATCTTGTTCAACTCTAACAAACAGGTTAAGAAACACTTTTTTATTAAGCAATTTTTCAATCTGTTCCCGTGCTTGTACTCCTACTTTCTTTAAAACATTTCCGCCTTTACCAATAATAATACCTTTATGTCTTTCCTGCTCACAAATTATATCTGCATCTATATTAACTAAATCATCTTTTTCTTCAAACTTTATTACCTCTACAGCAACACCGTGAGGTACTTCTTGATATAAAATATTTAATATTTTCTCTCTAATTTCTTCAGATACAATAAAATTCAATGATTTATCAGTATAGAACTCTGGATCGTATAAATAATTTTTGAATTCATAAGTAGGTAACTTACTCAAAATTAATTCTATTAATTTATCAATATTATTACTTTTTTTTGATGAAATATCAATATCATATTTAAATCCTTTTTGATTATTAAGGTCATTTTTAGTCTTAACAATAATTACAGGAACTGATAGATGATTAATATAATCAATTTCTTCTTCATCAGGATATTTCGTACCATCAATTAAATAAAGAATTAAATCTACACCTGATATGGCGGATCTAACACTTTTCATCATTGATTTATCTAATGAATTTTTACTATGATGAACTCCTGGCGTATCAACAAAAACAATTTGATAATTCTCTTTAGTTAATATTCCTAAAATATTGTTTCTTGTTGTTTGTGGTTTTGAAGAAATTATTGCAACTTTTTCTCCAATTAAGGTATTTATTAAACTGCTTTTTCCCGCGTTTGGCTTTCCGACCAAAGCAACATATCCTGCTTTAAACATTATTCATCCTCTTTATATTTAAACTTTCAAGAATTTTTTTTCTAGTTTGTTTCATAATTTTTTCATCTTCTTCATTAATATGGTCATAACCATATAAATGTAATAATCCATGTAAGGCTAAAAAAGCAACCTCCCTTTTTTTTGAATGACCATATTCTTTAGCTTGTTGTTTTGCTTTTTTAGGACAAATAACAATATCACCAAGATATAAAAAACCATCTGGAGAAACTTCTTTAATAAAATCTTTAATATGCTGATTATAGTTAATATCAAGCATAGGAAAAGATAAGACGTCTGTAACCCTATCAACTTTTCTATATTGCATGTTTAAATCTTTAATTCTATCTTTATTCACAAAAGATACAGTAACAACTGAATCTTTAAAATAATTTTTTGTATATTCTTCTGTTTTTAAAAATATTTTTGTTATTAATCTTCTATACTTAATTCCAACTTTTTCAAAATTTATCTTCATATATATGCGACATCTTTATAGGTTGTTATATAATAATTAACAGTATAAAAACCTACTTCCTCCTTTATAGTGAAATTTTCCTTAGATATTATCTCATTTTCTGATAAAAAAATCAACGTTTTTTGACGAGCTTGGTCAATTATCTTTTCTTTAACTGCCTCAAAAGGTTCATAATGTTCTATAACTTCAGTTTCATAATAAATTGTTTTTTTTAACTTAAATGGTAATATTAAATTATTAGTCAAACTTATTGTTTTAGTTTCTACTTCGTAATTTTCAAAACTATTTTCTTTATAATTTTGATAAATATTTAATCCAAATAATTGTATATCGCTATTTACGATACTTTTTCCAGTCTTTTTTATTTCTATAAAATAATCGTAGTGTTTTATTGTTGAACTAAACCACACTTCTGCAAAAATATTTGCTTTAGGTTCTATATCTCTTTTAACCCCCTGTGAATCAATTACATAAGGATAAACCAAAACATCACCTTTTTTAACAATATCACCCACTTTTACGTTTAAAGTACCTTGAATTAAATTTATTTCTTTTACTAAACAATCATATTGGCTCACAATTGCAGGGTAATTTCCAAGCATTTCATTTGGAATAGAAGATACATTTAAATTTACAACTAAAGATTGTCCAATAATTGCAACACTTACTGAGCTTATGTTATCGAAATTATCTTTAATTTGAATTTCTAACTTATCTAAATCTATCTTAGACTTAAATCTGCTTTGAATGTTTGAGTTTATAAAATTCAACATCTCTTTATCATCAATATTTTTATCTCCCAATATTTCAATATTCCAAATAAACTGATATTGTAAGATATAAATCAAAATAGAGATAATAACACCAATAATTAACCCTATATTAGAAAAAGTTTTTAAAACCTTATTTTTTATTCCTTCATGTTTTATAGAAACAATTTCTATATTATTACTTTTTAAATTTTGTATAACATATTTTTGATTTTTTAAATCAACCTCAAATGAAGAAATATTCTTTTCTTCTTTAATATAATTATATATATTAATCTTTTTTGTGATGTTATTTAAAATTCGTTCTTGATTATAACTTTTGATGCGAATTTTAGCTCTATTTTTTAATTTCATCAAAACTTCTCCATTTTTATTATAAATCCCTGTAATAATAAAGTATTTTCAGTTAACTCCTTAATAATAAAATTCTTACCTTCAACAATAAAACGACCACCTTTAATTTTAAATGCTAAATAATTGTCATTGATAATCGTTATACCACAATGACCTTCAACATATAAAAATTTTCCACTAATATTAACAATATTAAATTCATTAAAAAAATTACTATCAAAGTTATTAATCTTATCTTTAATTTCATCAAAAAAGTTAAACACATATCCCCCTAATAAATAAGATATGCATACTCTTTATTATATATTAAAAGTTAAACATAATTTAAAATTACTATTACCAAATGAATTTACAAAATACTAAAAAAAGATGTTTAATATTATTATTTAAACATCTTTTTTTATAAAATTAATTAATTTTAAATATCTAAAACTTTAATCTTCATGTTTATTAAAAACATTGCTTAAAATTAAAGCTTTAACTTCCGGTGGTAAATTTTTTAATTTTTGCATTACATCACCATCAAGAATCTTTCTAGTAAATGAATGTTCATTCATAAATTCTTCAAAATCATCATTTACCATATTTGCAGAAGCAGAATCTAGTTTAGTTTCAGAAGAAAATTTTTTTTGAGTATAAAAATTTCGTCTAACATTTTTTGTTTGTTGTCTCATGTCATCTTGAAAAGTTTTTGCAGGTTCATCAACAACATAATCTTCAATAATTGGTTCACTATGATTAGTATGTTCTTCTGTTGGTTGTTGAATATGATCCTCTATAGTTGAATTTACAGCATAATCTTTTGATAATGTTATTTTATTATCGTTATCTAAATTCTCGTTTTCTAATTTATACTTATTTAGATTTTCTTGTAAACGTTTAAATCTCTTATGATTAGAGTTACGAATAAAAATAACAGCAACAATTAAAATAAATAATAAAGCCGCAACTACTATAATTATTATAGTTTTAGTATCCATTCTTAGAAATCTCCTTCTTCATTATTACCTGATTTGTTATCATTAATTATAGCCCTTCTCAAAGCAGTGTCTGCTTGCAAGTTCATCAATTTATAATAATCCATTACTGAGAATCTTCCTTCTTTAATAGCTTGCGAAATAGCTAAAGGAACTTCTGATTCGGCTTGTAAAACTGCAGATTTCATTTCCTCTGTTTTTGTTTTCATTTGAAGTTCTTTGATTTCTTCAGCGTTTTTTCTTCTTTCTGCTTCAATTTGAGCATATATTTTCTCTTTTTCTGCAGATTTAATTTCTTTTTCTACGTTAAGATCCCTCGTAACTTCTGCAGAAAAAACATTCATATCCAAAATATTAAACATTGATTTTCGTGTCAAAACTCTAATATCTACATTCGAAAGTAAAACAGCATTAGGAGATTTTAAAATAGTCTTATGATCCTTCACTTTTGCTATATTTTCCATAATCCAAGAGCTAAGGGTACCTTTTAAATCATCTAATCCTAGACCATTTAAATAACTGCTTAAATTAATTTTAAGAGAAAGTCTAATAACAACAGTAATCTCAAAATTGTCTAAAGTAACACCTTTTATATTATCTACAGTTTCAACTTTCGATACAATACTATTTTTTACTATTTCAAACACATTATGTGATGATAATTCAATTGCAGATGCAAGTTTAAAATCTAGTTTAATGTTTGAATCTTTTGCCATCTTCATGCTTTTTATAACATCAACAACATTTCCTTGTGATAAAATTAAACTTTCAATTTCATTTAAAGAAATTTTAAAACCAGACTTTTTACACATAATATAAGCAGAAACAACTTCTAAAACGTTGACTTTTCTATTTTTCATGCTTAATAATCTGAAAGTTGATATATAACAACCAGAAAAAATTGCCGTGAAATAACTTTTCATAGGAACAAAACAAATATAAATAATTAATGCTATAAGTAATGCTCCAAAGATAGAAACCGCGGTAATTTCAGCTGCACCAAAATTTAAAAGAGATAGCAATTCCATTTATAAATCCTCCATTTTTTTATTATAACACACCAAAACATCAAAGTAAATAGTAAAAAACAACAAAAATTTTAAAAAATAAGTAATTTATTTAGAAGATCTTTCAAAATAAAAAAGATATTGTTGTGCATAACCTGAAAGCTGCCCAAACTGTTTTACTAAATTATCTCTTATTTTTTTTCTATCATCAAGTCTATCATAATATTTATTATACATTTTATGAATCCAAGTATCTACAGGAAACACATCACCTCTGTGAAAACCAAATAACAATACACAATCAGCAACCTTTGGACCTATTCCACAAAAACCTAATAAAATTTCTCTAAGTTTCACTGTATCTAATTCTTCCAATTTTTTCAAATAATCTAAATCAAATTGTCTTAAAATTTTAACTAAATACTCACTCCGATATCCAGCGCCGATTTCTCTAAAAAAAGCAACATCGCAAGATTTTAAATCATAATAAGAAGGAAATGAATAAAAACCATATTTATTCTTAACACCTAGTTTTTTCCTTAAGTTATTCAAAATTAATTTGATTCTAGAAATATTGTTATTTGCTGAAATTATAAATGATATTAAAGTTTCGAATATATTTTGATTTAGAATTCTTATACCATAACCAAACTTAATCGCCATAGCTAGTATGGGAAATTTTAACAATTCTTTTTTAATATAATCATAATCAGTCTTTAAATCAAACCAATTAACAAAATATTCTGGATTTTCTGTTTTAATCAAATAATAATCATTAAATTCAAAAATTTCTGCATATTGATTTTCAGGATAAACAATATATTTCTCTTCCTTTTTTTCAAAACAAAAAACTTGCCCACATTCTAATATATGTTTTGGATTAAATGTATCTTTGTTAAAAACTTTTATAAAATCTTTTCCTTCTTCTAAAAACATGTTTTCCTCAGTTGAATTATAACATAAAATTGTTATAAAACAAATAAAAAAAGAAGATATCATCTATCTTCTTTTAAACTATTCAGCAACTACATTAACAACTTTTTTAGCATTGCTTACACCAAATTTAACTACACCATCGCACAAAGCAAAAAGTGTATAATCCTTACCCATTCCAACATTTGAACCAGGATAAATTTTTGTTCCTCTTTGTCTTACAATAATAGATCCAGCAGTAACAGTTTGTCCACCATAAGCCTTAACACCTAAACGTTTGCTTTGTGAATCACGACCGTTTTTAGTACTACCACCACCCTTTTTGTGAGCAAAAAGTTGAGCATTAAACTTAAACATTTTTTACCTCCAATTTTGCATATTTTTTTTCATCTATAATAATCGATTGAAAAGATTTGTAACAGGTTTTAAACAAAAATTGAATATTTAAATTCTCTATGAAATTACTTTTCACACTTATTTTTAGGTAGCCATCAGAAATTTCTTTAAAAAAACTAACATCTTTTATTTCACTTAATCCTACGATAGCTAATTGTGCTACAGTAGAGATTTGACAACAAAGCAAATCTTTACCATATTCATCTTTACCAGTATGTCCTATAATTTCAAACCCCGTAAACATATCTTTATTTTTATAAAAAACTATATTTGTCATTATTAAGACCTTATTTTTTAATTGATAAAATTTTTAATTGAGTGAATGGTTGTCTGTGACCTTGCTTTTTTCTTTCATTTTTCTTAGGTTTATATTTGAAAACAACAATTTTATCACCCTTACCATGAGCAACAACTTCTGCTTCACAAATAGCACCTTTAACAAAAGGATTACCAGCAACAACTTTACCATTATCGCTTACAAGCAATACTTCTAAGTTAACTTTGTCACCAACTGCATTAGATAATTTTTCAACAGTTATAACATCGTTTTCACTTACTTTATATTGCTTTCCACCGCTTTGAACTACTGCAAACATATTATTAACCTCCTCTAACCAAACTCGCTGCAAACAGGTGTTGTAAATAAACAAACTTTAAAAACCCTACACATGCGGATACGTTTTATAATATAGCATAAAATGAAAAAGAAGTCAAGGAAAAGAAGAAAGAAAAGGAGACATAAAAAAATAAAAGGATTTCTCCTTTTATTTTTTATCTTTACTATTTTCTGATTTATAGCTTTTTTCTTTTTTGTCTAATTTAACTTTAGAAACTCCAAAGTAAATAACAACACCTGCTAAAATAGCAACAGATAAACCAATCAAAACCCCGCCTAAAACTTCTTGAACATTAATTGGTTCACTTTCATCTGTTGAAACAGTAAATGAAACAGATTTTTCTGCGGTATTACCAGCTTCATCTTTAACTGTAATAGTTAAAGTATAATCACCTGCAGACTCAAATTTATGTTCATAAGAATAAGCACCTTCTACTTCACTTGTATTATCTAAAGTCCATGTTTCATCTGTATCTTCATTTGTAAGTTTTATTACCATTGTTTCAAGAATAGTATTTGTATCAGTTGTAACTTTATCGGAAACTTCTATACCAGTGACATCAATTACAAGTTCTTCATTAAGGTTATATTTCTCTTTAAACATATCATCTGCAAAATTAATTTCTGGAGCAACAACATCACCATTTGAAATAGTGTACTCAAGAGTTTTTGCATCACCCACATTTTGTCCTAGACGATCTTGTGCTTGAATTGAATATTTGATAGTATATTTTCCATTTTTGTTCAATAACAACTTAATACTATTTCCGCTTACTTCAAAGTTACTGTCGTTATCAACTGCTTCTTGCCATTCATCAAAACTTATTGTTGCCAGTGTTTGTGTTGTACTTCCAGATGTAACTGATATTTGTACATATGAATCTTTTTCATTCATTTTGTTTCCTTTTTCATCTCCGGAAACAACTACGCTTGGTTTAATAATGTCTAATTTTTGTCCAACTTCAGGATATTGAGTTTTTGCATAAGCATCATCATCTATATTAATCGTAATAACTATATCTTTTACTGTAATTGTCTGAATATCACTTTCACGAACAAAGAATTTTACATTTTTATTATTAATTAAGTTTTCGTACTCTGTTGGACTAGCATCTTTTAGAGATGAACCACCAAACCCTAATATATTTGAATAAATATTTAGCTCATACTCACCATTTTCTAAGTTTTCTTCTAAATATATATAGTAAACTGTTCCACTTTTTGCTTTATAACAAAGTTGTCCTTTATTATTAGTAAATAATTTTTCTGCTTCTACTAAACTTTGATTTTCTTCGGTTATATTTTCTCCAGCAAACATATCTTCGGTTTTGTTATAACGTATTAAGAAAACTTTATATTGAAGTTTATATGTTCCTGTACTATTTCCTCTAAAATAATATTTATCTAAATCATAATCACTACTGCTTGCAGAAACCATTGTTGTTGTATAGTATGTTGCAGTATTAGAATCATCATCTGAATCAAGTCCAATATATCCCCATGTTTCAGAATTTGAAA
>CALWTS010000007.1 GCA_944384535.1 uncultured Clostridia bacterium
GAGCTTTACATAACATAAATTGGTTCAGTTCAATATCTGTCAATCTATAATTCATAAGTTCAATTTTATCTTTTATAACTTCATTCATAAATTCAAATACAAGCCTATCTGTTTTCATTAAAGCATATAAAGATAGCAATGCGGATATATTATATGGTTCATCGGCTATAGCATATAGTAAAAAATCATCTAATGCAGCCATTCTGGCAACTATTTTGTAAGCAAGTTCTTTACGCCTTCTTTCTGTATTAACCATAAAAATATTGTTTGAAATAGAATTTTGTATTATGGCACCCAAATCATTTGTGTTTTTATATTCTTGGCAAGCAATTTTCATTTCTTTGCTTAATAATCCCATATCTTTGATTTGTGATGAATATTTTAATTCAGTAACCATGAAAGCCCTTTTTTATTTGTATTTCATAAAAAGTATAGCATATTTTTGCATTTAATACAATAAAAATCCGGATAATTTCCGGAACAAAGCCAGAAATTGCCCAGATTTTTCAATTTCTTTAAAAATCGTCTTCTAAAAGTTCTTCAATATCCACTATTTCATCAGTAGTCAATTCATCACCTAAACTGAATAACCAGTCAAATTCTTCCATTTTATTACTATTAGGTTCCTCCATATCTTCATCCATTGTTTTACTCCTTCCTTTCATACTTTTTATTTAAAATTTCTATTTGCTCCTTTATTTTTTCTCGTGTTTCCGCAGGTTTTAATATTTCAAAATGTTCACCATATTGAAGCGCCCAATAGATTAAAGCTTGTTCATTAACTCTTAATCTAACAATACATTCACTATTTACAGGGTTTGCTACTTGAAACGTATCTCCAAACCAATCAATAAGTTCATTGATATATTTAGGATTTTCAACTTTTATTGTTGTATCAACAGATTTGCCAAATGTCATATAAATATGTTCATTGATATAATTTTCCTTTGAAATAGCCTCTGAATTATCTAATGTTGAAATTGGTTTTATTGGCTCATCTACAATCGAAATGTTTGAAATACACTCTATTTTATAGTTTGAAATATCATTATATTTATCATAATTACAAACTAAATAATACCTTCCTCGGGAATTAACCATAAAATAAGGACTAATTAAAAATTGTTTACCTTTAAATCTTGGTTGCATTTCTTTCTTTGAAGAATATTCATTATAGTTAAACTTAACTTTTTTGCCTTGTGAAATCGCTTCATTTAAAACTTCAATTACATAAAACATCTCTCTGTTTTTTGAACGAGCTATTGTATCAACCTTATGAATTGTATTATATTTTGGTTTCTCATAAATACTAATAGACTTAGTCAATTTATCAATCAATTCTTTTGCTTGTTTCGCAGGAATATAAACAGATGAATTTATGGCATCGATTAAATATAATAATTCTCCTTGTTCAAACTCTCTGCAAGACAAATAACAACCATTTTTACCATTTTTAGTTATCTCATAACCTACACTTATTAAGGTATTTATATTACTGGCAATCGTTTTTGCATTTGGCTTAACATTATGTAATTCTACAATTTTGTTTTGTATATCATTATATGTCAACAAATGATTTTCATCAGAAAACTTTGTCAATACTTCAAGAACATAAAAAATTACAATCTTTTTATCAGGTTCCATTGTATATTCTCCTATAATATTTTCATTATAGCATATTTAAACAGTAAAAAAACGGATTTGTTAAAGATATAGATATATTTTTATATCTTATAATCTTTAAATCCGTTTTTTTACATTGATTAAGATAGATTATATGATAATTTCTGTTAAGGTTTAATGATGATAATTCTTTTTCCTTTTGATTTTGCATAATCAATTGTAGATTTTGTTCCTCCCGGCAACCCATTAAATAGTGCTATTAACAAAGAAGAATTGTCTATCATAAAATGATTTCTATCTATCATACATTGTGGACCAACATAATAATCGTTATCGCACTTTATATAATCAAGTTGATTTAATAATTTTTTATATCTAGCCTTTTGACTTTCTGGCCACTTTGCATCTTGATTTTTACAGGGTAACACACCAATCATTTTGACATCTTTATATTTTTGTTTAAATGATAACACTATTTCGGTGCATATCATATCAAATCCCAATGCCATTCCGGAAAGGAAAGTATCATAGCCATTGTGAATAGCTTCTTCTATATGATTTTTTAAAATTGTTTTCATAGCTAAACATCTTTTATCATTTTCGTTAAAACGCCAAGGCAATTTTTGACTTCTGTGCCCTGTAAAACTGCAAGTCTTTAAAATATCAAAATTTTCAAATATAAAATTCATAATCACCTCATATTCGGGTTTTCCCTAAATATTGTAATGATTATTTATAAAAAAATCAAATAAATACCCGTTTTTCCTTAAATAGTTAAACATTAAATGTCGGGTAAAATGTCTATATCTTGAAAAAACTATATATGGAGTGTAAAATGAAGTTAAACAAAGCTTTTGCTTTAAGAGTAAGAGAATTACTAAAAGAAAAGAAGATGACACAATATAAATTGGCACAAGCAACTGGATTATATCACAGCACAATGACTGATATTTTAAATTGCAAGTATCAAACACCAAATTTTAGAAATATGGCACTTATCATTAGAGAGTTGGGATTGACTATGTCTGAATTCTTTGATAGTCCACTTTTCAATTTTGATAATTTAGAAATAGAAGAAAAATAAAAAATCTAATAACTGATATTATTTTTTTGTATCAGTTTTGTTCAGTATATTTTTAGTCATTTTTAGAAAAAATCAGTAGGATTTTTGAAAAAAGTGCATTATTTTTGGTGTTTAGGGTCAAATGGTCCTACTACTATTAGAAAAATAGTATGACCAATTTATTTTTTAGCATCTAAACTCCTTTATTTATAATGCTTTTCATAGATAGGTGCACAACTCTATAAAAATAGAACTCAATTTTGGTAAGGCGGAGGTCACGGGTTCAAGTCCCGTCATTAGCTCCATAAACGAAAATCGCTAAAAGCCTTATAAATAAAGGGATTTAGCGATTTTTCTTTTTTAAAATTTTATCTTTGATAATACTAAAATTTTCAATTGATGTCAAATTGGCTCCTAATTGGTGTCAAAATTTTTATAAAAATAAACAAAAAAAATAGACCGAAACTCGCTTTCGAACTTTCGGTCTAAAACTGCCTAAAAATGACTAAAACTACCCCAAATTGATGTCAATTGGTGTCAGACTTTTATTAGCCTTTTATTTTTTTTAAATCAATTATTGAATAGATATTTTTTATCTTTTCATCTATTTCATCAAATATTTTTGAGTGTTCTGTTGAATCGATTCTCTTGTTAATTTGTGAAGTAATATAATCCTCCAGTTCTGTAAGGCAATTTGTTAATTTATTATAGAAAAATTCATCATTATATTTAAAGTATAGCGAATCTCTTTTCATATCAACTAAAATTTTATTAAAACTATCCCAACCTGTTAGCACTTCATTACAATCAAATTTCAATTTTCTTCGATTAAAAGGAATGTCTTCAATAAGATACTTATCAAAAATTTTTTCACATATATTTGAGTTTAAATTTATTTTATTAATTTTTATAGTTATACATATTTGCCAAATAGCGATTAGAACTGTTGCTATAAGTGAAACAATAGATAATACCAATGCACCAACTTCCATAGTATCCTCCTATACCAAACAATCCACAATAAATTTTTTAAAATCTTTTATAGAAGAAACTATTTCAATATTATCTTCTATACCCACAATTCCAAAACATTCAATAAACTTTTGGAAAAATCCTTGTATAAATGATGTCGCTACATATTTAATTCTTTCGGGAAATACTATTTCATACTTTTCACCATATTTTACATTTGCAACTTGATTTTCAAACACTTCAGTACCAAATTTGTTGCCAGCTAAACTTGTGAGTAATTTATCAAATTTTAATTCAATTCTAATCATCATTATTCTCCTTTTTAAATACAAATGTTAAATTATAAGCTGTTCCTATTATATTCAAAGGTGTTTGTTTTAATGAATGTTCACTTGGTGGAAATGTAATGTTATTTTGTTCATTAAACCCAACCCATTTATCTTCGTCTTGACC
>CALWTS010000008.1 GCA_944384535.1 uncultured Clostridia bacterium
CTTATTTCTATTCTTACATAGTCGTTCGGACAACATTTGTCCGTTCGGGAATGTTTTTACGCGAATATCTTACAATTCTCGCATTATCACCATTTGATAATGCGGTATTTATTTTTCTTAATTTATCATTGTCGATAGTTCAATGGGTGACCTATCGGAAACCTATTTTGCGATTTTATTTTAACAATCTCGCTTTACCACCATTTGGTCAAACGAAAAAGATTTTTTACAAGAAAATTATATAATTCTCGCAACACACCCATTGTGTGACACGAGAAATCTTTTTTTTCTTGTTTCTATTTCAAATATCACTCTCGTGTGTTCACCATTTGAACACGCAGGAAATATTTTTATATAATAATTTTATTAACACCAAGAGTTCAACATTTGAACTCTTCAAAAAAATTAGCAAAAAAATAACCCAATAAAAATTGAGTTATTTCTATGTAAGTTATCAAATTTTATTTATCTCTTATACTGATTTTATAAATTTACCATAATACTTTTTACTCTTGGCATAAAAACATTGTATATATTCACAAGTTCGTTTGCCACCTTTTCTACATCAAGGTCAAAATCGTAATTTGTATAGTTTGTTGTATCAAAAAATGGGTCATTTAATCGGCGAGGGCTTGGTTTTTTGTAATACTTTCCAAATCTACCAATTCTTGTTGCTATTTTTTCGTTATTTCTATCCCAAATAAGTTCATAACCAATTTCGTTTTCAATCTCTTTTTTATACAAATAAAGTTTGTCGTAAATAGTTTTTGCATCTTTATCTCCAAGATACACACAAATATCGTGCAAACAAGCATAACGGTCAACTCTTACATTTACCATAATTTTACTAAATGTCAAATCGTTCATTTTACGAATATCAAAATGCCCGCAATTATTTTCATATTTTACAACAAAATCAGAGTTGTTTTCCTTGAAATATTGTGCTAATTTATCAAAGAAATCTCTTCTTATTTTTTCTTCATCTCTCATTTCAGAAACCTCTATTTCTAACTCTGGACATATTTTTTCCCATTTTGAAGAAGCTGTTATACCGTGTGGATTTGTTTGTATATCGTTTAAATCTTCATTTTCTCTGTCGTAAATTTCTATACCACAATCTTCATATGCTTTTAGCGGATTTTCACGATGTTTTCTGTATCCTAGTGCGTTTAGTTGATTGTTTTCATCTTTTGTTATCCAACAAAGTCGTTGTTTTGAAATAAGTTCTTTGATTTTTTGAATATCAAGTTTTCCTTCTTTGCAAAGTTCAAGCAGTTTGGTTTTAAAATCAAAAGCAGTCGTCATATGTTCGTCTACAAAATGTTGATGAACAATTATTTTTGTCCCATCATTGGTTTTAACTGAACTTAACCAGTCATAATCTCTTATGTCTTTGCCTGTCAAATCATAAAATTCGTTGTAAGCTTTTACACTTGCTAAATGATTTGGAAATTTTGATAAAACCCACTCATCGTGACTTGCTCTATCAAATATCCACTTGTTCGCAACTGTTGGATTATGAACCATTGCTTGGGTATAATCTAGTAGCATCTTGCACCAAGTATCAAATTCCTCTTCTTTATCCATAAATTTTTTTTTCGTATTCATAATTCTTTTCTCCTTTTTGTATATGAAATACACTATAAGGTATTTCGATGGAAAATATTTTTACTTTTTCAATAATTGATTTTTTGTAATAACTTTTATTTAAAAAAAAATTAATTTATTATCTAAATTCACTTATTCTTTAAAAATTACAACTTGTCAATTCCTAAACTTTTTAATTACCTTCAAACACTTCTATAAATGGCAAGTCGTATTTAACCAACTCTAAAATCTTTTTAATTGTTTTTTTATTTTGCACTTCTATAATGATTTTATCAATTACTTTTAAAATACTTTTTTGTATAATTTCACCCATATCTTTATAAGAGACATCAATTGGTAAAGTAAGAGAATTTGCTTTGTCTGTTATATACTTTTCAAAATAAAATACTATTAATTTATCTGTGTGGCAATGTATATTTTTCAACCCCTGTTTTGCATTTTCACATCTTATTTTTCCTTCAAAATTGGCTGGCACAGAAACGAAAGCAATGATTGGAATATTTAGTTTTTTAGCAATTTTTGCAACAACAGGTGATGCGCCAGAACCTGTTCCACCACCAAAACCTGCAACAATAATTAAAAAATCACTTTTTTCTAAAATATTAGTTATTTTTTCTTTATCTTCTTCTGCCGATTTTTTCCCAAATGATAAATGCCCACCGCAACCCAAACCATGTGTCGTTTTTATCCCTATTTTTATATAATTATTAGTGCTTTCATATATATTTGCCCAATCGGTATTCAAATCAAAGAACTCAACATTTTGTAAATTAAAGTTTGAAAAATTTTTTATAATACTATTCCCAAAATCGCCAACACTGACAATCTTTATTTTAAATTTATTTTTCATAAGTATTTTATTCCTGCCAATTTGCAAATGGCAACTGTCCATATTTGTTTTTAAATTCACACAACAATTCTTTTTTTACTTTTTCAGAATATTCACACTTCATATACCATATATGCAAGTTTTCATAATTTTGTATTTGTCCAATTATTCTACCACCGAAGGCAGGAACATTTTTCACACCCCAAAACTTGAGATGTTCCAAGACTCTTTTGTAAACAGTTTTAGATTCGCTTTTCCCAATATATAGAACATCCGCATCCTTCAACCATCTGTTTTGCAACTCATCAATGGAAACAGCGACTTTTCTATCTCTCCATATCTTTAAATTAGCAGTCTGGTTAAAATCTACTTTTCCAAAATCACTAGGAAGAACAATAATATAAACTCCATAGTAATTTCCTTTGCTCTCGTTCAAATCTCTCAATGTTCCGCCAAATTCAAAATCTCTATCAAAAAATCTTTTAATCATTTTTCAATCTCCTTAAAAAAAACAATCTCCTTGATTTACCTTATATTATAAGATTAAATCTATCAATTCTCTCAAAAATAAAATCATGTTTTTGTTTTGTAGGCGTTTTGTAAAATGCGTGATACTAGGGGTATTTACTCCTTTTTCTAAGCACCTTTCACACAAACACCATCTCCCATGACAACGATATTTTTTGTAAACGATTTCAAAATCTTCTAATTGCGGTTTATTAAAAATTTCGCCACAACATTTACACTTATATAGTGGTAAATAAAATGTTTCAGTTCTCTCCACTATTTTTCTCCAAAACAGTTGTGTTCGTTGGTACACTTACCTCTAGAAGTGGGTAGGACTTCATGTAACAACCTTTACCTTTAATTGTAACAATGTCGCACCCATACTCCCTAAGATAACCAATATTACGAGCAATTGTTTTTCTATCACAAGAAATCCCACAGAATTTGCTAATTTGTTCTGCGATTTTTGTTTGATGCAAAGGACAATTTTCCGAACTTCCATATTTTAATGCATCATAAACATATAATATAATAAGTTTTTTGTGTTTTTTCACTTACACACCTCCACTATTTCAATTATATCATACCACATGAGACAAAAAAGACGCATATAGTTTTAAATAAAACTTAAATTGGTTTCCATCTTATACATTTCTTTAATTTTCCAGCAAATCTTCAATATTACAACCCAAAACTCTTGCTAGTTTGTAAAGGGTTTCAACTTGTGCTTTGTTAATATCGTTTCTTCGTTGTTCATACATTTGAATAGAGCGAAGTTCGACTTCTGCTAGGCCTGCAAGTTTGCTTTGAGATAAGCCTCGTGCTTGTCTTAATTTTTTTAGGTTGGTGATTTCAGGCTTTTTGAAATATGTGTTTGCTACATCAAAAAACTTGGTAACATCAGCTTCGTGCAAGGTTGGATATAGTCTTAAAACTTCTTCAATAGGCAATGAATTATTTATCTTATAGAAAGAATATCCTTTTTTGTGTTGAAATTGTGCTAAAACCCAGGCAGCCCAATAATATTTATCTTTGTTAATGTCTTCTTTATTTGGAATGGATTTTTTTCCATTATAAATCTCATTCAAATAATCTAATGCAGAGCAAGTAAGATACTTTGGATTTCCTTTTTCAATTTGTTTTGCAACATTGGAATTGACAAATGTATTCCAAAAAATTGTAGGGTTTATTCCAATATCCACAGCATGCTCAAACATTACACCCAAATTTTCGGATAGATTTGGTAAATATAAATTGTTATATGATTGAATCGCCATCTTTTAACCCCTTTCTCATAATATCCACTACAAATATATCATTGGTTAGTGTCGCAGACTTTCTAGTGCCTTTCAAATAATCTTCTCGTGCCTTTTCATCTCTCGCTTTTCTTTTTGTAAAGTATTCCAATCTGTCTGCAGTTTCAAAACCTTCAAAATGAAGTTTACTAAATGCAAGTTCGCTAACTATTACAACTTGCTTTCCAAGTTGACCTAATTCCATAGCTTGGCTTAACTTTCTAACAGGAATTGTGTTATTTACAAAATCTCTTGCAAAACTAAAATATGAGTCATCTGCTCTAAACCCAATAACTATATCGTAATTATCTACATCAATGTAAAAGTTTTTGAGCAAATATTCTTTTGCTTGAATAGATATATCATTGCTCAAATCAAAAGTTCTAAATTTTAAAAGTATTGCAATCCAGTTAAGTATTGAATATCTTTTATCTGTTAAATCCAAAATTTTAAGACCAGACAAATCAATAGAATATTTATTTGCAAATCCATTATTCTCATTATTACTACAAGACCATTCTTTTGCAAGTTCCAAACTTTCTGTGCAATAAAATCCAAAACCATAATCATTTTCGGCTTTTCCACCATGATAATATGGCTTTTCAATAATATCTTTTGAACCGTGATAAATAACAAACTTTGACATACACTTCTCCTTTAATTTATGATATTATATCATTGCAATGATACATTGTCAACCAATTATGATATTTTTATCATTACAATGATATATCTACATTTCAACCAATCACGAATATTAAATTTATATCATTACAATGATACATTATGAATTATTGTCTTTAATAATCATATTAAAACCACTTTGTTAAACCTACAAAATTTTAGACAGTTCAAAAGCAACCAAGTCTAGTAAAAACATCACATTTGCTGTCAATTGCTGTCATTTTTTCTTATCAAAAGACAGCAAATATTTTTTATATTGCTAAAACCCTTTATTTTCCTTATGTTTTGATGTGTAGAACACACACTCTATTTTACTAGAACCCGACCTTGGTAAGGAAATTTTAGCGCCTAAAAATGACTAAATAAAAAACTTAATATATCCCAAAATTATGGAGCTATTTCATTATGCTGATGTGGCACAGTAGGTAGCGCAATGCCTTGGTAAGGCATAGGTCGTCGGTTCGAGTCCGATCATCAGCTCCAGACTTTAAAAAATCGCTAAAACTCTTATAAATAAAGGGATTTAGCGATTTTTTATTTCTGTTAAAATTCTCAAAAATGGCAGGGCTCTTCCCTGTTTTAGTAGGACCATTTAGGACCATTTTTTATGGTAAAAAGTTGAAATTAGATTGATAATTTTGTTTTTAATCATAAAATTTGAAAAGACTAAAATTTTCTATATTTTTCTGCCTATTTCTGTGTAAATGGGGTCAAATGGTCCTACTAGAATAAAAAATCAGCCAGGGGAACTGGCAGATTTTGTTATTTATCTATTTTGGTTTTTGATTTTAAACATCTTTTTAATAACTTTTCTACAACTTTATAAATTTGCATATCGGGATTTGTATAATATATATTATTTTTTTGAGTATAGCATTCTTTCTCCGGAGTTTGCCTATTATGTTTTTCTATTAATTTACAACAATCAATGGCATGATAAACATCGTCAAGTGTTATTTTAGAAACCATCTTTTTAATAATATCTGAATTTTTTACATCATCTCTATCAGAAAGTTGATACACCTTTTTAAGAATTTTTACATAAGCGTCATTACTACTTTTCTCACCATAAATAATCTTGTTTTTTTCTAGTTTATGCAATGCCAACCAATAATCAAAATTAATGTTGGAATATCCCATATTAAATTTATTTTTTATTGATAAGTCAATAGCTTCTTCAAATTCCATTTTCTTATTATCAAAATCAAATACAACAAGTGGGGTCTTATTGGCACTACAGTTTTTTATTGCTGTTAATACAGGAGTCTTAGGATTTCCACCGCCACAATTTTTTGACACTATTTTAATTTTTAAATCATTTTCTGAATGCTTATTAATTAATGTTTTTAAATGTGAGAAATATACTTCTTCCTGGTCGCCTTCATAATAAGCAAAAATTTGGTGCTCAAACTTTCTTTTAGGCCTTGTTGGCAATATTTTTTTCGACATCTTGTCTTAACCTTTTAATAATAAGTAAAGCTTTTTTAATTTCACTTTTAAAATCAAAAGATGGTAGAGCACCATATTTACCATCTAAATAATTTTTAATAAATGCCTCACTTGTTCGCACATCTTCTGATGGAAAATCTGATAATGAATATAGAGAACTAGAGTAATTGTCCGAATTTTTCTCAATGAAATATATTTGATCCCTTCTAATCTTAACTAATGGAATAAAAATTGGGTTATGAGATGTAAATATTATTTGACCTTTTCCCGAATTGATTTCATTATCTGTGTATAAATTAACAATTTCTTTTATAAGAGCAAAATGTAATGATGAATCGAATTCATCTATTACAACAGTATTACCATTTAACAAACTATCTACAAGAAAAAGTGCTATATTTACTAGTTTTATAGTTCCTGTAGATTCAGTATTAACAGCAGGTGTGTCAATTCCTAATTTTGGATGCCCCTTTATATTATAATGGGCTCTCATTTCAGTGTTATTACCGCCTTCCGTTGCATTTACCCTATAAAAAATATCTTGAGGACCAAAATCAGATAAATTTGTAACAGCATCAATTATTTTATTTCTTAAGTCAATGCTTTTTAAATATGGTGGCAAACTACCTTCAACTGTTGTTCTTAAATTTGATATATCATCTACAACAATAAAGTGAAATCTAAACCAATATAATATATTTTGAAAATCCACATTGTATTTACTTGTCTTAAATTGTGAATACAAAAACAACTCTTCATTTGTTATATGTTCTTGACCATCTTTTTCACCTATTTCAAATTTCTCTCCATTAAATACAACACTTGTGGTGTCTCTAAAATATATTTCCTCATCATTTATAAATAATTGTTCTTCATAAATTTCCCTGTCAGCATAAAAATATTCTTCTTTTAATGAGCACTTTATTTTTAATACAAACTCATATTTTTTATCTCTATAGATAAATCCAATAGCTAATTTCATTGGTTCAATGTATTTACTATAGTCATGTAAGAATGGAAATAATTCTAAAGAGTGTAGAATTTCTTGAGGATTATCAGAATATATACGACCATCTAAAATTATATTTCTTAACAATGCCATAGCTTTTATGATAGATGTTTTACCTGAGGCATTCCCACCGTAAATTACTGAATATGGCAATAGTTTTTCTGAAATTTTTTTCTTTTTTTTACTATAATCTTTTATTATTAAATTTTCTTCATATTTTGTTTTTCTTTTATTTGCTCTTAAATCTAAAAATGTTTCTTCACTAAAAACTCTAAAGTTCTTGATATTAAAATAAAGCATATTACAATTCTCCTTTAATTAATATATGCTTGTTGCATTTTTTTTGCAACTTATACACATATTATACACTATTCTTAAATAAAATACAATTAATTTTGCATTTTTTTTGAAAGTAAGATTTAATTTATTATTTTCATAATACTATATATATTATAAAATTTCAAGGTTTGCTGACAGATTTTTAGAACTTTTTTTAAAATATGAATTAATTTTTTTACAAATTTTCGATAACTTCACATAATCCAAGTTAATTATGAGATATGCATGTAATTAATCAAATAATAATTTAACAATATGTTTGATTTCAAAACTATCACCAACTATACTATTATATATTTCCAATGTTGTTTTCACACTTCTATGCCCTAATAGGAATTGAACGATTTTAGGGTTTGTTCCTTTTTCTAATAACATTGTTGCATAAGTATGTCGTAAAGTATGAAAATGAATATTATATTTATCAAAATCGTTTTGTTTTAAAAATCTATGAAATCTTTTGCTTATAGATGTGTAAGTCCTAGGCTTTACTCCTCCTAAAACATATATTGAAGTTAGTTCACTATTGATTTTGTTTAAAAATATAGTTTCTTTCTGCCAATCCAATAGACATTCTAATAATTTATTTGGTATAGGGACATTTCTTAAACTACATTCTGTTTTTGTCGAACCTAATACACTTATTGTTTTTGTTA
>CALWTS010000009.1 GCA_944384535.1 uncultured Clostridia bacterium
GGGCTTGTGGCTAAAAAATAAAAAGTATTTACATAGAAAAAATATTCTAGTAGAATAAAAAAAGAAAACCTAAAGAGGGGTGTCCGAGCGGTTTAAGGTGCAATCTTGGAAAGGTTGTGTAGGAGCAGTTCTACCGTGGGTTCGAATCCCATCCCCTCTGTATTTAAGTCCACTAAAAGAGAATAAGTGAAGATTAAAATTTAAAAAAGCGCCCAACTAGGGCGTTTTTTCGCTATATAAGTATAAAAAGAGAATTTTATTTAAAGAATATTTGTAGATTTTACATGCATTTATCGAGCAAATTCTCTTTTTACATTTCGAGTAGGGGAGATTTGATTAATGAAAATTAATCAAATTTTTCGTAAGTTGGCTGTATTTGTTTGAGTAGCGTGAGTAGCTCAACTGGTGTGGTTATTTTGGGCAAAACAAAATATAAAATTAAACATATAAAAAAATATTGATATGTAAAAGACACAAAGGTCGGAAGTGGAGTTCTAATTTTTTACAATTAGAGTTAATGTGTTTCTGACATGGAAGATAAATATATTAATATAAAAGAAATAGCAAAGATAAAAGGTTTAAGTAATACTCGCTCACTTCGTTTGGAAATAAACAAAACTGAAAGTAAACTTTTGGAACTGTAAAAAAAATCTAGTGGTGGAGCTTCGAAATCTCAATGCAATATTTTAACTAAAATTGATGCAATTCATGAATGTCTTGATAAAGTTATGATTGAGAATCGTGATTTTGAAAAATTAATCAAACAATATGACTTTGAAGATGCATTTTTCTATTGCGATCCACCTTATACTTCAGGTTGCGGTTATGAAGTAACCTCTACAGCAGACTTTGACCACGAACGTTTAAGAGATGTTTTAAAAGACATCAAAGGTCATTTTCTTCTTTCATATGATGATTCTCCAATAGTCCGAGAATTATATAAAGGCTATGAAATTGAAGTTGAAAGACAAAACGGAATCAACAACAGAGAAGGCACTAACAGAGCTAATAAAGTTTATAAAGAACTTTTGATTGCTAATTATCCTATTAAAGAATTATTTAATAATACACATTAACAAGTGGAATAATTTCCTTTAATGATTCTTCTAATTTTTCATAATCTTTATCAGGAATAATTAATTTTCTTTTTTCAAAGTTATTATAAAAATCTACACTAAAAGAATTTGTATAAGGTGTTTCTATAACAAACAGATAAAGATTTTTTAATTCTTCAACATATTTATAATTTATCTTTGAAATTTTATCATCGGCATTTTTATATTTCAATTCTAATGCCTCAATTTGAGAATATAATGTTTGTTTATTTCCGTTTTTAGACAGTTCATAATCTTGTTTTAAGGATAATTGATGCTTTGATAAACGTGCAGATGGACTATTAATTATTGTACGAATAAAATCTTCATCCTCTTTTTGTTGTGAGTTATTAGCAAAACAAGGACAAGATAAAACTAAAAATAAAAATAATAATAATATTTTTTTTATCATAACAAACTCCTTAGAAAAATATTACCACAAAAATGACTGAACCAATTGAAATAAAACTTGATAATAAAGATGTTGAATCAAAATTACTTGATTTGGCAAAACGAAGCGAAAACCTGCGACCACTAATGAAAAATATCGCAGGTATTTTCGCATATTCTACCGAAGAAAACTTTAAAGAAGAGGGCAGACCTGATAAGTGGACAGATTTAGCCGAATCAACGAAAAAACAGAGAACGAAGAAAGGACATTATCCCGGACAAATTTTACAAGTCTCAGGTCAACTTGCATCATCAATAAGTGCATATTATGACAATGATTCAGCTGTCATTGGTTCAAATCTTGATTATGCCGCAATTCATCAACTTGGAGGTCAAGCTGGTAAAAATCAATCTGTAACTATACCTGCAAGACCATATTTGCAACTTAATAATGAAGACTTTGAAGAAATCCTTAGTGTGACCGAAAATTTTTTAGGGGCTTAAACCCCTAAATAGTTTGTAGGTCAAAGGAAAGGAGAGAGAATGACTACAGTAGAACCCATCAGAAACAAATCTGATATCAAAAAAGTAGAAAAAGTTTTAGCAAGCCAGAGTCAAAGAAACTTAATGCTCTTTGTACTCGGCACAAACTGTGGCTTGAGAATTTCTGATTTGCTGTCATTGAATGTCGGTGATGTGAGAAACAAAACTCATATCCAAATTGTTGAGAAGAAAACAGGGAAATTTAAAAAGTTTCCGATAAATGACCGTTTAAAGCCTATGATTGAGGATTTTGTAAAAGGGAGACGAAACGCAGAACCGCTGTTTTTGTCTCACTGGCGGCATCGACTTGACAGAGTAACTGCATATTACTTGATTCGTGATGCGTGCAAAAAAGCCGGACTTCAAGAAAGAATCGGTACGCATTCAATGCGAAAGACTTTTGGCTACCACCATTACCAGCAATTTAAGGATGTTGTTATTCTGCAAAAAATATTCAATCATTCAAGTCCGCAGATAACTTTAAGATACATAGGTATCGAGCAAGACCAGATTGACTACAGTTACTCCAACTTTATTTTATAGTGCAAAACCCTCTCTATTAGGTTCATTGCATTACATTTTATTTGCCTTACAATTTAACCATTTTGTATAACATAAAACCTAAAAA
>CALWTS010000010.1 GCA_944384535.1 uncultured Clostridia bacterium
TCACCTTTAGGTATATTAAAGGTCAATTCAACATCAGAACCGGTTTGTTGTTCAGTAACACTTGCATCATTTCCAGGATCTAAAGTATTAGTTGCAGCAACAGTAAAAGTTGCTATAGCACCAGTAGAACCAGTAGCACCAGTAGGACCAGTAGCACCAGTAGCACCAGTAGGTCCTGTAGGACCTGTTGCACCGGTAATACTTAATCCAGTAGGCCCTGTAGGTCCTGTTATACCTGTTGCACCGGTAGGTCCTGTAGGTCCTGTTATACCAGCACCAGTAGGACCAGTAGGACCAACAGGCCCAGCAGGTCCAGTAGGACCGGTAGGACCGGTTATACCACTAATAATTATATTTCTATCATGATTACAGCATTTATTCCAACAATTTTTATTAAAAATTTTTGACATTTATACCTCGCGTGGAGTTTTGAAACTCCACTACATATTATGACTAAACATTTTAAGATGTGTAAATAAAATATTTGATATTTATTTATAATACTAAAATTTTTAATCTAAACTGATATAAATATCTTCTAAATTATTTCTTATCATTTGACATAATCTGCTATATTCAGGAATATTAATTGTTGAAATAAGTTCGGAGGTTAAAGTTATTGCTTTTTGATATAATTCCTTTAAATTTTTTTGCTCAGTGTTTTTACCTAAAAGTTCAAGAGGGGATGTAAAAAGTGAATAAAACAAATTTGATATAATTAATTCAGTGTTATTAATTTTTGTTAAATGGTTGTTATCTGTTGTATTTTCTTTTATTTCAACAATTAATTCGTATAAATTTTGAATATCATTTTTAATTTTATTTAATATGTTACTGTTTGATTGAATATAAGTTTTATTCAAAAACGAAGATTTTGATGTAGAAAGTTCTAAGTTTTCAGTGAGGTTATTATATTTAAAAAAAAACTTATGCATAAGAATACTCCTTTACACAAGTTTTATATGATTTTAATTAAAAATTGTTTCATAACAATGATTTTTAACTTGCAACTACATCATTAGGATACAAAGCATGTAAAATTTCTGGTAAAATTAAATTTATAAACAAAACCAATATTAACAAAACAGCCAAACCAATAATAGTATTTTTAAGTCTTGTAGAAGCTGTTTTTCTTTTTTCGTCAGTTTCACTTTTTGCGAGATTTACTCCTAGAATAATAGAATAGACAGTTCCAGCACCGCCCACTACAGCTAAAACTGCATAAAGAATAGTTGGTAATGTAGCATATACATCTTCAAGCCAAGCAAGATTTCCTTGATATGTATAATTAAATAGAGAAACAAGAAATTGCATATATCTCTCCTTTTATGACTATATACTAGCACAAAATTAAAAAAAAATCAAATAAAAAAACATTGTATACACAATGTTTTTTTTATTAACAAGGTTAATTAACTTAAAATTACAAATTAGCCTTGACCAGCTGGATTATTTGGAGTAGTTACAACAGCACCAGTTTTGAATGCACTTAAAATCAATGGTAGCAAGTATAAGAAGAACACAATTAACACGAGAGTAACAACTAAAGCAATCAAAACAGTAATCAAATGTTTTTTAGCTTCATCTCTTTTACTTTGATCTTCTGCACGAGCGAGTTGAATACCTAAATAAATTGCATAAACAACACCAGCAAGTCCAACAATACCAACCAAAATCCAAAGTACAGTTTCGACTGTTGTAATTACAGAACTTGCGGCATTGTAAGCATCTGAGCCATCACCAAATACTTTTTTGAAATAATCAGACCAACCTGCTAAAAAAAGTGATAAATTCATTTTCGACCTCCCTTATTTTTTATTTTTTCTCCTTTATATCATTTTTACAAACTCATGATATCACAAATAAATTTATTTACCAAATATTTTTTAAAAATTTTTAATAATTTTTTAAAGATTTTTAATTAATTGAAAATATTTGATAAAAAAAATAAAAGTTTGCACTTTTATTTTTTAATTTTTAGAAAATTGAATTAAAACTTTGTCCCGGACAGGTATTTTGTGTACAACAACCATTATTATTATAATTATTACCATTTAAAGCTAAAAGTAAAAGAAGCAGAAAGTTGGTATTTGTATTTAAATTTGTATCGGTTGCATTTGTGATTACAGATAACAGAAGAGCAAACAAGATATTTTGTGTATTATTCATAAAAACCTCCTAATTTACAAAATTCTTTAATTTTTGTCAAAATAATACAATTAATTATTTTGCATTTTTCTTCTGTATTTGTAACATTAAAATTGGTAATTACAACAATTATTTATGTAAATATCATAAGAAGTGTTACAGAAAGGAGAAAATATGCAAAACAGATTTTTACTTTTATCAGAAAGAAATAAAAGAGATATACTATCTGCTTTACCTCAAGATAGAGATATTTCAAAATTAGCTGATTATTTTCAAAATTTTTCAGATTCTACGAGAATAAAAATATTGACATGTTTATCTATGATGAATATGTGTGTTAATGATTTATCTACAGTTTTAGGAATTAACCAGACAACTATTTCACATCAATTAAAGCAGTTAAAAGATCAAAATATCGTTTCATATAAAAGAGATGGTAAAATTTTGGTTTATTTTTTGACTAATAATAATATCAACGATATGATGATGTATGCGATAAATACTTTTTAAAAAATTATCAAAATATTTAAGTTTAAAGTTTAACTTTCTTGACTTTTTATTTTTTGAGTGTCATACTATTGTAACGGAGATTAAAATGAGAAGAGTTATAGAAACTTTAAATAGTATGTCTTTTGAGCTTCCAGATGGATGGTCTGTTACGAAAGATAGATATGATATACAAAATGGACAAGGTTTTATCAATAAAGAAAATTATTTATCAAAAGATGGAAAGGTAATTTCATTTTTTGAAATTCATAGGGATCCTGATGAATTTATGGAATATTATTCTTCACTAGCACAAAAATATAATAGTGTTACTGATAGGTTTGAGCTTGTCAATCAATTTGCATTAAAAGTAAATGACTTTAATTTTCCCGTGTTTGTTATTAAGGGGTATAGAGATAAACTAATATATTTAGTGCAAGTTTTCGTAAATTGTGGAGATTGTATGGGATGTTTTATGATTTACGTAAACAACTTTGAAAATGATGTTAAACAGTTTATCAATAAGAACCCACTTTTAGGTGAGTTGGTAAAAATATTACGAACGGTAGAATAATAATGAAGAAGAAGTTGTTATTACATAGTTGTTGTGGTCCATGCAGTACACAAGTAATTGATGTTTTGAAAGATGAATATGATATTACAGTATATTATTATAATCCTAATATCGATACGCAAGATGAATTTAGTCATAGGTTGAGTGAGCAAAAAAGGTATTGTAATATAGTTGGTATAAACGTTTTGGAAGAAGATTATAATTCAGAAGAATTTTATAGTTGTGTAAAAGGTCTTGAAGGAGAGAAAGAAGGCGGAGCAAGGTGTCCTGTATGTTTTAAATTACGTTTAAAAAGAACAGCACAGAAAGCTAAAATGTTAAAATTTGATCTTTTTGGAACAACTTTAACAGTGAGTCCACATAAAAATTCGGAAATTATAAATAAAATTGGTTATGAAGTACAAAATGAAGAAGGAATAAGTTTCTTAGAAGGCAACTACAAAAAGAAAGATGGATATAAAAAGAGTATAGAATTTTCAAAAAAATATAATTTATATAGACAAAATTATTGTGGTTGCAAATTTTCAAAAGAAAAATAGGAGTAAAAGTTGCAAAATCAGGTTTTTTATCAATATTATCAAGATGAGAAAGATGATAAAATATCACAAAGATTATTTATGATATTTGTTTTTATTTTACTATTATTTTATTTAGCACTTTTTATTACAAATATTTTGTTTCAACAAAGTTTTAGATATGTTACAATTAATGGAACATCAATGCAGCCAACATTAAATCCAAATCCAGTTGAAGTGGAAGATGGTTTCGTTCAAGATGGCGTATATATTAAATTAACACAAGATATAGATTATAATGACATTATTATAATAGATAAATCTGTAGATAATAGTGAATATAATCAAACAATCATTAAAAGAGTGTTAGGTTTTGAATATGACAAAATTTCTATCGCAAAAGTCGAGGTAGATGGTAAAAGTACTTATCGATTTATGCGAATTAAAAGCGGCAATAATAAAGTTGAAATAATATATGAAGACTATATAAAAAGTTATGATTTATGGAATGCAATTACATCAATTACTGATGGTGGAATTGATTATGAGAATATATTTTATAAAACATTTTTAATGGGGAACAATGTTTCATTAGAATATGTTGAAGGTGTTGGATATGTTAAATTTTATCAAATCCAACAAAATCAAATTTTTTATATGGGAGATAATAGAACAGGAAGTTCAGATGCAAGGAGTTCTGGCACTGAAAATATAGAAAAGGTAATAGGAAAAGTTGTTGAAATTTCGCATAATTCTACAAACATACAAAATAGTTTATTTTGGTGGTTTAATAGGGTTGTAACCTATTTAAAGATTATTGGCAAACAAATAATTGAATATTTTGCGTGGAAAGTCTAATTTTATTTGGAATTTTAATTAAAATATGTTATCATTTAGATAGGTGAAAACCAATAAAAAAAAGGAGAATATGATAGATGAATAAACAACAATTTATCAAAGCATTTGCAGACAAAGCAAATTTTACTCAAAAAGATGCAGGGATTGCTTTTGAAGCAATGGCAGCAACTATTGCTGAAACACTTAAATCTGGAGAGAAAATTCAAATTGCTGGATTTGGAACTTTTGAGATGAAAAAAAGAGCAGCTAGGGAAGGAATTAATCCTTTAACAAAAGAAAAAGTTTCTATACCTGCTTGCAGTGCACCTTCATTTAAGTTTGGTAACAGTTTTAAAGATACAGTTAGCAAATAAAAACGAACCTTTTGGGTTCGCTTTTATTTTTCTGTTTCATTTAAATTAAAAATTACAATACCTTTTTCATTTTTACATAATGGACAATATTCCCAAACCTTTTTATCTTCTTGAGTATATCCGCAAAAAGAACATTCCCAAATAGTTTTTTTGTTAGAGGAATATAATTGTTTAGATTGAAAACGATTTGATAAAATTTTAAGTTTTTTTGCAATATTTTGTGTTGCTATAGAAAGAAGTTCAAATAGTTGTTTAATATTTTTAAAACCTTCATCTTGTGCAATTTTGGCAAAATGAGGGAAAATATTTTTAGCTTCATATTCTTCGTTTTCAAAAAAATCTTGCAAACTATTTTTTAGTTTAAATTGTTCAAAAGGAAAACTTGCTTCAACTTTAATATTTTCTTTTTTATTTAGAAGATTCTCAATAATATTACAATAGATAATTTCTGCATGAGCCATTTTTATATCTGCTATATTTTGAAGTATGTCGTGAATATAGTAAAATTTTTCTTTTCGTGCATTATTTTTTAAAAAAGTCAACTTAGCATTGTCTTGGCACAAACAAGCGAAAGTTCTTGCAAGATTTTCTTTTGTTTTACTATGATTAAAGTCCATATAAACTCCTTTTTATTTATTATGTGTAAGTAAAAGTATATTAAACATTTGATTTTTTATAAAAAAAAGATTATATTAAATTAAGAGAGTAAAAGAGAGGGAAGTCAGTTGAAAGTAAATAATGTTCTTGAATTAGAAAATTTTCAAAAATATCATTTTGTAATTTTAGGATTTTCTAATTTTAAAAGTATATTTAAAAAAATAAAAAACGTTATGAAGTTTTATCGTTTTTCAGATGAGGGAATTGTTAATGAAAGAGAAATAATTTATGATGTTTCTAACAATTTGTTATCAGATTCGGGAGTTATATTATCTAAGCAGTATGGAGAGAAAAAAATTAAGTTTATAGTTACAAAAATAAGTCAATTGCCTGGAGAAATGAAAAGACCTAGTAAGGAATTTTTATTAGGAGAGTTAGAAACAGATGCAGAACCAAAAGATTATTCTTTACAAATATCATCAGCAATTGAAAATTCTTTTTCGGCTACATTTACAGTAGATTTAGATTCTTTTGTTAAGCAAACTTATCCTAAAATTAGGATTGATATTAAATCGAGAAAATATCTTATAATTGGTGGAACAGGGTATAGAGCTGAGCTTTATTATGAAAAAGTAACTTACAGAGATATTAAATCAAGAAAAACGGTTATGCGAGATAATATTACATTTAAGATGTGGAATACTAAGGAATATAATGAGGAAAATAAGCAAATTTTAGATATCCTAGATAAAAAAATTAAAGAAATTGCTTTATTTGATCTTTCTAGGTTTGAGATAGCACAAAAATTATTGTATCCAAAAGATGAAGGAGAAGTTGATAGCGAGGAACCAAAGGTAGATGAAGAATAAAATCGTAGTTTGAACTACGATTTTATTATTAGAATAATCAAAAGATTGGAAACATAGATATATTTAAGTGGAAAAAGACTTAAATTTTAAAACAAAATTTTGCTATGGTATTGGGGGACTAGGATATAGTTCAATGTCACAAACATTGAATAGTTTTATAATGTTTTTTGCAACTGCGGTTATGGGGATTTCTGGATCTTTAGTTGGAATTGCCATTGCAACTTCTTCACTATGGGATGGCGTTAGTGATCCTCTTGTTGGTTATTTATCGGATAATACAAAAAATAAATTTTTTGGAAAAAGATTGGGATTTATGTTTTTTGGGATTTTCATGATTGCTTTTTTAAATATTTGCATTTGGTCAATGCCAGCATCTTTACCAGAAATTGCAAAATTTTTTTGGTTATTGATTGGAATGTTAGCAATTGAAACTGCAAATACTTGTTTTGGAACACCTTATTCAGCATTAGCAATTGATATTGCCCCTGACTACAATGAACAATCGAAAGTACAAAGTTTTAAAACTGTTTTTAACATAATAGGAATGATTTTACCAAGTGTTTTAATGTATTTTTTTATGTCTTCTATATCAATTGGTATACAAACTCAATATACTCAAGAAGGTTACATTAAAATTGCTTGCATAAATTCAAGTTTGTTAATTGTTTTAGGATTGATAACAATATTTTCAACATTACGTTTTGTTAGGGAAAATAAAATATATGTTTCAAACGTAGACAATGAAAAGTTTAATTTTGGGAAATTGATGTCAGGTTATTTTAATATTTTAAAGAAAAAAGATTTTCGTTCTGTTATTTTAGGATATTCCTTTGCAACGATTTCATCTGCTTTTTTAACATCTGTTGGCATGCATTTATTTACTTATTGTTATCATTTTTCAAGTACTCAAATTTCAGTAGTTTTAATTTCATTGTTTGGAGGTGCAATTGCTTCACAACCTTTATGGGTATATTTATCTAAAAGAATAGAGAAAAAGAGAACATTAATAATTTCCTTATCTACATTAGTTATTGGGATTTTTCTTACAGTAATTACATTTTTGTTTAGAGATTTTATTTCATCACAAATTATGTTTTATATAGCAATTCCATGTTTAATTTTTTGTGGAATTGGAGCCGGAGCAATGTATTCTTTACCATTTTCTATGTATGCAGATGCTGTTACTTTAGATATTTTTAAAACTGGTCAAAACAATGCAGGAGCGTATACTGGTTATTTTACCTTCACATATAATTTAGCAAATTCTATTGCTTTGTTGATTATTGGTTTTTTGTTAGATTTTATAAAGTTTGATTCGACTCAGCCAGTACAAGCAATGTCGGTCCAAAATGGGTTAGGGTTAATAGTTTTTTTTGGGTGTACAATTTTTTTATCGCTTTCAATTATTATGTTTTCAAAATTTTCGATAAAGCGTTCTGATGTATTAAAAATACAGATGATGTCCAAGTTTGATAAAAAGTAAAATATTGTTAAAACTATAAAAAAAGGGGTATTATGAAAAAGCATTTTATAGTTTTAATAATTTTAACTTCTATATTTATGACAGGTTGCAATGAGACAACTCTTAATTATTCAAATGTTTATAGAGATGACTACAATACTGGTGGAAACATTGATTTTGAATATCAAGATATGACTCACACAATATATTTTGGAGGAAAAAATCAAGTAATACAATATTATTTGGAAGATGTTGCAAAAGGTTGGGAAGAAAAAGGAAATAGGGTAGGAATAAAAATTTATTCTCCAGTGAGTTTAAATAATTATCAATCAGGATATGCTTATATAAACAATGAAAAATTGGAATGGAGTGAGTATTTGAAAGTGTATGACGGTTCTTTTATTGCTTATTTTTATCCAATAGTTAATGAAGAAAAAGATGAAATAACAATTAAGTTATTATGGGAACAAGGTTACCAGGAGCAAACATATTATTTAAAAATTAAACAAGGAAGTATTTTTGAGAATATGAAATAATATATTGACAAATTTATGAAAATAAAATATAATCCTAAAAAGGAGAGATTATATTATGGCATATGCAGATAAATTAAAAAGTTTGTTAGAAGATTTAGACAATATTACACCAATAAATTTATTTTCAGAGACAACAACAATAGAAGAAGCAGTTGCTTGGGCAAAAAAAATTATGAAAGCTTTAAATAGAGACGATGATTTTATGATAAAAGAAGAAGACATGCTTGTCGTTTCTGAAAAATTAAAGGAATTAGGAGCATTGAATTTTAGTCAATTAAAAATTAATAGGTTTTATAAAGGAGATTATATTGGCGCGTTATTAGGCAAAAAAAATGATATTTCTTTTCCATTAAGTGCTTTTGCTCAGTTGGTTGATACTTCTTATAGTACATTTAGATATGGTTTTAATAAGGCATTTCTTGGTGGAAAGCATAGTTGGGCATCTGAATGGTTGGATACACAAAGAGAAAATGGTGGTATAAATAGAGAATAAAAGATAAGAAGGTCAAAACTTTTTTAAATTAGAAAAAGATGAACTCTACATAGAAAAGTAGAGTTCCTTTTTATTTTAAAATAAAATTGTAACATTATTTTTTTATTTAAAAAATACAAAAAAGGATAAAGATTTTAATTCTTTATCCTTACTTTTTGTGGTAGCCTCAAGGGGAATCGAACCCCTGATTCCGCCGTGAAAGGGCGATGTCTTAACCGCTTGACCATGAGGCCATATATCAAAAATTAGGGAGTTTTTTTTGATACTTTCATATTATAGGGTATAGATTTTATCATGTCAAGTGTTTTATTAAAAAATTTTAATTTTTTCAACAGATTGGATATTATATTTGGTTTCTAGCGATTGCACAAACAAAAACATTTTTAGCAGAACTTAATAACAATTGTGAACATATATTAACAGTTGCACAAGTGGTAACAACATCATCTACTAGTAAAATGTTTTTATTTTTAATAATGTTTTTATCTGTTAAGATTATACTGTTTTGTAGATTTCTTTGTCTTTCTGTATAGTTTAATAATTTTTGATTTTTAGTTAAAATGTTTTTGTATAAAATATCTACAACTGGTTTTTCTGTTAATTTTGACAAGTTGTCAGCGAGAAGTTTTGCAGGATTATATCCTCGTTTTTTAATAGTTTTATAATGTGATGGTACAGGAACAATTAAATCGAAATCTACATTTTCGTTTTTTAACTTTTTATAAATTATTTCAGCAAATGGTTTTGCTAAATATTTAGCATTATCGCTTTTAAATTTTAAAATAGCTTTTCGAACATTTTTAGTATAATTCAAAGGACAATAACATTTTTCAAAAAATCTTTTTTGTTCTTTACAATGATCACAGATTATATTTCCCTTAATTATCGATGTGTCGCAAATTTTGCATCTATTTCCATTATTAAATATCTCATCATTTTGACAAGATTCACAAAAAGGATATTGTTGCCTTGGAATATCTTTGTTGCATAAAATACATTTAATATCTTCAGGAAATAGAGCTTTTATAAAGGTATTTTTTAAGTTAATTAATTTGTCTTTAAAATTCATATTTCACCTTTTTATTCAAATAATTCTTTTATTTTTTTATCTGAGATAATAATTAAATCTTTCAAAAGAGTATATCTTTGAACAGTATAGTTATTTGCTACCATTTTTTTAAGATTTTTTTGCTCACCAACAATAACTACCATTTTTTTTGCACGAGTCACGGCAGTGTAAATTAAATTTCGTGTTAAAATCATGTTTGGTCCGGCTATTGAAGGTATTACAACGACATCAAACTCTGATCCTTGACTTTTATGAATTGTTATGGCGTAGGCTAATGCAAGCTGGCTTATATCTGTACGTGGATAAATACATCTTCTTCCATCTTCAAACATAACAACTAATTCATTTGTTTGAAAATCTATAAGATCTATGAAACCTATATCGCCATTAAAAACACCTTCTCCTTCTTCTTCAATAAAACCATTAAGTTTTTTCCAAACAAGATTGTAGTTATTAGTTGTTTGCATAACTTTATCACCAACTCTAAAAATATTATCACCGACAGGAATTTCCATTTTATTGATTGAAGGTGGATTAAGGCGAGCTTGTAAACTTTTGTTTAAGTTGTCTATACCACAAATGCCAGCTTTTAGGGGAGCAAGAACTTGAATTTGATTAGAATCCAGTCCTGTAAATTTAGGTAATCTAGTAACAACCAAGTCAACAATTGAATTTTTTATTGAATTTAAATCTTGTTTTTCTTCAAAGAAAAAATCTTTAGATGAATTATTTAAGATAGGCATTTTACCAGAATTAATCATATGGGCATTAGTTATAATTAAACTATCATCGCTTTGTCTAAAAATCTTTTTTAATAGAGAAACGTTTATGATACCACTTTTTAAAATATCATCTAAAACATTTCCAGGACCGACACTAGGTAATTGATCTTTATCTCCAACTAAAATTAATTTACAATCTCTAGGTAAAGCTTTGCATAAATGATTCATTAAAGAAATATCAACCATTGACATTTCATCAACAATGACAACATTAGTTTTAAAAGGATTATTTTCGTTATATACAAAACGACTATTAACAGCCAAATCTCCACTTGCAACTTCTAAAGCTCGATGAATTGTTTTAGCTTCTTCACCTGTGCTATCAGTCATTCTTTTAGCAGCACGTCCTGTAGGAGCTAACAACATAAATTTTAGGTGATTTTGTTTTAAAATTTCTATAATACATTTTATGATTGTTGTTTTACCAGTTCCCGGACCACCGGTTATAATAGAAACACCATTATTTATAGCATTGATAATAGCGTTTTTTTGTTCTTCATGAAATATAATATTGTTTTTTTCTTCAAAATGTTTAATTTCATCATCAAGATTTAATTTTTGAGTAATTTGTGAAACGTTTAAGAGTGTTAGTTTTTGAGCCACAGCATTTTCGTAGAAATAATATTTAGTAGGCGTTATTATCTCGGCATCATGATACCACATGGATATGACAGTTTTATCTAAAGTTAGACTAGATAAAGCATCATCAAAGAGATCTTGACGAAGAGAATAATCAAGTTCAAGTAAGTTTGATGATTGAGATATTAGCAGATTTTTTGGAAGGTAAGTATTACCTGTTTTTTCAATAGAAGATGATAAAGAATATAAAATACCTGCTCTTACTCTAAATTCACTATCTGCGGGTATACCTATGTTTTTAGCTATTTTATCTGCAGTTAGGAAACCAATCCCATCAATATCTTCTACCAATTTATATGGATTGTTTTTGACAATATCAATTGTTTTATTTCCATAAATATCGTAAATTTTTAGAGCCATATTTGTTGTGATGTTATACTTTTGTAAAAACATAACAGTATTTTGTAGATTTTTTAGTTCCTTAAATTTTTCACCAATTTCTAACGCTTTTTTTATGCTTATATTTTTAACTTCAGCTAATGAAGAAGGACTCATTTCAATAATATCAAAAGTTTGTTCTTTAAAATGTTTAACTATATTTTGAGCAGTAATTGGTCCGACTCCTTTAATTAGTCCAGATGAAAGATATTTTTCAATGCCAGCTAGAGTTTTTGGTAATATAATTTCGTATGAAGTGAAAGAAAACTGGTAACCATATTTATTGTTATTTACATACTCACCATCCAAAGATAAACTTTCACCAATATTTGCGTTTATTAATTTACCCACACAAACAACTGGTGTTGATTTAAAATCTATTACAAAAACAGTATAACCATTTTGGTCATTTCTAAAAATTATTTCTTCAATACTTCCTTCAATTTGCATGTTTATATTTTAATATCAATTATACTTAAAATCAACTAAAAAAGGTTGCATTTCAAAGATTTTTTAATTATACTAATAATCAGAGAGATATAATATGAAAAGGGCAGAAAAATTAATAGAAATTGAATCATTGCTAGAAAATTTAATGAAAAGTCGTAGAGATGGTAGTATTTTAAGAATGAAAATATTATTCTTTAGCCAAATTTATGAGAATTTGTCTGTTAGTATGATTATTGAAAAATTGGGAATTAAAAAAACTAATTTTGCCTTAATGACATCTTCACTTGAAAAAGAAGGATGTTTAGTTATAAAAAAATCAACAATGGATAAAAGATGTCATGTTGTTGAACTTACTGATAAAGGAAAAGAAGAACTTGATAATTACATTAAAGAGTTTGATAAAATGTTAGGGCCAACATCACCTGATGTAGACTATGCAGTTGAAGTTCTCGGTAAATTTTTAAATAAAATAGTTTGAGTGTAATTATTTGAGTAAATTAATTTTAATTTTTAGAAAATATTTGTCAAACATAAAATTTTTAAAATATAAATATATAAGGAGCTTTTATGCTTAGATTTTATAATTCACTTACAAGAAAAAAAGAAGAGTTTGTTCCAAGAGATGAAGTGGTTAAGATGTATTCTTGTGGACCAACCGTTTATTCTTATCCTCATATTGGAAATATGAGAGCTTATCTTTTTATGGATAATATAAGAAGAGTTCTTAAATATAATGGCTTTAAAATAGATGGCGTAATGAATATTACTGATGTAGGACATTTAACAAGCGATGCAGATGAAGGGGAAGATAAAATGCTTGTTGCAAGTCAAAGGGAAAATAAATCACCTTGGGAAATAGCAAAATTTTATACTCAAATTTTTATGGATAATACAAAGAAGTTGAATATAGATTTGCCAGAACATATTTGCCCGGCGACTAGTGTAATAGAAGAAATAATTGATTTTGTATCAAAACTATTAGAAAAAGGTTATGCGTATCAAACGAGCAAAGGAATTTATTTTGATATTTCTAAATTTGCAGGATATGGTCAGCTTGGAATGGATGTTAACAGTAAAAAAGCGGGAGCTAGAATAGAAGTTGATAGTGAGAAGAGACATCCTGCCGATTTTGCTTTGTGGATTAATGCACCAAAAGAGCATATAATGCAGTGGAACAGTCCTTGGGGGATGGGTTATCCTGGGTGGCATATTGAATGTTCGGCTATTGGGAAAAAATATCTTGGGGAATATATTGATATTCATACTGGTGGCGTTGACCATAAGACAATTCATCATGAAAATGAAATAGCACAAAGTGATTGTCTTGAAGGACACAAAGTTGTTCATTTTTGGATGCATTTAGAATTTTTACAAATTGATGGCGGCAAAATGAGTAAAAGTTTAAACAATATATTTACTTTAGATGACCTAGAAAAAAATGGATTTTCTCCTGAAGATTTTAGATATTTTTATTTTAATGCACATTATTCAAAACAGCAAAATTTTACTTATGATTCATTAATGTCGGCAAAGAATTCTTTGAAAAATTTTAAAAATTCTGTTTTAGAACACAAGGAAGGAAATGAAAAAATAGATTTTTCGATTTTAAATAAATATGAACAAGATTTTTTAAATGCAATTAATGATGATTTAAATATGCCAGTTGCACTTGCTGTTTGTCAAAAGTTATTAAAAGAAAAGAAAAGTAAAGATGTTTATAATTTGATAATGAAATTCAATAAAGTTTTAGGATTAAATTTTGAAGACAATGGTGTAACTATCATTATTCCTGACGATGTAAAAATTTTAGCTAAAGAAAGATGGATGGCAAAACAAGCGAAAGATTATTCAAAAGCAGATGAATTAAGAAATAAGATTTTAGCTCAAGGGTATAATATTAAAGATAGTAAAGATGGATACGAGATAATAAAAAATTAGCGTATAAATTACGCTAATTTTTTTATTTTTTACAAAAAAAAAGTTAGGATATTCCTAACTTTTTTTAACACAATATTCATATTTATTTTTGATTTATTTAAGTTTAACAGTTGCGCCAGCTTCTTTAAGTTTAGCTTCAATTTCTTTAGCTTCTTCTGTTGGAACGTTTTCTTTAATAGCTTTTGGAGCACTTTCAACCAAAGCTTTAGCTTCTCCAAGACCAAGTCCAGTAATTTCTCTAACAACTTTGATTACAGCAATTTTGTTAGCTCCGATTTCAGAAAGTTCAACAGTAAATTCTGATTTTTCTTCAGCAGCTGGAGCAGCAGCACCAGCAACAGGAGCAGCTACAGCAACAGGAGCAGCAGCAGAAACTCCAAATGTTTCTTCAAGTTCTTTAACAAGTTCAGAAACTTCAAGAACGCTCATTGATTTAATTTCTTCAACTAATTTTTTAATATCAGCCATTTTAAATTCCTCCTAAAATTATTTATAAAATTTTTTATTAATTTTAATAAGTAACTTATACTTATTTTGTAGCAATTGCATTTAAAGCAATTGCAAGACCTTGAATAGGTGCATTGAGAACTCTTGCAAGTGCAGAAATAGGTGCATTGAGAGTTCCAAGTAATTTGGCAATAAGAACTTCTTTGGTTGGAAGTTTTGCCAAAGCTTCAATTTCCTTGCCATCAACGAAGTTACCATTAAGTAAACCAAATTTTACGGTTAATTTTTTAGTTTTTTCAGCAGTTTCACAAACAATTTTTGCTCCGCTTACTTCATCATCATAACTGAAAGCAACCGCACTAGTGCCGTGTAGATATTCTTCGGCACCCTTGATTCCAAGTTCGTTGAGTGCAAGTAGCAATAACTTGTTCTTGTATACTTTATATTCAGCACCATTCTTTTTAAAATTACGGCGCATTTCAGTATCTTCAGCTACAGTTAAAGCAGTATAGTCTACAAAAGTAACAGATTTTGATTTTGACAATTTATCTTTAATTTCTTCAACTATTTGTTTTTTTGCTTCTAAATTAGCACTCATGAAATCTTTTCCTCCTTTTTAGAATATTGTGTTTTTGAAAAAATAAAATCTCTACGCCAGCGGAAAAAAGCATAGAGATATCAATCACTTTATAACTTCTTTCCTCGGCAAGTACACAATATGTGTTTATGTTTTCACACTTGCTGTCTTTGGATAAATTTTATTTTAACGTTTGTATTATACATTTTTTATTAGTTAAAGTCAACGATTTTTTAAAATTTTTATTTTATTAAAGAAAATACTTTATTAATCTATTTAAATTTGTTATAATCTACATTGTGAAATATTAATTTTTGTTTAGTTTTAAGGAGTTTATTATGAATTTTACTGATATTGAAAAGAAATGGCAAGATATATGGGAAAAAGAAAAAAGATTTGAAGTAAATAATTATTGTGATGGAAAAAAGAATGCTTATGTTCTTATTGAGTTTCCATATCCAAGTGGAAAGGGATTACATACAGGACATGTTAGAAGTTATTCTGCGATGGATGCTGTTGCAAGAAAAAAAAGATTGGAAGGATATAATGTTTTATTTCCTATGGGTTGTGATGCTTTTGGACTAGAAGCAGAAAGGACTGCAATAAAAGAGAAAAAACCACCACAAGAAATTGTTTCTAGAAATATAGCTATTTTTAAAGAGCAATTAAAATGTGTAGGATTGAGTATTGATTGGTCAAGAGCTATAAACACGTGTGATCCAGAGTATTATAAGTGGACACAGTGGTTATTTTTGCAATTTTATAAGCATGGTCTTGCTGAAAAACGATATGCAAATGTAAATTGGTGTCCTAATTGTGGTGTTTTAGCAAATGAAGAAGTAGAAGATGGAAAGTGCTGTCAATGTCATGCAGAGGTTGAGCAAAAGCCAAAATCACAATGGATATTAAAAATTACAAAATATGCAGAAAGATTAAATGATGATCTTGATCAAACGGAATATATGGAACATATTAAGCTTGGTCAAAAACATTGGATAGGAAAAAGCGAAGGTGTACAGGTAAAATTTAAATTAGTTCAAGGAGGAGAGTTCGAAATTTATACAACTTGTATAGAAACTATATATGGAATTACATTTATGGTTTTAGCGCCGGAACATCCTTTAATAAAACAAAACAAAGATAAGATAAAGAATTGGATAGAAGTAGAGAATTATATAAAACAGGCAAGTAAAAAAAGTGAATTTGAACGTGCTGAATTAACAAAAACAAAAACAGGTTGTAAAGTAGAAGGGCTTACATGTATTAATCCTGTGAATGGTAAAGAAGTTCCAATATTTATTGGTGATTTTGTTTTAGTAAATTATGGTACGGGGGCAGTAATGGCAGTACCAAGTCATGACCAAAGAGATTTTGAATATGCAGTTGCTCATAATATACCAATGATTCAAGTAATTGAAGGAAAAGATGTTTCAAAAGAAGCTTTCGAAAAAAAGGATTATTTGGGAAAAGGGTGTAAATTAATAAACTCTGAAGAATTTAGTGGATTGACAGTAGAGGAAGCTAAAGTAGCTATTACAAAAAAATTAGTAGATATGGGTGTAGCTAAAAAACAAGTTAATTTTAGAATGCAGGATTGGGTATTTTCAAGACAAAGGTATTGGGGAGAACCAATACCTATGATAAATTGTCCAAAATGTGGTTGGGTTCCTGTTCCTGAAAAAGATTTGCCTGTAAAGTTACCAGAGGTAGAAAGTTACGAGCCAACAAAAGATGGAGAAAGTCCATTAAGCTTGATAAGTGATTGGGTAAATGTAAAATGTCCTTGTTGTGGAAGTGATGCCAAAAGAGAAACAGACACAATGCCTGGTTGGGCTGGCTCAAGTTGGTATTTTATGAGGTATTGTGATCCTCATAATGATAAAGAATTTGCTTCTTATGATGCTTTAAAAGCATGGTTACCTGTTGGTTTATATAATGGTGGTAATGAACATACAAATAGACATTTATTATATGCAAGATTTTGGAATAAATTTTTATATGATATTGGTTTATCGCCAGTAAATGAGCCATTTAAATCTAGGGTTAGTCAAGGTATTGTATTGGGTGCAAATGGAGTTAAAATGAGTAAAAGTCTTGGAAACGTGGTTGATCCAAGAGACGTTATCAAAGAATACGGTGCAGATTCTTTAAGAATTTGGGAATCGTTTATGGGTGACTACTTTTCAGATGTGAACTGGAGTGATGAAGGTGTTAAAAGTGCAAATAAATTTATAAGTAGAGTTGTTTCTATTAAAGATTTGTTAGTTGATGGCGATGAAATTTCGAAAGAACTTTCTTATATACTAAATGCTACGATTAAAAAAGTTTCAGAAGATATTGATAAAATAAAATTTAATACTGCTATTTCTCAATTAATGATTTGTGTCAATGAAATTTATAAAAATAAAAAAATTAACAAGGCAGAATATAAAACTTTATTAACTTTATTAAATCCTTTTGCACCACATATTACAGAAGAATTGTGGGTAGAATGTGGTTATGGGAAAGATATAACTAATGCAACGTGGCCTGTATGTGATGAAAGTAAATTAATTAAAGAAGAAGTTGAAATTGCTGTTCAAGTAAATAGTAAAATTGTTGCAAGGATAAATATAGATCCAACATTAAATCAAGAGGATATATTAACTTTCGTTATAAATAATGAAAATATAAAAAATATTTTAATTGAAAAACAAATAATTAAAGAAATTTATGTACCTGGAAGAATTGTAAATTTTATTGTTAAATAAAAAAAACACTCAAACATGAGTGTTTTTTTATTTATTTTTTTATTTATTTGAATCATCACTATTATCATCATCTATTTTTTTTCTTAATTCATCTAAGAATTTTTGAAAATCTTCATCATCATCAGTAGGTTTATCTTCATCAACATCTTGTTTAATTTCAACTTCTTTTTTGGTTTCTTCAGTGATATCTTTATCCTCTTCTTTTTCAACAGTTTCTTCTTCAGTATTATTTTCTTCCTCTGTATATTCAAGATTTTCTTCTACTTTTTCATCTTCGCTTTTTTCAGGTTCAACCTCTGTATTGTCTACAGTTTCGGTTTCAAGAGTTTCTTCAATATTGTCTTTTTCAGAATCTTTTAATAAATATGTTTCACCTTCGTTTTCTTCAAGTTGATCAACATCTATTGTGTTTAAGTCTTCAGTTTCTTCTTGTTCAAAACGGTCTTTATTTTTATTATAAAGTGCTTTTGCAACAAATACAATCATGCAGCAAATAAATAAAGAAATTAATAATGAAATGATAAGATTTAAAACTTCATCATTTCTAAATCCATCTAAGAAACTTAAGATTAGAAACAACCAAGAAACCATAGCTAAGAAAGGTGCAACCAAAGACATTGATATTGCTTTCAAAAAAGAATTAAGTCTATGAGCATATTTAAAAGCTAAAAAAGTTGAGGCAACTGCAAAAACCGAAAAGATAACTCCCAATATTAAAGCTGCAATTTGAGATGATGTCATGTAACTAAAATTCATAATCCCTCCAATAACTAGTAATAGAATATCACAAACACATTATTTTGTCAATATTGTTTTTATTTTTATTAGAAAAAATGTTTTGAAATTATAATAAAAATAGGTTATAATATAAAAAAGTATGGAAAAAAGTAAAAAAAATAAAATAATAGTTGTTTTGTTATCAATATTTGCTTGTATTTTTGCAATCGGAGGGGTTGTAACAGCTTTTATTTTGAATTATAATACCTATTCTCCAAATCCTGTAGAAATTTTAGATGATGGTAAAAATATATATCTTTATATTGAGATGAATGATAATTATTCTAAGTATAGGTTAAAATTTAATAGTGATGGAAGTGAAGAAATTGTTATAGATAGCGATAATAATATAATTTCACTTGAAAACTTAATGCAAAAAGGAGTGAAGTTAGGACAGGCTTATACCATAACATCTTGTTATTTAAGCGATAATGAAGGTAATAATAGTCAGTATAGCGAACCTATAACTTGGACTTTTTACCAGTATTTAAGTAGTCCTGAAATAATTTATATAGAAGAAGATAACGTTATAGCATGGGAAGAAATTGAAAATGCAAGTTATTATAGAGTTTTTTACAGCGGTGATGAGGAATTAACTTCTTTTAAAACAGAAGACAATTATTATGATTTATCACTATTAAGTGGTAAGGAAAGACTGTTTTATGTGGTAGCTTATTCTGATAAAGATTATTATAAGCAAAGCAGTCAATCAAATTGTTTAGAAATACAAGTAGTTCATCATTTTATCGATTTTGTAAGTGCTTCATTAGATTCAAAAACAAAAATTTTAACAATAATTGGAAAAGAAAAACTTTCAAAAATTTTCGTTTATTTAGAAAACATTCAATATGATGTTGTTGATTTTAATGTTGTTTATGATGAACAAGAGAATCAATATGTTTATACAATAGATTTAACGGTTATACTTAATCAAAATAAAGAAATTTATGTTTCGCCAGCATCTATAGATGAATATAACATTTTTACAGGTGGAATGATACAGGTAGATATAATTTAAATAGTTATAATAAAAATAAAACATTAAGACATACTACATTTAGGAGTTTAGTATGTCTTATTTTAATGTTTATAAAATCATACAAGAGTTAAAAATTGAGTTTAATGAAAGTATAGATTTTTCCTATAGATTTTATAAAAAAGATGGACAAATAATTGCATTTATTTATTTAAAAAGCATTATTGATCAAAATTTATTGTCGAATTCTATATATTATCCAATTCAAACATTTCAACAAATGTTTTCTTTTGATGACTTAAAGGATAAAATTATAAAATGTGGTGATGTTAAAGAAGTTAAATTTAGTGATGTTGTTAAAGAAATACTAGATGGTAAAGTTGTTTTAATAACTAATTTTACTAAAAAAATATTGTCAGTAGATTTATATAAATTTCCAACAAGAACACCAACAGAGCCACCAACTTCACCAGTAATACAAGGTCCACGAGAGGGTTTTGTAGAGGATTTGCAAACCAACATAACTTTATTAAGGCGAAGATTAAAAACTAAAGACTTAATATTAAAAACTTTAAGAGTGGGGTCCCAAACTCAAACAAAGGTAGTTATTGTATATTTAAAGGGGGTTGCCAATAAAAAGATAATTGAAGAAGTTAATAAAAAAATATCTAACATTAAGACAGATGGCATAATTGATGCTTATTATATTTTATCATATTTAGAAGATAGGCCGAATTCACTATTTAAACAAATAGGTAATTCTGAAAAACCTGATATTATATCTTCAAAGTTACTTGAAGGTAAAGTTGCAATTATTGTTGATAATTCGCCAATAGTTTTGACTGTGCCATTTATACTTATTGAAGATTTACAAAATAGCAATGATTATTATACAAATCATCATTATTCTAGTTTTGTAAGAATAATCAGATTGCTTGGATTGATGGTTGCTTTAATTTCCCCAGGATTTTATCTAGCATTACAAATATACCATTATAATATTTTACCTCTCAATTTTTTAATAACAATCGCTGATACAACACAAGGGTTACCATTTACTCCATTTTTAGAGATATTATTTATATTTTTTTTATTTCAAATTCTTTACGAAGTTAGTTTAAGATTACCAAGTTATTTAGGGTTAGCAACATCTGTAGTAGGTGCATTAATTTTAGGAGATACTGGAGTTAAAGCAGGGTTAATATCTCCACCAGGAGTAATTATTGTTGCACTTGCTAAAATAGCATTATATACGATTCCAGAGCAGTCATCTCAAATTACTATTTTGCAAGCGATATTCATTATATTGGGAGGTTCTTTAGGACTTGCCGGAATTGTTGCAGGAATGGTGTATTTACTTAACTATTTGAATAGTATCGATTCTTTTGGAACACCTTATTTAGCTCCATATAGTCCAAGAATTGAAGATGATTTAAAAGATGGGTTATTAACTCATTCTGTTTTAGATTTTAAAAAGAGACCTAAATCGTTCTCTCCAAATAAGGAGAATAGGGTATGATAGATAAAAAGATAAGTGTTAGACAAGCCGGAATATTAATAATAATTTGTCTCATGGCAAATAAAATTTTATTGTTGCCATCATTAATGTTCCAACAAATAAAATCTGATTCAATTTTTGCAATCATATTAATGTTTAGTTTGGATTTAATTTTTTTGCCAATATTTTTAAAATTAAAAAGTTTATATCCAAATGAAAAATTAATTGAAATTATATCAAAAAAGATGTCGAAAATTGTTGCAAAGATTATATATATCATTTTTGCTATATATTTCATTTTCAAGGTTTTATTAGTTTTTAGTATAACTTATGTTTATTTCAAGCAACAAATTTATCAAGATGAATTTTTATGGTTAATAATAATATCTTGTCTGCCAGTTATAAACCATGCTTTAACAGTTGGGTTAAGAGCTTTTTCAAGAACAATAGAATTATTGTTTAGTATAGTTATTGTTGGGTTTATATTATGTTTAGCTTTTTCCTTATTTACCGAAATGTCAATGCCTATATTATTTGTAAGTGATATAAAAAGTTTTTTTTCATCAATTTATAAGCATGCATTTTCTTTTGGGGATTATCTTTTTTTGTTTGTAATAATTGACAAAATTGATATTAAAAAAGGAGATTCAAAAAAATTGTATGAATATTCTATATTTGGAATGATATTAGTTATTTTGTTATTCATTATTTTTTTCTCTAAATATCAAGTTACAGCTTTCATGCATAATAATGCACTAGCAGATATTTTGGTATTTTCTATTCAATTTAATGCAATTGGTAGGTTAGATATAATTGCTATGTTAACCATTATGTCAATAACATTGTTCCAATTAGAGATTTTTGCATATGGTTTTTGCGATAGTTTCATTAATTTGTTTCCCAAATTAAATAAATTTGTAGTTATATTATTTTTTGACCTACTATTTGCTTTGCTTTATTATTTTTCTATAGGAAAGTATGAAATTTTAGTAAACACATCTCATTATTGGTCTCCTATGTTGGGAATTTTTGTCAATTATGTTTTCCCAATAATTTGTTTAATAATAATTGCGTTAAGTAGGAGGAGAAAAAATGAAAGAAAATATTAAAAAAATTTTTCATAATCCTATGTTAATTGTTTTTATATTAATTTTAATATTTTTTACTCCTTTATCAATTTATTCTCCTGGAGAAAATAGAAATAGGGGAATAGTTACTGCAATAGGAATTGATAAAAATAATCAGGAGATAGAAATATCTTTATTAACATTCATTCCTACTGCTAATCAAACTTATAAAGTTAAAAGTTCTATAATAAGCGGAAAGGGAACAACTGTGGCAGAGGCTGTTTATGATGCTCAATTACAAATGGGAAGAAAAATTGGTTTAGCTCATGCTAAAACAACCATAGTTAATGAGGAACTGTTAAGTGAAGATGTTTCAATGTATGTTGATTATTTAAGTAGAGTCGCATCACTACCAGAAAACACAGTCTTTATAAGTACAAACAATACAGCAAAAGAGCTTCTCGAAACTTCTCAATCTTTAGAAAATGAGTTGGGATTAAAGTTAGAGCAGTTGGTTGGCTTTAACGCAAATAATATTTATGTAACAGATACTTCTTTAGAAGCTTTTTATAAAGGTTATTTTAGTGAAGTGAAATCTTCTATAATAGGTAGTATTTCGTTGGAAGAATCAGACAAAGGTTCAAATCAGGAAGAAACCAATGTAGATGATAGTAAAGAAAATTCTTCTTCAAATAAAAAAATATCAAATAAAGGTGAAGCGGTATTATTAAAAGATGGTAAAATGGTTGCAAAGTTGAATATTGACCAGTTAAACGGAATAAATTTATTAAATACAAGAGCATTAAATCAAATTATCACAATTGATAATGTTAAATTAAATGATGATTTGTATACTTTAAATTATAGGATAAAAAATAAAAATATTTTTAGTAATACCAATTTTGAAAATGATATACCTATTTATACAATTCAGTTAAAGTTAGGTATGGAGTTAGTTGAGATTAATGGACTACATGATGCCATTAAAATGAATACCGAATTTAGTGAAATTAACGAAGAAATTCAAAATAAATTGGATATTGAAATAAAAAAACAGTTTACGAATGCACTAAATGTTTTAAAAGAGAATAAAACAGATGTATTAGGTATTAATGAAAAATTTTTTAGAGAAAATAGAATTATGTATTTAAAATACATTGAAAATTTAGAAAATATAGATGATTTTTTGGATAAAGTAAACTTTAAATTAAACGTTATTATTCAACCTGACTAAAATTGTCAAAAAAAACTTAATTTTTATTTTTTGTTCAAAAAAGTCTCTTTATTGGTTGTGTAATTTTCTTTTTTATGATACAATAATTTGAAACGTTAATTAAGGAGGCATTGTGGGCGAGCAAAAACCAAAATTTAAGTGGTCTTATATTGTATTTGCATTGATTATAATCTTAATGGTTGTTTTAATTTTTTCTAACAATGGTTATAAAGGGGTTTACCTTGATGGAAATATTGAAGAGATCACTCAATTAGTTAAAGGTGAACATTTAAATTCAGAAGGAGAAAAAGAAAGACTAAAAGCAATTTATTACAAAGATAATATAATTTACTTTTTAGTTGATGGTTCTGAGTTTACTGGAAATTTTCCAAATTATTCAGACTATTATATTTATTATGAAAATTCAGATGAAGTTTTATCACAAACATTATCATTGATTAATGAAGAAAATAAAACTTTGGCAGAAGAAAATAAAATTCTTATAAGAAAGGGTGTTGATGGAGTTAATTGGTGGGATGTAATATATCCAATCCTTTATATAGCTTTTGGACTTTTCCTTGTTTGGATGATTTTTAGGTTATTAAATAGTTCGAGTAAAGGTGCGATGGGTTTTGGTAAAAGCAAGGCAAAAGCTTATACATCAAGTAAGGTGAAATTTTCAGATATAGCTGGAACAGAAGAGGAAAAAGAAGAATTAAAAGAAATTGTAGATTTTTTAAAAGCTCCAAAAAAATTTACTGATTTGGGTGCAAGAATTCCTAAAGGAGTTCTTCTAGTTGGACACCCAGGAACAGGAAAGACCTTATTAGCAAGAGCAGTTGCAGGAGAAGCAAATGTTCCATTTATATCTATAAGCGGTTCAGATTTTGTTGAGATGTTTGTAGGTGTTGGTGCATCTAGGGTACGTGATTTATTTGAACAGGCTAAAAAGAATAAACCATGTATAGTATTTATTGATGAAATTGATGCAGTAGGTCGTCAAAGAGGAGCTGGACTAGGTGGCGGAAATGATGAAAGAGAACAAACATTAAATCAGTTGTTGGTTGAAATGGATGGTTTTGAATCTAATGAAGGAATTATTATTCTTGCTGCAACCAATAGAGCTGATGTTTTGGATCCAGCGTTATTAAGACCAGGAAGATTTGATAGACAAATTTATGTTAACATTCCTGATGTAAAAGGAAGAGAAGGAATTTTGAGAATTCATGCAAGAAATAAACCATTAGATGAAAACGTGGATTTCAAAACTCTTGCAAAAATTACTGTTGGATTTACTGGCGCTGATATAGAAAATATGTTAAATGAAGCTGCTATTTTAGCGGCACGTGCTGGAAGACCAAAAATAATTATGTCAGATATTACAGAGGGAATAAATAAAGTAACAATGGGACCTCAAAAGAAATCTAGATTAGTTACTGACCGTGATAGGAAAATCACAGCATATCATGAAGCCGGGCATGCTATTTTAGCTAAAAAGTTAGAACATACTGATGAGGTACAAGAGGTTTCGATTATACCTAGAGGTGCTGCTGGTGGTTATACTATGCAAAGACCAGAGAATGATAATTCATATAGGACATATAACTATTTAATGGATGAAATTGCTGTATGTATGGGTGGAAGAATTGCTGAAGAAATAGTGTTTAAAGATATTACAACAGGTGCTTCAAGTGATATAAATCAAGCAACTAAAATTGCTAGAAATATGGTATATAATTGGGGAATGAGTAAAAACTTAGGATTTTTAAGTTTAGATTCCTCAGAGCAAATATTTATTGGAAGAGATTATCAAACTAAAAATGATTTTTCAGAGAAATTGGCTGCAGAAGCTGACGATGAAGTAAGAGGAATTTTGGATTTTAATTATAAAAGAGCTAAAAAAGTTTTAAATGATAATATCTCGCTTTTAAATGAAATGGCAAAACTATTATTAGATAAAGAAACTATAAACAAAGAAGAAATCGATATGCTTTTAGATGGTAAAAAAGCAGAAGAAATTTCAGAGTTTATGGAGCAAAAAGAAAAAGAGCAAAAAGAAAAAGAGTTAAAAATAAGAAAGGAACAAGAGGAAAAACATAAAAAAGATTTATTTGAGAAAAAACTTTTGGAAGGCGAAAAGTTATTAGCTAGTGGTATAATCACTCAAGAAGAATTTGATGCAATAAAACAAACTTATTTTAAAGAGGAAAAACCAACAGAAGATTTGCAAAATATTCAAAATGGTTTGGAGATTAAGAGCAAAGCTGAAAATTCAGAAATTGAAGAAAGTGAAAAAATTGAAAATATAATTGAAAAACCAGAGATTGAAGAAAATAAAACAAATAAAAAAGAAGTTAATATTAAAGAAAAAGAAAAAACAAAAAGAAAAAATAAAAAAGGGGAATAATAAATGACTAAAGTTGAAGAAAATCAAATTGTTCAAGATGAACAAATAGATGATGTTTTACAGTCAGTTAGCGATGAATTTTTGAAGAAAAAAAATAGAAAAAGAAAAATAACTTTAGCAATAATTTCTGCAGTTATCCTCGCTTTTTCAATAGTAATTATAACTTTATCATGTGTTAGGGTAGATTTAAAACCATTTTTTATAGAGGAACCAACTCAATTTAGTATAAATATAGATGGAAAAACATTATATTATGATTCATCTGATGAAAATTATAATGAGTTTTATAGTGAATTTATAAAGACTTTTGAGATAACATACATGTCAGCTATATTTACAGGATGTTTACAAGATTATAAAATAGTAGAAACATCTTCAAATTTCTACAAAAATAACACAGTAAATTCAGCTATATCTTCTGATATGAGCTCGTTGTTGGGTAGTAATTACGTTCATTTATATTATATTGCAGAACAAAAACTTTACAATGCAAATGGTCAGGTTTGCACATCAAAATATAATTCCTCTCAAGAATTAAAATATGTTGATATATATTTTCCTTTAAGTACTGAAGATCAAATTAAAGATTTAACATTCTATTTTGGAGCGTATGGGGATTCTCAACCAAGAATTACTAAGTTAACAATTAAGATAAATTCGTATTCATTATACAACTATTTAATTAATCAATAAAAAAAAGACCTAAATTGGTCTTTTTTTTATTGATTTTGCAATAAACTTATAATCTTATCTCTTAGTTTATCAATTCTTTTTTTGTTTAATTTTATTATAATTAATAAAATTATTGTGGCAAGTATTATCGCAAAGAATGTAACTATGACAGTGAATGATTTCGATGTAATAGAAAATAGTGTTGGTAGGGCAATAATTGTGCCTGTAATAGTAGCAAAAGATATTGCCATAGTAAATCCTCTTAATAAAGTGATAGGGAAACATAATGTTGCCAAATTTAAGAATCCAGTATAAGTTAAAACAAGTACTGCTAAAGTTCGGTATTCATCAAAAGATAATATTTGTCTGCTTTGTGAATAATATAAAACCATAATAATTAAAACATTTAGCAAAAGTAAAAATGCTCTAGGTAACGATCTTTTCATAACTTGAGGAATAAAGTTTCCTCGTATAGGTTTTGTATTTGGTTCAAAAGTCAAGAGGAAAGAAGGAATACCAATAACAAAAGCTTCTAAAAGTAACATCATACTTGGTTTAAAAGGATAAGGTAATTGTATAAATAGGGTAATTATAGTTAACGTAATAGCAAAGAATGTTTTCATAAGGAATAGAGAAGATGAGTTTTGAACGTTGTTTATAACTTGTCGGCCTTCTTTTACTACAGAAGGTAAAGAGGAGAAATTGGACTCTAGGAGAACAAGTTTGGAAATACTTCTTGCGACTTCGCTTCCATCAGCCATTGCGATAGAGCAATCAGCTTCTTTAAGTGCTAAAGTATCATTAACACCATCTCCAGTCATTGCAACAACTTTTCCTTTATTTTTTAATGCCTTTATAATTGTATATTTTTGTTCTGGAGTAACTCTTCCAAAGACTGTAAATTGATCAGCCATTTGTTCTACTTCTTTGAGACTAAAGTTTTCAAGGGAAATAAATTTATCACTATTTTCCACTCCAACTCTTTGTGCTATTTTTGATACAGTTGCAGGATCATCACCTGATATAATTTTAATTTCAACACCATTATCCTTAAACCATTGTATAGTTTCTATTGCATCATCTCTTATATGTTCTTCTATGACTATTAATGCAAGAAGGGTAGATTTTTCTCCTGACATATTTTTGTCGTATTTTCCACTATCTTGTTCTGCAAAAGCTAAAACCCTTAGACCTTTGCTTTGTTGTTCTTTTATAAAATCTAATTGTTCTTGAGTTATTTTACAACCAATTCTTGTTGAAGCACCTAAAAAATATATTTTATGATTAGATAATTGTGTTATAGAATACTTTCTTTCCGATGAAAATTCACATATATTTAAAGCAGAGAAATCATTATTTCTTCCAAATTCTTTAATCATTGCACTGGAAGTAGAATTTATAGTTGTTTGAACATTTAATACATTTGAAAGAAGTTTTTTAATATTTGATTTTCTCTTATTAGTATATGTTAAAAAATCTACTACTTTCATTGTTCCATCAGTAATTGTTCCTGTTTTATCTAGACACAAAACATTTGTTCTTGCGAGCATTTCAATTGAGTAAAGATCTTTTACTAATGTTTTTTTCTTTGTAAGTTTTATTACACCAACTGCTAAAGCTACAGTAACTAATAGAAACATTCCTGCAGGAATCATACTTGTTAAGGAGCCACTAGTATTTGTGATTTGATCTTTTAATGTTGAACCTGGTTGAGCAAATTCTTTTAAAAAAGTTAAAATACCAATTGGCACAAGAGCAATTCCAATATATTTGATAAGTCTATTAAGATCTTTAAATAGGTTTGATTGAGGTGCTTTAAATTCTTTTGCTTTTTTGGCCATTTGATAAATGTAATTATCTCTACCTATTTTATTTACTCTCGCACGACATACTCCAGAAACAACAAAACTTCCTGACAAAAGTATTCCATCAGTTGTTTTTTCAATTGCATTAGATTCTCCAGTTAAAAGACTTTCATTAACTTCAACTTTACCATCTACGATAATGCAATCAGAAGGAATTTGGTTACCATTTGAAAGTATTATAATATCATCTAGTAATAATTTATCTGCAGGAACTTCTATAATTTGACCTTCACGAACAGTTTTAACCATGGGTGCTGTTACAATTGATAATTTTTCTATCGCAATTTTAGCACGAATTTCTTGAATGATTGCAATAGCTGTATTTGCTATAATTACAAAAATAAATATTAAGTCACTATACGAACCTACAGCAATCAAAGCGGCTGCGATAATTGCCCACAACATATTAAAAAAAGTAAAAATGTTTTTAACAAATATTGATGTATAAGATTTGGATGATTTAACTTTTGTTTTATTAATCAAGTTAGCATTTGTTCTTTGTTCTATTTGTTCTTTGCTTAAGCCATAATTAAAATCCGTTTCAAATCTTTGTACATTATCAGGCATTGCTGGTTTTTCTTCTTTTTCTTTTTTCTTAAATTTAAATTTATTCTTTAGTTTTTCAAAAATATTTTTATTATTTTCAAGTCCCTCGATAGTATAAAAAAGGATTGTCAAATCACTAATTTCAGATTTTGTCCTTTTGAACTTTGTTTGAACTTTTAAGAGTTGTTTTAAATTTGTTGTTACATTATTTTTTTTCATAATTCTTTATATATCTATATCATAAATTATACTTATTTATTATCTAAAAGTCAACATTATTACAAATAGATTTGACAATGTTTAACAAATAAAGTATTCTATTACAGGTATATGTTAATTAAGGAGAAAATAATGTCAATTGAGATTTCTGAAAATTTAAAAAAACTCGCAAAACTTTTTCCCTGTGAACTTTATATCGTTGGTGGATATATTAGAAATTCAATAATGGGTATAGAAAAAGAAGATGTAGATATATGCTCAAAATTAACTATTGAGGAAGTTGAAAAACTGTTAAATGGCACGGTTTTTGATGTTAAAGTAAAAAGTAAAACTCTTGGAAGTTTAATTATTTCATACAAAGACAAAAAATATGAATATACAACTTTTAGAAAAGATATTTATCCAACAGGAGGACAACACTTACCTGAAAAAGTCATTTTTATTGATTCTGTTAAAGAAGATGCTAAAAGAAGAGATTTTACATGTAATGCACTATATTATGATATAAAAAATGATAAATTATTGGATTTTTACGATGGTGTAAATGACATAAAAAAGAAAATTTTAAGAACTGTTGAAAATCCTGAATATGTTTTATCACATGATGGTTTGAGAATTTTAAGATTATTTCGTTTTCAATGTGAATTAAATTTTAAAATAGAAAAGCAGACTTTATTTACGGCATTCAAATATAAAAACAATTTAAGAGAGATTGCTGGAGAAAGAGTAATTTATGAAATTACAAGAATTTTACATAGTCCAAGTAAATATAAAAAAATTTCTAAACCAAATGCTTATATGATGGCTTTAAAGCAATTTAACAAGGCGGGTATATGGCCAATATTTGGAATAGATTGTCCTAAAATTAAATTTAAAATGGTAAAGAAGGTTCAACATAAATCCCAAGGATTTTTAATTGATGTTATTGACACAGTTAATCCTATATCAATATCTTATTACTTGAATTTGATTTTAACGGAATCATTTGGCTTGAATAAAAAAATGGTAGAACAATATATAAATATTTTGTCTGGTTATTATGAAGCATTAAATCATCAACAAAACAAACCTTATTTTTTTAAATATTTCAACAATTTTCCTAATATTTATCTTTTACTTGTTCAAAAGTCTAGATATTTAGCGAATAAGTATCAGTTTTTCTATAAATACATTATTTCTCATAAATTAATTGTTTCTATAAAAGATTTAAAAATATCAGGAGATGATATTAAGAAAAATTATCCAACAGTTAAACCTAATAGATATAAACCAATTTTAGAAAGTTTACTTAGTGATATTTTCGATGGTTTATTAAATAATGATAAAAAAGAATTGATAGAGGCGGTAGAAGGTAAGTTAAAATATTTATAATAAAGTTTTAAGTTAACAAAAAAAGAGGGGAAACCTCTTTTTTTTGTTAATTTAATTAATCATTAAGTCCTAATCAATAATTTTCCATTTTTTCTTTGCATTTTCTATTGTTTTATCTGTGACAATTTGAGGAGGTATTATTTTTATATTGTTTGAAGGAATAATCATTCCTTCTTCAGGATCACATGTTCCCTCAATAATTATACCTTTTTGAGGTCTGTAGTGATCATGTCTTATTAATTTTTCTTCAATCACTATTCCATCTTTAATGTATTGGATATATCCTTTTGATTCATAACCTTCTTGTGGATATTTTAGTCTATAATATTCTCCTTTATATATAACTTGGTTTAAATACTTTTGTGTTGTATCACTTATTATACTATCTCCTTCATGAGGAAGTATTTTAACAAGTTCTGCTCTTGTTTCAATTTTAAGTCCATCTTCAAAAGGTTGTCCATATATTTCAACTGTTATTTCATCATCAGTACAAATAGTTTTTATAAAGATAGGTGTTTCTAGATTGTTTTTAAAAATTAAATCTGCATAACCATCACTGACCATTGAATCGAATGATAAAGGAACATATGAAGCGGGAAGAGAATGGTGTGTAACTTGTAAAATTTCAATATCTGATAAAATTAGTGCATTATATAGTGTTGTAGATGCCTGACAAACGCCACCACCAACTCCAGAAACATAACTGCCATCAAAAATGATGTTTGCATTTTTATAACCATTTGAACTTGTTCTTGGTCCTGTTTGATTATTAAAAGATATTTCTTGTCCAGGTTCAACAATAAGACCATTAAATGATTTTAATGCCAATTTTATGTTTGTTTTTCTATTTGAGGTTGATTTGGAATAATTTGTTGTGAAACTTGATCGTAAAGAAATGTTCTGCACAAATTCCTCTAGTGAATTTTCTGGAATAATCTCTTTTGTAGGAATTTCAATGATTGAATAATCTTGATCTTGAATTGCTAAATTTATTTTTTGATCTAACAAATCTCTATCTACAATATAACCTTTAGTTAAATTATTCACAGAAAACATTGTTTCACTATTTGGGTTGAATGTTACGTAAGGTGCGGAAGGTTGTTTTTCAATTTCTTCAATTATATCATTAATTTTAAATTCTATTCCTCCTAATAAGTCTTGGTAAGGAACGTTAACTATTAAACCTTCTTTTTTTATTTTATTTTCAAAAGATTTTTTTTGAAAAATATTCCCATCTCTACCTACGTTAATGACATTATTTAAAGAGTCATTAAAATTTCCAATTATTTCAAAATCTTCTCCATTAAGTGTCCATTCTTTATTTTCATGTTTTAATGTTATATTAATTTTATTTTTATTTTCTACTAAATTTGCTGTTAAAAGACTATTTGCTTCTTCTTTTGTTAAACCTGAAATATCTATTCCATTTACAGAGGTATTTTGATAAAATGTGGTATTATTGTTTACAGTATCTCCAAAATAAAGTTGACAAAAAAGTAATAAACAAATTGTAATAACAAAAACTCCAATCAACCAAAAAATAGAAGACTTTGTGTTGGAGGTTTGAATAGTTTTGGTATTAATATTTTTTTCCACATTAACTCCTTTATCGTATTATTTGTAAATAAAAATAAATTATTCTTAACAAAGTTGGGTAGAATAATTTATTATTTTAGTAAAATAATAAAAATATGCAGCAGCTTAGTTTAAAGAAAAAGATATTTCATATTATATTTGTTATATTTTGTATAACATTATTTTTGTTTATTACCTATTTGATACTTTTGTGGACAGGGGTTTGGGAAAAATTAAATTCTGTTGATAAATTAAGACAACTAATACTTGATTTAGGTTTTTGGGGAAGGTTTGCATTTGTTTCTTTTCAGTTTTTACAAGTAACTTTTATACCTATTCCGTCTCCTATTTTAGTTATTGCAGGTAGTTTAATTTATGGACCATTTCAATCAGGACTATTGTCACTAGCTGGTATCTTGCTAGGCAGTGCCGTTGCATTTTTTTTAGGAAAGGTTTTTGGAAAGAAAGTAGTAACTTACATGGTAGGAGAGGAAACTCAAAAAAAATGGAAATCATTTTTAAGTAATTGTAAGTATTCATTTGTGTTGATGATGTTGTTACCATTATTCCCAGATGATATTTTATGTCTTGTTGCAGGTTTGACAGATATGAGTTGGACATTTTTTATGGTTACACAATTTATTTCACGACCAATTGGAATTTTTATGCTTAGTTATTTTTCAAGTGGAGAAATTATACCTTTTCAAGGATGGGGTCTTATTGTATGGGCAATAATTGCAATAATTGCAATAATTGCAATATATTTATCAAGTAAATACAACAAACAAATAGAAAAATTTTTTAAAAAATTATTTATTAGAAAAAAAACTAATTAATTAATTTTATAAATAATGGCATTCCTTCGTATAACATGTTTGGGGTAATATTGTTATAAATTAGAATACTGAAAGCTGATATGTTATATCTTTCCGCTATAGAATTTATTGTATCATTTTTTTTCACGAAATATATTATGTTTAATTCTTTTTTCATTTTTCACCTCAATATTTGGTATTAAATTGTATTCATAATTAATAACATATATGAGGAGATGTGAATGAAATCTTTATTTAAAACTGTAGCTATAATAACTTTTTTTTCATTTTTAACTAGAGTTACAGGATTTATATTTAGAATTATACTATCAAGAATTGTTGGAGCAGAAGGTTTGGGACTTTATCAAGTTGCGACTTCTGTTTTTATGGTATTAATGACAGTTATTGCTAGTGGAATACCTTTAATAATATCAAGAATGAATGCAGGGTTTATTGCTAATAAACAGAACAAAAAAGAAGGATATTTAGTATCTGTTGCTTTAGTTTATACATTAATGTTATCAATTTTTTTGTGTCTTGTTGTTATTATTTTTCAAAATTTATTTTCTTTACTTTTTACAGAACAAAGGTGTGTTGAAATACTTTTAATACTACTTCCTAGTTTAATTTTCTCATCTGTTTATAGTGTTTTCCGAGGTGCTTTATGGGGAAAAGATAATTATTTTGCTTTGTGTGTTAGTGAATTATATGAACAAATTGTAAGAATAATTTTAGGTGTCCTTTTTATTGGAAGTACACTATCTGCAATAGAAAATGCCATTGGTCTAGCTTGGTCAATGTCTATCGCTTGTTTTTTATCAATGATTTTTGTTTTGTTATTATATTTTTATTACGGAGGACAAATAAGAAAGGTAAAAAAAGAATATTTTAAACCTCTTATCAAACAATCTACACCAATAACATTAATGAGAGTTGCTGGATCTTTTATCCAACCATTAATTGCAGTAATTATTCCATCAAGATTAATGGCTATAGGTTATACAAGTTCACAAGCATTGAGTTTATATGGTGTTGCAGTAGGAATGACACTTCCTTTATTATATATACCAACAACAATCATTGGATCATTATCAACAGCATTAATTCCTGATATTTCTAAAGCTGTGGCACAAAATGATGATAAACATATATCTTCTAGGATTTCATCTTCGTTATTTTTTGCGATGTTTATATCTTCAATGTTTGTACCTATATTTTTAGCAATGGGAGAACTATCAGGAATGTTTTTATATGATAATATTTTGAGTGGAACTTTATTGCAATCATCTGCTTGGATTTTATTACCTTTAGGATTGACAAATATTTCATCTGCATTATTAAATTCCTTGGGATATGAGAGTAAATCATTCATTAATTTTGTTATAGGTGCTATTGTTATGTTTATTTCATTGTGGATTTTACCTCAATTTTTAGGAATTAACGCTTTAATTTGGGGATTTGGAATTAATTACACACTGACAGCCATATTAAATATAGTGTTATTGAAAAGGAAGACAAATGCAAATTTGAAAATTTTAAACAATTTTATAAAACTTATTATCGTAATAGTGCCTACATCTGCATTAACTGGATTTATTGTTAGTCTTTGTGATTATGTACTTCCTCTTTTTATCACTCTTGTTGTAGGTGGAATAGTAAGTTTATGTTCATTTATTCTACTTTCAAGTGTTTTAAACCTAGTTGATATAAGGGCATTTATGATTAGGATAAAAGCAAGGTTACATTTTCAAAAATCAAAAGTTTAAAAAGATAATGATATAAATTATTAAAATGATTATACTAAAAGTATGTTAACAATAATTGTGAGATCAATATTAATATACTTAATTGTATTGTTTGTGTTTAGGTTAATGGGAAAAAGACAATTAGGACAAATGCAACCATTTGAACTTGTCTTAACTTTAATAATAGCAGATTTAGCAACCATACCAATGGCAGAGGTTTCTGTTCCTGTATTACATGGTATAGCACCTCTTTTAACTCTTGTTCTTTTACATTTTATTTTGACTTTAATTAGTAGAAATAGTCAAAAATTTTCAAAAATTATAAGTGGTAAGCCAGTTATAATAATAAATCCTAAAGGTATTGATTATACTGCTATGAAAAAATTAAATTTATCTACGGACGATTTGTTCGCCGCATTGAGAGAATGTGGTTATTTCAATATCTTTGAAATTCAATATGCAATCATGGAAACAAATGGAAAAGTTAGTGTTATGCCTAAAACACAATTTGCTCCGGTAACAAATGGAGATTTAAAAAAGAAAATAGAAAATAATTATATTCCAATAATCCTTGTAAGTGAAGGAAAAATCATAAAGGAAAATGCAGAATTAGCAGGTTTATCAAATAATGAAATTTTGCAAATTATTCAAAAAAATTCTACAAAAAAAACTACGAAATTAAAAGATGTTTTATTGTTTACTATTGATCAAGTTGGAAAAGCTTTTTTGCAATTGAAATATCAAGAAGGAAAAAGTTTTCAAACTAAAAGGTTGGTGAAACAATGAAAATATTTCATTATATAAACTTTTTAATTATGTTTTTGTTATTAATTGGAATTTGTGTATTAGAAGATTTTTTAGTTTCAAAATCTCTTTCTGATATTCAAAATCGTTGTTATAAAATAGAAAAAGTTTTAGAACGAAAAGAAAATCTAAAAAACATGGAAATTATTTTAACTATAGATAATCTAGAATATACGTGGCTTAATTATGAATCTGAAATGTGTTATATGGTTAATCATAAATCAATACAAGAAATAGGAGAGGAAATAGCAAGGTTAAAATTATATATACCAAGTAATGACATTAATAGTTTTAAAGTTTCACTACAAGTTATAAAATCCTATTGTCATAGTTACTTGCATTTTATGGGAGCAAATTTTCACAATATTTTATAAAAAAAGTTTAATTTTTGTTAATAATAAATCCATTTTTAAGCTCTATAACTTTATCAAAGATAGAATAGTCATTTATTTTATGAGTAATGACAATTATCGTTTTTCTTCCTTTTAAATTTTTAAGTATATTGTAGAAGTTGGTTTGATTATCTTTATCTAATGCACTTGTGGGTTCATCAAAAAGTAGTATATTTGAAGATGATAATAATGCTCTTGCAATTGAAAGTCTTTGTTTTTGTCCTCCAGACAAATTGTTTCCATTTTCGCTAATAATAGTTTGATAATTGTTTTCAAAACTAAAAATATCTTTATAAATATTCGTAATTTTGCAACATTCATAAATCTCATCATTTGTACAATCTTCTCTAATTTTTAAATTATTCATAATATTTTCATTGAATAAAAATGTTTCTTGATTGATTAAAGCAATTTGTTTTCTAATTTCTTCTTCAGAAAGATTATTAATATCTTGTTTTGAAATGAAAATTTTATTATTCTCTACTTGTAAAAGTTTTGCTAAAATATTAAAAAGAGTAGTTTTACCACTTCCAGATTCACCAATAATAGCAACCATACTATTTTGTTTAATTTTTAAATTAATATTTTTAAGAATAGGGGAATTAATATTTTCAAATTTATAAGTTAAATCTTTTATTTCTAAATCATAATTATTGTTTAAAATTTTATTTGTTCCGAAGATTTCAAAATTATTTTCATTTAAAATTTCCAGAATTCTTTCAGAACTATATTCGCCTTTGTTAATACATTCTTTCATATTTGCAAAGTAATTAACTAAATCATACATAAAACCGGCATAATTTAAAATTGTTAAAAGTAAAACAACAGTTACATTATTATTGGGTAAAAGATAACAAACAGCGAAAACTAATAATAAACTTTCAATCATATATTGTCCAAAGGTTTTTAATCTTGAATATTTTGCATTTGTTATATCTTTTTTTATTCTTAATTTTGTTAATTCATTGTTGATATTTGAATAATTTGATAAAACTTTATTTTTAAGATTTAACCCTTTTATATCTTTTATTCCTTTATAATTTTCAATTGTTTTAGAATTTAATATTTCGTTCAATTTATTAATAGTATCTGTAAAATAAATATCTTTTTTTATTTTAATAGTGTCTATTAAATATAAAAAAATTGTTCCAATAGTGAAAAATAATCCACATTGCCAATTAAGAAAATATATTACAATTAAAAAACTAAAATTTGTTAAACAATCTACGAAAGTACCCATTAATATTCCAAGCACACAAGCTATTTGATTAGTATCATTAGAGAGTCTTTCTAAATAAAAAGAGCTTGTATTTTTTTTAATAATATCGTACTTTGTGTCAAGAAATTTTTTAGTGATTTCATATCTAATATCTTTTGCAACGTGATTTTGTAAAGATGAAGCTATTTTTTCCCAAAAAAACCAAAAAATATGATGAAAGAAAATAATTGTCATTATAATTATGGATAATTTAATTATTTCATTCGAATTAATGTTTGTTAAACTTATCAATCTTTCACTTATAAAATAGGGTAATAACATTCCTAAACTACTTGCAAGTAACATAACTATAGTTAAGATAAATATACTTTTTTTATATTTTGAATAGAATTTTTTAAAATACTTTAAATTTTTAAATTTTTTGAAAAACATATTAATCTCCTTTTTTATTTAAATTTAAATAAAAGGCAAATATGTTTTTTGGGAATAAAAAAACCCTAATTTGAATTAGAGTTTTTAATATTTATAAAAAATATATTATGCACATCAAAAAACTAATCCAAATAAAACACATTTGCATTTAGTGAATATTTTTTTAATTTTAAAATTGTACACATAATATACCTCCAAATCTTCATCATGTTATCATAGTAAAATTGATTTGTCAATAGTAAAGATTAGGAAAAACAAAAAATTATTGATAAAATTTACCAAACCTTATCTTTTTTAGTTCTTATAATTGCAATAGTAAAAACAACAATAATTGATGTTATAGCTAAACCTATAAGTATATAAACTAATACCATACCATCTATAGAACTTCCTGTTTCTACTTTTATTATTATATCACTTTGTTGTATGTCTTGAGAACCATAACTTTTATATTCACACCATATTTGCCATTTTCCGGCAATATTATTGTCATTAAAATAAAAACTTGTACCGGTCCTATCTATATATTCATATAAAGAAGCATTGCAATCTATAAAGCTATCTTTAGTCAAGTCATCTGCGGTAAGAGCATATTTTGTGCCATCTTGTCCTTCTCCTTTGACATACCAAACAAGAGAGGAATCATCAATATATTTATATTTATTCGCATTTGTTAATTCACATATGAAAGCATTATGCATAGAATTTTCTGAACTTACAACTTGATAGTTTATTTTAGGGGCTTCATCAATAATTGTGTCCGGTTTTACATAATAAAAATCAGAAACAATTTGTGCACCATTTATATCAATGGTAAAACGATAAATTCCCCATTCGCTAATAGTTACATTTTGTTCTTGAAACATTCCAGAAACGCCACTATCTATGTTTAAAGTAAATTTATTTGTTAAAAAGTTTTTATAACCATTTTCGCCTTTTTGTGTAAAAGTACGAACATTTTCTAAATGGATTGTTTTTCCTCCAATATTAAAAATACCATCATCCACATATCCTTTTAAATAATCTATTGAAATATTAAGTGTGTAAATTATGTTTTCTGGTAATTCTTCTTTTCCTTGTTCATAAGAAATAGGTGGAGGTGTAGTTTCATCAGGAATATAATAAATCACAAATTCTTTAAGTTTAGACCACTCTAAAGGATAAGCAATACCACCAGAGTAGGAAATAGTGCTTAACTGACTTAAATCTATAGGTTGTTTATCTCTATCATTTGCTTCCACAACTAAACTTTCTTCACTAAGTACAGATGTGGTATTATTTTCTTCAGCGAATGAGAACTTTGGAACATAGTTAAGACAAACAGTTATAGCGATTAGCAATATTAATATACTTATAAAAATTTTTTGTTTAGAAGCCTTTATCATAAAAATCTCCTTACTTAAGATTAATATAACATAAAATAAAAATTAAATAAAATGATTTTGGTTATTTCTTTAATTAATATTGTTTTTAGTATTTATTTTTAATATTTATTTTTATCCATTTTTTATTCAGGTAACTATATAAATAAATTATATTAAAAGTTGACAAATTTTAACTAAAATTATATACTTAAGACATGGAAAATGAAGAAAAAGATGTTTTAGTTGTAGAGAATCAAATTTCTTTTGATTTTGATTCATTAAAAGAAAATAATGATGAAGAGGAAAGTTCTATTCTTCCTGCTTCTTTATTAAAATCAGTAAATCATGAATATATAAAAGAAGAAGTTCTTTTTGTTGTTGTCAAATCATTCAACGATTCATTAGTTAAAAATTTACCATATTTAAAAATTTGCGGAAAATCAATGTTAGATTGGGTGCTATTGGCAGGGAGTGAATGTGAACAAAAAGTAATAGAAGACAGTGAAAATATTATTGATAAAGTGAGGGAGATAAAAACAGAAAAACCTTATATAGCGGTTTTTTATTCAGATACTCCTTTATTGGATAAGCAATCATTTAATAAATTAATAGACCATTTTTCTTCTAAAAATATAAATTTTTTACAGTTATCTAGAGGTTTTATTGTAAAAAATGAATTTTTAAAAAATACTACAAATATTATTCAAGGTGTTTCATCTTCTGAAGTTGATGACAAAACTCTAATGAAAGTTGATAGTGCTAAAAAAATAAATTATGTTAGCAATTTATTGTTTGAAAAAATTTTAGCTTATCATATTAAAAATGGTGTAATCATCTTTGGACAAAATACAGTTTTTATTGATGCGGATGTTGAAATTGAAAGTGGAGTAATAATTTATCCTAATAATGTATTAGAAGGTGAAACAATTGTTGAAAGTGGAGCCGTTTTAAGAAGCGGAAATATTATAAGAGATAGTATAATTGGTTGTGATAGCGATATCACATCTAGTTTTATAGATAAAAGTAAAATAGGAAAAGGAACATTATTAGAGCCTTTTAGTAAAATTATTAACAAAGAAGTTTAGTTGTATGAGTATATTGCGGAGATTAATTTAAATGATAATTATAGTAGGTTTGGGAAATATAGGGGTTCAATATCAAAATACTTTTCATAATATTGGGTTTATGGTGGTTGATAGTTTAGCAGACAGGTTGTTAATAAATTTAAATAAAGAAAAGTATAAAGCTTTAATTGGACAAGGATATTATAAGGGTGAAAGTGTTATGTTGGTTAAACCAACAACCTATATGAATAACAGCGGAGAATGTGTAGTACAACTAAAACAAAAATTTAAAGATGCAAGAATAATTGTTGTAGTTGACGATATAGATTTACCCAAGGGGAAATTAAGGTATAGGGAAAGGGGAAAATCTGGGACACATAATGGTTTAAGGTCAATAGTTTCTTATATTGGTGAAGATTTTGAAAGAATTAGAATTGGAATTGGTAGAGATGAAAGTAAAGATTTAGCTGATTATGTTTTGTCTAATATCAAAGAAGAGGATAAAAAAATTATAAATGATTCTATACAACAAGCATGTAACTTAATTTTGGAGAAAATGATTTGAAAGTATTAGAATATGAATTAAAAAATATTTTAAACAATAAAATAATTTCTGGACTAGGAGATGGTGAAAAAGTAGTAATTACCCAGCAATTTCATAGCCCAATTTTTTTGTCTGCTAATTTTGTTAGTGCCGGAAAAATAAAAAGAGGATTAGAGTCATTTGGGAAAAAAGTTGAAATCATTTCAAACGGACGAGAGAATAGTGATGAAAAAGATAAAAATTTAATGCCTTTTATTGTAGGTATATCTAAATATATTGCAGGTGAAATTGACGGATTAATATTTTTGCCATGTTCATCAATAATAAAATTTGCTTTATCTGAATTTAAACCAATAATAGTTGAAAAAGGACAAACAGTAAATTTACAAGAATTGATTTTAAAATTAATTGAGATGGGGTATGAAAGGACTTCGCTAGTTTCTGAGCAAGGACAGTTTGCTGTAAGGGGGGACATCCTTGATATATTTATTACATCTTCAAATAATCCTATTAGAATAGAATTTTTTGATGATTATATAGAAAATATTTGTTTATTTGATGTTTTAACCATGAAAAATTTAAAAAATATAGAAAGAATAAATATTTTTCTTTCAAAACTTCCAATAGGTGACAACAATATTTTTGATTTAAATGGTACCAAAATTTTAGATGAACCTAAGAAAATAAGCGAAGAAATTTCATTATTAAAACAAAGTTACAGTGCAATGTCTTTTTATGATTACAGTTTGTACGAAAATTTTGAAACATTATATAAGAAATCCGATTATATTTTTGACAATTTTCAAGTTAAAGGTGATTATTATAATGAAAAAATTGCAGAAAGAAGTTATTTAACAGATTTTTTAGCATTAAAACAGGATCTTGTAAATTTTCTAAAAATGAATCAAACAATTATTCTATTTACAGGAGAAGAGAGATATAAAAATAATATTTCAAATTTTTTGACAGAAAATAATTTGAGTTGGCTTTCATATGATGAAAACAAAAAATTAAAATCTAAAACAATTTATTTATCGACATTACCTATGCCGTATTCTTTTTCTTTTCTAAAAGAAGGAATTATAGCAATAGGTTATGATATGCTTTATAAAAATACAAACACTCAATTTTCAAAAAGTAAACATGATGTGTTTTATCTTCCAAAACTTGGAGAGTATGTTGTGCATACGTTTCATGGAATTGGAAAATGTATAAAAATTGAAAGACTTAAGATTTCTGAAATTGAAAAAGATTATTTTGTTATAGAATATAAAAACGGTGACATTCTTTATTTGCCAAGTGAAGAAGCAAATACAATATCTGCTTATGTTGGAGGTGAGGAAAATCCCAAATTATCTTCTTTAGGAGGGGCGGAATTCACTCGCTTAAAAGATAAAGTTAGAGCATCGATTAAAGAAATGGCAATTTCTTTAGTAGAGATATATAAGGAACGTCAACAAATTAAAGGATTTAAATTTAAAAGAGATGATTATTTAGAAAAAAAATTTGCAGATGCTTTTGGTTATCCAGAGACTTCCGATCAAATTCGTGCCATTAATGATATTGATAAGGATATGGAAAGTGGAAAACTTATGGATAGGTTGATTTGCGGAGATGTTGGTTTTGGAAAGACTGAAGTAGCTTTGAGAGCTGCTTTTAAATGTATATATAATGGTAAACAAGTTGCACTACTTTGTCCTACTACTATTTTATCTCAACAACATTATCATACTGCTAAGGCAAGATTAGAACCATTTGGTGTAAGAGTTGAAGTTTTAAATAGGTTTAAAAATTCTACACAGATTAAAGATATATTAAGGAAAGTTGAGAATGGTGAAGTTGATATGCTTATAGGAACACACAAAATTTTAAGTGATCAAATTAAGTATAAAGACTTAGGATTATTAATTTTAGATGAAGAGCAAAGATTTGGTGTTGAGCACAAAGAAAAAATAAAAGATAAAAACAGGAATATCGATGTTATAACCTTATCAGCAACACCTATACCAAGAACTTTAAATATGTCTTTAACTGGTATTAGGGATATATCAATTATAGAAACGCCACCAAAAGATAGATTACCAATTCAAACTTATCTATCAGAAGAGAGTGATCAACTAATAAAAGATGTTGTTACAAGAGAGCTAGCTAGAGGTGGTCAAGCATTTATTGTTTATAATCGTGTAGAAACTATTGATGAGTTTGCAAGCCACATAAAAAAATTATTACCAAATGCTATGATTGGTACAGCACATGGACAAATGCCAGAAAAAGTTTTAGAAAATGTTATTGAAAAACTATTTGAAGGAAATTTTAATGTTCTTATTTCGACAACGTTAATTGAAAACGGTATAAATTTACCTTCAGCCAATACAATGGTAGTAATAGAAGCTGATAGATTAGGATTGAGTCAATTATACCAATTAAGAGGTAGAATAGGAAGAAGTGATAGATTAAGTTATGCTTATTTAACATATGTGAAGGATAAACATTTAACAGATGATGCTTATAAAAGATTAGAAGCCATAAAGGAATTCAGTCAACTGGGAAGTGGATTTAAAATTGCAATGCGAGACTTGGAAATAAGAGGTGCCGGAAACGTGTTTGGAAAAGAACAACATGGTCATATTGCAAAAGTCGGTTATGATATGTTTGTAAAAATCTTAGATGAAGAAGTTAAAATTATTAGAGGTGAGAAAGTAGATAAAATTAAAGATGTTAAACTAGAGGTGTCTTTAAGTGCATTCATCAATGAGAAATACATTGAAGACAGTGAACAGAGAGTTGTATATTATTCGCGTATAAGTGAGTTATCAAGTAAGGAAGAATTAGAAACAATATTAATAAGTTTAGAAAATGGATTTGGGCAGGTGCCAAATGAACTAAAAAATCTTTGTTATCTTGCTTATTTAAGAAATCTTGCAAGTCATTTTGATATAGAAAAGATTAGAATAAATAAATTAGAATGTTACATTGTGATTACAAAACAGGAGTATATAATTGATGAAAGATTTGCAAAAATTCTTAATGATTTTGGTGCAAAATTAAGTTTTGATAATCTTATTAAAATAAAATTTACTCCTAATAATGATATTCAACAACAAGTTTTAATTTTAATTAATTTTTTTGAAAAAGCTTTAAAAAATTAATGTAATTTTTAAAATGTTTTAATTTACTTGTTTTTTATAGATTAAATATGTTATTATATTGTGTGAATTTAAAAAGACGTAATTATTTGATTTAAAAAAATATTTGTTGTCAATAATAAAAGTGGAGAAAATATGAAAAAGAAAGTTACAGGTTTGTTGATGTGTATGATGTTGTTGTGTATGTCTTTGTTTGCCGGCTGTTCTTTAGTAGAACCTAACTATAAAGATTATTATAATCAAGCGGTGGCGGTAATCGAAGATAAGGAAACAGGTGAAAAGATAGAAATTAGCAAAAAAGATTTAATTTCAGCTTATCAAAGTTATGGATATTCATATGAACAATATTATAGTTATTCAAGAGAAGAAGCTCTTAAAGAAACATTGAATACACTTGAAAACAGGTATATCACTATAAATGTTGCTGAAAGAAAATTTGGTATTGACTATACTGGAAAAGGATTTAGTGAGAAAGAAAACACTTATTTGTATCAAAATGTTGTTGATTCTTTGAAATCAAATTTAGATTCTTATTATAATGATATTATTGGAGCAGAAGATTCAGAAGAAGAAAGTGATGATATAACATTTAATGGTTACAAGAAAACAGCAACTTTAGATTCTGATTTAAACATCCATAAAATTGATTATTCAACTGATTTATTAAAAGATTTTTATTATACAACTCCAAGAAATTTTTATGATGAAAATGACTATAATTTGATATATGAAAATTTAGTTGAATCTTTAATTAATGATAATTATAAAAAAGCTTTTAATTTTTATCTTCGTGATTTAAAGGCTTCAGAGTATGGTATGAAATTATCGACAGATGCAAAGTCTGTTTTTGCTAGAGAAATTGAAAGATTATATAAGGTAAATTATGAAAATTATGTTGTAGAAAAATACTCTATTTCAAATCAAAGTGATAGTAGTTTGTCATCTGTAACTGCCTCACAAATTGTAAATTTATATTCTAGTAAAGTTAGAGCATCATATACTCAATATGTTATAGAACAAGATTCTAATTATGATGATAATATGCAAAATTCTTTAAACAGCATGTATTATATAAAAGAAGATTCTGATTCAACAAAGTTCTTTACTGTTGCAAATATTTTGTTTAAATTTACTGATGAGCAACAATCCAAATTTGATGTATGTAAAGAAAAATTTGAAAGTGGTGATGGTGGTTATAATAAAGAACAATATGAAATTGATATTAAAAAATTGTATAGTCAGATAACTCCAGTTGTGAGACAATATAATAAAGAAACAGGAGTATATGAAGAAATAGAGTCTAATTTAACAGTTGATGATGTATACAAAATTATTGAAAAGAAACTAGATGACCTCAAAATTGCTGGAGATGTTAATAAAATTGGAGATGCTATTAACGAATTTATTTATCTTTATAATGAGGATACAGGAATGTTTAATGCTGAGAGTAATTACGTTATAGGGGTTAAAGATGGAGAGGCTGTCTCAAGTTTTGTAGATGAATTTAATAGTGCTTCGCTAGAAATGTATAAAAATAACGCTTCTATAGGAGATATGACAGGGCTTGTAAGAACAGATTATGGTATACATGTCATTATTTATACTGGAAAATGTGAAAATTTATTTAAGGGAATTGATAGTTCTTTTGAGCTTAATGCAGAAGCAATTTCAACATTATATAGTACAAGAGTTAATGTTTTAGTAGATAAAACATATTTCGATGTTTTATACGATGAAATATATACAGATAACTATCAATATTTTGAAAATGCTAATTTAAATTATTTACGTGAAAATTATAATATTTATGAATATACAAATCGTTATTCTGATTTATTTAATTAATTAAGTTAAAATAGACTGCTTAATTCTTGACAATTAACAGTCTATTTTGTTATTATAAATGTATGACAAAATTAGAGAATCAACCAAATAACAAAAAATTTTCTCCTTCTAAAGAGGGGGATTTTTTGGTACAACAAGAAAAGAAATTTTTTGAAGTTGAGAATTCTCAAGAATTGAATAAAGAATTTATAGTGGAAAAGCTAAATGATAAATTAGTAAATGGTGATGAAAATAACGACAAAGATAATAAAGGAGTTTGTGTTTCTCAAAAAAATAAATATGATGAGGTAGAACAGTCTGTCTCAAAAAAAAGTAGTAAAAAAAATAAAATAACAAACTTAATTTTTTTTATAGTAAATATAGTGATTGTGGCATCATTGATGGCATATCAAATCTCTCAAGAAAATTTTGTACCTATTTCTGGATTGAGAATTAACTCTTTGGCTCTTTTAATATGTACACTTTTATTTACGTGCACATTATTTACAGATACACTAGGGTTTGGTTATCTTTTAAAACAATCGATTGGTAAATGGCGTTTTGGACTTGCATTTAAATTGAATCAGTTAGGAAGATATTATGATGCAGTTACACCAATGGCAGCAGGGGGACAACCTTTTGAAATAACATATTTAAAATCTAGAGGTATACCTGTGCATACATCTTTGTCTATTCCTTTGACAAAATATCTTTTTAGTCAAATTGCTTGGGTTATTGTTTGTCTAGCATGTTTAATTATTTCTTTTATTGATAAAAGTTATGGTACTTTTGTTTCTGTAATGAGTATAATTGGTTTTGTATTTAGTTTCTTTATGCTTGCTGTAACAATTTTTCTTTCTGTTTGCAAAACTGTCGGTAAAAAATTGGTTGTAAAAAGTCTAAAACTTTTACAAAAAATGAAAATAGTTAAAAATTATGATAAACAGTATGAAAAAATAACTAAATATATTAGTGATTTTCAAGATGTTATGAAACAATATGCAAAATCTCCAAAAGATTTCATAATAATGTTTGTGATAAGTATTTTGAAATTAATTATAAATTATTCAATACCATATTTTGTTGTTATGACTTTTATGCCGGGTATTGAAGGAAGTATGTATATAAGACTTTTAGTTTTATCTGTTTTAGTTGATTTGTCAGCTTCATTTTTTCCTACACCTGGTGGAGCAGGAATGAGTGAAATTTCATTTGCATTAGCTTTTGCTTCTATTGTTAGTGAAAGTAATGTTCTTGTATGGGTTATTTTGCTTTGGAGATTTTATTCTTATTATATATATCTAATATTAGGTGTATTTACTTTATCTTATGATATGGCTTATGGTAATAGAAAATATAAATGGCAGGTAAAAAAAGAAAAATTAGCAGAGGAAAGCGCAGTATTTAAACAGAATCAAATTGATAAATTTAGGATAGAAAGAGCAAAAAGAAGAAAAAGTAAACAAAAGAGTGGTTTGAAAGAATATTTTTAATCAATTCACACAATATAAATTTATATGAAGGTAAATAAATTTAATGCTGTGTGGATTTTTTTATGTGTAGTATTAGTAATATTACTTACTATATCTATTTATCTTGGTATTTCCGGATGGTATTACAAAACTGATTTTTCCTACACTATAGATATGAAATTAGGAGAAACTAAATTAATTGATTTACAAAAAAATAGTGCTAGTGCTATTTCTTTTAATCTCGAAGGTGGATTTTTAGAGGAAGATAATTTATCTCAGATTATTAATTTAATTAATTCAAGTGAGGAAAAATTATATATACGTGCAAAAGCTTTTATCTGTGATAAAAACAATAATTCAAAGGAACTTGGAATTAATGAAAATATAAATTGGACCTATAATGATGATGGTTATTATTACTTTAATGATTTAATTTCCCCAAATGAAAAAATTAATTTTTGTTCTAATATTTTTTTTAAAAAAGATAGTAATTTAAATACAAATACTAAATATATGGTTATCGTTTTAGTAGAAACTTTGTCAAGTAATCAAAGTATTCAACAAATATGGAATTATAATTTTATTTAAAAAATTGACATTTATGGTAAAAGTTATTATATTGTTTATATAATGAGATAAAGGAGGATATATGGAAAATAAAATACCACCACTTCCACCTAAAAGACCTTTTCCACAAAGGGTTATAAATAATTCCAATAATGTTATAGATAATAAAAATGTAAATCTAGAAAATGATAATAAAAAAGAAAAATTTAAACTTAATAGTCAAACAAAAGCTTTTATAATATTTTTTGCTTCTTTTTTTTGTATTGCAGGAGCTATTACATGTTTTGTTTTTATGTTTTTATAATTAGTATATTTAAGACAAAATTTTACAAATAAATATTTATTTGTTTGGATTAAAGATTATTTTTAGGCAATCATTTATTTATGAAAAGAATGATTGCTTTTTTATTTTTAATAATTATTTTGTGTTGTATTGCTTTTTTCAAGCATAATAATTTTAATCTTTTTAATAAATTTGATAAGTTGTTGGTTGTAACGAATAATAAATTTTCTCAAAATTATGATTATATTGAAAACGGAAATCAAATTTATTATTCGTTTAATAATGAAGAAGGTCTAGAGTTTTTAGATTATAATTTAAGCGATAAAAACATTGTTGGTTTAACTTTTTACTTTTATGAAGAAAAATTTAATATTAATGAATTTAAAAATGCTGTTAATTTTATTACTAGTGAAAGTAATGATTTAGAAAATTATAAAATTTATTATGGTTATTACAATGGTTTTAAAAAATTTGAAATGATAAATGGAAAAAAAATTAATTTTCAACTTGTTTTTCATAATAAGACTTATATTTTAGGTTTTCCTATGATTTTAAATGGATTTTAATTATTTAAAAATTTAATGTATAAAGTTTATGTATTGTGTCAATAAAAATGCAAGGAGGTTATTAATGGAAATTGGTAAGAAAAATGCATTTGTTGAATTTTTAAAAAAATATGGTATCTATTGTATAGTTGGTATTATTGTTTTTGCTATTGCTTTAACTTTTACTCTTGTTGCTACTTTACATGGAACTGTTGAGACTAGTACACCTAGTTTAAATTTTAGATTACCTATGAGTAATTCTACGGTAATTAAAGATTATTCAGATACAGAACTTCAAAACAATGAAACATTGAATCAATGGGAAGCTCATATGTCAGTTGATATGACATCTGAAACAGGTGAAGTGTTTGCAATTTTAGATGGTGTTGTTTTAGATGTGGATTATAATTATCTTGATGGCTATAAAGTAACAATTGAACATTCTGATGGTTTTAAATCTATTTATTCTTCGTTAGATGAAAACGTTTTAGTTAGTGAAGGATACAAAGTAAGTGCAGGTGAAAAAATAGGTATAGCATCCAATAGTGCTAATGGTGAATTAGATTTGGGTTCACATTTGCATTTTACTTTGTTACTTAATGATGATCATGTTGATCCAAATAATTACTTAGATTTGCAACAAAAATAAAATATTTTTTAAAAATTCAACAAAATAAAAAACACAATTTTAAATTGTGTTTTTTATTTACATATTGAAAATAATATGTTATAATCGACATTGGAGGTATGTATGAATACTATAGATAAAGTTAAAAAAATCATTGCCGATCAATTATGTATATCTACAGATGATATTTCTGATACAGCAAATGTAATCGAAGATTTAGGTGCTGATTCTTTAGATGTGGTTGAATTGTTAATGAGTTTTGAAGATGAATTTAAAGTTTCAATTCCCGATGATAAATTAGACGAATTAAAAACAATTTCTCAGATAGTTAAAGTAATTGATGAATACATAAATAAGTAGTAAAAGGAGAGAATTTCTCTCCTTTTATTTTATGTTTCAACAATTTTAGACATATTGTTTGTTTTTCATTCATAAAAATATCACATGGAGGCTATAATGAATGAAAAACAGGATTCTTTGATTATAGATATGGCAAATCATATTTATTCAACGCATGATACGATAAGAAATACTGCTAAAATTTATGGATATAGCAAGAGTACTGTCCACAATTATATTTCATCAAAGTTAAAAAAAATAAATTTTGCTTTATATAAATCTGTAAAAAAAGTTTTAGATGAAAATTTTGCCGAAAAGCATATAAGGGGCGGAGAGGCAACTAAAATTAAATATTTTCACATAAAAAATAAAAAAGGAACAATTTAATTGTTCTTTTTTTAAATCTTATCATTAGATAAAAATATATTAATAATTTTTTCTGATATTGTAGAAGTAATATTATTTCTTCCAGCTCCTAAATAATTTCTTAAATCAAATTCAGTGTTTTTTTCCGCAAGAACCTTTCTTACTTTACTAGTCATAGAAAGTCTAACATCAGTGTCTGTGTTTATTTTTATTATATTGTGCTTGCTTACAGCTATTTTTAATAAATTTTCTGGAATTCCTGAAGCATTTTTAAGATTACCCCCATAATTATTAAATTCTTCTACTATTTTTTTATCAACCGTTGAAGCACCATGGAGCACAAGTGGAAAATTAGGAAGAAGATTTTCAATCTTTTTTAAAATTTCAAATTCTAGTTTTTGTTCACCAGAGTATTTATAAGCTCCATGACTAGTTCCTATTGCGATAGCTAACATATCAACACCAGTTTTTTCTACAAATGTTTTTGCTTGTTGTGGGTCGGTATAAATATGAGCATTATTTTTTATATCATCTTCTACACCTTTTAATTGACCAAGTTCTCCCTCCACAACTTTATCATATTTATGAGCATATTCACATACTTTTTTTGTTAATAAAATATTGTCTTCAAATTTTAAATTGCTTCCATCTATCATAACACTATCAAATTCCAAGTCTATAGCATCTTTACAAACTTCGAAAGATTTTCCATGATCTAAATGTAAATATATATAAGGAAAATCTTTTTTTGCAGCATCAAATAAAGCTCGAACATAGTTTGCGCCCATATATTTTAAAGCTCCTTCACTAACTGCTAAAATAGCAGGTGAGTTGCAATTTTTACAAGCCTCAACAATCCCTTGTATTGTTTCCATATTATTAAAGTTAATAGCTCCTAAAGCGAAGTGTTCATTTAACGCTTTGTTTATAAAATATTTTAAATCCTTCATAATTTTTCTCCTACGATAAGAATAACACATTTTTTTAAAAACACAAACATATTGTTATTAAGAGGTAAAAATGAAAAAAAATTTTGTTGTTATAATAATTTTGACATGTTCTTTTATTCTTTTTGCGTGTAACAAATTAGCAACGATAGATAGTTATATGAGTGAAATTACAGAAATTTATTTTGAAGGAAAAGATGAAAATAATAGTTTTATTAATTCATCAATAAGTATTGGGTATAGGGAAACACCTTATTTTATAGATGGAGTTCACCAAGAAGTTTGTGAATTTTCTTTAGTGGTTTTAGATATTAAGTCTGTTCAAGACGAAATATCTGTTCAAATTGTTGTTAATAATGAAATTTTAGAATTAATTTTGTTTTATAATCCTTCAAATAGTTTGTATATGGCAGATATTGGTTATGCACTAAAAGAGAACGATAAAATTTGTTTGCTTTATGGTGATTATAAAATTGAATACCAAAACTTAAGCAATGATTTTGAGGTGAGTTATAAAGAAGCTTTAGAAATTTCTAGTAAGTTATTAAAAAATGAAATTAAAAAATTATCAGAAAATAGCAAATTTAATGGAGAATGTTATTTAAAAATATTAAAAAAGAATGATGAAGGCTTGGGTGATTTGTTTTGGGCATTTACTCTAATTGGGAGAAATGGGGAAGTTAATAATGTTGTTATAAGTGTTTATGATAAAAATATTGTCTTCAGTGATTAAAAACTTGATTTTGATTGTTTAATTATTTATAATTAAATTGTATGGAAAAATTAAAAGAAAATGCAGTTGTTATTACTGTTTGTTTAAAAAAAAATGAAAGCATTAAAAGAAAGACCGATGAAATAAATAGGTTGTGTTTTTCTGCTGATTTGAACGTTGTTAAAAATTATTACCAAGTCATTAAAGAATTTAATAAGGCAACTATAATAGGTAAAGGAAAAGTTGAAGAAATAAAAAACTATATTGTTTCATGTAATGAAATTATTGATGTTGTTATTGTTGATTATCCGCTTACAGGTTCTCAAATGAAAAACCTTTCAGATGGTTTTGGTGTAAAAGTTGTCGACCGTGTGGGACTAATTATTGATATTTTTGCTAAAGGAGCAAAGTCAAAAGAAGCTAAATTACAAGTTAAACTAGCTCAAGATAAATATCTTCTTCCTAGATTATCTCAAATACAAGGAACAAGCGGAAGGTTTGGAAGTGCTGGGGTTGGAATGAGAGGACCGGGAGAGACAAAGTTAGAATTAAATAGACGTATTTTAGAACAAGAAATGGAAATGCTAGAAAAGCAAATTGAAAAGATAAAAACACAAAGACAAGCTTCCAGACGTGAAAGATTAAAATCTACTGTTCCTAAAATTGCTTTAGTGGGTTATACAAATGTTGGAAAGTCATCATTGTTAAATTTATTGGTAAAAGAGAGTATATATACAGATGATAAGCTTTTTGCTACTTTAGATACAACTACAAGGAAACTTTATTTAGGGGGTGGAAAATTTGCTATTTTAACAGATACGGTTGGATTTATAAGTGATTTGCCACATCAGTTAATTGATGCTTTTTCTTCTACATTAGAAGAAGCTGTTGATGCAGATTTGTTGTTACATGTGGTTGATATTTCTTTAAACAACGAAGAAAATGGTGAAAAAGAATTCCAAGTAAATATGAAAATAACTGAGGATTTGTTGGATAAAATTGGGGCGACTAAAAAACGTATAGTAGTTTATAATAAATCTGATTTATTAAATAAACCAATTTTATTGAAAGAAAATGAAGTATTAATAAGTACTAAAGAAAAAAGAGGAATTGACATTTTGTTGACAAAAATAAAGAATGAATTATATTAAAAAAATAGCAAATTATTTGCTATTTTTTTGATCGTTATAAACCTCATTTAATTTTTTAACTAAGAAGTCGACATCAATTTCATGTACATTTGCAGCTTCTTCAATTGTTTCATCCATTCCTAAATGACAAAATATACAATGCATTCCAAATCCCATAAAAACATCTCCTAATCGTTCATCTAGTTTTATAACATCATCTATCGTCATATCTTTAGTAATTTTATTTAATTTAGTCATTTTTAACTCCTTCGCTAGCATTATAGCACAAGCGATCATCTAAGTCAAAGAAATTAAATTTTAAGTATAAGTATTTTGCTAATTTTATCTAATTTTGTAATTTAGTTATAAAATTTAAAGTACCCAAATAGATTATTACTATGGAAAAAGCAAGTGATTATATTTCAAAAAAAGTTATATCTATTGAAAACGGGTGCGTAGTTGGATATGTGCTTGATATTATATATGATGATGATTTTAAAAAAATTGAAAAATTTGTAATAGTTGATGATGAAAGTGAAAAAACTTTTTCTATTATTTATGATGATATAAAGTCAAAGAATAATGAGTGTTTAATGATTGAAAACAACAATTTACTTCAACTATATTTTTCTGAGAATTTTTCTAATCCTATAGGGAAAAGTGTTTTTAATAAGGAAGGACTTTTTTTAGGTAATGTTGAAGATGTACTATTTTGTGGCAAATTGATAAAAAAAATAATTACAAACAAGTGTGAAATACCAGTAAAATTTATTTTTAAAGTTGGTAAAGATTGTATTATTTATGGTAAAAGAAGTAAAAATACAATAAGATATGATTTTAAATCAAAAAACAATCTTCCAAAAGTGTTTATAGAACAAATTAATAATAACAATTTCTACGATTTAAATAAGTCTAAAGAAATTGAAAAGCCAATAAAATTAATTGCAAATGAAAAAATTTTGATAGGAAGAGAAGCAAAAGCTGATATTTTTGGTTATAACAATGAAATCATTATAAAAAAATATGAAAAAATCACACAAAACGTTATTTATAAGGCAAAAATTCATAACAAGTTAAATTTATTATTTTTTTACAGTGAATGATAATATTCTATGACCAAATTATGTAATTTTATCTTATAGAATATTTTATTCTATAAATTTGGTTAAATCTCGTGTAATCGTTTGTATTTTTGATTTATTTTGTAGTAAAATAAATTAGCGAGGTTTATATGGTTAGAATAGTTCCTAGAAGAACAAAGGTTAAACTTGAATTCGTAAAAGGAGTAACTGGAATAGATCTTATAATTGCAATCATAGCTATTGCAATATTGATTGTGTTGGCTGCATCCAATTTTCCTGGGCACATTTGGATAGCTTTGGTTTGGGCGATTTTGGGTATTTCGCTCTTTTTTAAGATTGCAGATAGTGATAGATTTTATGTCACACTTGCGCATATGTCTAAATTTTCGATGCAGAAAAAAAAGTATGAAAAGAAACCAGCAAAAGGAAAAGCAAATATAAAAGATATTATTCCTTTTGAATCAATATACCAAGATAGATGTATTTCATATGGGAGTTATTTTGCCGAGGTTTTAGAAATAAAACCAATTCTTTTTGATCTTTTGAATGAATATAATCAAAATAATGTAATTGATGTTGGTTTTGGAAATGCCTTGCGAAGGTTAGATGAAAATCAGGTTTGTGAGATTGTCAAAATTAATAAAGCAATGGTTTTAGATAATTATGCTTATAATGAAAATAAAAAATATGATAGATTACTAGATCAATTGTACGAGAAACAAATGTCTCAAGCAGAAATTGATGCAAGAGCTCCTATTTTTGAAGAAAGGGTGTCTTTTATTGAGAATAAAAATAGAACTGATAAAATTTATAAAGATTATTTTTATTTAGTTGTTATGGGTAGGGATATTGAGGCTTTGGAAAATACTGTAAATGGTATGATATCTTCTTTAGCTACAGCTTTAACTCCTGTTACTGCAAAAAGATTGGTTGGAGCAGAACTTGCAATTTTTTTAAGAGCTAATTACAACAGAGAGTTTAATGAGAGAGATCTTGAAAGCGTACCATTTTCAGAGTTTATTGATTGGGCTGTTCCTAATACCATAAAATTTTCTTCTGCTAAATACAATATTGATGGAAATAATTACAGAACCTATGCAATTACGGAATATCCTTTGCAGGTTGGAAATGCTTGGGGAGCTTCTTTTTTCTTACTTGATAGAACTAAGGTTGTTATGAAGTTTAAAAAAGCTCCTAAATATGAATCTGAAAAGAAGATTGATAAAGCCATAATGGATATGGAAACTAAACTTTATAAAACAGGTAAAAGTAGTACTAGAATTGAGCTTCAAACACACCTTGAAACATTAAGAAATCTTTTGGCAGAACTTAAAAATAGTAATCAGCAACTTTATGATGTTAATACTTTTATCACTTGTGAAGATTCAGCAAGAAAAGATGTTAAATCGGTATTAAAGCAAGAAGGTTTTCGCTATACAGAACTTTTCTCTAGACAAATTGATGCTTTTATCAGTACGGGAATATCAATGAGAGATAATATTAAAGAATTACAAAGAGGTATTCCTACATATACTTTAGCCGGAGTATTCCCATTTATTTCTTCAGAATTACAAGATGATACTGGGTTTTATCTTGGCGACAATGAGTATCCTGTTTTTATTGATTTCTTTAAAAGAGATGCTCAAAGAGTAAACTCTAATATGATGGTTATTGGGAAGTCAGGTTCTGGTAAATCTTTCTCAACAAAAACATTGCTAGCAAATTTTGCTGCTGATAATACTAAAATTTTTATTGTAGACCCAGAAAAAGAATACGCGCCACTTTGTGAACAATTGCAGGGTAAGTTTATCGATGTTGGTACCTCTTTACAGGGTATAATTAATCCTTTCAACGTAATTCGTGCTTTAGATAAAGACGATGATGATGATAAAATAGAACCAGAAGATAAGGATAAAAATAAGAATGGTAAGGTAGATGATTCGTTTAATCAACACTTACAATTCTTGGAGCAATTTTTAAGGACAATTCTTCATGGAATCTCAAGTGATGCTTTTGAGATGATTAATTCGTTGGTTCTTGAATTATACAATAATTTTAACATAAATGAAAATACTGAATTAAAAAAATTAAAACCACAGGACTATCCTACGTTTGATGACTTGTACAAGTTGTTACAAGAAAAGTTAAAGACTGCAAAAGAAGAATATGTTTTAAATAATCTTAGGGTTGCTGAAGCATATTTAAGAAAATTTGCAAAGGGTGGTAGAAATTCTAACTTGTGGAATGGACCAACATCAATTGAAACAAACGAAAATTTTGTTTGTTTTAATTTTCAATCCTTGTTTGCTGGAAATAATGATATGCTTACTTCTGCTCAAATGTTGCTTGTTTTCAAATATATTGAAAGTGAAGTTATTAATAACAAAGATTACAATGATTTACATAAAACAAACAGAAAAATCATTGTTGTAGTAGATGAAGCTCACTTATTCATTAATCCTAAATTTCCAATTGCGTTGAATTTCATGACCTCAATGGCTAAACGTATTCGTAAATATGGTGGAATGCAGATAGTAATTACACAAAATATTAATGACTTTGTTGGATCTGAAGAAATTAAACGTCAATCTACAGCAGTTATTAATGCGTGTCAATATTCATTAATTTTCTCGTTATCGCCAAATGATGTAAATGACTTAATTGAACTTTACAAAAATTCTGGAGGTATTAATAAGGAAGAAAGAAATAGAATTGTTAGTGCAAGCGTAGGACAGGCATTTATTATTACTTCTCCTACATCAAGAACAATGGTACAAATAAATCCTTTACCATACGTAAAATCAATTATAGAAACAAAAAAATAAAGTTTAAAAAGGAAGTTTTATGACAAAAACGAAAAAATTAAGTATGTTTATATTTAGTTTATTGCTTGTTTTAACGAGCTTCCTTTTTGTTGCATGTGGGAATAATGATTATTCTTTAACAAGCTTGACTGTTTCACAAGATGTAGTAGAAGTGTATGTAGGAGAACAAAAATCTATAGTGTTTACAATAGAAAACCCAGTAAGTTCTATGGATAAAGGGTTAAGTTTTACTTTATCTAATCCTAAAGTTTGCTCTGTGGAAATGATTGCAAATAATGATTATTCTACTACATATATGATTACAGGCTTGAGAGGAGGAAACTCTAATTTAGATGTCTCAACAATTGAGGGAGGAAAGACCACAAGTGTTTCCATAAGTGTGAAGCAATATAGTGATAAAATTGAGAGTGGTTCTAATTCTTTATACTTATCTCCAAATTCTAGTTTGACTCCATCTTCTGCTGATTTCGTGTTTATGGAAGAGTCTACCGAAAGACAATTAAATTACTACTTTTATGGAAAGGTTAAAGAGGATAATAAACTGGTTTTAGAAGATTTAATGAAAGATAATAATCTAATAAATAATTTTGTGAGTATTGAACTTTTAAACTATCAAAATCAATATTATTTGATATTTACCGATGGGGAAAATAATTTCTATACAATAGATTCTGGAACTATAGTTATTGGAAGTGAAAACACAAAATATCAATTTGTTAAAGTAGAAAAAAATGAAGAAGGCATATATGTTTTTGACACAAATAAAGTTTCTCCAGTAACTCCTGGTGAAAAGTTTACTTTTTTAGCGAATTATGTAAACGATTTAGATGAAACAATTTTTTGTGAAAGGAGCTTTTATGTTCTTTTGGATATCGATTTTGATAGCATCTCATATGACTATGGTTATCAAATTGTAAATATGAATTATATTCCTGGCACAGAATCTTCTTACAAAATAGATGATATTGATAGAAGCGTAATTACACTTATTCCAGACTACATTTCTGCAATAGAAAACGGTGTATTTATTGGTGAGAAAGCTCAATTTTTGACTGCATATCTTGAAGTTACGATTCAATCATCAAATGAGTTGTTGTTAATGAAATCAAAAGCTGAAAATGATAGTGTAATTAATAGTACATTAATAGGTACAATTGTAATTGGAGATACTAAAACGTATTATTTTCAAGTAAATTCTAATACTGGTGATATTGCAAAGACCAATTTTAATGTTACTTTTTATTATGATGGATTTCAAAATAGTAATGATAATAATGTTAATTACACATATTCAATTCCAGTTGAAGTTAAAGTAATTCCAAAAAATTTACACATAAACAATGTAGATTTAAATGAGATTAACAAGGAATTTATATTTTATAATAGTTATGCTGGTGATAGTTTTGGATGGCAAAGTTTTCAATTTTCTGTGGTACCTACAAGTGCTGAATATGAATATTTACTTATAGATTTGACAGATTCTGGATTACAACTTAAATATAAAAACACTGTTTATTCAAACGAAATTGTTAAAATTACAAACCTAAAAGACATTGTTTTTATTAAAGGTATTCAAGGTACTGAAATTACTGAGGTTGTTAAAAAATTGCCGGTTGAGTTGAAATTTAATATTATAAAAGAAGATTATATGTCTACATCTATAAACTATAAAATTGTTAAGGGTGCAACAAAACTTGATTATAAAACTGAAGAGTTTAAGGAAAATATTTATATAGATGTTAATAGTTCCGAACCTTTGCAATTTAAGGACTTGTTTGCCGATGCGGAGTTTTCTCAAATAAATTTCGATTTAACAAGTGGAAATGATATTGTAGATTTTAGTTACGACAAAGATAATCCTTATATTTTAGAAGGAAATGATTATTATCTAAATTTTAACATCGAACCTAAACAAAAGGGGGTAGCTACTTATACCATTAGCATTGATAATGGAAAGCAAATCTCAATTACAATTACTGTTTTAGAATCATTAAATGATATTTCAGTAAAAACTATTAATGAACAAAGAATTATTAATAATACAATTATAACTCCTGCGACAGAAGATACACCAGCTTCAACAATGTTCTATGTTTTAAATAAAAACAACAATGGTTATTTTGATATTAGTGTAATTTCAAATAATGATGAGAACTCAACAGCTATAAGAAGTATTGAAATTAAGTTAACTTCTCAAGTAGTACAATTAGGTGAAGCTCAAAACAATAATAAAAACTTTAATGTATACCTCAAACAAAATGGTTCAGGGCAAATTGAGTTGACTATATATGGATATCAGATTAACAATTTTACAAGAATAGAAATAAGTAAATTATACGTAATAAAAATTGTGTCATATAATTTTGTTGAAAATTTAAGTATATTCAAAATTCAAGATGGAATGGGAGATTATTCTTCAAATACGAAGGCTTCTTATGGATATGTTTATTCAAATACAAATAGATCTGATGTACGAACATTAAAGTTGACAGCATCAGTTCAAAATACTAATGCTTACCTATTTTATAATCCTGCTACAGAAAATTATATTGAAGATTCTTTTAGTTTAGAATATGTTTATTGGGAATCTGCTCTTGATTCTATTAAAATATACAAAAATGGAAAAAAAGTAGACAAGATGTATTATTCTGCATCTCAAACAAATGTTTATACACTGGGTTCTATAGGTACATTTGATACTTCTTCAATGACCTTTAATGCTTATTCGAATTATACATCTTCAAGTATAATATTGATTGCTCATGTAAGGCAATATGGGTTTACATATTCTTTTACTGTTAATATTAAAATTTATGAATATCAAGAAGTTAAAGCTATAACTTTACAATCCTCTCTAATTGATAATACTTTGGAGTTTTCAACATTATTGAGAGAACAAAGTTTAATTGCATATGCGACTAATTCACAAGAAGCTACAAATCCTGAAATAGTTGCGATATTTACTGGTGGAAAAATTACAATTGATGAAAATACCTATTCAATGTTTGATCCTTTTACAAAAGATAATTATATTGAAAGTAATAAAAAGTATCAAATAACTTTAAAAGTAAATGAAGAGTTTATAAAATATGCAGAAACTTATACTGAAACTATGCGGGGGACTTTATCTTTAGTTGCTGCAGATTGGTTAGACTCAGCTGGAAATATTATTAACCAATATGCAGAAAAAGTTAAGGAAATAACTGTTAACTTTGCAAATGGGACAGAAAAAAATAGATTTACTATTCAAAATGCAAGTGAATTTTTAGCAATAAAAGATAATCTTTCTGCTCATTACAAAATTAATACAACAGTAGATTTATCATTAATTTCAAATCAATTACCATTAGGTGAATTGAAAGGGTCTATTATTGGTGTTAATGAGTACGCCAAAGTAACAGGAATAGAAATTACAAATTCCATTGATGAAACTGTAAATGATGATTTAGTAAATCATTATTATGGAATATTTAGTAAAATATCATCTGGTGCATATATTAATTATATTTCTTTTGAAGGTAAAATTAACATTGGTGATAACGATAACAAGCAAGAAAATGTTTATATTGGTTTAATAGCTGGAATAAATAATGGTTCATTAATAAACATTGGAGTAACATTAAATACTTCTAACATTTACTTTACAAGTGGAAATGTAGGAGGCGTTGTTGGTCAAAATAGCGGATTGATTTTACAGGATTTCACACTATTTGAGGATGATGAATCAACTACAAGAAGTAAAGAATTTGATGAAGTTGTTGAAGTTGAATTAAATGGAGTAGTTAAAAAGACATACTTATATACAAACTTAACACCCAAAATATTAATTTACATGAACGATTTTATGAATGTTTATTATACAAATATAAATGATATAAATCACTATAATCGTATTGGTGGTGTTGCAGGATATAATGATGGTATAATTAAAAAAATTGACAGTTTATCTAAAACATACAGCAGTTATACAAATTATATGGCTTATTCTCTCATAAAAGCTACACCAGATAAAACTAATATTTTAAATAGTAGCTTTATTGGCGGATTGGTGGGAGAGAATAAATCCACATCAATTTCTGTAGGAGAAAGTTTTGAACTAAGTGGTGTGATTCAAGGTGGTTATAACAAATTTGAAAATCAGACATTAACCTATACACCTTATTTACAATATAAAACTGTAGATGATGCAGCTATTGAAAATAGTTATCAAGCAGGACAAGGTATTATTGTCGGTGGTGAGATTTGGGGATATGGTTATATAGGTGGTGTTGTAGGATACTATAGTGAATTGATTAAAAATATTGCTTTGACTGGAATCACTGCACGTACTTTTGTTCGTGGGCAAACTATAGGAGAAAGTAATCCTAGTGTTGCAGTAATATCCAATATTGACGCATTAGTTGGTGCCACTACAACATCTGCTTTTGCCATTCAAGCTGTAGATGATGGTAAAACAGGAGAAGAATCATCTATGGTTATTATCTATGCTAGAGAATTATTTAATACAAATTATTTAACAGATAGTGATTATATCGCATTTGGTAATAAAAATCCAGGTATAGATGTTATGAAAGGATTAAATGATGAAGAAAGTGGAAAATATGTAAATGTTTTAACATATCTTTCTTCAAGAAGATCTATGATTATTCCAGATGATGATAACTATATTACTATAGAATATTCTAATAAAGAAATTTATTATGGCGATTTTGTTGTAGTTGCTTTAAATAACAGTGTTTATAATGTTGTAGCACAAGCTTTCTTTAAAAAGGGAAATGAGAAAGATTTATCTGTGTCAGAGGCTTTTAACAATAAAATGATTAGTGAAAGCGATAGCGATAATAAATACCAGATTTTTTACATGTATTATTTTAAAGTAGGAAGTGTTGCGGGAGATGTAGATATTACAGAAGCACAAAAATCTCTTGATACATATTTAAACAAGGTAAGTTATTCAAATAAATCAAATAGTTTATATCCTTTTATTGTGAATGGTGAAATTTCATTTGTATCAAAAACAAAAGATGTGTTAACCATTGATCAAAATGGGTTAATTACTGTTAAAAAAACAGGATTGGCTCAAATATCAGCTACAAGTGTTTTGAACTCTAATAATGCTTTAAATTTCTACATTTATGTTGTGAATTATTTTAATTCTGAAAGTTCAGAAGATGATAACAATAAAAAGAACTCGATTCTATATCCTATCGAATCAACATCAAGTGTGGCTATGGATGATTCTACAATAGAGTTGAGAGGTAATGAAAGTTCATCAGTCTATGTTTTACCTAGATATGATGCAGATATTGTTTTATCAGAAGAGTCTAGTTTTATTTCCGATAAAAATGGATTGGTTTCACTTAATGGTATAGTGTTTAATTTAATTGGAAATAGCAATATTACCGCAAATGTTTCAGAAGAAGATGGTTTAGATATTAGCGTTGTTGGATCTACTATAACTTTTAGGAAAAATTCAAAAACAGAACAAAAAATATATTCTTTAACAATAAATCCAGTTTTACAACTTACAATTACGGAGGGTTTAAACGATTACGTTTTCTATTCTAAAATTAATAAAGAATTAAACAATATTAAAGTTGACTATAAATATGGTGCTTTAAGTTTAGATAATGTAAATTATAATGAGGTAACGATTTACACAAGTAAGATTGTTAAAGATGAAATAAAAATTACTTCAACCGATAATAATATAGATAATGAAAAACCTAAGTATTATATTGTTGATTTTAATAATGAAAACTTACAGGGGGATATTAGTGGATTAAATTATCTATGTAGTGAGGGTGATGCATTATTTAATGTAGATTTTAAATCAAAAGATGGTAAAGAACCTGATGATTTTGGAAATTATGATTACGTTTATACAATGACAATTTCTATTAATACAAATTCTCAATTGTATAAAAATAGATATCAAAATAATATTTATGGTGTATATACATTAAATATTCAATCAGGTACAAACTCTGCTATTTCAACAACTATTCAAATATTTTTTGAGAAAACTAATGTAAATTCAGTTGTTATAGATAATTATACTTCTCTAACGGAAGCAAATTCAAATGGAAGTTTACCTTCTGTGTCGGATTATGCGTTTCCTGGAGAAAGTGGATTACTTTCAATTACTATATCTCCTCCAGATAGTGATTTTGATTATATTTTAATTGAAAATGATGAAAGTAATAGTAATGATGGAAATGCCTCTGCTAATTTCAGTTTCTTAGCAAGAAACAACAATACTACTATTGGTGATACGGGTTCAGTTAAAAAACTTTTTGATCAAAAGAATATTTCGGGATCTTCAACAAGCAAAGGAATAAAGTTAACTTTAGATGATATTATTAGTGTTTATAATCAAACAAAAGATGGCAAGAATATTTATGAAGTTTATAATGGAGTAATTTATATTCAGTATGATATGGGATCTTTAAACGTTGTTGATGGCTCAGTTTCTAAAATTAAAATTAGTTTTGTGAAAGATGGAAACATTATTTATAGTGTTGATAAGAATTTAACCATCAAGTTGCAAAATTTTGTTGCTGTTGAAATAGAAGATAAAGAAATGTCAAGCTATAATCAAGGTGGTTACTATGCTTCTTATAATTTAGCTAGAGGATTAAAATATAAACTTAATATAAATACTTATGGTTTTAATGTTGATAATGTAGAACTTTCTCTTTCAAATAATAATATCGCATCTATTATTCAAGAAAATGGAGAATATTATTTACAAATCACATCTGGAACAATAAATTATCAAGGTGAAAATATATTTGATATAAATGTTTTAGCAACACAAAGTGATGGCGATATTGTTAGAGAGGCAAGCAGTAAAACTAATATAGTAGTTAATGAGTATATTTTAAACTTCAATGCTATGGATATGATAAATACTGATTTGATTAGTGGAATGGATGATGGAATTATTAATATTCAAGTGGGGACAAAAACAACATTTGCTGTTGATTTGTTTGATTATATTGAGTATGATTATACAAATAATGAAATTTTACAAGAAATTAATGAGTTTATGATAGATTTGGCTAAAAATGGTCAATGGACTGTTTATACAAATTTAATTTCTGATGTTCAACCAGATTATAGTGCTGCAAAAGATGAGGATAAGTTCAATTCAACAGAAAGAAAATTGTATAATATGGGTTATGAAAATGGATTAGCTTTTACTGGGTCAAATTATTATTTTGAATATAACGGTTTAGATATAATTCCTTCAAAAACGCACAATCCTTCAGATAGATTTTATTATTTTACTTTCCAAACTGCTTATAAAATTGAAAATGGAATTTATCAATATGACGAACCAAATGGCGATACAAATAAAGCACAAACAATTAAGACTACTTTTGTGTTAAATGTATTTACTTCAAGTAGTGAGGAAAGTCCAATTCCTTTGTATGATTATAATGATTTTATCAACATGCAGGAAGGAGGGTATTATATACTGCTAAATGATATAACTTTACCAAATAAAACAAGTGATGATGGAACAACCTTAGCATTTACACCTATTACAGGTAACTTTGCTTCTTTTGATGGAAATGGACATACTATAAATCTTGCTGGTGAGTATAATATGGGTAATTTAATAAATATTGGCGTTTTCAGTTCTTTATCGGAAAATTCAATAATTAAAAATGTTAATGTTAATTTCACCGCAGCTACTGATGGAAGCGATTTTAATACTGATCAATCAGATAAAACATACGCTTTAGAAGGTTTAAGAACTGTTAAGTTTGTTACAACTTCTGATAGATTTATTTTTGGAGGACTTGTTGCTGAAAATTCAGGTATTATAACAAATTGTCAAATTTACACAGATAAAAATCAATCAACAGATTATTATATAACAGTTAAGGCTGATAATGCACTTAATTCTAACAGTTATATAGGTGGTCTTGCTGGTACTAATAATGGTTATATAACAAATTGTAGGGTTTCAATTAATGTAAAATCTCCATACAATACAGCAGGTGTTGTTGCTGAAAATTATGGTAAAGTTGCTGCAAGTTATTTTAAAGGTGGAAAATTAATAAACAACTCTCAATTTGATCAACATGTTGCTGGTTTTGCTATTTCAAATTCAGAAAATGGACAGATTATTACTAGTTATGTTGCAGGACAATCGTCAGATTCAAGTATTTATAGTACAGATAAAGATAGTTATATAATATCTACGTTAGAATTTGCAGGTTTTGTTTATAAGAATGCAGGAAAAATTTCTGATTGCTATACGGATATTGATTTAAGTCAAGCATCTTCTAATATGGCGGGTTTTGTATTCTATAATAGTGGTGATATTGAAAGATCTTTTTCTATGTCTATTTTGCGTAATGAGCGTGCAGTTTCTGCAGGTTTTGCTAGATATGATACTCTAGATGGTTTAAAAGGCAGTTTTTCTGATTGTTATTATTTCTATGAAGAAAGTCAAGATATAAATACTTCTTTAGTTGATACAACATCTATTGGTGGTATTGAAAGATTGAATACTATAGGATTTGCAAATTTAACAGAAAATTTTGAAAATTATTCTTACCAAACAGATATGGGAACTAGGGCTATTTGGTTCTTCTCAAAAGATGGTGGACAATCAGATACATTTGTAGATTATATTCCTAGTACAGATAAAATTATTATTGAGGGTGAAGATGGAAAAAATCAAACAAATACAGTTTATGATACAGAAAAAATGACATTTGCTAGGAATAGACTTGAATTGATAAGTCCTAATATATCTACTTTATCTATTAAGAATTTTAGTTATTCTGAAGTTGATGAAACAAGTGGAGTTACAAAATATTATTATGTTGATGATAGCAGTGCTCCAAACAGAGGTTCGATTCATAATCCTAGATTATTGTATAATGCAAATACGATGGAAAGTGAAATTTTAGAACAAACAACTATAAGTGGAATAAATACTTCTAATTATCGAATAATAAGCGATATTGATTATAATTCATATGAGGGGCTTTCAAATTTATATAAAGTTATTTTTGCCGGTTCGATTGAGGGTAATGGAATGAAAATATCCGGTGTAAGTTTAGCTAGTATGGAGAAACTACCTTCTGCGGGCTTGTTTGCACAAATTGGATACTCTTCAAGTAAATTAGGTGTAGTTAAAAATCTTACAATAATCCCTAAACAAGTTGCATTTACAAATACTACAAGTGTTGGAACTTTGGCAGGTGTATTAAAGTTTGGTAATATTTATGATATTTCAGTAACATCTAATAATGATAGCAATATAACCGTTACCGGCACAAACTTTGTTGGTGGTGTAATTGGTAAGGCGATATCTTCTTATATTATTAAAGACATAACAAGCAGTGTAAATGTAAGTGCAAGTTATTTACCAAAAGCAGATTCAAGTTATGATGATTCTTATTTATCTGATTCAGAGTTTTCTTATGCTGGTGGATTGGTAGGATTTTTGGGAAATGGAACAGTGTATGCTTCTACAGTTAGTAAAGTTACTTCAGTTATGGGAGGACGTGCTGGTTTTGCTTTTGGTGGTATAGGGAAATACGCTAGTGTTTACTATACTTATGTTGATGTTCCTTCATCTTCAAATATTAAAGCATATCTTTATGGTGGATATGTAACTGGAGAAGTTTTAGGAAACTTATATTATACACAAGTTTCAAATAACAATAATATTGAATCATCTTTCTCTGTAACTCCAAGAACAGCGCTTGCTGTGGGAGGTATTACAGGTTTACTTGCCGGTGGAACTATTGATAGTGCTGTTATGGAACAAAGCTTTAGAACAACGACATTAAGTTCTTCAAATGGATATATTACTAGTGTAGGAGGTATTGCAGGAACGGTTTCAACAACTACTTCTACTACATCTAAAATATCTAATTGTATAGTAAATGCAGAAATAACAGCTATATCAAAATTAGGTGGTGCAGTCGGAGAAGTATCTTCTGCTCTAAAAATTGATAGTGTAGCTATAAAAGAAAATCAACTAAAACTTACAGGTCAAGTTGCTGATCCTATTTTGGGAGGAATTGTAGCAAATGTGTCTAATATGAGAAATTCATCAATTACAATTTCAAATAGTTATTGTCTGGCTGACTTGTTTGTTGAAACAACTACATCTGGTGTAAAATCTACCGCTTCAGTAGGAGGATTGATTGCTAAAACAGAGAGAGCACCAAAGATGTATAATTGTTATACTACTTCTAAAATTTCTGCCAAAGTTTATGACACTCGTGCTTTAGGAGAAGTTCAGGATTTTGCTAATTATTTAAAAGAAGATAATACAATAACCCAAACAAGTGCTCCAACATATTCATATAATATTTATTCTAATTCTAATATTGTTGATGTTTACTATTATGGATATGGTAGTAGTTCTAGTGAAACATCTGATAGTGGAGATTCTGGTGTTAATGTAAGTGCAAACTCTGAGAATATTGTTTCCGGTGGTACCGATGATACAAATGGAATATACAATAATTCATATAGGCCAAGTATGGTTACATTTGCAACAAAATTTAAATCCGCTCCAATGGGGTTAATTATTAATAACTATGGTGAAGATTCTGTTAATTATTCAAAATATTTTGGATCAAGTCGAGCAAATGTTATAACAAGTAAGAGTGCATTAAATAATTTATTTGGTAATCAATTTTTCTGTAGTAATGTTAAAGAAGGCACTCAAATAATTAAAATTGACAATTTAACGTACAATTATATAACAGGAAATTATACTTTTGAAAGAATAATTGATGAAAATAGTAAAGAAACAATAGAATTTGTTGTAGATGCAAGCGATAATCAAATATATAGATGCAGTTCAAAAAATTTATATTTTAATATTGCAGATTTAAAACAAGTGGAAATTTTAAGGGATAATAATGGTGTTGATTACAAGGTATATGCAAAAACATCAGATGCAGGCATGGATGTTATCTATAAAAATTTATCAACAGGGCAAGAACTCTTAGAAGACGAAATGAGTACAATACCTTCAACAAAAATATGGAAAATTAATAATGGTAATTTTTCATCATTGGTATTCGAAGAAAATTTATTTTGGGTAAAATAAAAAGACTGTTTTAGTCTTTTTATTTTTTGTTTAAATATTTTTGTTTTGGTAATAATTATCAATATCAATTGTTTTTTCTAATAATATGTAAAAATATGTATAAATGCTTGACAAAAAAAAATTAATTTATTATAATAAACAAGACTAAAATTGACTGTGAAAGAGAATAATACAATGTTTTAACTTAAAAGGATAGGACTATTGTGGCATTTTTTGTGCCATAGGTCCTTTTTTTGCTTATTTTAGTTTTTAACATTTTATTATATCTTTAGTAAAATGGTAGTCATTTAAATTTTGATGTTTGAAAACAAAGATAACAAATTAGAAGGAGAGTTTCATGTCTGTTAATGTAAGGAAAGTAAAGCAAGGAAAAACAGAAAGATATACTTTCGGTCATTGTGATGAATTAATTAAAGTTCCACCACTTCTTGAGATTCAAAAAAAATCTTATAATGATTTTTTAACTAAGGGCATCAAAAAAGTTCTTGATGAGTTTTTTCCTTTAACTGATTATTCTGGAAAAGCAAAGTTATATATTACAGAAATATTACCTTTTGCTGAACCAAAATATGATATAAAAGAATGTAAACGCCGTGGTGCAACATATTCTTCACCTTTAAAAGTAAAGGCTAGGTTTGTTGTTGAAGAAACTGGTCAAGCTGTAGAACAAGAAGTTTTTATGGGCGATGTCCCAATGATGACAGAACAGGGGTCATTCATTTATAATGGAATAGAAAGAGTTGTTATCAACCAAATCGTTAGAGCCCCAAGTGTTTATATGTCAAGAGAAAAAGATAATAATGCAACTTTAAGAGCACAAGTAATACCTGTACATGGTACTTGGATTGAAATAGAACAGGGAGCAAATGAAAACCTTAAGATTGTTTTGGAAAGAAAAAATAAAATTAGTCTTGGTTTGTTTTTAAAATGTTTTGGTTTTACCAATGATGAAATATTAAAGGTTTTTGGTAATAATAGATACATTAAAAACGTTATTGATAGAGAAACCCAAGTTACACAAGAAGAGGCATTGATTGAATTTTCTAGAAAGACAAGACCATCTGATGTACCATCTGCTGAAAGTACAAGAAGTTATTTAAACGTTTCATTCTTTACTGATGCTTATTATAATTTATCAAGAGTTGGAAGGTATAAGTTTAATAAAAGACTCGGTCTAAAAGAAAGGTTACCTGGTTTAATCAATTGTGATGATATTGTTAAAGATGATGAATTAATTGTTAGAGCAGGTGAAGAATTTTCAAAAGAATCTGCAGCAAGACTTCAAAATGCCGGTGTTAATGAGGTGTGGGTTCAAGTCAATGGAAAACGTCATTTGATGAGAGGAAATAATAGAGTTACTCTTTCGGAGGTTTTTCCTTGTAATCAAGAAGAATTAGGTATATTTGAAGAAGTTTATTATCCCGTTTTAATGCAAATTCTTAAAGATAATAAAACTAAAGAAAAACGTCTTGAAGCAATAAAAAACAATGCAAAAGATCTTGTTATTACTACTTTAACTATGGATGATATTTTAGCAACTATTTCTTGTTATCTTGATGTCCTTGAAGGAATAGGAAGTATTGATAAAATTGAACATCTTTCTAATAAACGTGTAGCAACTGTTGGTGAATTAACTTGTAATGCGTTTAGAAGTGGTGTAACAAAATTATCTGTTAATGTTAAAGAAACTTTACAAGGAAGAGAATTTGTAGAAGTTACTCCTTCTCAGATTATGAATCCAAAAGCAGTTAACAAAGCTTTAAGAGATTTCTTTGCTCAATCTCAATTATCTCAGATTATGGATCAAAAGAATCCACTTTCTGGTATAACTCAGAAAAGACGTGTATCTGCTATTGGACCTGGAGGTATTAAAAAGGAAAGAGCTGATCCTGAAATTCGTGATATTCACTTTACCCACTATGGAAGAATTTGTCCTGCTGAAACACCTGAAGGTCAATCAATTGGTTTAATTAATACTTTGGCAGCTTATACAAAAGTTAATGATTACGGATTTTTGGAAACTCCTTATAGAGTGATAAATAAAGAAACTGGTGTTGTTACAAAAGATGTTGTTTATAAAATGGCTGATGTTGAAAATGAAAGTTATATTGCACAAGCAATTGAGCCTCTTGATGAAAATGGTCATTTCATAAATAAGAGAATTATGTGTAGACATGGTTCTATCATTGAGGAAGTTCCTGCAAGTAAAGTTGATTATATGGATGTTTCACCTAGACAAATGGTTTCAGTTGCGACAAGTTTAATTCCTTTTGTCAGTCACATTGAAGGAAACCGTGCATTAATGGGAGCTAACATGCAACGTCAAGCTGTACCAGTTTTGCGACCTGAAGCACCAATTGTTGGAACAGGAATGGAAGCAGTTTCTGCTCATGATAGTGGTTGTGTAATTTTGGCAAAACGTGCTGGTATTGTGAGTTATGTATCAGCGGATGAAATACGTGTACGAACTGAAAAAGGTGATGAAGATATTTATACTTTATCTAAGTTTACTAAAGCTAATGATGATGTATGTTTTAATCAGCGACCTTGTGTTAAAAAAGGAGAATCAATAGCTGAAGGTGATATATTGACAGATGGTTATTCTACCGATCATGGTGAGTTAGCTGTAGGTAAAAATGTTCTTATTGGTTACATGAACTGGGAAGGACAAAATTATGAAGATGCTATTTTAATTAGTGAAAGACTTGTAAAGGATGATGTTTATACATCAATTACATTGTATGATCATGAAATAAAATGTAGAACTACAAAACTTGGTGATGAGGTTATAACAAGAGATATTCCAAACTTAGGAGAAGATGCTCTGAAAGACTTAGATGAAAATGGTATTGTTAGAATCGGAGCAGAAGTTCATCCTAATGATATATTAGTAGGAAAGGTAACACCAAAAGGAGAAACAGATCTTACTCCAGAGGAAAGATTGTTGAGGGCGATTTTTGGAGATAAAGCACGTGATGTTAGAGATACTTCATTACGTGTTCAACATGGTAAAGGTGGAGTTGTCGTTGATGTTCAAGTTTTCTCTAAGAAAAATAAAGATGATTTAGAACCTGGCGTAACAATGATGGTAAAAGTTACTGTAGCTCAAAAACGTAAAATTTCTGTTGGAGATAAAATGGCTGGACGTTATGGTAATAAAGGAGTTGTTTCTATTGTTTTACCTGAAGCAGACATGCCATTTATGGCTAATGGAAAAGCTCTTGATATTGTTTTGAGTCCTTTGGGTATACCTTCTCGTATGAACATTGGGCAAGTCATGGAAGTTCAATTAGGTTTAGTTGCTAAAACTTTAGGGTGGAAGGTTGCTACTCCTGCTTTTGATGGAGCTTCTATGGAAGATATTAGAGAACTTTTAGAGCAAAATAATTTTAGAACAGATGGTAAGGTTCAATTATACGATGGAAGAACAGGTGAACCTTTTGATAATCTTTCTACTGTAGGTGTTAAGTACATGCTTAAACTTGAACATATGGTTGATTCAAAAATTCACGCACGTTCTATTGGACCTTATGCTCTTATTACACAACAACCTCTTGGAGGCAAATCTTTGTTTGGTGGACAACGTTTTGGAGAAATGGAAGTTTGGGCTCTTGAAGCATATGGCGCAAGTCATATATTACAAGAAATGTTAACAGTAAAATCAGATGACTTAAATGGTCGTCTTAAAACTTATGAATCAATTATAAAAGGTTTACCTATTGCAGAACCTGGTATACCGGAATCATTTAAGGTTCTTGTAAAAGAATTACAAGCTTTAGGACTTGATGTTAAGATTTTAACAGAAGGTAATAAAGAAATATCTTTAAATGAGTTAAGTCAAGATGAACAAGATCAACAAACAGTAAATTCTCAGGATACAGGAAAAGATCTTGATGAGGGTATTTTTGATTTTGATTCACAGAATCTTAGTGATTCTCAAATTTCTTCTCAAGAAGAAGATGATAAAGAACTTCACGAAGTCTTTGAAGAAAGTACTAAAAATGACAATTTAGATAATTTGGACATTTTTGATGATTTCGGGGATTTTGATGAATAATTTAGAAAAGGGGATTTGATATGTTTGAACTAAACAATTTTGATTCCATTCAAATTGGAATTGCTTCACCTGAGAAAATTAGAGAGTGGTCTCATGGTGAAGTTACAAAACCTGAAACTATCAATTATAGAACTCAGAAACCAGAAAGAGATGGTCTTTTCTGCGAGAAGATTTTTGGACCAAGAAAAGACTGGGAGTGTCAATGTGGAAGATACAAGAGAGTAAGATATAAAGGTGTAGTATGTGATAAATGTGGAGTAGAAGTCACAAGAGCAAAAGTTCGTCGTGAAAGAATGGGACATATTGAATTAGCGGCTCCATGTACACATATTTGGTTCTTTAGAAATGTACCTTCTAAAATAGGAACTTTATTAGAGTTGACACCAAAAGTTTTAGAACAAATAGTTTATTATGTATGTTATGTTATTTTAGATCCTAAGAAAACAGATTTTGCATATAAACAAGTCATCACAGATAAAGAATATCATGATGCTATTGAAAAATATGGTGATAATGCTTTTGAAGTAGGTATGGGAGCTGAAGCTATAAAAAGGTTGCTTGCAGACGTTGATTTAGAAAAAGAGGCAAAATCGCTTAAAGAAGCATTAGCAACAATGAAGGGACAGAGAAGAATTAAAGCAATGAAAAAGTTGGATGTTGTTGAATCTTTCATAAAAAGCGGAAACAATCCAACATGGATGGTTTTAGATGTTATTCCTGTTTTGCCACCTGATTTAAGACCTATGGTTCCATTAGATGGAGGAAGGTATGCGACAAGTGATTTAAACGATTTATATAGACGTGTAATAAATAGAAATAATCGTTTGAAAAAATTAATGGAACTTGGAGCCCCTGATGTAATTGTTAGAAATGAAAAAAGAATGCTTCAGGAAGCCGTAGATAACCTGATTGATAATGGAAAAAGAGGTAAAGCTGTTCAAAGTTCTAAACAAAGGGATTTAAAGTCATTGACAGCTATGCTTGGCGGAAAACAAGGTCGATTTAGATTAAACCTTTTGGGAAAAAGAGTTGATTATTCTGGACGTTCAGTAATTGTTGTTGGTCCAGAGTTAAAAATGTATCAATGCGGACTTCCAAAAGAAATGGCTTTAGAATTATTTAAACCATTTATAATGAATCGTCTTGTAGATTTAAATAAATCTCATAACATCAAAGCAGCAAAAAGAATGATTGAAAAAGAAAAACCTGTGGTTTGGGATATTCTAGCAGAAGTAATTAAGGATCATCCTGTATTCTTAAATCGTGCTCCAACTCTACACAGATTATCTGTTCAAGCTTTTGAACCAGTTTTGGTAGAAGGTAGAGCTATAAAATTGCATCCTGCGGTTTGTGGAGCGTTTAATGCAGACTTCGATGGAGACCAAATGTCAGTACACGTACCTCTTTCACTTGATGCAAGAACAGAAGCTAGAACATTGATGTTAGCATCAAACAACTTATTAAAATTATCTGATGGAGATCCTATTGTTACTCCTTCACAAGATATAGTATTAGGTTGTGCATACATGACACTAATTAAGCCTGGTGCACTAGGAGAAGGAAGTATTTATTCTTCTAAAGATGAGGCAATTATTGCTTATTTGACACAAAACTTACACATTCAAGCTAAAATTAAAGTTCGTATAGAAAAAGAAGTTGATGGTAAGAAATATTCTAAAGTAATTGAAACTACCGTAGGACGTATTTTGTTTAACGAACAAATACCTCAAGATTTAGGTTTTGTAGATAGAAGTGATCCTAAAAATATTTGTGAACTTGAATTTAATTGTAATGTTGGCAAAAAAGATTTATCAAATATTTTGGCAAAAGCCTATGATGTCCATGGAACTACAGAATGTGCTAAACTTGTTGACAGAATTAAAGCAACTGGTTACAAATATTCTACTCTAGGTGCTTTAACTGTGAATATTTTTGATATTGCTGAACCAAAAGAAAAGCAACAAATTATTAATGAGACTGAACAAAAAGTTCTAGATAATGAAAAACTTTTCAAGAGAGGACTAATTACCTTAGATGAAAAAGTAAAAAATAATATTCAATATTGGACTGAAGCAAAATCTCAAGTTGAAAAAGTCTTATTTGAAGGTATGGATGATTTGAATCCATTTAAAATTATGTGTGTTTCTGGTGCACGTGGTACAAAAGATCAACTTAACTCTTTGTGTGGTATGGTTGGATTAAAAACGACAGCTTCCGGAGAAAAAATAGATGTACCTATTAAATCATCTTTTGTAAATGGTCTTAGTCCAATTGAATTCTTCTTGTCTGCACGTGGTATTAGAAAGGGACTTACTGATACAGCATTAAAAACAGCTGACTCTGGCTACTTAACTAGACGTTTAGTAGATATTTCACAAGATGTTGTTGTCACAACTGATGATTGTTTTGCTGATTTAGGTGAAAAGGTAAAAGGTGTTTGGGTTAGCGATCTCGTTGTTGATGGTGTTGTTTACGAAAAATTACAAGAAAGAATCTATGGAAGAGTAACTGTAGATGATATTATTGATCCTAGTACACAAGAGATAATTGTCAAGGCAAACGAAATGATTACTAAAGAACAAGCTGAAAAGATTGTTAATGCTGGAATTAAAAAAGTTCAAATTAGATCTTTATTTACTTGCAGATGTAAACATGGAGTTTGTGCAAAGTGTTATGGAAGAGATTTGTCCAATAAAAACATGGTTACCGTTGGTGAATCAGTTGGTATCATCGCTGCTCAATCTATTGGAGAACCAGGAACACAATTAACTATGAGAACATTCCACTCTGGTGGTGTTGCTTCTGCTCTTGATATTACACAAGGGTTACCTCGTGTTGAAGAAATATTTGAAGCAAGAAAACCTAAAGGAGAGGCATTATTATCAGAAGTAGCAGGTAAACTTACAATTAAACAAGATGCAAAATATTATTATTTTACTGTAGCATCTAGAGAAGGTGATATAGAATATGAAGCAAAAAAACCAGTTGTACTTATGGTTAAAAATGGTGATACCGTTGAACCAGGAACTCAACTAACCGCAGGTGCTATTAATCCTTCAGATTTATTAAGAATGAAAGGAGTAAAAGGACTTCAAGAATATCTTTTAAATCAGGTTGTTTCAACTTATAGAGGACAAGATGTTAAAGTAAATGATAAACATGTAGAAATTATTATTAGACAAATGCTAAAGAAGGTAAAAGTTGAGGCAGCAGGGGATACTTCTTTATTACCTGGCGAAATAGTTGATGTTTATAGATGTGATGAAGAGAATGAAAAAATTCTTCAGGAGGGTGGAATTCCTGCAACAGTTAAGAGAATTTTATTAGGTATTACTAAAGCTTCTTTGTCTACTGAAAGTTTCTTGTCAGCAGCTTCCTTCCAAGAAACTTCTAGAACATTAACTGATGCAGCTGTTAAAGGTAAGGTTGATAATTTATTAGGTTTAAAAGAAAATGTTATTATTGGAAAACTTATACCAGCTGGAACAGGTCTTAAAAAATACAGATCTGTTATGCCAGTTGTTGTAAAAGATGATAATGTTGATTCTTATTCACCTGATACGATTGCTGAGTAAAAAAATCAATATGCTAGACTTAGCATATTGATTTTTTTATTACAAAGGAGAAATAATGAGAAAGTCTGTAAATATATATTTTAACAATGATATTAGTTGTAAAGATAAATTAGAGACAATAAAAAAAATTGGTTATGATGAGTTTTTTACTGGCATATATGATAAAAATGAAGATATGTCATGGAAAGATCAAATTCTTTATGGTCAGAGTATAGGTTTGGAATGTTCAATGATCCATTGTTCTTATTTTGAACCCGATTTAAATTATTTTTGGAAAGAAGGTAAAAAGGGAGAAATTATTTGTGATTCTTATATTTCTCAAATTGAAGATTGTTTTAAATTTACAAAAAATTTTGTTGTACATTTAAATGGAAGTAAAAGTTGTACGCTGTCTCAAACTGGTTTAAAAAGAATACTTAAAATTTTGAAAATTTGTGAAAAATATGATTTGAATTTGTGTGTTGAAAATTTGTATTTAGAAAAAGAGATTCCTTTTATTTTTAACAATATATTACACAAAAATCTTAAAATTTGTTTAGATTATGGACATAGAAATTTTTTAACACCATCATTTAATTTGATGGAAGATTATGGAAAATATGTGTCTGTTTTACATATACATGATAATTATGGAAGTAAAGATGAACATTTAATTATTGGTAAAGGTTCTATTGATTGGACAAGTGTAGCAAAAGGGCTTAAAGATAAAAATTCGCTTGTTCTTTGTAGTGAAATCAAAACAAAAGAGAGCAAAAATTATTATAATTTTCTTGCAGAGAATTTTAATGGATTGAATATGTTGGATATTTTAATTAAAAATATTGATACAAAATAATTTTATTTAAGATATATTTTACTTTTATGACAAAATTTGATAAAATTTTTATGTGAAAAATAATAAATTAGTTATTATAACATCTTGTGTTTTACTGTTATTGAGTTTATCTTTGATGATATTCTTTTTTCTTTTACCACAAAATAGTGAAGAAAATATTTTAAGAGTATATGCCAATGATTTATCTTTGTTAGTTGGTGAAAAAATAGAAAATTTTTATACTGTTTCAAAGAAAGATACTTTTATTAAATTTGAAATTGAAAATGAAAATGTTATAAAAATTGAAGATGATTGTATGTATGCTTTAGATGCAGGAAAAACTAATGTTACTATTATTGCAGAAAAAGATGGTAAACAAGCAAAAACTATTATTAATGTTCTAGTTTTTAATAATGATTATTGCTATAGTGTTATAACTGTTGACAATTGTGAATTTTCAGAAAATACATTGTTTTGTTTTTCAAATATATGTCAGTTTAGAGTAGAAATTTATGATAAAAATAATAATTTAATGACCGATTATGATTTAAGTTATAATTGTGATAAAGCAAAAATTACAAAAGAATTTTTAAATTATAAAATCGAAGTGGAAGAAGATTGTCAAATATTATTTACTTTACAAGATGTTGATTTTGATTTTTTAATAAATGTTGTCATAAGTTTTTAAAAAAAGATGGGAGTTATACCATCTTTTTTTTAACATTAATTAAGTTTATATAGATTAAATATACAAACTTATTGCATTTACAAAAATAAAGCTTTTAAAAATTTTATTTTTTTAATTAGTCATATTTTTGCATTTTCAACAAATTTTTTTTCGACAAAAATATTTTTTTAAACTCTTTTTTTTATTTGATATTTTATTCCTTTTCCTTTATTAAATATTCTTATTATAATAATTAATATTTTTAGTCTCGTTAAAATAGCGTAGAATAAAAGTTGATATTTGCTTAATAAAAAAAAATGTCTTTTAAAAAGACATAGATTTTTTTTGGTAGCCTCTAGGGGAATCGAACCCCTGATTCCGCCGTGAGAGGGCGGCGTCTTGACCGCTTGACCAAGAGGCCTCATCTAACGAAATAATTCTACCAAAAATAATTTAAAATTGCAAGTATTTTTTATATTTCTTATTATTATTTTGAAATTATTTTAAATATGTTTATAATAAAGAAAAAGGAGTCTTTGTGTTTGGGAAAAAAGTTAAAATAGGTATTGCTTTTGGTGGTGGTGGCACGCGTGGATTTTCTCATTTAGGAGCAATTAAAGCTTTTGAGGAATTTGGTATAAAATTTGATTATATTTCAGGAACAAGTGCAGGTAGTCTTGTTGGTGCTTTCTATGCTGCAGGATATTCATATAAACAAATGTATAATATTATTAAAGACATAAAAGAAAAAGATATTAGAAAAAACATTATTCCATTTACACCATCTAAAATTGATGGTGTGGGTGATATTATAATTAAAAATTTAGGAGATATAAATATTGAAGATTTAAAAATTCCTTTTTCGGCAGTTGCTGTTGATATAAAAACAACTAAAGAAGTTTGTATTTGTAAAGGTAACTTAGCTAAAGCTGTTATGGGGAGTTGTGCTGTCCCAGGTGTTTTTCAGCCAGTTTTATTCGATGATATGATTTTATGCGATGGAGGTTTACAAAATACAATTCCTGCAGATATTCCTCGTTACTTTGATTGTGATTATGTAGTTTCAGTAGATGTAAATAAATCAAGAACATATGGTACTGATAGCACTAAATTATTAGATGTTTTATTTTGTTCTGTTAGAATTTTGATGAAAAGTAATGCTATTAGGGGTTATGTAAATTCTGATGTTATAATTACACCAGAAACCAAAAGGTTTAAATCTACTAAAACCGATGGAATGGATGATATGATTGAAGAGGGGTATAAAGCAGCTATTGATGTGATACCTTTAATTATTGATTTATTTAAAAAAAGAAAAAAGAAAAAAGAAAAACCACATAATCCAGATATAGTGTTTATTAAATAGAAATAGATAGAGTGTAGTATGAAAAAATATAAAATAAATGATATATCCTTTTTAAAATTTAGTTTATTTATTCTCATTATTATAGTTTTTTGTTTGATATTTTTTCTAGGAGGAGGAGTCCTTTATTTTGAGAAAGTAAGGTATGTTGATTCGTTTAAATTTTATGATTTTCAAATACATGTCATTAATGTTGGACAGGGGGATGCTATTTTAATAAAATTACCAGATAATCATACTTTATTAATTGATACAGGAGAGGAAAAATCTTCCAATATATTAAAAAAATATATTAATCAGTTTTTAAAAACAGAAAATTTAAATTGTATTGATTATTTGATTCTTACTCATCTTGATTCTGATCATATAGGGGGAGCTGAAGTAATTTTAAATAATTTTAACGTAAAAAGCTTGTATAGACCTCCAATATATTCAGTTTATGAAAATGAAAATTTTGATTTAAAACAAGACTATAGTATTGTTGATTCTCAAATTTATAGTAATATTATTCAATTAACATATGAACAAAATTGTGATTTAATATTTTTTCAAAAGGATCTGGAAATAAAAAATGAGTTTTGTAAAATTAAATTTCTTTCACCAAGTAATTATAATTATTCTGAGTCAAACAATTTTAGTGCAGTTATTCAGATTGAATTTCAAAATAAAAGGTTTTTGTTCATGGGAGATGCTGAGGAAATTATTGAACAACAACTAATTAAAGATTATGGTGAATCATTACAATCAGATGTAATAAAGATTGCTCATCATGGATCTAAAACTTCAACATCACAAGAATTTTTAAATATTGTTCAACCTAATATTGCATTACTGAGTGTTGGTGAAAATAATTATGGTTTACCTAGTATAGACGTACTTAACAGGCTTAACAATTTAAATATAAATATATTGTCTACATATGATGATGGAAGTTTTGCTTTGACAGTTTTAAATGATGAAGTCATATTTGCAGTAGAACCTGTTCCAAGTTGTGATATGGCAATTGTTTTGACTTTTTTTGTTCTTTTGATGCTTGTAATATTTAAAGCTAATTTTCAAAAAACACAAAATAACCAGAATATTAAAAATCATTAAATATAATTGGAATATCAACTATTTTATGATAAAATAATCCTATGAAAGATAGTCATGAAATATATAATATCGTTTTAGTCAGTTTAGATGATAAATTCTGTGAGTCTGTTTCAATAATTCTTTCGGATAAATTGGATATGTATAATGCATGTTGTAAAGATCTTGTTGAATATGATTTAATTAACCCAAAAGATGTTATTGATAAGTGTGGAATAGAATATTTAAAAAAACGAGAAAGAGAGGTTGTTAAAAATTGTTCAACCTACATTAATACTGTTATTTCTATAAACTTTGATTTGTTCAAAGATTATTTTGATTTGTTTAATAATTCCATTATAATATATTTGTCTCTACTCAAAGAAAAAATAACAAATTCCGTGAGTAAAGTTTCTTTTGAAAATAGAAATGAATTTTTATTAAAACATTGTGACAAAATTATTTTTGTTGATAAAAAATTAAAAAACAATACAGTTAACAAAATTTTAGATATTTTAGGAGATAATTTATGAATATAACTGATAAAACATTAAATTATGTTAAATCAATAACAGTTCAATCAATCTCGAATGCAGGATCGGGACATACAGGAGCTTCCTTAGGAATAAGCGCTATGATGCTTGCTTTGTTTAAAGATCATTATAATTTTGATGTTTCTGATACAGATTTCTTAAATAGAGATAGATTTGTATTATCTGCAGGACATGCATGTCCCGTGTATTATACATTATTGTCTTTATTTGGTTTTGATGTTTCACTACAAGACTTAAAACAATTAAGGGTTCTAGGTTCAAAAACACCAGGACATCCTGAGTATAAGACCACTGACGGAGTAGAGGTTACAACAGGTCCTCTTGGACAAGGTGTAGCTAACGCTGTTGGAATGGCTTTAGCTCAATCAGTTATGGCTGAAAGATTTAATAGTGTAGGATTTTCAATCATAAATAACTACACATATTGTGTAGCGGGAGATGGTTGTTTAATGGAAGGAGTGGCTCAGGAAGCTTGTTCATTAGCTGGAAACCTAAATCTTAATCATCTTATTTTGTTGTACGATTCAAATGAAGTCACCATGGATGGTTCATTAAATATTTCAAATAAAGAAAATGTATCTAAAAAATTTAAAGCTATGGGCTGGAATGTAATTAAATGTAAAAAAGGAAATTCTTATAAAGATTGTTCTAAAGCAATTGCTAAAGCAAAAAAACTTGAAGGTCCAACGATAATAATTTTTAAAACTACAATTGGGATAGGAACTGACAAAGAAGGTACTTCTGCAATTCATGGAGTTGCCTTAAATTCTGAAGAATTAAAGGTTTTTAACAGCAAATTAGGAGTTTTTGAAAATTTTTTTGTTCCAAATGATGTAAGGGATTGGTGTATGGCTACATCAAGAAAAGGTAAATTGGAACATGAAAAGTGGAATCAAAATTTAGCTGTATATGCAAATTCTAACCCTGAATTATATAGACAATTCGTTAATTTTTTTGATAGAAAAAAGGTTGATTTTGAAAAAATAGCAAGAGTTAATTATAAATTCGAGGGATTAAGCGGAAGAAATAGTAATAAAATTATTTTGAATGAAATTGCACAAAAACTCTTTCAAATAATTGGTGGAACTGCAGATGTTCTTCATTCTACAAACGCGGTTATAGAAAATGGCGGAAATTATAATTCAGTTAATCGAAGAGGTAGGAATATACATTTTGGGTTAAGAGAACATGCAATGGCTGCAATTTGTAATGGAATATGTTTATATGAAGATTTTTTACCATTTTGTTCAACATTTTTAGCTTTTTCTAATTATATGCTACCTGCAATAAGAATGTCTGCATTAATGAAACTAAATGTTTTATATATTTTTACTCATGATAGTATCATGGTTGGTGAAGATGGGGTTACTCATCAACCAATTGAACAATTATCTAATCTACGATCAATAATAGGTCTAAATGTGATAAGACCATGTGATTCTAATGAACTCTTGGCTGCATATAAATTAGCGCTTGAAAACAATGGTCCAACAGCTTTAATACTTTCAAGGCAAAACATGCCGGTTGTTGATGGGAATTTTAAAGGAGCTTGCTTGGGAGGATATATTTTAAGATCTGCAAAAAAAGAGGCGGATATTGTAATTTATTCTACCGGAAGCGAGGTTGCTTTAGCAGAGCAAGTAGCGGACGAATTGTCTAAAAAATATGATGTTTCAGTTGTTTCGTTACCTAGCTGTGAAATATTTGATAATCAAAGTTTAACTTATAAAAACAAAATTTTACAAAAAAATGCAAAAATAAAAGTTGCAATCGAAGCTTCTAATGATAATATATGGTATAAATATATAGGCAATGATGGAATTTTTATTTCAGTACAAAATTATCAAGGAAGTGGAAAAGGGAGTGAAATTTATTCAAAGGCTGGTTTTAATGTTAAAGAAATTGTTAAAGACATAACAAGAAGAATGGTAAAATAAAGAAGTTAAAACTTCTTTATTTTTTGTTTTTAGACAAAATTATATAATTTATAACAAATTAATAAAGTCATTAATTTTTGAATCTTTGTATAATATATAGAGAGGAAAAAATTATGTTAAATAAAAAATGTATGGTTTTAAATTCTGTTGATGATTCAAAAAAGAAAGCTCTTTTATCTTTAGAATCAAATGGAAGTACTATTAAAGGTTGTTTAAGATTATATAATTTTAGTATTGAACCTAGTGGTATTATTAGTTTAGGATTTTATTATAAAAATAATGTTGTTAAAGCAGGTTTAATTAGAGAAAAAAATATGGTTTATACTTTTAATGATCAATTAAAAGAAATTCCTAACAAATTTTCTTGTGCTGTTATAAATTTTTCTGGAGGAGAGGCTAATCCTATTTTGTATGGAAATAGCGAAGGTTATAATGATCAAAGTGAAGTCTTTCAGCAAGTTATAACACAATTATCTGAAACAAAAACAATGAATGAAGTAGAAAACGTACTAGATGATTATGGAATTGATTATGATGATGAGGAAAAAGAGAATATAGAAAGTGTAATAACAAAAAATATGGACTTTGAAGAAAATAATATTTGTAATGAAAATTGCAATTCTTGTGAAAATTGCAAATATAAAAAATATTATTTTTCTAAAATTAGTAGTGAAGATAACATCGAAGATGAAACAAATAATAAATTAGATAAAAATTCACATTTAAAATTTTATCAAGAAATGAAAGATCAAATTTCAAAACTTTTTGAAGGTAATCCAAGTGAAGAATATTTACAGGAATTAGTACCAAATTCTAAGTGGGTAAAAGTTAGTTTAGGTGAAGAGAAAGAATATTATGTACTAGGTTTGATGTATGATAATGATGAAATAAAATATATTTGTTATGGAGTTCCGGGTTTTTATCAAAAAAATCCTCCTAGAGAACTTTCTGGTTATCCTATATGGTTTCCTTTAGAACAAGATAAACCAGAAGGATTTGGATATTGGCTCTCATATCAAGATGCTAATAGTGGAGAAAGTGTAAAGGCTATAATTGTTTAGAAGATTATGAAAATATTATTGTTTATATTGTTGGGAATATCTATTTTATTGCTTTTAGTATTAATAATATATCTTATAGTAGGATATATTGTTTTTAGAAAATATTTTAAATTATCCTTAAAAATTAATAAAGAATTGGATAAAAAAAATAAAAACCATTTTGAAAGTTCAATTAGTACTAAAGAATATTTTAATAAACACTATCAAACAATTTTTATTGAAAGTAATGATAATAATAAGATGTTTGGTTATTACAAAAAATGTAATAACAACAAGTTAGTTATAATACTCCATGATTTTTTGCAAAATCATTATGATATGTTTGATTATGTCAATATATTTGAAAACCAAGATTATGATATTTTAGTTTTAGATTTAAGAGCACATGGTAAAAGTGAAGGTGATTTTTCTAGTATGGGTTATTACGAAAAAGATGACCTAATTTTATGGATAAAAGAAATGTTGAATATTAATAAAGATTATAAAATTATTCTTTATGGAGTATCATTAGGTGCTAGTATTGTATGTCTAGCGTTAGGAGAAAATCTTCCTAACAACGTAGTATTAGCAATAGAAGATAGTGGGTTTGATAATGCTGAAAAAGAATTATCATTTATAAATTCAAAAAAGAAAATAAAACTATTTTTAAATCTTTTAAAAGTGTATATGAGGAAAACCAAAAAGATAAATTTAAGAACAATTGATGTTTGTAAAAGTTTAAACAAATGTAAAATTCCTGTTTTGTTTATTCATGGAGAGAAAGATGATATTGTTCCTTGTGAAATGGTATACACTATGTTTAAGTGTCTGCCGCAAAATAGAAAAAGTTTATACGTAGTCAAAGAATCAATACACAATAATTGTTTAAAAGAAAATCCTTATAAATATAAGAAAGTGATTTATAAGTTTTTAAATGATTATAATATGTAATAAAAAAGAAGGGTGGTCACTCTTCTTTTTTATTGTTGAAATTTTTTAATATGTTATATGTTTCAAATGATTGTTCTTGTTGTTTGTCTAATAAAGAATCTCTATTTTTTTCACTAGTTGCAACAAAACGTCTTTCATTTTTTATAAATTGACTATACTTATCGTTATCAATTTTACTATTAAGTGTCAACAAACGTGTAATAGGATTATATGAATATATTGGCCAAAAACCACATTCAGTTGCGAGTTTCATTTCTTCAACCATATTTGTTAAATCGAATCCTTGGTTTACGCAAGGAGCATAAGCTATTATGATACTAACTCCTTTAAAATCCTGAGCTTCCTTGATTGTTTTTATTGCATGAGCCATATTATATCCCAATGAAATTTGTCCTACATACACGTTTTTATAAGTAAGCGCGATTTGTCCTAAGTCTTTTTTTCTATTTTCTTTTCCATTTTCTGCAAATTTAACAGCTGCTCCTGTAGGAGTTGCTTTGCTTTGCTGTCCTCCAGTATTTGAATATGTTTGATTATCTAATACTAAAATATTAACATCTTCGTTACTGGATAAAATATGATCTAGTCCTCCAAAACCAATGTCATATGCCCAACCATCGCCACCAATAATCCATGTTTTCTTTTCATTTTTAAGGAAATCATTTCCAAGTTTTAATCCTATACCAAATTCTGCATTATCTTCAAAAAGGCTGTTTGCCCAAAAAATTCCATAATCATTTGTATCTTTACAATAAGGGCATGAACCGAAAGTTCCTCCATAAATTGAAGAGCAACCTGTAGCATTAGCAATTAACATATTACTGCCGTTTATCATTGTTAGAATTTTTATATATGGTGTTTCTCCACAACCAGCACATGCCCCAGGAAATTCAAAAAGTGATTGTGAAAATTGCAATCCCTTAGGAGTTATGTTTGGAAATATAATTTGTGTGGAGTTTTTTATATTGGAAAACAAAGAATATTCTTTTTTCTTCTCTTCTAATATTAAATTAGACTCTGTCATATTTAAAGCTTTTTTTAATGCAGGACAGGTTTTTGAGCAAACACCACAACCAGTACAATCTTCTGGTGAAAGCAGTATTTTATATAATTTTTCATTTAGTCCCAATGCTTTTATAAAAGAATCTTTATCATTGATAGAATCTTCATCAATTAATAGTGCTTTAAGAGCAGAGTGGGGACAAGCTAAAACACATTGACCGCATTGTATACAATTTTCTTTTATCCAATTAGGAAGATTTAATGCTATGGATCGTTTTTCATATTTACTTGTTCCTAGAGGTGATGATCCATCAATAGAAAATTTAGATACAGGAATGCTATTTCCATCTAATTGACTAATAGGTTTCATTATATTGTTATAAAATTCATCGTTTATATTATTACTATCATGGTAAATCTTTCCATTCAAAGAGTTAACATCAACTTCTTCAGATAAGTTCATAGCTTTTTGCATAGCTAAAATGTTTTTATCAATTATTTTTTGACCTTTAGCATAAAACATTTTTTTAATATATTTTGATATTTCTTCATTAATTTGTTCATCATTTAATAATTTAGAACATTTTAATAAGGCGGTTTGCATAATAATATTAATTTTTTGTCCTAAACCACATTCATTAGCAATTTTTTGCGCGTTTATAACAAATAATTTAGAATTAGTTTCTTTTAACTTTTTTACATAAGAAGAGGGAATTACCTTATCTATTTCATTTTTGTTAAAAATTGAATTGATAAGAACTATTCCATTTTTTCTAAGTCCTTCAAGACAGTTGTATTTTGTAACAAAAGAAAAATTATTTATTGATATAACATCTTCTTCACTTAACAAATATTCGCTCTTAATTTCTTTATTTGAAAGTCTTAAATGAGAAATTGTTAAACTTCCAGATTTTTTTGAGTCATATTCAAAATAACCTTGTACATTTTTATTATAATTTTCTCCTAAAATTTTAATTGTAGACTTGCTAGCAGATACTGAGCCATCAGAACCCAATCCAAAAATTTTAATTTCAAAAGAATTTTCTTTGTTTTTGTAATTTACAGGTTTAAGTGAATTATGATTAACATCATCATTTATTCCTACTGTGAAATTATTAAGTTGTTTTTTGAGCATATTTTCAAAAACTGTATTAACATCAGTTGGTGTAAAATCTTTACCACCAAGTCCATATCTACCAGTCAATACTTTGATATTTAGGTTGTTTTGTTGAATAGCACTCATAACATCTAAAGCTAAAGGTGGAACTGCTCCATTTTCTTTAGTTCTATCAAGAGTAGTTATTATTTTTGTTGTTTTTGGAATTTTATCAATAAAGATTTTATCAAAAAAAGGTCTATACAGTCTTACTTTTATCAAACCGATTTTTTTATCTTTATTATTGTCTATATATTCTTCAATCGTTTTACAAGAAGAGCCCATAGAAACAATTATTTGTTCTGCATCATTTGCACCATAATATTCATATAAATCATAGTTACAATGCGTTAAACTATTAATATCTTTAAATATCTCTTTTAGATTTTTAGCCACATCATCATATTTTATCTGGCTTCGTTCTCTATTTTGAAAATAAACATCAGGATTTTGAGCTGTTCCATATTGTCTTATTTGGTAATCATTTTTAAATTTATCAAAATAATCTTTTATTATCAATTTTATTTCATCATCAGAAAATGTATTTATTTTTTGAATTTCGTGACTTGTTCGGAATCCATCAAAAAAGTGTAATACAGGTAATCGATTTTTCATAGCTAGTGTGTGAGCAGCCAAAGCCATATGGTAGCTTTCCTGTACAGAACAAGAGTTTAAAATAATATATCCTGTCATTCTTGCTGACATTACATCAGAGTGATCACAAAAAATAGATAATGCGTGAGTTGCTACAGCTCTTGCGGCAACATGAATTACCGAAGGTAATCCTTCTCCGGCTATTTTATACATATTTGGAATCATTAATAATAATCCCTGACTTGAAGTGAATGTACAACTGAACGCGTGTGATAATAATGCACCATGCATAGTTCCTGCAACGCCACCTTCTGACTGCATTTCTATCATTTTTACATCTTCGTCAAATATATTCTTTGTTTTTTTACTATTAAGTTGTGAACAAAATTCTGCCATTGGACTTGATGGTGTTATTGGATAAATAGGTATTATTTCAGACAATTTATATGCGATTTCTCCAACAGCTGAAGAACCATCTGTAATTATTTTATTCATATTTTTTCTCCCGTAAAAGTATATTATTTTTTTATTGATGTGTCAAATGTTTAAATGTTACTATTTTTAAATTATAGATTGAGCTTTTTTTATTTTACAAAATTTTTTATGTTTAGTATAATAACAAATATGAAAAGAATTTTGTTAAAAATTGAATATGATGGAAGTAGATATAGTGGATGGCAAAAACAACCAGAGAGAAAGACAATACAAGGTGAAATTGAAGATGCAATTTTTAGAAGTATTGGTGAGAAGGTTGAGGTTTTTGCAAGTGGAAGAACAGATGCTGGTGTTCATGCTTTTGGTCAAACTGCGCATTTTGATTTAAATCTTCCTGTTCCTGTGTCTAAAATACCTCAAATTATAAATAATAATCTTCCAAAAGATATTTCAATAATACAGGTAAAAGAGGTGGAAGACAATTTTCATGCTAGGTTTTCTATTAAAAAGAAAACTTATTTATATAAAATATATAATTCAAGCGAAAAAAATGCCTTTATAGCATATAGAGCAGGTTGGATAAAAGAAAAGTTAAATATTTCAAAAATGAAAGAAATTTCAAATCTTTTAATTGGACAACATGATTTCAGAGGATTTTGTTCTAGTAACACAGCTACTCAAGATTTTGTTAGAACCATTTTTGATATTAAAATCTACAAAAAAGATAATTATGTGTTTATTGAAGTTTGTGGAAGTGGATTTTTATACAATATGGTTAGGATAATTGTTGGGACATTAGTTGATTATTCATTAGATAAGATTAATAAAGAGAATGTTTTATTAGCTTTAAATAATGGTAACAGAAACTTTAGCGGTCGCACTATGCCAGCTGAAGGTCTTTATTTAAAAGAAACATTTTATTAAAATATGTTTTAAAATTATATTTGATTTTTAATTTTATGTGTGTTAAAATTTAGCTTGTATTTGGAGAATAATATGAAAACAGAAAAAGAACTTAAAGAATTATGGATTAAATTTTTTACCGAACATGGATTTAAGAGAATTCCTGGATATTCCATTATACCAGAGAATGATCCAACAGTTTTGTTTACTACAGCAGGAATGCATCCACTTGTTCCATACCTGTTGGGAGAACCTCATCCTTATGGTAATAAAATATTTGATGTGCAAAGATGTATAAGAACTAACGACATTGACAGTGTAGGAGATAATAGTCATTTAACTTTTTTTGAAATGCTTGGAAACTGGACATTAGGTAGTTGTAATAAAAGAGAAATGATTAAATTAAGTTTTGAGTTTTTAACAAGTTCTGATTATTTAAATATTCCAGTTAATAAACTTGCAGTTAGTGTTTTTGCAGGAGATGAAACAGCACCTAAAGATGAAGAGGCTTATAATGCATGGAAAGATTGTGGTGTTAAAGAAATTTTTTATTTAAACAAGGAACACAATTGGTGGGCTCTAGGTGGAGGTATAGGTCCATGCGGTCCTGATAGTGAAATGTTTTATGATACAGGTAAGCCAAAATGTTGTGAAACATGCTCTCCGGCATGTGATTGTGGAAAATATTTGGAAATATGGAATGATGTTTTTATGCAATATTTAGTAAAAGAAAGCGGAGGTAAAGTTGAAAAACTTAAGCATCCAAATATTGACACAGGAATGGGATTTGAGAGAACTATTGCTGTTTTAAATGGAGTAAATAGTGTATATGACTTTGGGTGTTTAAGAAAAGTCATTGAATTTATAAATGATAAAGCTAAAGTTAAATATGAAGATAGTGAAAAAGCAGTTCGATCATATAGAATTATCACAGATCATTTGAGATCATCTGTGTTTATTTTAGGTGATGAGAGAGGAGTTGTTCCTTCAAATATTGGTCAGGGTTATATTTTAAGAAGATTTATTAGAAGATCTATAAATTGTGCAAGAAATATACAATTTGATTGTAAATATTTTTCTGATATTGCTGATATTTATGTCGATGAATATGGCAAAGAATATGCTGACATTGATAAAAATAGAAATTTTATAAAAGATGAGTTACAAAAAGAAGTAGAAAAATTTTCTAAGGCTATAGAAGAAGGGCATAGAGAGTTTAATAAAGTTATTCTAGGTATTGAAAAACATAAAGAATTTGCATTGAAAAATGGTGAAATAGTTGATAATGTAATTAGTGGCAAATCCGCCTTTAGACTTTATGATACTTTTGGTTTTCCGATTGAATTAACTAAAGAACTTGCTTTTGAACGAGGATATAAAGTAGATGAAGAAGACTTTAAAATAAAGTTTAAAGAACATCAAGAAAAGTCTAGGGTTGCATCAGCGGGGATTTTTAAAGGAGGATTAGCAGATTCTTCAAGACAATCTGCATTTCTTCATACAGCAACGCATCTTCTTCTAGCTGCTTTACAAAAAAAATATGGTTTTGATGTAAAACAAAGAGGTTCAAATATCACTCCAGAAAGATTAAGATTTGATTTTAATTTAGATCATAAAATGACTCCTCAGGAAATTAAAGAAATAGAAGATTTTGTTAATAATGCTATACAACAAGAAATTCCCGTAAAGTGTGAAGTTATGTCAATAGAAGAGGCAAAAGAAAGTGGAGCGGAAGGGATTTTTACTAACAAATATGGTGAGGAAGTTAAAGTTTATACCATTGGGCATATAAGTAAAGAAATTTGTGGTGGTCCTCATGCTGATAATACAAAAGAATTACATCATTTCAAAATTATTAAAGAAGAATCATCTTCAAGTGGAATAAGAAGAATTAAAGCGATTTTGGATTAATTATTTATTCTAATTATTGAAATTATATTTATACTATGATATAATGTTACTGAAGTGGAGGTCTTATGGCTGGAGGAAATGTAAAAAAAGGATTTGCAACCTACCTTTTTATACTTTTATTAATAATTGTAGCAGCATTTTTGTTAGTTGTTGTTATAATGCTTTTTTCGCCTTTCAAAAATATTCTTGGTTTTCAATACTTTTTCTACAATGTAGAAGATTATAATTACAGTGTTACGACAACTAAAAATAGTGAAGATGCAATTGATTTTACTACAATAAAACAAATTAATGTTGAAAGTGATTATGCATCAGTGCAAGTTTCTCGTTATGTTCAAATAGATACGATTGCTATTAGAATATCTAATAATGCAAAAGGTTTTGCAAAATCAGATCAAGATACAAGTTTTAGTTATGAAATTGCTTATGATCAGGATGATAAATCTATAATTAACATTTCAATTAAAGAACCTAGTGGGTTTTTGTTTTTCACAAAAGATATATCTGTGGAAATTCTTATTCCTAGTAAAAGTACTTATACTCTTGAGAATATTACACTTAATGTAAATAATACTTCAGGTGATGTTTTAATTGGATCAATTAATCCTGTGTCTTCTGGGGAAGTTAATGTAGGGGTTGGTTCAATTAATGTAAAAACTATTTCGGGAGATTTTATTATTTTCCCATACATTGATAATAGTTTAAATAATGTTTTCATAAAAACAGAAAGTGGTGCTGTTGATGTTAGGGCAGATTTAACTATAAAAAATTCATTTAAAGTATTTGCTGATAATAGTAAAATTGAGATAAAAGATTTAACTATGGAAAATACAAGTGAAAGTTTGGTTTTAAATATCAATAATAGCAAGTTTTTTTCAGAAACTATAACAGGTGATATTTCTCTTGTAATGAAAAGTGGCTATATCGAGATGGACGTGCTGAATGGTTCAATTAATGCAAATGACGCTGTTCAGCAGATGGAGAGTGCTTCTATAAGAATTAATCATATAAATGGAGGAAATGTGAGTCTTCCTTACGCAAATAATTCTTATGTAAACATTAGAAAAGTTTCGACTAAAGAAGATGGTACAAAAGGACAAATTTATATTCATGCTACAACAGGAACTATAATTTTGGAAGAAATTTATGCTGAAAGTTGGATAGAATCAACCTCTGGGAATGTTACCGTACACACATATTCTGATGATGTGTCAATAAAAACAACAAGTGGACATATTGATTTAACTTACGAAAGTTCAAAGATTGATAATCAACTTGATCTTCAATCAGAAAATGGACAAATTGATATTTCTTTAAGAAGCGATTTAGCATTTGTATTAGAAATTTATAACTTAAATGGAGATTTAAGGGACTCTTCAAATATAGATTTTGATTTTTATAATGGAGAATTTAACAATCCTTTAGTAGTTAATAATGGAACGAAGGTTATGAAAATTGTTTCAAATGGAAAAATTATATTAGGATTATTAAATATTAATTAAAAAAAATAAAAGCTCTCAGGCTTTTATTTTTTTAATTATTTATTGCTTGTAAATTTAAATTTTGTTATAATAGTTTTAGAGGTTCAAATGAAAGTTCTACATATTTCTGATTTACATTTAGGTGCAAAAAATTTAAAATTAACACCAGAAAAACAGTCATTTTTAAAAAGTGAAAACTCTATTTTAGTTGAAAATTTGTTTGAAAAGGCAAAAGAAGATGTTGATGTTATTTTGATATGTGGAGATTTATTCCACTCAAAAAGTGTTTCAAGTAAAATTAAGGAATCTTTTTTCAAAGCGGTTGAAAATTTTTCAAAACCAGTTGTTTATATAAAAGGTAATCATGATGAAAATTTTAATTTTTTAAATGTTCCAAGCAATTTCATTATTTTAGATAATACTAATCCAACATTAAATATTGATAATGTAGTTTTTTGGGGTATGGTAGATCAATCAATTTATGAAAAAAAATTTAATGAGACAAAAACCAATATTTTACTTTTACATGGTAATATAGAAAATCATTCGGATAATGATTTTGTAGATGTTGAAAGATTTCTCCATTACCCATTTGATTACGTTGCTATGGGTCATATTCATCAATATAAAGTTTTGAATATAATTGGAAGATTTTATGTTTATTGTGGAAGCCTTTTTTCTAACGGATTTGATGAATGTGGACCAAAAGGATATGTTGAATTAATAATAGATGGTAAAAATTGTATACATAAATTTGTTCCTTATTCTAAAAGATGTTATAGAATATGCGAGTGTAATATAACTGAAATTAACAATTATAACCAACTTATAAATAAGATAAATCAAGAACTTATAATTGGACATTTTTCTAAAGATGATTTAATAAAGGTTGTTTTGACAGGTTATTTTGAAGAAAACTTTGAAAAAAATATTGATTTAATTGTTAATGAATTCAATGATTATTTTTATTTTGAGATAGAAGACAAGTCTAAGTTAAAGATTGATCTGGAAAAATTAAAAAATGAAAAATTATCTTTCAAAGCCGAATTTATAGAGATTGTTGAATCACAAAATGATTTAGATGATCAAGATAAAAATAAAATTTGTCAACTAGGAATTGAAGCTTTAAAAGGAGATGATTTATCAATATGATAATTACAAAAATACATGTTGAAAATTTTGGTAAATTAAACAATCTAAATATGGATTTGGTTGAAGGATTAAATCAAATTTATAAAGAAAATGGATGGGGGAAAACGTCTTTATCAAACTTTATTAAAGCGATGTTGTATGGAATGCCTGCTAAATCTAGAGGAGAAATTTTTAATTATGACAGAACAAAATATATGCCATGGCAAGGAGGAAAATACGGAGGCTTTATTGAGTTTGAAGCTTTTAATAAAAAATACAGACTTACCAGGTTTTTTGGAAAAACTCCAGAATTTGATTCTTTGGAAATTTTAGATTTAACGACTAACCAAACTTTAGAAAGACCTAATGAAGAAATTGGCGATATTCTCTTTAAAGTAGGAAAAGAATCATTTGAAGTAACAGCATTTTTTCCTCAATTAAAATTTGCTAGCACCACAAATGCTCAAATTACAGCGAATTTAACTGGAGTTGATAAATTTCAAAATGATTTATCAAATTTTAATAATGCAATAAAAATTATAGACAATAAAATTTTAAGTTTAAAAAAAGAAAAACCTAAAAAAGAAAATATTGATAATCTAAAAAGAAAAATTACAGAAAATAAAACATTATTAGATGATCAAAATCAAAAGATCATCGAATTAAAACAACAATTGAAGGTATATGAGGAAGATTTAAAAATTAATAATGAATTATTACTAGAAGCAAAAGAAAAAAATTTATCAGAACAAACTGGCTTTGATAAAAAATTAAATATTGAAGAGAATATAAAAAATAAAACATTATTAATGAATGAATATTTGACTAAAAAAAATGAAATCTTACAAAACGAAAAATTGGAAATTGAAAAAGGAAATTCTAATGAAAAAATAAAGTCGATAAAAAATTTAATGATTACAGTAGTTTTAGTTTTGGGTTTATGTTTATTAGGAACTTTATGTCTATCAGTTATGAATATTTTTACAGCTACTATATTTATTGTATTGCTTTCTTTGTTTGTCTTATCTCTAATAGTTATAGAATTATTACTTTTTTTTAAATTAAAAAAAATAAAAAAACAATTTACTTCAAACAAATTAGACTCTTATAAAATTGATCTTAAAAATATTGAGGAAGATATCTCTAAATTAAATAGTGAAATAGACATATTAAATAAGGAATATCAAAATATTAAACAATTTTCCAATCCAGAAAGAAAAAATATTGAAGATTATGAGGGAAAGTGTAATTTAATAAATTTTGAAATATTAAATGTTAATAATTCTATTGAAAATTTAAAGAAAGATTTAGATTCTTCAATTGAAATTAATGATAAATTACAACAAAATTTTGATGAAATGACAAATTTATCACAAATTTTTGATAAAAAATTGCATATTTTAAATTTGACTAAGAATTTTATGATTAAAGCAAGAGAAAATGTTTCGCAAAGATTTATTGTTCCAATCAACCAAATGTTTAGTAATATATTAAATAAATTTAACTTGCAGAATAAGACATTTGTTATTGATACAGAATGGAATGTAAAAGAAAACACTAATTATGGAAGCAAAGAATTTCAATATTCATCACAAGGGTTACAAGATATTATTTCCCTTTGTCAAAGACTTAGTCTTATTTCTCAAGTTTATAAAAAAGAAAAACCTATTATAATTTTAGATGATACTTTTGTAAATTTAGATGATAAAAAAAGTTTAATAGCAAAAGAAATAGTAAAAGAATTTTCCAAAAATTATCAAATACTTTATATTTGTTGCAATATTAGAAATGTAATAGAAGCATGAAATTATTTTATAAAAGGAGTTTAAAAATGTCAGAAATTGGTTATGAAGAATTATTTGAATTAATTAAATTTTGTTGTTATAAATGTAAAAGAATCGGAACAAATATATTAAAGAGGAGAAGGATAACTATTGAGAATTCTCAAAATTCAAACACACAAAAAATTATTTATGGTGATGTTTATTCTTATGGAAAAAGTTTAGTGATAAGTCATAATGAATTTGACAATCCGGATAATTGGGATGTATTTTTAAAATACATAAAACCTGGTACTGATGAGATTATAGAAATAAATGGATTAATTAATATTGAACAAAATTTTGAAGCTAAAGAAATCTTAATAGATATTTTAAATAAATTCTTTTTGAGAAAGGAAGGTGAAATATTTATAGTTCGAGGAATTGGCTTGGATTTTGGGGGAAAAGACTATGTCTGTAGAGCTAATATAGCTGCTTTTGTTGAAAGTAAAGAAGCTGGAGAGAGAGTAGTTGAAATGTTTAGAAGAAATACTAATTGTACTGAAAAAGCGAAAAAGAATATGTATTGCTTTGTTGATGGAGGTGATCCGGCTTGGTTAGATTATAGATATTTTGAGCCAAATTGGATTCAGGTTAAAGTCGGAGCATGTGATGAACATAAAAAATGTTTAGAAAACCTGTATAATTTAGTGTTAGAGAATGATAATATTATAACAGATGATATTATTATCAAAGCGCAACAAGAAAGTTGTAAAAATTTAGATAGTGAAGGAATAGAAAAATAAAAAAAAGAACACGAACCATGTTCTTTTTTTATTGGTGCTGGTGGTGGGAGTCGAACCCACACGGTGTTGCCACCTCAGGATTTTAAGTCCTGTGCGTCTGCCATTCCGCCACACCAGCATATTGAAGATTTTATCTTCAGTGATTTTTATGGAGGTACCACCCGGATTTGAACCGGGGAATAAAGGTTTTGCAGACCTTGGCCTTACCGCTTGGCGATGGTACCATTCTGGAGCGGAAGACGGGATTCGAACCCGCGACATTTGCCTTGGCAAGGCAACGCTCTACCACTGAGCCACTCCCGCAAATGAGATGATATAATATAATTATATGCGATAAGTAAGGTTTGCTTTAATAATATAACAAAAAATTTTTAAAAAATCAACTGTTTTTAATATTTTTTTATAAATTGTTAAATCGTATTTATACAAATTTATTTGACACATTATTAAAATAATGTTAATATAAGAATAAAGAAGATTTCCTTGTTTAGGAGGATTAATTATGGAGTTTATGTTTTGGGTTTGGCTTGGAGTTATTGCTGTTACCCTTATCATTGAAATCATTACACTTGATTTGGTTTCTATTTGGTTTTCAATTGGTGGAATTATCCCATTTATTTTGTCGGCTATTGGAGGTATTGCTATAGAAATACAAATAGCGGTATTTGTAGTAGTTTCCGCCTTATTAATTATATTTATAAGAAAATACGCACAAAGGTTATTGTTTAAAAATATGAATTTGAAAACAAACGTTGACGCATTAATTGGTAAAAGATGTAAACTGATTGATCCCGTTGAATTAGAAAAAAATGGAAGTGCCAAGATAAATGGTATTGTTTGGTCCGTATCGACTGAAGATTCTACTGAAATTAAAAGTGGTGCACTGGTTGAAGTTATTGAAGTTTCTGGTAATAAACTGATTGTCAAAGAAATACAAAGTGAAGAAGATAAAGAAAAATCAAAAGATCAAATTGATGAATCAACTAACAAAGAAGAAATAAAGGGGGACAACAAATAATGAGTGCATGGGCTATAGTTCTTATTGTTTTGGGAGTTTTAATTTTGATAAGTTTATGTTTTTCAGTTAGGATTGTAAGACAAGCAACAGCTGTTGTTGTTGAACGTTTAGGAAAGTATAGAAAAACTTTAGAAACAGGTGTTCATGTTATTTTACCTTTTTTTGATAGAACAAGTAAACCAATATCATTAAAAGAAATTGTTGCAGATTTTAAACCACAACCGGTTATTACAAAAGATAATGTTACAATGCAAATTGATACAGTAGTTTATTTTCAAATTACAGATGCAAAATTATTTACTTATGGTGTTGATGCTCCTATTAAAGCTATAGAAAATTTGACTGCAACAACTTTGAGAAATATTGTTGGTGAATTAGAGTTAGATGAAACTTTAACTTCTAGAGATACAGTTAACACAAAGATGAGAGTTATACTTGATGAAGCTACTGATCCTTGGGGAATAAAAATTAACAGAGTTGAATTAAAGAATATTCTTCCACCTAAGGATATTCAAGATGCAATGGAAAAGCAAATGCGTGCTGAACGTGAAAGAAGAGAACAAATACTTAAAGCCGAAGGTGAAAAGAGGTCAAGTATTTTAGTAGCCGAAGGTGAAAAAGAAGCTCAAATTTTAAGAGCTGAAGCAGAAAAACAAGCAAAAATTCTTCAAGCTGAGGCAACAAAAGAAGCACTAATTGCTATGGCAGAAGGTGAGAGTAAAGCAATTGATATGATCAATTCTGCGAAACCAGATGCGGCTTATATTACTTTACAAGGATTTGAAGCATTAAAATCTTTAGCGGATGGTCAAGCAACTAAGATTATTGTACCAAGCGAAATACAAAATGTGGCGGGACTTTTTGCGAGTGTAAGTGAGGTAATTAAAGATGATAGTGCAAAATCAATAGAAGAAAAAAAAGAGGAAAAACAAAAAAAATAATTGGAGGTTATAATGAAAAATTTAAAATCTAATATTGTAAACATTTTAGCAATTTTATTTTCTGCTTTAACTTATGTATTTCTATCACAAGCATATTTTACATTTAGTTATTCTATCAGTATTGGTGGACTCAATGGAGAAGCTGGAAGTACTACAGGTTATGAAGTTTTAAAAAATTATTTAGAAGGAGATTCTAAAGATCAAATGCTTGCTGTAAGTTTAATTTTTCTTACAATATTTGCAGCATTAGTCATTTTGTGTTCCATAATTAACATTTTGGCAAATTGTGGAGTTATTAAGAATAAAGGTGTGGTAAAAATCACAAATTTTGTTAATGTTGTTTCTTCTATATTGATGGTAGTTTTTGTTGCAATTGGATTATTCATAATGATTGATTTAACAAAAGATGCATCTTTATCTATAGGATCTAGTTCTATAGATTATAAAATTGGATGGGCTAGTATTGTGAACTTTATCATATCTATTGCAATTTTCATTTTAACAATATTTGCTTTTAAAACTAGCAAACAAACAAAGAAAAAGAAAAAATAAAAAGAGGTTTTCCTCTTTTTTTTATTTAAAAATAACTCCGAATTTTTGCAGAATATCTTCTAAATATTCATTTTTTCCAAATTCATAACAAACACAAGCTCGAGTTTCTTTTTTATTAGATTTGTAGAATTTATAAAACATTTTTTTATTTAATTTTATAAATTCTTTAGGATTTTTTCTTTTTTTAAATCTTCTTACAAGTTCTCTTTTCATTTTTTTATTTGGATATACAAAACAAAATTTAATACCTCTCTTTTGAAAATAGTTAAAGAGTTCATTATGAGGAGCTCCAATAATTAATTTGTTTTGTTTAAGATAATTATCTAGTAATAATTCAATGTTTTCATATGAAAATTTTTTATTTTTTTCAAATTTTCTATTACCTTTAGTTTTTTCTAATTCATCTCGAGTAATGTCTTTTGGTATTATATATTTGTTTTTTAATTTTAATTCATCAGCATCTATTACAAAATCGTACCTATCTGATAAATATGATTTTCCACATCCTGGAGTTGCTATAACAGCATTAAATTTAATTCCTTTATATTGCATTTCTATCATAGTTTTATTTTACTCAATTAGTTTTAAAAGTCAATACTAGTTGATATAATTTAGTTTATATTAATTGTTTTTTATTTACTTGATTTTACCGAATTTTTATTATATAATTATACAAGTTTAAGGAGTTTTCATGGATAAGAGTTATACACCTGAATTATTTGAAAAAAATATTTATAATTTTTGGTCTCAAAAGAATTTTTTTACAACAGAACCTGATGAAAGAGAACATTACAGCATAGTTATGCCACCTTTAAATGTTACTGGCAAAGCGCATATTGGTCATGCTCTTGATAATACTATTCAAGATATTTTGATTAGAGCAAAAAGAATGCAAGGATTTAATACACTTTGGGTTCCAGGTACAGATCATGCTGCTATAGCAACTGAACAAGTATTGGTTAAAGATATTAAAAGAAATGGTCTTACAAAAGAACAAATTGGTAGAGAAGAGTTTCTTAAAAAGGGTTGGGAATGGTATAGAAAATATACTCATGTTATATGTGATCAATTAAAAATGTTAGGAGTTTCTTGTGATTGGTCAAGATTAGCTTTTACGATGGATGATAATTTAAATCATGCTGTAAGACATGTCTTTTGTCAATATTTTAATGAAGGATTAATTTATAAAGGTAAAAGAGTTGTAAATTATTGTCCAAGTTGTAAAACAACAATTTCGGATAATGAAAATATTCATATTAATCAATCAACATTCTTATGGTATATAAGATATCCATTTGCAGATGGTTCTGGAGATGTAGTAGTTGCAACTACAAGACCAGAAACAATCTTTGGTGATACTGCTGTTGCCGTTAATCCAAAAGATAAAAGGTTTAAAGATAAAATAGGAAAAGAACTTATTCTACCATTAGTTAATAAAAAAATCAAATTAATAGGTGATGATTATTGCGAAATGGAATTTGGTACAGGAGCGGTAAAAATTACTCCAGCACATGATCCAAACGATTATGAAGTAGGATTAAGACATAATTTGGATGTAGTTAATTGTATTGATGATGATGGTTTGTTAACAGAAGCGGCAGGGGAATTTAAAGGATTAGATAGAATTAAAGCTAGAGACATTATTGAAAAAGCTTTAAAAGATGGTGGATATTTGGTTAAAAAAGAAAAGTATAAAAATCAAGTAGGAACTTGCGAACGTTGTGGTAGTTTCACTGAACCTAAGATTTCAACGCAGTGGTTTGTTAAAATGAAAGATTTAGTAAAACCTGCTATTGAAGCTGTTAAAAATGGAGATTTAAAATTTCATCCAAAACGTTATGAAAAAACATATTTAAATTGGCTTGAAAATATACAGGATTGGTGCATTTCAAGGCAAATTTGGTTGGGACATAGAATTCCAGTATTTACATGTAAAAATGGTCACGTATTTGCAAGTGAATTTGATAATGTTGATAGATGTCCTGTTTGTGGTGATTGTCAACTTGTTCAAGATAATGACGTTTTAGATACATGGTTTTCATCAGCTTTATGGCCTTTTTCTACTTTAGGTTATCCTAATAAAACAAAAGATTTAAATTATTATTATCCAACATCTACTTTAGTCACAGGTTATGATATCATAACTTTTTGGGTTTCTAAAATGGTATTTTCAGGTTTGAAATTTATGGGAGAAATACCATTCAAGGATGTAGTTATTCATGGTTTAGTTAGAGATATTAAAGGAATAAAAATGTCTAAACACTTAGGTAATGGTGTTGATCCTATAGATATGATTGAAAAGTATGGTGCTGATTCTTTAAGACTTAGTCTTGTTAACGGAATGAGTCTTGGTACTGATATTAAATATGGTGAAGAAAAAGCAAAAGAAAGTAAAATTTTCATCAATAAATTATATAATGCAAGTAAATTCGTTTTACAAAATGTTAATAACATAAAAATAATTCCTATAGAAAACTTAATTCTTCAATCTAAAGACAAGTGGATACTAAATGAGTTAGATAATCTTATAAAATCTGTTTCTAAGAATTTAGAGAAATTTAATATTGGTATAGCAACTAATAATTTGATTGAATTTACTGTTTCAAAGTTTTGTGATTGGTACATTGAATTAAGTAAAGTAGATTTATATGGAAATGATGAAAGTAAGAAAGAAAAAACACAAAACGTTTTATATTTCGTTTTAGATAAATTATTAAAATTATTTCATCCTTTTATTCCTTTTGTTACAGAATATATTTATAAAGAAATGCCATATCATGAAGAATCAATCATGATGACAAAATTTCCTACAAAATTAAAAATAAAGGGATTAAATAATTCATTTGAGCAAATTATAGATTTAATAAAAGCTATACGTAATGCTAGAGCTGAATATAATGTTCCGGATAATAAAAGAACTAATATATTTATCAAATTAGACAAAACTAATGCTTTAATTAAAGAAAATTTAAATGAAATTTCTAAATTAGCATATGGTAATGATTGTAAAATTATTGATAATGAACCTCAAGAAAAATGTGTCAAGATAATAAATAATAATATAAAAATATTTATTCCTATAGGTCAATTAATAGATTCAGACAAAGAAAAAGATAGAATTTTGAAAGAAATAAAGAATTACGAGTTTGAAATTAATCGTTCGGAGAAAATGTTGAATAATGATGGTTTCGTTTCAAAGGCTCCAGCTAGTTTAGTTATGAAAGAAAAAGAAAAATTAGAGTTAAATAAAAAAATGCTAGAAAAGTTAAAAATAGAGTTAGATAATTTATAAAAAAAAGATTTACAATCTAGTTTTATTTTCCCATCTTTTTATTGGTGGATAATCAAAATCGCAGTCTTTTGAAATAATTACATAGGAATGATTTTTTCTAAATTCCGATCTTTCTGATTTAGGAATCACCAAAATTTCCTTTGCTCTATCCATATGAAATATGCCATCTAAGTGATCTAATTCGTGAGAAATAACAGTAGCTGAAAAACCTTCAAAGCTCTTTGTTTGTTTTTCAGCTTTTTCATTTAGATATTCTACTATTAGAAAATAAGGTCTTTCAACGAGCCCTATATTATTTAATCCTGATGCACAAGCTTCCCAAAATTCTGTTTTTCCTTTTTTAGAAATTATTTTAGGATTAATCATAACATATTGTTCTGTTTCTTGATTTATTTCTCCTTTTTCATTTGTTGATTTAATAAAAATAATTCTTTTATCTATACCTAATTGAATTGCTGCCATAGCATAAACAGGGTGAGAAAAAGAATAGTTTTTTAAAATATTTATATATTCTTCAATTTTATCTGAATCAAAATCAACAAGTTTAGATTTTTTTCTTAAAAATTCTTCATTATCATATATAGTTAAAGCTTCCATATTTTTCCTTTACATTTTATGTTCATATTACTATAAATGAGATTTATTGTCAAGTTTGTTATTTACATAAATTTAGATTAAAATAAAAAAAGATAATGTTTAACATTATCTTTTTTTTCCGTATTAAGTTTATTTATTCATGTCTCAAAGCATCAACTGGATCAAGTTTAGCAGCTTTAGATGAAGGGTAGAGACCTGCAAGAACACTAATTGTAACACTAATTAATAATGCACCAATAAAATAATACCATAACATATTTATTGGGGCAAAACCTAGCACAGAATTTAGTATAACTGACAATATTCCCCCTAAAATTAATGAAAATATAATTCCAGTTAATCCGCTTAATATTCCTATTAGCAGACTTTCTGTACTAAAAATTAAATGAATATCCTTTTTTCTCGCTCCAATACTTTTTAAAACTCCAATTTCTTTAGTTCGTTCAGAAACACTCATATACAAAACTACAGTTATCATTATTAACGCAACAAACAACGATATTCCAGAAATTATTGCCATTGCAATAGAAAACGTTGACATCATTTCACTAAACATTGAAGCTAATTGTTCTTCTATTGATCCTGACAAATCTTTTCTATAATTTTTAATATAATTATTTAAAAGATCGGTTGTTTCTTTACCATCAGTTTTAATAAAAAGTAAAGATGGTTTAAGCCCAGTTGGAGATATGCCTTCATTAATTTGTGATTCTTTTACGCAATTGTTTAAAAAATCATAATCTACGTACATAATAAGCATATTAGAGAATAATGATGTATCAACTATGGCTGAAATTTTAACATCTTTATTTATTGTAATATTTGTATCAAAAACATTCATATTAATTTTTAAATTAACTGTTTCACCTATAGCAAGTTCTGGATCTTCAATATTTAACAACTTTAATGCTGCGTAAGAAAGCATAATTTCATTTTCTTCACTTATATGTCCAGTTTTTGTTATAAAGTTATTTTCATTATAATATGGTGGCGTGGTATATGTATAAACAATTGAACTTTCATTTTTTGAGTCTTGTGTATTGTAAGAAATAGTACCTGAAAACATTGTCATCATACTAAAACCTAAAGTAAGATTATCATTTTCTTTTTGATAATTTATCAAAAAGTCATTATTATTACTAGATAATGTGTTGTTTAGTTCATCAACAATTTCTAAAATTTCATTTTCTTCAAACATTTTTGGAATAAATGGATTTGAAGAAGACTCTTCAATTTTATTTCCATCTTTATCTTTATCGCTTTTAGATATAGTTACGTAATTAGGGCTAGAATAATCTTCAGCAAGGGTAGATATATATCCTGTTAATCCTGCTCCAAATGATAACATTAAAATCATAGAAATCAAAGAAATTGAAACACCTAAAGCCATTAAGAAGTTTTTTGTTTTACTTGCCCACATATTAAGAATTGATAATTTTAAAGAAGAAAAAAATGATAAGTGTCCATCTTTTTTTGCTTTTTCATTAGTATCAATTAAATTATTGTTGCTATTTGTGTTTCTTTTATAATTTTGATTTACAACATCATTAATTATTTTACCATCAGATATTTCTACTATTCTTGAAGATATTTTAGCTACTCTTTCAGAGTGTGTAACCATAATTACAAGTTTTCCACTATCAGCAATATCTTTAAGTAAATCCAAAATTTGAAGGGTAGTGGTGCTATCTAAGGCTCCTGTAGGCTCATCAGCTAGTATAATATCTGGATCATTAATCAATGCACGTGCAATTGCGACTCTTTGTTTTTGACCACCAGAAAGTTGAGTAGGTTTCTTTTTAATTTGATCTTTTAGTCCTAATTTAGTAAGTAAATTGATAGCTTTTTTATTTTTTTCACTTTCTTTTATGTTTGAAAGCGTAAGAGGTATAGTAACATTTTCAAGGACAGATAGGTGTGATATTAAATTGAAAGATTGAAAAACAAATCCTATTTTTTTCTTTCTATAATCATCTAATTGTTTATTTTTAAAACTTTTTAGGTCTTTTCCTCCTATACTAATCAGTCCTCGATAGTCAGAATCAAGACCTCCTATTAAATTCATCAAAGTGCTTTTTCCACTACCACTTTCACCAACAATCGAAACCAATTCTCCTTTTTCAAACGAAATATTTACATCATTTAAGGCATTAAATTTTTCTTTGTTTGCAAGTTTATAATCTTTAAAGACATTTTGAATTACAAGTTCTTTCATAAATCTCCTTATTATAAATCTTCACTATTTTCAAATTGACTTATATATAGTTCTTTATAAGCTCCATTCTTTTTGATTAATTCATCGTGTGTTCCAATTTCTACTATGTTTCCATTTTTCATTACAATAATTTTATTTGCATTTTTTATGGTTGACAAGCGGTGTGCAATTACAAAACTAGTTCTCCCTTGAGTTAGTCTATCCATAGCTATTTGAATTAAGATTTCAGTTCTAGTGTCAACAGAACTTGTTGCTTCATCAAGAATTAACATAGGTGCATTTTGTACCATTGCTCTAGCTATGGTTAATAGTTGTTTTTGACCAGCAGAAATATTAGTTTCTTCTGATAATATCATATCGTATCCCTTTGGTTCTGTTCTTATAAAGTGGTCAACATTAGCCATTTTGCAAGCATTAATAATCTCTTCATCAGTTGCATTTGGGCGTCCAAAACGCAAATTTTCTTTTATAGTACCTTCAAATAGCCATGTGTCTTGTAAAACCATTCCAAAAAGTGATCTAACATAACTTCTATTCATATCCCTAGTAGAGATTCCATCGATTAAAATTTCACCCCCATCTATTTCATAAAATCTCATAAGAAGGTTAACTATTGTAGTTTTTCCTGCACCAGTAGGACCAACGATAGCTATTTTTTCTCCAGGATTTGCAGTGAAGTTGAAATCGTAAATAATTTGTTTGTCTTTTGTATAACCAAAATTTACGTGTTTAAATTCGACTTTACCTTTAACATCTTGAATAATTAAATTTTTGTCGCTTTCATCAGGTTGTTCTTGTTCATTTAAAAATTCAAAAACTCTTTCTGCAGCGGCAACTGTTGATTGTAAAGTCCCAGAAATAGAGCCGATTTGAGATATAGGTTGATTAAATAATTTACTATAAGTCATGAAGGTGATTATAGTTGCAAGAAAAGCCATGTTATTAGTTGAAATAGCTATTGATGCGCCAACCAAACAAATTAAAGCATATATAATATTACTAGTGAAATTAACTATAGGGTGCATTAATCCTGAGAAAAATTGAGCATTTTTTGAAGAAGATTTTAATGTTGTATTAATTCTATTAAATTCTAATTGAGATTTTTCTTCTCCATTAAAAGCTTTAATAACATTATGTGCTGAAAATTGTTCTTCTACATATCCATTTATACTTCCTAAATATTTTTGTTGTTTAATAAAATATTTTTGATTAAATTTAACAACAAGGAAGACGATAATAAAAGCAAGTGGAATCTGTAGTAACGAAATCAATGTTAATTGCCAACTTATTGTGAACATTACTATAGGTATTCCTATTATTGTAACTGTTGATGTTACAATTGATGATAATGTTCTTTCTAAAGTATTACCAACAGTATCAACATCATTTGTAACACGAGATAATACATCTCCATAAGTGTTTTTATCAAAATATTGTAATGGTAATTTATTAATTTTGAGAGAAATTTCTGTTCTTAGTTTTTTTGAAATTCCAACAGAAACTCTAGACATTATAAATCCTTGTAAGTAACCTAATAAAGCAGCAATTAAATACATTGAAAGAATAATAATTCCATATTTAGTTACATCTTCTAATTGGTATCCATTTTGATTAAAAAGTAGAGTCATTAATTTATTTAAAAATTTAGGACCAAGAACATTTAATATTGCCGCAGCAGATGCAAAGAAAATAGATATTATTACTGAATATTTATAAGTCCAAAGACGTTTTAAAAGCATTTTAAGAGATCCCTTGAAGTCTTTTGCTTTATTTTTATGATAATTTTGTTTATTATTCATGATCTTCAAGTTCCTCCTTTGATAATTGAGATAATGCAATTTCACCATAAACAGGGCAGTTTTTTAATAATTCTTTGTGAGTGCCTACTCCCACCATTTTACCTTCATTTAAAACAACTATTTTATCTGCATTCATAATAGTGCCAATTCTTTGAGCAACAATAACTTTTGTAGTGTCAGCAAATTCTTTGTTTAAATTTTCTCTTACAATTTTATCTGTTTTATAATCTAAAGCTGAAAAGCTGTCATCAAAAATTAGAATATGTGGATTTTTAATTAACGCCCTAGCAATTGATAATCTTTGTTTTTGTCCTCCCGATACATTTTTACCTCCTTGAGAAATAAAATGTTCCAAACCTTCGGAAAAATCATAAACAAAATTTGATTGAGAGACATTAATTACCTTTTCAACATCTTCAATTGTAGCATTAGGGTTTCCATATTTAATATTATCTAAAACACTTCCACTAAACAAAACTCCTTTTTGAGGCACATATCCTATTAAATCATGAAGTTGATGTTGTGTATAGTTTTTCACATTTACACCATCAACTAATATTTCTCCGCTAGTACAGTCATAAAATCTTGGAATAAGGTTAATCAAAGTGCTTTTTCCACTTCCAGTAGAACCAATAAAAGCAATTGTTTCACCTTTGTTAACTTTAAATGAAATATTTTCAACCACATCAGCATCTGCATCAGGATATCTAAAAGAAACATTTTTAAATTCTATTGTTCCAATCTCTTTAGGTTCAGAACCATTACCATCTTTTAATGAGATTTCTGTGTTAAGGACTTCGTTTATTCTTCTTGCAGAAACAATACCTCTAGGAATGAACATAAAAAGTACAGATAAAGATGTAAAACTCATTATTATAAAAATTGAATATTGGGTAAAAGCACTCATAACAGTTAATAAATAAACGTTTTGTTTAGCTAAAACTCCAATAAGCCAAACTATTGCAAGCGAAGTTCCTTGCATAATTAGAGAAAGACCAGGTTCTATAATTGACAGGACTCTATTAACAAATAAATCAAGTTTTGAAAAATTTTTATTTACTTGATTAAATTTTTCTTCTTGCGTTTTTTCCGCACCATTTGCTCTTACTACTTTTAATCCAGTTAAGTTTTCTCTTGTAACAAGGTTTAATTTATCAGTTATTTTTTGAATTATTTTAAATTTTGGCACAACAGCGATAACAATTATTGATACCAAAACACAAATACAAACAACAGAGACGATATTTACCCATGTTAATTGTGATGCAGAATTACCTGTAGAAATTTTTACAATATTAATGATTGCAAAAATAGCAGTTAGGGGAGCATTAAAACCTAGGGTTAACAATGTTGTTAAAACTTGTTGTAATTGAGTTATATCATTGGTAGATCTTGTTATTAGTGATGGAATGGAAAATTTATTAATTTCAGTTGATGAAAAACAATTTACTTTATTAAAAATTTTTCCTCTAATTCTTGCCAAAAGTGTAGTAATTAAGTAAGATGCAAGATAACTAGCAGAAATAGCTGCTAATACAACACCAAAAGCATAAGCTAGCATTTTAGCACATGCCCAAACAATTTCTGTCCAATATGCTGAAATGTCTGGTTTTTGAAGGTATTCGCTTATTTCTAAAGTGCATTGTGGTAATGATATATTACACCAAACTTGAATTCCTACAACACCAAGTGTTAAAACGAGTAAAATCCATTCTTTCCAATTGAAATATTTAAATAATTTAATCATTTTTTGTTCTCCATATTTAATTTGTTAGCAGTATTTAATAATGTATTTAAAACATTTTCAGTTATATCTAATTCTTCTTTTGAAATATTTTGAAATAAAGTATCATGCCATTTGTTGATTGTATCATTTATTTCAAATCCCAATTTTTTTCCATTTTCAGAGAGAGTTAAAATTTGTTTTTTAGAACAATCACAATAATTTTCTGTATATTCTATTAAATTTTTGGTAATAAGTTTATTAACAATTCGATGGATATGAGATTTATTACATTCCATAATATGTGATAATTCAATTTGAGTTTTGTTTCCAAATTTATATAAAAATTCTATTAAAAAAATTTCAGAACTTTTTAAATTTTGTTCTTGAAATTTACTATTGATATATTTTTGTAGTTGTCTTTTGATATTAACAATAATATTAAGAAAAATAAAATTCATTTTATATATCCCTTTTATAAACACAGAGTAATTATATGAATTTTAGGTTGATTAGTCAACTAATAAACATAGAAAAATTTTTATATTTGTAAATTTTTTATATTTTGATTGCATACCTTTATTTTATATGTTATTATTATAAAGCATGGAGTGGAGGAAAAATGGGACTTTTCAAAAATAAAGAAAAAATAATTGATCCAATAATACATGATGAAGAAGCTAATTTCACTTTAACAAGTGGTGTTCATATTTTAAACAAATGCCAAAATGTTACATTAGCTGGAAATGCAATTGTACTTGAAAGCTTTGATTGTACATTTAAAGAAATTACGGGAAAGTCGAAAGTTCAAATGATTGAAAATGGTGAAATTGAACTTTTGTCAGGAAAAGCTAAAATAGGACTTTTTAAGAGCGGGAAAATTACTATGGTTAGTGGTAAGTCTTCTATCACAACAATAAATACTTGTGTAATTGATTATGTGAAGGGAAAATCATCAATAGGAACAATGAATGGTGGTTTTATTCGTTTTGTAGATGATAAAGCAGAACTTGCTACAATTACTAAAGGGGAAGTGTTGTTTGTAAGAAATAAAGCAAGAATTGTTACCATGATTACAGGCAGTATTACCGGAATTTTAGATAATGCTCATTTAGTAAGTATGTTAGATGGTGAAATTACTTATTTATTGAATAGTGGAAAGGTTGGAACTATGAACCAAGGAAATATAAAATTGTTTGCTGATAATAGTGAAGTTTCGACATTTAATAATGGTAAAATTGAAGAAATGGTAGGAAAAAGTTTAATTTCTGCTAATATGAATGGTACTATAGGTTACAAAGATAAACAGACTATCATACTTTATTCTCCACAAGAAAGTGCTAAAAGAATGAGTGAATATCAACAAGAAAAAGAGGAAAGAGAAAAAAAAGATATTGATAAAAATAATGAAAGTGATGAAGAAAATAATAGTATAGAAAGTCAAGAAGAAAATTTTAATGAAAACAATATTAGTGAAAATAGTAAAAAAAAGACAAAACAATTAAAAATAGATGATTTAAATGATTAATCAATAAAAATTAAAGTGCGAAATCACTTTAATTTTTATTGTAAAGTGACTAATTAATGTTGTTATTTTGTTAATATTGTTGTATAATTAGTAGGCTTTGTTGTTTTTAGGTGGTTATGGAAATATTTTTAGATGGATTATGGGATGCAGTAAAAGATACTTTATTCATTATACCAGTTTTGTATTTAGCTTATCTTTTGGTAAGTTATTTTTCTCATAATGATAATGAAAAATACTCTAAAATTTTACATCATACTAACAAGGCAGGTCCAGTCATAGGTGCTTTTCTTGGATGTATACCTCAATGTGGTTTTTCTTCTGTTATGAGTCAACTTTATTCAAAAAATATAGTAACTTTAGGTACGTTAATTGCTGTTTTTGTAGCGACTAGTGATGAAGCTATTCCTTTAATGATATCTAAACCAGAATTTATACCTAAATTATTAATTTTAATCGCAATTAAGGTAATTTATGCTATTATCGTTGGATATGCAATTGATGGGATTATAAAATTATTTTCAAAGAAAAAACGTGTTTTAAATCAATATCATGATAAATATGAAGATTTTGAAAAAACAAATATAACAGACCAAAATAAAGATGTAGAAAAAGAAGTAGAGGTTGATTGTTCTAAAAATAAAAAAAATAATCATGTATGTCATCATGCAAGCGAAGAAAATCATGGACATGAACATTCTCACTCTCATTGTTGTGCAACTAATATTTTTTTAGATGCGTTGAAACATACAGCTATCATTGTTGCGTATGTTTTTATAGCTACGCTTGCTATAAATTTAATAAGGGGATATTGTGGTGGTTTAGAACCATTGCAAAAATTCTTTACAGATAATATTTTTATTCAAATCATTGTAGCTAGTTTAATAGGAATAATTCCCAATTGTGCTGCATCGGTATTTTTGGTTGAAATGTTTATGGAAGGTGTTATTCTTTTTCCAGCATTAGTAGCAGGGTTAACTGCAGGTGCAGGTGTAGGATTAATTGTTCTTTTTACAACAAATTATAAGAAAATCGGCATAAATTTATTTATTATATTTTTACAAATTGTTTTAGCTATAGCAATAGGAGTTATAATTAATTTTATTCCTATTTGGTGAAAATCAGTTGACAAATTGCACATACTATTTTAGAATTTTAAAAACTCGAGGAGAAACAAATGATAAAAGAAATTGGAAATAATGTAAGACCTAAAGAGCTTATGATAAGGGAGCTTGGTGTCTTTGAATTGAGAGGATTAGCAAGAGAACTAGGTATATCTTCTCCAACAACTAAAAAAAGAGAAGAACTTATCGAATTGATTATGTCTATTTTAGAAAAGGGAGAAAATATTGAACGTTCTGGCAAAAGAAAGGGTAGACCATACAAAAAACTTTCTTCTTTAGATGATATAATGAATTCAATGATTGTCAATGAAAGTAGCAAGACAGTTGAAAAAATAAATTATGAATCAATTTTAACTTTTGCACAGGAGCCTGTTATTTTTTCAAATCTAAATACAAATGAAATAGGAGAGTATGAGGGATATATTAGGGTTAGTGAAGATGGAACTTATACTGTTTTTGATCAAAAAAAAGAGAAATGGTTATACATTAAAAGTGATTTAGAATTTTATGATAAATTGTTGTTAGGAGATAAGGTTAAAGTAGAAGGAAAACTTGTAAGTGATAAGCAGGTTGAAGTGATTAAAATTTTAACTATAAATAATAATAAACCAGAGGAGTATCAAATATCTTTCATTGATAAAGGTAAAGAGATAATTGGGACTAATTTACTTAATTATTCAGGAAAAACCTTGTATGAGGGAAGAAGAAACGCTATTGAGAAAGATAAAGATTTATATGAAGATGATAATTTAAAAAATTTTATTCAAAATTATATTAATCAGCAATATGAAGTTTTGTGTTTAGGAGCGAATATTGCTTTTGAAAATTCATTATATTTTGATAGTATTTTAAAAGCAGAAAAGTTTTTAACTACATACACTTCTGACCCATTGGTTAATTTTAATAATACAATTGATGCAATAAATTATACCGAAAATTTGCTAAACAAAGGTAAAAAGGTCATTTTGATTATTTCAGATATTATCGATATTATTAGAAGTATAAATGCCTGTTTTACTAGTGATGATGAATTTTGCGAACAATCAATGGTTGTTTTAAGAAAATTAATGTCACTTGGAAAAATGTTTAATAATGATATTAGTTGCACTTTAATATTGTTTTATAATAAATTAGATAAAAACAATAAGACATTAATTAATGAAATATTAAAAATTTCTAAAATAATAGAATAATTTGTATAAAAAAAATAATTTTAAAAATACTATATTTGTAAAGTAATTTAATTATTTTACAAAAAAAACAAATCGCAAACTTGAGTAATTTAACTCAAAAAGCGATTTGTTTTTTTTATTGATTGACATTAATGGGATAAAATGATTATAATATAACTATGTTTGGATTTTATCAAAAATATTTTACTTTTTTTGGAGTTAATATAGCATATTATGGCTTAGTTATTGCTATAGGAATGGGACTGGGTGTTTTTGTTGCTTGTAAAAATGCTAAATTTAGAGGATTAAAGTCAGATGATTTATTGCTACTAGCCTGTTATGTTCTTCCATTGGCAATTGTAGGTGCTAGAATTTATTATGTTTTATTTAGTTTAGACATGTATACTTCTTTTTGGCAAGTCTTTGAAATATGGAAAGGCGGACTTGCTATATATGGAGGAATTATAGGTGGCGTGGTAGGAGTTATACTTTATTGTAGCATTCATAAGAAAAACATATTTGATGTTACAGATGTTGTTATTATAAGTTTATTGCTAGGTCAAGCAATAGGAAGATGGGGGAATTTTTTTAATCAAGAGGCATTTGGTTTTTATGTAGATAATCCATCATTACAATGGTTTCCTTTTTCTGTATATATCGAACATTGCAACCAAGAAGGTTGTTTGTGTGGCGGTTCTGGTTGGCATTTGGCTACATTTTTTTATGAAAGCTTATGGAATTTTATTACATTTTTAATTCTTATAATTCTTTTTAGAAAAAACAAATTTAAATTAAGAGGTTCTGTTACTTGTTTGTATTTTATTATTTATGGAATAGGAAGAGCAATTATTGAAGGTCTTAGAATGGATAGTTTATATTTAGGATCAATAAGGGTGTCTCAATTGTTATCAATAATATTAATAATTGTGGCTCTGTCATTACTTATAACAAATATAGTTTTATATAAAAAGGGTAAAATTAAATCATTAACACAGCTTCAATCTTTTTATGCAGAACAATTAGCAACTGTAGAAAATGATAAAAATAATTCTAAAAATAAGAAATTTAAAATACATTTTAAAAATAAAAATAATATTCAATCTAAAGATAGTAAAGACGATAAAGACGATAATGATACTAACGAATTAGGATAGTAAAAAAATATAAAAATAAAATTTGAATAAATTTATTTTAAATTCTAATAATAAAGTTATGAATGGTAGATTTTTAAAAATTAAAAAGACAACATTATTAAAGTTGTCTTTTATAATTAACATCATATTATTTATTTTTTCAAATATAGTTTTTAATATTTTTTATTACATTCCTAATATTTGGTTTTATAGTTTTTGTTTTTTTATAGGAAATTATCTTTTGATAAAAAGTATACTTTTTAAATTAGATTCTGCCTGTTATTTTGGTATATTGTTATTTTTACTTGGTACTTTTTATTTGTTAGTTTTTTTTAATAATACATTAGTTTTTTATCCTATTTATATATGCTTGGCATTTCTATGTGCTTCTTTTTTTACATTTTATTTTTATAAACAATCCTTTCAATTTTTTCTTGCAATATCGCTATTTTTCGTGATGATGGGAGCTTTACTGTATATGTTAAATCTAATTTCGCTTTTATTTTTTCTTGCAATTTTATGTGTAATTGTGTTATTATTATTAGTAAGATATTTAACATTAAAATAGGAGATAGGTATGTTTTCTACAGAATTTAATGGGTATAAGAAGGAAGAGGTTGATAAATATATAACTTCTTTAAAAGAAGAACATGAAAAAGCTTTAATGGAAGAAAAATTAAAAGTTCTTGAGTATGAAAAGAAAATGCTGGATTTAAGGAAGAAGGCAGCAGAAATTGATAATAGAGAAAAAAATATTATGAATGCTCTTGAATCATTTAAGAAAATTCAAGCGGAAGGTAATAAAAATATTGAATTTTTAAAAGTGGAACAACTAAAAGTTGTTTATTTGCATTTACAAAGTTTTTTAAATGAATTAAATGAAAAATATCCAGGTGTGTTAATAAACAGTTCTTATAAAAAGTTAATTAATATAATTGAGGGTATATTAGCTAAAAATGAGGCAAAAAAAGAAGATGCAGTAAATAGCAGAATTGAAAATGATCCTATGCGTATTTTGTTAAATAAAATGCAAGAGAAAAAGATTCAAGAAAATCCTAGAGAAATTAAAATAGAAAGACTAGATAGAAAGAATTCTCGATTTTCACAAATAGAACCTGTAACATCTATGAAATTGGAGAAAAATGATGGCTATGATTCTTTAGTTGATAAATTTTTAAATACAGCTCCAGAAGAAGAACAACCAAAATCTTTAAAAATTAATTCTAATAGTTTTGATTTAAAAGAGGCTGTAAATCCTAAAGATGATTTGGATGAAATTATGAAAGCTTTTGATTTTTATTCTTCAGATAATACTGCAAATCCAGATGATTATGATTTTTAAAAAAAGACATCCTCGGTCTTTTTTTTAATTATATTTTATTGCACCACCTGAAACTAAAATATTTTCACCAGTTATAAATGATGAGTCTTCGCTGGCTAGAAAATATGCACAGTTTGCAACATCTTCTGTTGTACCTAAGCGTTGTAATGGTGTTGATTCTATAATATTATTTTTTTCCTCTTTGTTAAAACAAGCCGTCATTTTTGTTTCAATAAAACCAGGGGAGATTGAGTTAATCCTAATTTTCAACTGTCCATATTCTTGTGCAAGAGACTTGGTAAGGCCAATTATTCCTGCTTTGGTAGATGAATATACCGCTTCACAAGAACCTCCAAACATACCATAGATTGATGCGATATTTATAATATTACCTCGTTTCTGTTTAATAAAATATGAAATAGCTTCTTTGTTACATAAAATAGTTCCTTTTAAATTTACGTTTATTAATTCATTAATTTCTTCTTCGGAATAATCTATCAATAGTTGTTCTTTTTTTGCTACTCCTATATTACAGATTATGCAATCAATATAACTGAAACTATTAAATGCTTCTTTAAAACATTCTTTAATATCATTGTATAAATTTATATCCATTTTTTTTGTAATAATTTTTATGTTAAATTTTTTTTCTAATTCAAAAAAATAGTCAATTTTACCATTATTATAAGTCGCAAAAATATCGTATCCATTTGATGCGAATTTTTTTGCTATTTCTTTACCTATATCTCCGGATGCTCCTAATATTAACACAACTTTTCTCATATGGATTATTATAATTATAATCTATTTTGTTGTCAAGAAAGCAATAAAAAAAACACCATAAATATTATGGTGTAATCATGGTGGGCAGGGGTGGATTCGAACCACCGAAGACGTAGTCGACGGATTTACAGTCCGTTGCATTTGGCCGCTCTGCAACCTACCCATAAATTTTAAGCACCTTTACAGGTGCTTAATTGGAGCTGGTGAAAGGAATCGAACCTTCAACCTGCTGATTACAAGTCAGCTGCTCTACCATTGAGCCACACCAGCAAATAAAAACGTTTCAAATGTAATAATACCACTTAAAACGTCTTGGTGCCCTAAGGTGGAATCGAACCACCGACACAAGGATTTTCAGTCCTTTGCTCTGCCGACTGAGCTATCAGGGCGTATGATTAAAAGGAAGATACTTTAATCATTATCCCAAACAAATTGGGTTTGGCGACTCGAATGGGGCTCGAACCCACGACCTCCAGCGTGACAGGCTGGCGTTCTAACCAACTGAACTACCGAGCCACATTTTTAACAATGTGAAATTTTTCCACTTAGATTGTCAATCAGAAGTGGTGGGCCTTCAGGGACTCGAACCCCGGACCGACCGGTTATGAGCCGGTTGCTCTAACCAACTGAGCTAAAGGCCCATTTGGCAAACTTGTTTTATGGTCGGGGTGGAGAGGCTCGAACTCCCGACCCCATGGTCCCAAACCACGTGCGCTACCAACTGCGCTACACCCCGCTAACAAGTTTGCAGAGTTATTTTAATATAAAAAAGAAATTATGTCAAGAAAAAATTATAAAATTTTTCAAAAATATTTATTTTAATGACTTAATATATTGCATTACTATTAAGATTAAATAATGTAAAAAATTTAAGAATAAAAAATAAAAAGATACAATTAAAAAGAGTTGTATTTTATTTTTATTTTTAATTTTTTTTATTAGATGTTTTAAAAATAGGTATTTTTCGATAAAAGTACTTATTTTTTTTAATTTAGTTTATGATATGATTTTGCTGTAAGGAGGAAATGTATGCATATAAAAAGCAAGGTTTATAACAATACTCTTTATGTAGTTTTATGTGGGGAACTGGATGAACACTCTGCGACCCATACAAGAATAACTTTAGACAATATATTCTCAGGCGGTGATTTTAATCAAATAATAATAGATTTATCAGAATTAGATTTTATGGATAGTACTGGAATAGGTGTGTTAATTGGTAGATATAAAAAAATGAAATCTAGAAACATACCAATATTTATATGTAATCCTTCTAAACATGCAGAAAAAATATTTAAAATGACAGGGCTATATGAGATAATGCCCAAAATAGTATAAAGGAGATTAAGCATGGAAGTGGAAAAATTAAACTTTATGGAAGTAAAATTTAAAGCTTTGTCAATTAATGAAAGTTTTGCAAGAGTATGTGTTGCAGGTTTTTGTGTTCAAATGAATCCTTCAGTAGATGAATTAGGCGATATAAAAACAGCTGTATCAGAGGCAGTTACAAATTGTGTTGTTCATGCTTACCCTAAACATAATGGAGTAATATATTTAAGATGTGAGATAGAAGGAAATAATTTAAAGATTATAGTTAAAGATGAAGGGATAGGAATAAAGGATATTGAAAAAGCGAAAGAACCATTTTATACGACAAAACCAGATGAAGAAAGAAGTGGTATGGGTTTTGCCGTAATGGAAAGTTTTATGGATAAAGTAGTAGTGGAACATAATGGTGATAAAGGTATTGTTGTAACAATGTATAAACAAATAGGAAATGAAAGGTTGCAGGTGAATAATGCTTGATAATACTGAAATTTTGCAATTGGTTTTTAAGGCACAAAACGGGGACCAAAATGCGAAAACAGTACTTATAGAGGAAAATGCTCCATTAATAAAAAGTATCATAAAAAGATTTAAGGACAAGGGAATAGAATATGATGACTTATATCAACTTGGATGCATGGGATTTTTGAAAGCTATAAAAAATTTTAATAAAGAATTTGGTGTTAAATTTTCTACTTATGTTGTACCTATGGTAATAGGTGAGATAAAAAGATTTATGAGAGATGATGGATCAATAAAAGTTTCAAGAGCATTAAAAACTTTAAATTTACAAATAAATAAATATATTGAAAATTATTATAGTAAAGAACAAAAAAAACCAAGTATAGAAGAAATCGCAAAGTATTTTAAATGCGATGAGCAAGATATTATTTTAGCTATGGATTCTTCTAAAATGCCAGTATCTTTATACACATCTACAGATGATGAGGAGAATAGTAACATGGTAGATAAGATAGAAGCAGATGAAGATATTAATAATAAAATAATAGATGATTTGACATTAAAGGAATTAATAAAACAACTTGATGAAAGGGATAAAAAAATAATATTGTTAAGATATTATTTTGATAAAACACAAAGTGAAATTGCTAAACAATTAAAAATTTCACAAGTACAAGTTTCTAGATTGGAGAGTAAGATTCTAGATAATTTACGTTCTAAACTAATTTAACTACTATATATATGGTGTTGTTTAATAAACAACATACTAAAAAACACAATTTTAAAATTGTGTTTTTTATATTTAAATTTTATTTTCTATAAAATCAGAATTTTCGTTTTTAATTTTTTCTATATTTTCAAGATTAGATGTAGGAATATTATTTTCATATTCAAAATCTCTATTGTAATTATTGTTATAATAATTATTAGTATTAGGTTTATATCGATAAGTGTCAATATTTTTTACTCTTGGGTAAAATGTATCTGTATTTCTATTTGGATTATACTTATAGTTTCTATTATATAGATAGCAGTTATTATTATACATATAGGAATTTGGATAATTATTAATTTCATTATTGGAATAATCAATATTTTCAGTTGACTTGTTTTTATAGGTATCTATATTGTTATTATTTTCTTTTTCTTTTAAATTCGAATTTTGTTCTACTAATTTATCATCAATATTTAATAAACTATTATCTAATATTTCAGAAATTTGACACATTGTATTATACAAAATTGTGAGATAAATTTGCCTTTCATTCATACTATTAGCTAATTCTGTATATGCTGCTTTAGTTTGTTCGGCATTAAAAGTTTGAACTTTTGTAAATTTTTTAATTTTATTTACAGAGTTTTTTACATCATTTTTTGTATTGTTCAAATATGTTACATATTTACTAAGAGAACTTGTTAAATCATTTAAAGCATTTACTTTGTTATTTCCTAAGTTATATTTGACAGATTGATTTGATTTTAGATAATTTGCTAGTGTTAATACATCTTTTCTCAAATCTTCTTCATTCACCATGTTTTGATAAGCTTCTTCTTTTTGTTTTGGAATTTGTAAATTATTACTATTAGTAGAAAAAAAACTAACCTCACTAACTTCGCTAGAATTTGTTGAGCTTACTATTTCAGTTACTCTATCTAATTGCGTATTTAAACTATGTAGTGCTTGAGATTCGCTTGATGCTGAACAACCTGCAAATATTATACACAACAATATTAAAATTGTTGATAACATTATTTTTTTCATATTTCCTCCATTAAATATATTTTGCTAATAAGTAATTAAAATATACGAAATATTGTTTAAATATTTTTTACTTGTTAATAATTATAAAAAAGGAGTAGGAATGCAATTAGATGAAAAGAAGAGAAATGAAGCTTACAATAGATATGTAAAGTCTAGAATTCCAAAAACAAAACCATGGCCAAGCTTATTTAATTCTTTTTGGGTTGGTGGATTGATTTGTTGTTTAGGACAGGGAATTAATGATTTAATTTTGTTATGGTTTCCTAACATGGCAGAACAAAACGCATGGGCATATACATTAATTGTTTTAATTTTTATAGCTTCATTTTTAACAGGAATTGGAGTTTATGATAAAATAGGAAAATTTGCTGGAGGTGGTTCTATTGTTCCTATTACAGGCTTTTCCAATTCAATTACTTCTTCAGCATTAGAATTTAAACATGAAGGTGTCATATATGGAATCTGCGTAAAAATGTTTAACATTGCAGGTCCTGTTATTGTAACAGGAATAGTTGCAAGTATTGTGGTTGGAATAATTTATCTTTTTGTATAGGTGAGGTATTGTGAAAGCTAATCAAACAGTAAAGTTTAAAAATAAACCTATAATAATAGGCAGCTATTCTATTGTAGGACCAAAAGAAGGTAAAGGAAGTTTCGGTCCTTATTTTAATTATGTCGTAAATGATGACTCTTTTGGTGAAGACAGTTATGAAAAGGCTGAAAAGAAAATGTTAATAAGTTCGATTGTTGGGGCTATAGAAGATGCTAAAATAAAACCTAACGATGTTAATTTACTTTTAGCTGGAGATTTACTAAATCAAATTATATCATCTTCATATGCTGCAAGAAATTTCAATTTTGCATATTTGGGTGTTTTTGGCGCATGTTCAACTATGGCTGAAAGTATGGCAATTGGAGCATCGCTAGTAGATGGTGGACAATTTGAAACAGTTGTTTGTGCTACTGGTTCTCATTTTTCTACGGCAGAAAGACAATTTCGATTTCCTTTAGAATTGGGAAATCAAAGACCTCCAACTTCTCAATGGACAGTAACTGGTGCTGGTGCTTGTGTTTTATCTTTAAAGGGTAGAGGTCCAAGAATTAGTATGGCTACATTTGGAAAGGTAATAGATTTTGGTGTAAAAGATGTTAATGATATGGGGGCAGTTATGGCACCTGCCATTGATATAATAGGACTATGTGGAATGATACTGCCACGAATATCTAATACAAAAATCTAAATAAAAGGAGGTAATAATGGTATCAAGAAAATCTAAAAAAGTGGTTGAAATATGCCACTTTTTTACAAATAGTATGTTATAATGAAAGCGAGGTAAAATTGTTATGGCAAATATTAAAGTATTTGAAGATAAGAAAATTAGAACAGAGTGGGATGCTGAAAAAGAAGATTGGTGGTTTTCAGTCCACGACGTGGTGCAAGTGCTAAGCGATTGTAAAGATGTTAGAGACTATATCAAAAAAATGAGAAAGAGAGATGAACAGTTGAATTTGAACTGGGGGACAATTTGTCCCCTAGTTGAAAGTGTTGGGAATGACGGCAAGAGAAGAAAAATTTTAATGGCAAACACTCGTGGAGTGTTGCGTCTTGTTCAGTCTATTCCAAGTAAAAAGGCAGAACCTTTTAAACTTTGGCTTGCACAAGTGGGTGGGGATAGACTTGATGAAATTGCTGATCCAGAAAAGGCAATGCAAAGAGGTGCCGATTTCTATCGTGCCAAAGGATATTCACCAGAATGGATAACACAAAGACTTCTTTCAATTAAAATAAGAAAAGAGCTTACTGATGAATGGAAAGAAAGGGGAATTGAAAAAGAAAGTGATTATGCAATTCTTACAAATGAATTGACAAAGGCTTGGAGTGGAAAAGATATTAAATCCTATAAGGCACTTAAAAACTTAAAGAAAGAAAGTTTAAGAGATAATATGACAGATATTGAACTGACAATCAATCAGCTTGCGGAACTTACAACAAAGACAATCTCACAACAAGAAAAGCCAGAAACTTTTGCAAAAAGTAAAGATGTTGCAAGGCGCGGTGGAAAAGTAGCAAAGAATGCCAAAGATGAATTTGAAAAGGCGACAGGCACAAAAGTTGTTTCAAGTGTAAATGCAACAAATAAAAAACTCTTAGATACAACTCCAAAGAATGAAGATGATTAATGAGATAAGGTGCAAGGATTTTACTTGTGCCTTATTTTGTTAACAAAACTTTTATTTAAAAATTTTGTTGTATGTTGATAAATATTTTAAAATTTTAGTTCTAATTGAGAATTTTATGTTATAATGTGTATGTATTTGTAGAATGGTAGTATAATTTCAAGCCAAAACCGATGCAGAATTCAAAGAGTTGTGATAAAATTTAGATATAAATAAATGCAAGGATTTTTGAAAGTTTTATTGTATAAGAATATTAGGTGGTTTACAAATGAGCGAAAAGGATTTTGGATGCAAATTGAAAAGGATTGACATTGATGATATCAATGCCAAATTAAATTTGGCAGGTCGTTATTGTGAAGGTCGAGGCGTTAAACAAGATTATAAAAAAGCATTTGAACTTGCTTTTGAATGTGCTGAACAAGGATTGATTGCGGCAATGGCTTTGTTGGGCGATTTCTATTTTTATGGATGGGGTGTAAAAAAGGATAAAGAAAAAGCGAGTTATTGGTTTATGGAAGAGGACTTTTGCAAAAGTATGCTTACCGAGAACTATGAGAAAATAAAGTCAAACCAAAAGGGATATAGGAATATGAAATACGATGTTAAAACAAAATGTAAAAATTGCGGAAAAATATTTACAGTTAGAGAAAAATTTTTATTTGAAATTCCTGACAATACAATTGAAACAAAAGAAAAGTGGGAAGAGTTGGCATTTTTGCGTAGTGTTCGTGGAATTGAAGGCTTTTGTCCAGAATGCAGAAAATATGAAATAATGATTGAGTATAAAAGAAATTGGGTTGAAGATTTTATAAAATTGGAGGATGCAATGCAAGGATTTACGAAAGTTGGCAAAATTAAAGATTGGAAAATGTGGATAGAAAAATTGCCTAAGCAAAAGGGAATATATGCGGTAACAAGAGAGAGTGAAGATGCACCACAATTTTTTGAGAAAGGAACAGGCGGATTTTTTAAGGATAGAGATCCAAACGTTGGAATAGAGGAATTATCAAAAAAATGGTATTATAGTAGTCATAAAATTATGTATATTGGCAGAGCCAATTATGACAATGACAATCACCACGGAAAGCACAAGAATTATTGAAGCAATAGTAATTCTGGCGACATGTTTCTCATTCTTATCTAATGCTAAAAAAACAATTGACGCAATTGCGCCTATTATGCCGATAGCTATTAGATATGGGAAAGCTTGCAACAAAAATGATGATATTATTATAGAAATTGCTGCAAATAATACAGAATTAGAAAAACAATGTGCTGACGATAAAGCTGAATTTATATCAATCAAAAAGAGTATTCCGTCCGAAGATATGGTGGCGGTAC
>CALWTS010000011.1 GCA_944384535.1 uncultured Clostridia bacterium
TTAAGTAACTATCTTTTTGATCATTTAGTCCAGTATTTCCATTTTGTGTCATGGTTCCGCTTATATAATCTTGAGCACCACTTGGATTTAATATGTTTATGTCAACTTTATAATTATATGGTGTCCAGTTTGCTGTTAATTTTACTGTACCCCCATTAGTTGTAGTAAGATTTTTAAAATATGTTCCTCCACTATAGTAAACTTTAGAAGTGCCATTCCAATCGCTTGAAGGAGATGAAGATGAACCATACTTTGCAGTAGAACTCACACTAGCAGTCCACCCCGCGAAAGTATAACCAGGTCTTGTCGGATTACTTACTTTGAATGCACTGTTGTAAGTCGTTGATGTTGGGAATGAACCACTACCAGTTGATCCTCCATCTAAATTATAAGAAATATTATAAGTATTTATCTCAAAATAAGCATAAAATTTCATCGTAGTAGGTAATGGATTTATTCCTAAAATACCTTCAGTAAATGAACCATAACTTGCATTACTATCACCACTACTATTATCACTTCTTTCAAAAGATTTGTTTACTTTTACAAAATGATAACCGGTTGAGGCAGTCGCACTGTAAGTTACGGTAACATTAACATTGCCAACACCAGGAGAAGGATCAAGATCTTTACCTGAACAATTTTTAGATTCTGTAGCAGTGCCAGACCAATTAACATTTCCCCCTTTTGCAGTTAAATACAAGCTTCCAGAACCTGAACTTACGTAACCATAAATATGCAATTCTGCTGCATAACTTTGATTACTTGACTGCTTTATCATCAAAACACCTGTTAAAATTATTAATATGGGGAATATTAACAAAACAAAAAGTAAATATTTATTTTTTGTCATATTACCTCCTTTTTTTTGATTTACATTCTTACATTATTTATAATTTCATTATTATTCTAGTATATACCATTTTTTTTTGTCAAATTTTTTAAAAATAAAGAAAAAAGTGGTTTTTAATCTACTTTTTTTCTACTCTTAAAATATCTCCAGCTTTCAGATCAAAAGGGCAATTAATCTCTACAATTTCTTGAACTCTTTTAGCATCTTCTATGTAATTTCCTAATGAATTTTTTATTGTTTCAATCTTAATTTTCTTTAAAAAGTTATTATCGGCACTTAGGATTTCAAGGACATCTCCAACTTTAAACCTATTTCTCATTTCAACCTTAACTTTCCCATTTTTTGCATCTTCAACAACTTTTGCAATAAAAACATAGGTTTGAACTGGCATTGAATCATCTAAATATTCTTTATCATCAGCACCAAAATAAAAACCGGTTGTATATCTTCTATGACTCGTTTTTTCAAGTTCATCATGTAAAATTCCAAAGTCTTTAAAACCATCTAAAGCCCTTCTGTAAGCATTTACAACGGAAGCAACATAATAATCAGATTTCATTCTTCCCTCAATTTTTAAGCTTACAACACCAGCATTCTTTAATACATCCAAATAATCGATTAAACATAAATCTTTAGAGTTTAAAATATAAGTTCCTCTCTCATCTTCCTCAATCTGCATTTCATCAGTTCTGCTTTCTTCTCTAATAAAATATTTCCAACGACAAGCTTGAACACATGCTCCTTTATTACTATCACGACCAGTTAAATAGTTTGATAATAAACATCTTCCAGAATATGAAATACACATGGCTCCATGAACAAAAGTTTCTAACTCAATTTCTCCATTTAGTTTTTTATTCATTTCTTTAATTTGATTTATGTTCAACTCACGAGCTAAAACAATCCTTGTAACTCCCATGTCCTTAAAAACTTTTGCAGAATAAGAGTTGTTAACATTAGCTTGAGTTGATACATGAATATTTAAAGATGGATAATTTTTTCTTATATAAGCAATCATTCCTATATCAGAAACAATGACACCATCAACTTTTGCTTCAACTAAAAGTTTTAAATAATCATCAATTCCCACAAAATCTTCATCATTTGCCACAATATTTAATGTAACATAACCCTTTTTATTTTTAGAATGTAAAAAATTCATAGCCTCAAAGATTTCTTTTTCATCAAAATTTCCAGCAAAAGCACGTAAACCTAACTTTTTGCCAGCAAAATAAACAGCATCAGCTCCAAAATGAACAGCTGTAACAAGTTTATCAAAATTTCCAGCAGGTGCTAATAATTCCATAAACATTCCTCCCAAAATTTAATTCAATTCACTCCTATTTATAAAAATTATTCTTTTTATAGTTTTTTGTCCAATTTATTATACTTAAAACATTTGAAACATTATAAATAAAAATAGTTACAATCATCGGAATAATTTCATTTGCTGTAGAATTCCCAAAAACAACTGATAAAATCCAAATTACCATAGTTGTCAAATTCACACAAATAAACAAGTAAAACATATAAATACTATTTCTTATTAAAAGATAATGAGCAATTGATGTAAACATACAAGATAAACTCGCAACCAAAACAAAAGGCGTGCGTAATTCATTTAAAATAAAATAGAAAACGACGTAAATAATAATTGCTGAAAATATAATTATCAACCATTCACGATATTTTACTTTATTTTCAATAATTTTAACTTCTTTTTTATTTTTTCCAAAATATTCCTTTATAAAAGATGTAAATAAACAAGGTAAAACGAAAGCCGAATTTAATATAACTTCTCCCCAATTTTTATACAAAACCGATTGTATGATATAAAAACTTACTTGAATAATTCCAAAAAGTAAAGAAATTTTATATTGTTTAGCTAATAATGCTACATAAAAAATACCAAATATAGAATATATAATCGTTACTAAACTACTTTTTACTAAAATTGCAATAACAATTACAGATATTAAGGCACAAAGATAACATAAAAGTTCATACCACTTAAATATTTTAAAAAAAGATACCATATTTTTACAAAGATTAAATTTCATAATAATTACCTATAAATCAATATTAGGTTTTGCAGTTAAATCTAATTGTGCTAACCCAACCCCATCTTTTATCATATAATAAGCCATCGATCCAATCATAGCAGCATTATCTGTACAATATTTTAAAACTGGACTAAAAAATTCAATGTTATTTTCATTACAAACTCTTGTCAATTTTTCCTTTAACCTTGAATTAGCACCTACACCGCCAGCAACAACAAGTTTAAAAATTCCTTCTTGTTCACAAGCTCTTATAGCTTTATTACAAAGTTCATCAGTTACACATTCTTGAAAAGAACAAGCTAAATCAGCTTTGTTTATTTCTTCTCTTCTTTGTTCACAATTATGAACAAAATTAACAATTTCGGTTTTAATTCCGCTAAATGAAAAATTAAGTGTGTTTTTTAAACTATTTGATACAACAAATTTAAAAGTGTTATTCCCTAGTTTTGCAATTTTGTCAATTTCAGGTCCCCCAGGATAAGGAAGACCTAAAACTCTTGCAACTTTATCAAAAGCTTCACCTATTGCATCATCAACTGTAGTACCTAATAGTTTCATTTCATTATAGTTGTTTACTCTTAAAATAGCAGTATGTCCTCCGCTTACCATTAAGCAAATAAATGGAGGTTGTAGTTGTAAATGTGATATATAATTAGCCGCAATATGTCCATGAACATGACTTACTGCAATCAAAGGAATATCTAAACTATAAGCAAGCCCCTTTGAAAAATTTACTCCAACTAAAAGAGCTCCAACAAGCCCTGCTCCATAAGTTACCGCCACCGCATCTAAATTTTCTTTTTTTATATTAGCTTTTTCTAATGCTTCATAAAAAATATTTTCAATCGCTGTGATATGGTTACGTGAAGCAACCTCGGGAACAACCCCTCCAAAACGTCTATGGATTTCTATTTGTGATGCGATAATATTCGAAAGAACCTCTCTTCCATTTTTTATTACAGCAATACTAGTCTCATCACATGAAGATTCTACTGCTAAAATAATAACATCTTTTTTTTTCATTAAAGAATTAAATTTTTCTTTCATTCTATCAATGTATTTCATAAATTACATCCCATTTTTTATTTTAAATTAAAAATCTTTTTTAACAAAAATTAAATCATAATAATTTTGTAATTTTTTATAAATTTCTCTGTTTTTTAAAGTTTTTAAAGCATCTAATGCCATTTGATAATATTGTTTAATTTCTTCTGGTGTTCCATTAAATTTTTTCCAGACATCATCTTTATAATATTTTAGGTCAAGATAAATACTTCTTAAATTTGATAATTTATCTGCGCAATTAATAAGCTTTGTTTGTTCATCACATGAAGAAAGATGTTTCATATGCAAAGATTTCCTGACTAAATAAGGTAAAGACTTATCTTCTGTTTCACATTCTACTAAATTTGCAATATTTTCACCAAAAATTTCCTTTATTTCATCAATTGATGTATTAGTATCTTCAACAACATCATGCAAAATTCCTGCAATAATAGCATCTTCTTCTGCATTTTCTTCTTTTAAATATTGTGCAACTTCATAAATATGTACAATATAAGGTACTTTTGTCCCTTTTCTTAATTGTTTTGAATGTTTTTCTACTGCATAAGCAAAAGCTTTGTTAAAATTATCTAAAAAACTCATTCTTCCTCCTTAATTATTATAACTATTAATAATCATTATAACAACTTTAGTTGTAGAATAAAAGCATAAATTAACTAAAATATAAAAAATATAGTTTTCAAAACTATATTTTTTTAAGAAATTCATTTATAAACTCTTGTATATTTCCATCCATAACCGATTGAATATTACTATCTTCATATCCAGTTCTATGATCTTTAACTAAAGTATAAGGGCAGAAAACATAACTGCGAATTTGACTTCCCCACTCTATTTTCTTAATTTCTCCTCTAATCGATGCCATTTTTTCCATTTCTTCATTTTCTTCTTTTTCAACCAGTTTTGAATATAACATTTGCATCGCCATTTCTTTATTTTGAACTTGCGATCTTTCAACTTGACAAGCAACCACGATACCAGTAGGAATATGAGTAATTCTTACAGCGCTTTCTGTCTTATTTACATTTTGCCCACCTGCACCAGATGAACGATAGGTATCAATTTTTAAATCCTCAGAACGAATTTCTATATTAGGTTTTTCTTCTATTTTGGGCATAACTTCAACACTAGCAAAAGATGTATGTCGCCTAGCATTTGCATCAAAAGGAGATATTCTAACTAATCTATGAACTCCTTTTTCAGCCTTCAAAAATCCATAGGCATTTTCACCTGTAATTTCAAATGTTATTGATTTTAAGCCAGCTTCATCCCCATTCAAAACATCTAAAACTTTAAGTTTAAAATCATTTTTTTCAGCATACATTTTATACATTCTATAAAGCATATCTGTCCAGTCTTGAGCTTCAGTACCACCAGCACCAGAATGTAGTGTCATTATAGCATCATAAGAATCATATTTTCCCGTCAAAAGTGTTTGAATTTTCGCTTTTTCAACCTTATCTTCTAATAGATGAATACTATTTTCCACTTCACTTTCTAAAGAAATATCGTGTGTCTCTTCAAATAAATCAATATATGCTTCACAATCCATAAATGTTTTCATTAAATCATCGATTAAAGATAATTTATTTTCATAATGTTTAATTTTCTTTCCTACCTCAAGAACTTTCTTTTGATCTAGATAAAAATTTTCCTTTAATTGCTCTTCTTTTAATACATCAATTTCATTTTTACAATTTATTGGGTCAAAGACACTCCTTAATAAAATTAATTTCTTCTTCCATTATGTTTAATCTTTCTTTTATATTATCAATAATCATACTTACTCAACACTCCTTAAAAACTAGGTTAGTATAACAAAAAAACAATAAATTTGCAACTCTTTGATAGTTGTATAAAAAGATAGTTTAAAAAATCACATTCATAAAAAGTATTTCATATATTAAAATAGTGGTTTTACAAAATAATAAGTAAAATCGGGAGGTTAAAATGTCATTTTATATCAACAATACAAATCCATTCCGTCCAGGTCCGATGACTGGCAATCCAATGAATGGAATTTGTGAAAAAGTACTTATAGAAACAACAAAAGTTTTTGATGCTTGTGCATCACAAGACACAGAAACAGGAATAGTTTTACCTGTGACTTCTTTTAATCCAGCATCACCTACTTTACCATTAACATTTATATCTGCACAAAATCAAATTGGCTCTGATGTTGTAGTTAGCGATATAGTTATAGATAGAATTGAACAGACACCAAATTACGCTAATGTTAGCATGACAATAACAATTCCTTTAACTGTAACATATAGAGATGCAAATGGAGTTATTGGTACAGGGACATCTAGCATAACAATTAATAAAAGCGCTGTATTATTTGTTCCACAACCTTCTGTAACTCCTATTAATATCAAAGCAAATGCTGTATTTTCAAGCACTATAGGTAATTATACAGCCGAAAATACATTTACTGTAACTGGTTGTTTGCAAATAATTATAAAAGTTACAGCTTTAGTAGATATTCTTGTTCCATCATATGGTTATCCAGTAATTCCACCTTGTCAAGCATGTCAAAATTGCAATGCATGCACTGGTTTAAATGATTTACCACTTTATCCAACCGCATCAACAAATATAAGACAATAAAGTTTTAAAATAAAAAATAAAAGGAGCAAACTACCTTTTATTTTTTATTATTTGAATTTAGAAATTCAAACGCACAATCAATAACCTTTTTAATATTAATTTTCTTATTAACAGAAGAATTAAAATATATTAAATATTCTATGTTTCCGTCTCCCCCTCTTATAGGTGAAAATGTTAAGTCTGAGATTATAATATTATTTAATTTCGTAAATTCAATAAAATTCTCCAAAATTTTATAATGGATTTCTTTATTATTAATGATTCCACGATATTTTTTTGCAATTTCAATACCACATTCAAATTGTGGTTTAAACAAAAACATCATTTCCTTTTTTTGTGAAAACAACTGATTTAAAAAAGGTAAAATTTTTGTAAGCGATATAAAAGATAAATCCCCAATTATTATTTCACTATCAAATACATCTGAATTTTTTAAATTTCTCACGTCTGTTTCAGGTAAATTTACAACCCTAATATCATTAATTAATTCTTGTGCAAGTTGATTTTTTCCTACATCAACTGCATAAACTTTTTTTGCTCCCTGTTCCAACGCAACTTGCGTAAATCCACCTGTTGATGCACCTACATCTAAAACTACTTTATCTTTAAAAACAATGTTAAATTTTTCTATTGCACCTAAAAGTTTATAAGCCCCTCTAGAAACATATTTTTCACTTTTAACAATTTCTATTAAATCATTTTCATCTACACAAAAAGATGATTTTGTACATACATTTCCATTAATTTTAACAAAACCTTCTTTTATAAATTGCTGTGCCTTTTCTCTTGAACTATAAAATTTATTCTTTGTCAAAAAAACATCTAATCTCATATTTGTATTATATCATTTATTTTAAAAATGTTAAAATATTATAATAAAAAAAAGACTGTAACAGTCTTTTTTATTCCAAACTAACAAGGTAATAATATACCGGCTGACCACCAAAAGCAGCAGTAACTTCACAATCAGGATACTTACTGGCTAATTTATTTGCTAAAATATTAGCTTCTTCTTCTCTAATATCCTCTCCGTAAAAAAGTGTAATATTCATTACTTCATCTGATATCATTTTATCAACTAAAGCTTCCGTTGTTTCTGAAACTAATTTACCTTTTGCTAAAATAGCTTTATCATCTAAACCAATAATTTCCCCAACAGACAAATCAAATCCATCAACATGAGTATCACGGACCGCATAAGTAACAGAACCAGATTTTACTCCCTTTATTGAATCATTCATTGCCTCTGTATTATCTTCTATGCTTGCATCAGGATTAAAAGTAATCGCAGCACTTATACCCTCTGGAATAGATCGCGTAGGAATGATAATTAGGTTTTTATTTGTTAAATCATTAGCTTGCTGTGCAGCTAAAATAATGTTTTTATTATTTGGAAAAACAAAAATATTTCTAGCAGGAACCTTATCAGCTGCAGAAGCAATATCAGCTGCGGAAGGATTCATTGTTTGACCGCCAACTATAATTTCATCAACACCTAAATCCTTATAGATTGCGGCAAGTCCTTCGCCAGGAGCAACAGCAATCATTCCATTTTCTTTTGTTTCTTCTTGAACAGTTGCTTTTTTCTTGAGTTCTCTATTTTGTTCTCTCATATTTTCAATTTTTAAATTATATAATTCTCCAAGCTCTAACGCATATTCCAATGCCTTATTAGGTTCGTTTGAGTGAACATGTACTTTAACTAAATTCAAGTCCCCAATACAAATTACAGAATCCCCTAATTCACATAATTGTTCTCTTAACTTATCAATATCGGCTTCAGTAGTTTTCTTTTTCATGTGGATAATCATATATTCAGTACAATAACCAAATTGAATATCTTCCAACGCATTTATATCTGCAATCACATCATCAACGGTTTGCGCCTTTTTCTCATCTTCAAATTGGAATTCAAAATCTTCTTCACCCATAATAAGTTTATAAAAACCAGTAAAAATAACAATGATACCCCTTCCACCAGCATCAACAACGCCAGCCTTTTTTAAAACAGGTAACATTTCAGGAGTTTGTTTAAGAATTTCTTCACCAGTTTCAAGAACCTTTTTTAGAAAAACTTCAAAATCATCACACTTTTTTGCGACATTAACTGCATTTTCAGCCATTACACGGATAACTGTTAAAATAGTTCCTTCCTTAGGTTTTGTTACTGCCTTATAAGCAATATTTGCACCCTCTTGCATAGCTTTTGCAAAAACCTTTGTTGTTATTTCAGTAACCTTTGCCGTTTCAGAACAAAAACCTTTGAAAATCTGAGAAGTAATAACCCCACTATTTCCTCTAGCCCCTTTTAATGCCCCTTTAGAAAAGGCCTGACTTAATGAATCTATGTTATTGTTGATACATTGTGAAACTTCATTAACAGCCGATTTCATAGTTAAAAACATATTAGTTCCAGTATCACCATCAGGAACAGGAAATACGTTTAAAGAATCAACATATTTTTTATTTTGCTCAAGAAGGCCAGCTCCGGCCACAATCATCTTACGGAAGGTTGCTCCGTTAATAGTTTTAATCATAATAACTAAATCTCCTAAACTCTAACACCGACAACATGAACATTAACAGCATCAACAAGCATACCTGTAAAATTTTCAACGCTATATTTTACAGCTTTACGCAACGATTCAGCAACTGCACTAATAGAAACACCGTACTTTAAAATACAGTAAACATCAATATAAATTCTGTTGTCTATATGACTTATTTTAATACCTTTAGAATAAGGTTCTTTCTTTAATAATTCTCTGGCACTATCTGCAATAGATTTTGAGACTAAATCCACAACTCCATAACAATCAAGTGCAGCATAACCCGCAACAACCCTAATAGAGTTGTCGGAGATAGAAATATTGCCATAATAATTGTTTGTATCTACAGTCAACTTAGCCTCCAATTTAGATTAATCGCCTTTTATATAATACTATATCTCCAAAAAAAAAACAACATTTTTTTAAAGTAGAATAAAAATAATTTGCATAAAACAAACTTTTTACCAAATAAATACAAAAAAATGGTTGATTTTATCAAAAAAAAATGATATAGTAAAGTGCAAAGTTAAAGATTATTAAATGGAGGAGAAAATCATGAGCAAAGTTTGTGAAGTTTGTGGCAGAGGTAAAATGACAGGAAAACAAGTATCTTTCTCTAATAAGAAATATAATAGAACATATGAACTTAATCTACAAAAAACAGTTATAGAAGTAGATGGAAAAGAGAAAACTGTAAAAGCTTGTACTAAATGTATAAAAACTGCAAAAAAAGCATAAATTTTATGCTTTTTGTTTTAAATAAAAAGGATACTATGTGTATCCTTTTTTATTTTAATTTTTTATTAATCCATTTGTTAATATCATCAGTTGTTGCCTTGTTGTCTTCTACTTGACTTATCCATGCTATGCTTGGAAGCAATGTATTGTTTACCTTTCCCCAGTCTGTAAATGTTGTTCCTACTTTTGCTCTTTTTCCAGCCATATCTATTAAACAGCCATCTACTTTACTCACACTTCCGCTGTATATTCCTTGTGTAGAATTTC
>CALWTS010000012.1 GCA_944384535.1 uncultured Clostridia bacterium
AAATCATAATCACTACTGCTTGCAGAAACCATTGTTGTTGTATAGTATGTTGCAGTATTAGAATCATCATCTGAATCAAGTCCAATATATCCCCATGTTTCAGAATTTGAAACTGAAACTGTTGGAGGATTAAGATATATATCTTCCTCTACAGCTACTTCTTTTGCCTCAGATGTTATATTATCTATTTCAGGATCTTCTACGACTGATCCACCTTTCACCGAATAGTTAAAATATGTTGTTATACTATGATTACCTGAATCACTTACAGTAATTGCAACTTGATATTTCCCTCCAGTCGAAGCATTAAATATGCCTGCGTCAATTTTGTATATACCTCTGTTTGTATCAAATGTAGTACTCATTCCAGTGCTTTGCATTATTTGACGAGAAATAGTTGAATCATCATTAGTTGTAAGTCTATAAACATTAACATCTGCGTGCATGTAATCAACCTTATCATCAGCATAATACAAAATAGGAAGATTAATTGTCATAGGAGCTTGATACGAATCAGAAGAAGAAGGAGCATTAACTACTTTATAAAGCACTGGTTTGCTTGTATCTGTAGCATCTGCAATTGAAATTACTCTATTAAAGAACCCTACATTACCATAATCATCTACAGCATAACAAAGTATTTCAACGTATTCAGCACCTTCTGGTCTATCATTTAAATTTATAGAATAAGTTGATTTAGAACTATCTACATACCAACCTTCAGAAGTAACTAAACCATTAGAATCTTTACTCTTAACATACCATTTATTATTTTCTTGATTGTTATTTGACTCAATAACATATTGTAACTTTTGATTTGTGATATCACTAGAAACAACATCTTTTCCAGTTGGAACATCTGCTCTGTCACTAGTACCATTTTTAAGATATCTATAAGCAGTAACAACTTCAACTCTTGAATCAATAGAATCTGATGCAGTAGCTACATTAAACTCCAATGTTTCATTAGGAAGGTAAGCACTTTGCAAGTCTGTTGGAAAAGTAACTGTAGGAACTGATGCATCAACACTTCCAGAAGACAATTTTACTGTATAATAAGTGCTTTTTTCATTGTTGTTATGATTATCGTTTGCAAAATAATAGAATGAATAACTTTGCTCTGTAAAGGTATATTGTTTATTTGTATTTTCTGAAGGAATGTAAGCATATCCTTTTGCAATCATTGCATTTGCAATCTCTTCGCTCGTAGAATCCTCTGTAATTGTTTCATCAATTACTTTACCATCAACATCTTTATTAAAGTTTGTGGTAACTAACAAATAGTTATTGTCTAAAAGCCATTGACTAATTTGTTCATCACTTGTAACGTCTTTACCATCAATAATCATTTGTTTATAAAGTTCAAAATTATCACTAATAATCTGTCTATAAACAGAAGTTTTATCGCTTTTTGAAGGTGCAAATATTAAATTATATTCATTATAAGCTTGTTCTTCAATAATAAATCTCTTTATAGCACTAGCATCTCTAATTTCACGTCTTAAAGTCACTGTATTAGATGGCATATTATCAACACCAGCAATAGCATACATAATTATATTTCTATTAACTGTTTGTGTTTTTAATTTATTAACGGCAGTAGAATAAGCACCTGTATCTTTATCAATTGTATAATCGCCAGCATCATACATATAAACTTCTGGGGATTGAGAATCTTTCACCTTTTCAATCGTGAATGTGGTATTTGAAGTATTTACTGAATTACCATAAAAATCGCTAACTTTATAAACAAATTTATATGAACCTTCTTCTAATGCTTTAAATTTACCATCTTTAGTAATAACTTTAGAAGTTACATCATCTTCATATTTACCATTATCATTCATTTTTAGAACTTGAATTTCATAATAAATAGAAACACTTTCACTTGCTGGAGAATTAGCAGCTTTTGTTTTCCCGGAAATAGTTGGTAATGTTGTTTCAACACCAACAACCGCACTGTCAGGAGTTGAAGAATCCCAACTAGTTGTTATTTCATAACCACGCTTAGAATCTTCTTTTTCGCTAGTTAAATAATAATATCCATCTTTCACTGTAAATGTTTTATTTGTAGAAGTTATAAATGTTCCACCATTATCTTTTACTTCATAGAAAGCATAGTTAATTTTAAATTCTTGACCATCTAATTCGGCAGTAATAGAATCTCCATCAATATAAAATTCTCCTGTCTCATCATTTTTTGATATAGATAGACTTTCACTACCATTTGTGATACTAATACAAACATAACAATTTTTAGAGTTGTTTTCGTTTGGAATACCACTACCATTTTTATTAAGAATGTAATAATCTCTATCTTCAGGTGTTAAAATACTATTACCATCTTCATCATTAACTGTTGGTAAAGGAATAATAATATCCTTCTTATCAGCAATTTTAACATCGTAAATAGATGGAATAATATTTTTATCATTTGAAGAAAATTCAAAACTTGCATCAGTTGCTTCGCATGTAACAGCTAAATCATATACATAAGACTCACCTGTAGTTGTAGTAACTGAATAAGTAACAATATATACTCCCAGTTTTTCCGCAACAAAAGATTGTTTATCAAAAGATGAAGCGTTAGAAATTGTTTTTACCACATCACCTGTAGCTTGATATGCAACTACAACACTAGAACTAGCAATATCCCCAGTAGGAGTAGTACCAATAATATGTGCCTCACCACTTTTACCATAATATTCCCCTTGAGGAATAGTAAAATCATCACCTTTTTTAACAGTTACAGAAGAATTATTTTCTTCTAAATTACCATTTACTTCGATTCTATTTGTGTTATTTTCAATTTCAGAATTTCCTGTCCAATTTTCAGCAGCTAAAGCTAATGCATTTGCAGGAAAAAAAGCACCACATAATACGAAGGCAAATCCTATTGCAACTCCTTTTAATAATGCTTTAGATTTTGTTTTGTTTTTGTTCATAATTACATAACCTCACAAATTATTACATATATTTTTATAACAAATCTATTCTAAACTATTTTTAATTTTAAGTCAAGAAATTTCGCTATATAGTAACAAAAATATTTTGTGAAATAAAGCTATTATTATGCTGTCTAAAAAGTGGTTTTTTAATCTAATTTTGTCAACTTTTAAGTAAATTTTTTCAAAAAAAACAGACATAAAAAAGTACTTTAATAAAAAATTTTTAAAAAATATGCACATTTTTTTAACCTTTTAAGTAGTATGTTAGTGTGAAAGATGAATTCTTTCAAATACATAAGAAATTTAGGAGGAACAAATGAACTTTTTTAATGGTTCTTGTGGTAATGGTTTTAACAATTGCAATAGCGGATGTGATTGTTGTTCATTAATAATCTGGATTTTATTATTACAATGTCTTTGTGGTAATGGCAATGGTTGTGGAATAGATTGTTGCACTCTCATAATCCTTTTATTACTTTGTGGCGGTTGCGGAAACGGTTGCGGTTGTAAATAAAACCTAATCAAAAAACAAAAGAAGATTTTCTAAATCTTCTTTTTTTATAAATTTTATTTAACAAAATTTCTTTACTTTTACATAAATATTTATTATAATATATAAAAGATATTGTAGTTTTCATTTTTAATTTTGGGAGGATTTAATGAAATTTGATAAAGGATGTGAAATTATTTGGCGTGATAGAAAAAGATATTTTGGGCTACCTATATCTTTCTATAGATATTACATAGTTAAAAAAGAAGGAGAATGGGTTAAATTTTTTAGACATAAAGGATTTTTAAGTGCGATAATAGATGAAACAAATGTTTATCGTTGTTATGATGTTACTTTAAAGGTTTCATTAACGGATAAAATATTTAGAACAGGAACTCTTGAAATATCTTCAAACGATGAGTCATCTCCTTTATTCCACCTAAGACATATTGCAAATCCATATAAGGTAAGAGATCTTGTCTCTAGTTTAATTGAAATTGAAAGAAAGAAAAAAAGAATTGGAATTACAGAATTTCAAGGATAAAAAGGAATTGCCAATTTCTTTTTTTTATTTTATTTATATTTTTTTAAAAAAGGTCTTTACTTTTTCATAATTATAATTTAGAATAGAATAGAGTAGGGTTAAGGAGGGCACCATGAAATTTGATAAAGACTGTGAAGTTATTTGGCGTGATAGAAAAAGACATTTTGGGCTACCTATATCTTTCTATAGATATTACATAGTTAAAAAAGAAGGAGAATGGGTTAAATTTTTTAGACATAAAGGATTTTTTAGTGCTGTCATAGATGACATCAACGTTTATCGTTGCTATGATGTAACTTTAATTGCTACAATCGGTGATAGAATTTTTAAAACCGGTACAATAGAAATTCAAAGCAATGACTCTCATGTACCATGTTTTCATATGAGACACATTACTAATCCATATAAAGTAAGAGATTTAGTTTCCAACTTAATTGAAATTGAAAGAAAGAAAAAACATGTTGGTATTACAGAATTTCAAATGCCAAATAGCTAAAAAGAAGCAAACTTATAAGTTTGCTTCTTTTTGTTTGGATAAGTAATCTTTAAAGTATAAAGGAAGATCAATAGTAAATTCCATTAGTTTATGATTTTGTGGATGTTCAAAAGAAATATAATAAGAATGTAATAATTGACCACTCAACCCTTTTTCCTCATTACCATAAACATCATCACCAACAATAGGATGATTTAGCATTTTACAATGTACTCTAATTTGATGAGTTCTTCCAGTAAGCAAAGAAAACTCTACTAATGTTTTATCTAAAAATCTTTTTAGGACTTTATATTTAGTAATGGCAATTTTTCCTTTATTTGAAACTGTCATTTTTTTTCTGTCGCTTTTACTTCTCTCAATGTGTGTTACAATTTCCCCTTCATCTTGCTTAAAAACTCCATGACATAAGGCAATATATTTACGTTTGCAAGTTTTATTTTTAATTTGTTCTGCTAAATTTTTGTGTGCAATATCATTTTTAGCCACCATCATCAAACCTGAAGTATTTTTATCAAGTCTATGAACTATTCCAGGTCGCAACACTCCATTTATACCACTTAAGTCTTTTATTTTAAAAAGTAAACCATTTACTAAAGTTCCACTTTTAGTCGAATTACAAGGGTGAACTACTAAACCTTGAGGTTTATTCACAACTAACAAATCACTATCTTGATAGACAATCTCAAAATCAATTTGCTCTGGTTTTACGTCTAGCACTGCTAAATCTTCAAAATTATAACTTACAACTTGATTTGTTTTAAGAATTTCTCCAGCTTTAACTTTTTTATTGTTAACTAAAATTTTCCCTTCATTTATAAGTTTTTTGATATGTGATCGAGTTAAATTATTTAATTTATCTGCAACTACAACATCTAAACGTTTTAGTTTTTCATTTTCACAAGCAACAAACTCACCTATCATGATCATCTCCTTTAAAAGTTTTTGAGATTTTTTTTGAACTTTTTTTAAATTTTTTGTTGCTTTTAATTAAAAAAGACTCATTATTGTATTTATTTTTTAATAAATTTTTTGATGATTGATTAAAAGTACTATTAATTATCTCCCTTTTAAGAATTTCATCTTCTTGCTTAAAAATAAAAAGAAAATATATTAACATTAAGATAACACCTACTGTTAAGGCAATATCTGCAAAATTAAATACAGGAAATTGCATAAACTCGAAATTAATAAAATCTCTTACATATCCTAATATTATACGATCAATTAAATTTCCCAAACAACCACCAGTAATAAATCCAACACTAATTCCTAAAGCTATAGATGTTTTATCTTTAAATTTTTTTATTCTTGAAATAAAAAACCACAAATATACAGCCAAAATAATTATTGATGCTATTATCAAAAAAATAGGTCTACCAGCCAACATTCCCCAAGCAGCACCTGTATTTTTTACATAAACAAAATTAATAAAGTTAGGTATCACATCTATTGCATCTCCAACATTTGGAATCAATTGAATAATAAAATGTTTAGTCAATAAATCTAACACTAACAAAAAAATTGTTAGTGTTATAGCCAAAATTAATGAAACAATTATTTTTTTATTCTTCAACTTCCATGCCCTCTGGTAAAATTAAATATAATTTATCTTCGTTTAAAACTATAAATTTGGCGTTTGCTCCAAAAACAAATCCCCTTAAATAATCTAAAATTCTTTTTTCAATTTCTTTTTCACAACTTTCGACTGATATTATGATAGCTTTTCTTTTTTTTACAAAATCAATAAAATCTCTAACTTGTTCGAGAGTTTCAGGATAGTAAACTGGGATTCCATCAATTTGTTCAACTCTATCTACTTTACCATCTTTAAGTTTGAAGGTTGCTTTTGGTTGTTTATTTTTTTTTATTTTAACCTTTTGTTCCCCTTCAAAACCTAAAGCTTTGAATATACTTCCCATAAAACCCATAAAAATACTCCTATTAAATATTAGCTAAAACTTTATTTCTCCTAACTTCTTCTGCTAATATACTTAATCTAAAACTTTCATCAAAAAATAAATTTCTTGGAATATCTTTTTTTTCAATATCACCTTTCATGTATTTGTATGCATAATCCCCAATTTCTGTAGGTTCTTCGGATAATCTACCAAAAACATCTCTTAACAAATCTTTTCCATTTTTAACTTTTTTTACAGTAGCATAACCATCTTTATATAATGTTGCAAAGAAAAAATCTTCACTTTTATTACCATAAATATCTATAAAATTATAAGGTGAATTAATTGTTTTTCTTACAAGAGCTGAACCATATTGATAAGGACCTGCCTCGATATATTCTTCAGAAAGCTCTCCAACAATATTTCTATATTGATAAGGTCCATTAAGATTCTTTTTAATCAAACCATAACCATTTTGATATATTCCTGCAAAGTCAAAAGGTTCGCTAAAATTTCCGTTTTGATCTCTATAAAAATATTTTCCTCCTTTTTCTCTAACAACAGTCGCATAACCACATGAATAAGGTGTTGCATAATAAAATTCCTCACTTAGGTTGCCTTCTAAATCTCTAAAATGCCATAAACCATCTTCATTTAATTTTACCAAAGCATATCCATCAATATATATATCAGCATAAAAAAATTTTTGACTCAACATTCCATATTTATTTTTGAAATAATAATTTCCATCATTACCTATTCTTTCTGGGAAATTCATAAAATCACTCCTTGTAAATTTTTACTATATTATACTTGTCAAATTTTTATTATATCGTACTCTTAAAATAGAATAAAAAAATAAAAATTTTTGATTTTGTTACGTCTTTAAACAAGTATAGATATATTATAAATAAAATTTTAACAAATTAAAAACAAATTAGCGTATTTTAACAAAAACCACTGAACTTATGATAATTTTTTGAACAAAAAAAAGATATGATCAAACATATCTTTTTTTTTTAATTAATTATTCAATGATTGTTGAAACAACACCAGAACCAACAGTTCTTCCACCTTCACGGATAGCGAAACGAAGTCCTTGTTCAATAGCAACTGGATTAATAAGAGTAATAGTCATATTAACATGGTCGCCAGGCATAACCATTTCAACACCTTTTTCAAGTTCAATAACACCTGTAATATCAGTTGTTCTAAAATAGAATTGAGGTCTATATCCATTAAAGAATGGTGTATGACGTCCGCCCTCTTCTTTCTTTAATACGTATACTTCGGCAGTGAATTTTGTATGTGGGTGAATAGTTCCTGGTTTGCAAAGAACTTGTCCTCTTTCAATATCACTTCTTTGAATACCACGAAGAAGTAAACCAGCATTATCTCCAGCAATAGCAGCATCAAGAGATTTATGGAACATTTCAACTCCAGTAACAACTGTTTGTTTAGATGCGCCAAGACCAACGATTTCAACTGTATCACCAACTTTAACAGAGCCACGCTCTACTCTACCAGTAGCAACTGTACCACGACCTGTGATTGTGAATACATCTTCAACAGGCATTAAGAAAGGTTTATCAGTTTCTCTTGTAGGTTCAGGAATATATGAATCAAGAGCATCCATTAATTCATTGATGCAAGCACAAGCAGGATCATCAGTTTTTCCAGCTTGAGCAGCTTCAAGAGCTTTAAGAGCTGACCCTTTGATAATTGGAGTATTATCTCCAGGGAATCCGTATTCATTTAAAAGATCACGAATTTCCATTTCAACAAGTTCAAGAAGTTCAGGATCATCAACTTGATCAGTTTTATTCATAAATACAACAATGTAAGGAACACCAACTTGTCTTGCAAGAAGAATGTGTTCTCTTGTTTGAGGCATTGGACCATCAGTTGCAGCAACAACAAGGATAGCACCATCCATTTGAGCAGCACCAGTAATCATGTTTTTTACATAGTCAGCATGTCCTGGACAGTCAACATGTGCATAGTGTCTTTTTGCTGTTTCATATTCAACGTGAGCTGTATTAATTGTAATACCTCTAGCCTTTTCTTCTGGGGCTTTATCAATTTCATCATATCTCATTTTTTGAGTACCGTAAATCATAGTGATTGCGGCTGTAAGAGTTGTCTTACCATGGTCTACGTGACCAATTGTACCAACGTTTACGTGTGGCTTAGATCTAACATAAGCTTCTGCCATTTTCATAATCTCCTTTTTTAATTACTAATCGTATTCTAGCATATTTTTTAATAATTACAAAATGTTTTTACAATTTTTTTAACTAGAATTGAATATATTTTATACTAATTTTACTTTCTATTTTTAATTTTTATCTACTAGTTCTTTCTCCAATAATAGTATTAGCTATTGATTTAGGAACTTCTTGATAACGTAAAGGTTCCATTACATAATTTCCTCTACCTTGAGTTTGAGAACGAAGATCAGTTGCATAACCAAACATCTCTGCAAGAGGAACCTCAGCATTGACAATTTGAACTCCTGCTGCAGATTCGTTACCTGTAAGCATACCTCTACGAGATGTAAGATTTCCCATGACAGTACCAAGATATTCATCTGGAGCTTCAACTGAAACTTTCATTATAGGTTCAAGAATAACAGGATCTGCTTTCTTAGCACCATCTTGAAAAGCCATTGAACCAGCAATTTTAAATGCCATTTCAGAAGAGTCGACTTCGTGGTAAGAACCATCAACCAATGTTACTCTAAAGTCAACTGTTTCATACCCAGCAAGAACACCATTCATACGTGCTTCTTGAATACCATTATTAATAGCAGGAATATATTCTTTAGGTACCGATCCGCCAACTGTTTTATCAACAAACTCATAACCAGAACCTGCAGGTAATGGTTCCATTTCGATGATAGCATGTCCATATTGACCCTTACCACCACTTTGTCTAATGAATTTACCTTCAGCACGAACAGGTTTTTTAATAGCTTCTCTATAAGAAACTTGAGGTTTACCAACAGTAGCTTCTACTTTAAATTCTCTAAGAAGTCTATCTACAATAATTTCAAGGTGAAGTTCTCCCATTCCAGCAATTAAAGTTTGTCCTGTTTCTTGATTTGTAGAAACTCTAAATGAAGGATCTTCTCTTGAAAGTTTTGCAAGTGCAAGAGCCATTTTCTCTTGCATATCTTTTGTTTTTGGTTCAATAGCAAGTTGAATAACAGGTTCAGGAAATTCCATACTTTCTAATCTTATAGGATGTTTTTCATCACAAAGTGTATGACCTGTAATTGTATCTTTAAGTCCTACAATTGCAGCAATATCACCAGCACCTACCTCCGTAATTTCTTGACGAGTATTTGCATGCATTCTAATTAAACGTCCAACTCTTTCTGTTTTTCCATTATTAGAATTATAAACATAAGAACCTGCTGTCAACTTTCCACTGTAAACACGGAAGAAAGTTAATCCACCAACAAAAGGATCTGTCATAATTTTAAATGCCAAACCTGAGAATGGTTCGTTTTCTCCAGCTTTTCTCTCTTCTTCCTCGCCAGTATCAGGGTTAATTCCTTTGATAGGAGGAATATCAAGTGGAGATGGAAGATATTCAACCATCGCATCAAGCAACATCTGAACACCTTTGTTTTTGTATGAAGATCCACACAAAACTGGTGTTAAAGCTTTAGAAATTGTTGCTTTTCTAATAGCTTTTTTAATTTCATCTAAAGATATTTCTTCACCTTCAAAATATCTCTCAAGCAAAGCATCATCAGTTTCAACAACCTTTTCAATAAGGTCACTACGTAATTGCTCTGCCTTCGCTTTTAATTCAGCAGGAATATCAGTTATTTCAATTTGTGTTCCCATATCATCTTTGTATATTTCTGCTTTCATAGTTAAGAGGTCAATAATTCCTCTAAATGTATCTGCTTCACCAATTGGCATTTGAATTGGTAAAGGTTTTGTTTTTAATCTTTTTTCAATAGATTCTAAACAAGCAAAGAAATCGGCAGCATCTCTATCCATTTTATTAACATAAATAATAGCAGGTACACGATATTTAGTAGCTTGTCTCCAAACTGTTTCAGTTTGAGGTTGAACCTTGTCTCTTGCAGATAAAACAAGAACTGTTCCATCAAGAACTTTTAAAGAACGCTCTACTTCAATAGTAAAATCTACGTGTCCTGGAGTATCAATAATATTTATTTTATGACCTTTCCAATTGCATGTTGTACAAGCTGAAGTAATAGTAATACCACGTTCTTGTTCTTGTGCCATCCAGTCCATGGTAGCTTGACCATCATGAACTTCTCCGATTTTATGACTTTTACCAGTATAGAAAAGAATTCTTTCTGTAGTAGTTGTTTTACCGGCATCTATATGAGCCATAATACCGACATTTCTAGTAAGATCTAGATTATTTGCCATATTTTTTCTCCTAATTAAATTTATAATCAATTTTAAGTGCGATTATACACACAAAGTAATTACCATTTGAAATGAGCAAAAGCTTTATTTGCTTCAGCCATTCTATGCATTTCATCACGTCTCTTAATAGATGCACCAGTAGAATTAAATGCATCCATAATTTCGCCAGCAAGACGAGCTTCCATACCTCTTTCCCCGCTTCTCTTTCTTGCAAAATTTACAATCCAACGAATTGCAAGTGTTTGTCTTCTTTCAGGTCTAATTTCCATAGGAACCTGATAAGTAGCTCCTCCAACTCTTCTTGACTTGGTTTCTAAAACAGGTTTAACATTTTCAAGAGCTGTTGTGAATACTTCTATTGGATCTTGATCCATTTTATTTTTAATGATGTCAAAAGCACCATAAACAATTCTTTGAGCAAGTCCTTTCTTTCCAGACATCATAACTTGATTGACAAGTTTAGTAACAACTTTACTTTTATAAATTGGATCAGGAAGAACGTCTTTTTTTACAGCACTATTTCTTCTTGGCATTTTAATATTCTCCTTTTAAATGTTTTTTTACTTAACAAAATCAAAAAATGAAAAAATTTAAGTAATTTGATAAATTTTTATAAAATTTTTAGTAAAATTCCATAAAAAAACTAAATAATTTATTTAAGTAATGTTATTACTTTGTTTTCTTTGGACGTTTTGCACCATATTTTGAACGAGATTGCTTTCTGTTTTGAACACCAGCAGTGTCAAGAGTTCCACGAATAATGTGATAACGAACACCAGGTAAGTCTTTAACTCTTCCGCCACGAACAAGAACAACACTATGTTCTTGAAGATTGTGCCCAATACCAGGAATATAGCAAGTTCCTTCAGTTCCGTTAGAAAGTTTGACTCTTGCAATTTTACGCAAAGCAGAGTTAGGTTTTTTAGGTGTTGCAGTTCTTACAGAAAGACATACCCCACGCTTTTGAGGACATTCATCTAATAATGGTGCTTTAGATTTTTTCTCAAATGTTTCACGACCTTTTCTAACAAGTTGGTTTATTGTAGGCATATTTTTTCCCCTTTTAACTTAAGTTAACTTAAGATTTTATTTTTGTCGTAAAAAAATGCACGACTTTGTAACTGTTGCCGTGCATGAAAAATGCTTTTATCTTGTAAAACATGAACAACACGATTGCAAAACTGCAACTCCATAACAATAGTTATGAATCGGCGAAAACTCACCTGCTGTTTGTTTATGCTCATTCATAAGAATCAAGCATTGCCTCCGACAACGAAGCATACGGGTATATTATAAACACCTCAAACTTCATTGTCAAGTAAATTATTTAATTTCAAAATAATTAAATTCTTAATCTTCTAAGTTCTGTTCACTTTCGTCATTGCCATCCCAACCAAATTTTTCACCAAATATTTCTTTTAAATTTTCTCGATTTTTTAGTTCTCTTGATACTTCGTAAGAAACAATTTCACTTACCTTTTTCTTAAGATCTTCTCTTATTGACTTAATAAAACAAAAAACACAACCAATTATTGATGAAGATGATAAACATATTGATATTGATTGTAAAACTGTCTTAACAATTCCTTCTTCTAATCTTCCTAAAAAGGAAAGAATTACAGCCCCTAAACTTAATCCTGCAAAAACGTACGTGCATTTATGCATTATTTTCACGTTTTTATCAGCCTTGCTATATATCATTGAAGCTTCTTTTAACACTTCTTTTAATGTATCATTCCTTAAATCTTGAATTTTCTTTGATTTTCCATCTTCAATAATACTAAATAACTCTTCATCTATATCTACTTCATTTTCCATTATTCTTCCTACCTTTTAACAGTTTTTACTTATATTTATTATTATTATTTATTAGTTAAAGTGAATTTTCTTCTAAATTATTATCGTTGCTTTCAAAGTTTTCCAACACTTCTTTTGCAGAAAATATCTTTCTGCAAAAAATTTCATCATAAATTTTTTCTTTTAAATGTTGTAAATCGTAATGATCATTAAAAGCTTTTTTCGTATAACAATATCTAAAAATACTGAATCCTAAAGTCGCTAAAGACATTGATAAAGATAATCCTGAAAACACACTTTTAAGTATTCCTGTCGTAGGAACTGACGCAAATAAAAATATCCATATCGATGCTATGCCGGCAATATTTGCAATATTGTACTTTTTTCTATTTTTAATCAATCTATTAATTTTATCATCGTTTATCTCAATTTTTTTATTAAGTTCATCATTAACCTCTTCCAATTCTTCATTATTCATATTTTCAATCATAGAATCAAAATTATTAATTGTATTTTTATTCAATAGACTCTCCTCTTTTTTTTCCATTTATAACTCCTTCTAATTAAGATTTTAACATATAAAAAAAAGTCATGTCAATATTAAAAATAAAATATGAATATCTCAATACTGACACCCATATAATTATTCTACAAAAAATAATGATGATAAATAAATTATTTCAGCATTTCATTAAATTCTTTTTCATTTATTATTTTAATTTGTAATTCTTTTGCTTTATCTAGTTTGCTTCCAGCATTATCACCAAATAAAACAAAATCAGTTTTTTTAGAAACAGAAGATAAAACATTTCCACCAAAAGATTCAACAAGTTCTTCAAAATAAGACCTTGGTTTAGATAACGTTCCAGTAATGACAAAAGTTAAACCATCTAAAATTTTAATTTTTTCATTAGATGCACCATTGTTGACATGAATACCACAATCAAATAATCTTTTAATTTCTCTTTTGTTATATTCATCTTTAAAATAATCTACAATATTTTTTGCAATAACTTCTCCAATATCTTCAATTTTGATTATATCTTCAAACTTCGCAACCTTAATACTTTCAAAATCTTTAAAAAACTTTGCTAAATCTTTTGCAGTTTTTACTCCAACTTCAGGGATACCAAAAGCATACAACATTCTATATAATTCAATATTTTTACTTTTTTCAATAGAATTTATTAAATTTTCAGCCTTTTTATCTTTAAACTTATCTAGAGATAAAAAATCAGATTTATTCAAATAGAAAATATCACTAAGGTGTCGAACATTGAGTTTATCATATAACATTTGACAAGTTTTATCAGACAAACCATCAATATTGAAGGCATCTCTACTTGCAAAATGAGACAACCTGTCTACGACTTGATCTCTACAATTTAAATGATTTTCACAAAATAACAACGGACCTTTTTGCACCAACTTTTCACCACAAGAAGGACAAACTGCAGGAATTGTTATTTCTTTTGAATCACTATATTTTTCTGCTAAACCCATTACTTCTGGTATAACTTCGTTACTTCTTCTTATAAAAACTCTTGCATTTTCATACAAGTTTTTTCTCTTAATATCATCAATATTATTAAGTGTTGCTCTTTGAATAGTCGCTCCAGCAAGTTCTACAGGTTGTAGATTTGCTATGGGAGAAACCCTTCCACTTCTTCCAACCTGCCACTCCACATTTTTTAATAATGTGGATGCTTCTTGAGCTTCAAACTTATAAGCCAAAGCCCATTTAGGAAATTTAGCAGTCCAACCTATCTTTTCTCTTGGAATAACTTTGTTTATTTTAATAACCATTCCATCAATCATAACGTCTAAATTGTTTTTTATTTTATCAACTTCTTTAATATGTTCAACAATTTCATCTGCATCTTTGCAAATTTTAAAATAATTGCCTGTTTGAAAACCATTTTCAATTAAAAAATCATGCATTTCACATTGGGAATAAAATGTTTTACCTTCACATAGTAATATTGAATAACAGAAATAGTCTAAATTTCTTTTTGCAGTTTCTTTTGGATCAAGATTTCTAATTGCTCCAGCAGCTGCATTTCTAGGATTTTTTAATTTTTCTGTAGCAAATCGATTATAGAGTAAAAAATTTTTATTTGTCATCATTCCTTCACCTTGAACAATCAATCTTTTTTTGAAGTTAATTTGTAAAGGAACAGATTTAATAGTTTTTACTTGTAATGAAACGTCTTCACCAATTATTCCGTTTCCCCTAGTTGTAGCACAAACAAACAATCCATTATTGTATTCTAAAACAATCTGCAAACCATCAAACTTGTACTCTAAAGCAAAATCAGTTTCATCAGCATCTTTTTTCATTTCTTCAGTCCATTCTTTTAGTTCTTTAAAATCACGAACTTTATTTAAAGAATATAGGTTAATTTCATGTTTCTTTTTAACAAAACCTTCTGACACTGTATCCCCAACCCTTTGAGTAGGAGAATAAGGAAGAATAATTCCAGTTTCTTTTTCTAAATCAACCAATGAATAATACAGTTTGTCATATTCTAAATCTGAAATTGTAGGATTATCTAAAACATAATAATTATAATTATGTTTTTCAATTTCCTGAATAAGTTTTTTCATTCTTTCTATATCATCCATTTAAGCCTCCTAACCTAAAATGTCAATTTGCGCGGTTTCTAACATAAGACTTTTTTTCCCAAAGTCTTCAAACACGATATCTGCAACTAAACCATCATCACTTATATTAACAATTTCACCATTACCAAACCTATTGTAAAAAACTTTTTGACCTACTTTGTAAATAGAAACATCTTTTTTAGGTTTTATTTCCTCTTTTTCTTGTTTAAAAAAGTCGCTTTTATTAAAAAAATTTTTATTAACATTATTATCCTCTTGTTTAAAATTATAACTTTTAAAATTTTCATTTAAGTTTTGTCTTGTAAAAGAACTCATTTTATCATAATATCTACTCATATTACCATCAATTTTAGGTTCTTTATCTATTAATCCAATTTCCTTACAAAACCTACTTGGATTTTGATATTGACTTCCACTATACAAATATCTTTTAGAACAATATGTTAAACATAATATCTCTTCAGCACGAGTTAAAGCAACGTACATAAGTCTTCTTTCTTCTTCAATTTCATTATTACTATTTAAAGCCCTAGAAATAGGAAAAACACCTTCTTCTAAACCCACAACAAAAACAATTTTAAATTCTAGTCCTTTAACCGCATGAACAGTGGCTATTGTAACCGAACCTCCTTGTCCAATTTCATCATTATCAGATCTCAAAGTTATACTTTCTAAAAAATCACCTAACGATAATTCTGAATTTTCTTGTTCAAATTCTTTTACAGAAGAAACGAACTGTTCAATATTCATTAATCTATCTAAATCATCTTCATCTTTAGGATTATATTGTTCCTTAATCTTAAAACAATTAATTACACTTTCAACAAAATCTGATATTTTTTCAAAAGATGAACTAATCAATTTCTTATAATTATCTATAAACTCATTTAACTTTTTATATAGTGCTAAATTTTCTTGGTTTTTGTCTAATAATAAACAATTTTCTAGTAAAGAATTTTGATAATTAATTTGTGCTATTTTTGATATAGTTCCATCTCCAATTCCCCTTCTTGGGAAATTGATAATTCTTATAAATGAAACATCATCTTTATTATTTACAAACAATCTCAAATAAGAAACTATATTTTTTATTTCGTTTCGTTCATAGAATTTAAATCCTCCAAAAATTCTATGTGGAATATCGTAAGACAAAAATGCTTCTTCAAAACTTCTTGATAAAGCATTCATTCTCATTAAAACAGCTATATCCTTATATTCATAACCTTGCGAAATAAGTTTTTCTATATTTTTTGCAACGTAAAGTGCTTCATCTCTTTCATCATAAGCATTATATATTGTTGGAACTTGTCCCCCTAATTTTGTAGTATACATATTTTTATTTAAACGAGTTGAATTATTTTTTATAACATTATTTGCTACATTAATAATTTCACTAGTTGATCTATAATTACGTTCAAGTTTAAAAACTTTAACATCTTGAAAATCTCTTTTAAAGTTAAAAATATTTTGAAAATTTGCTCCTCTCCATGAATAAATACATTGATCTTCATCTCCAACAACAAAAATATTCTTGTGAATAGAAGATAGCATTTTAACTAAAATATATTGAATAGTATTTGTATCTTGAAATTCGTCAACTAAAATATACCAAAATCTTTGTGCGTATTTATTAAGAACTTCAGGATTTTTTTTGAATAATTCCACAGTTTTTAATAATAAATCATCAAAATCTAGTGCATTATTTTTAGCCAACTTTTCCTGATACTTTGAAATAATTAATCCAATTTTATTCATATCGAATTCACATGCATGAGTTGATAAATATTCGTGGAAAGATTGATTTCCATTTTTCCAATTAGATAAATGAAAAGTAACGGCTTTTTTAAATTTGTCATCATTGATTCCGCTTTGGGAGATAATATCTTTCAAAACCTTTTCACTATCATTTTCACTATAAATTGAAAAATCTTTCGTAAAAGGATAAAGATTGTCAATATCCATTCTTAAAATTTTTGCACACATCGAATGAAAAGTTGAAATCCAAACTTTATCAGCACCAAAAACCATTTTAGCAATCCTTTCTTTCATTTCTCCTGCAGCTTTATTTGTAAATGTTATTGCTAAAATATTATAAGGATTAATTCCTTTTTCTTCAATTAAATAAGCGACTCTATATGTCAGCAATCGAGTTTTTCCAGATCCAGCTCCTGCAGTAACCAAAACAGCTCCTTCTGTCTGCTTTAATGGAGCCAATTGTTCTTCATTCAATTCTTTTTCACTAAAATCCATAATAGTAATATAATAACAAATTTTCAAATTAAAGTAAACTTATATTAATTTTTTTCTAACTATAATATAAAAAAAGATAGCCGAACTATCTTTTTTTAGAATACGCAAAAACATTAATATTTAATCTATAATAATATACAAAGTACGCCACCCTTACCTTCATTGACAATTCTTGTGAGAGTCTTTCTCATTTTTCTTTGTGCTTCGACTGGCATCATTACAATCTTCGAGTTTATACTATCTCCTACTAAATTATACAAACTTTTTCCAAGTATATTTGTATCCCAAATAGACTGAGGATCATTTTCAAATTGTTCAACTAAATTTTTAGCTAAATCTTGGCTTTGATCTTCAGTTCCAACCAAAGGTGTTACCTCTGTTTCAACATCTACTCTCATGATATGCAAACTAGGTGCAGAGGCCTTAATTTTAACACCAAATCTATTTCCTTGTTTTATGATTTCTGGTTCACCCAATTCCAAATCTTCTCGTCTAGGTTCAACAATTCCATAGCCGGTTTGTCTTACTTGTTCAATAGCACCTTTAAGTTTATCATATTCAAGTTTTGCTATTGCAAGTTCTTTCATATAATTTACAAGCTCAAAATCATCTTTAATTTCATAACCACACTCTTCAGATAAGACCTTATAAAATAAATTTTCTTTAGGTATAATATTGAATTTTATAACTCCATTTCCAGCTTCTATAGTAGAAACAGTAATTGGATCGAAGCAGTCACTTTCAGAAAATGCAATTTGCTCTTTGTTTGCATCACTAAGTTTAACCATATTATTACCCATTTTCTTCATTTCCAAAGCAACTTCTGTAATTATATCGCTATTAAAATCAAGAGCTCTCATCCATGTTGGCATTTGAATTTGAATAGATTTAACTGGAAATTCCATCAAAATGTTCTCAATAATTTTATCAACATCTTCATCTTTAAGCTCTAAAGCATTTATTGCAATAACTGGGACATCATATTTAGTTGTTAATGAAGAAGCTAGTTTTTTATTTTCATTAGATGATGGATTTTTACAGTTTAAAACAACAACAAAAGGTTTACCACAGCTTTTCATTTCATTTATAACTCTTTCTTCTGCTTCTATATAGTTACTTCTAGGGATATCCGTAACAGAACCATCAGTGGTAACAACTATTCCAATAGTAGAATGTTCCTTAATTACTTTATTAGTTCCTAATTCAGCAGCTTCCTCAAATGGTATTTCTTCTTCAGACCAAGGTGTTTTAACTAATCTTGGTTTTTCATCTTCAATATGTCCCATAACTCCTTGTGCAAGATAACCGACACAATCAATCATTCGAACTTTCATTTCTGCGTTTGCTATTTTAATTTTTACTGCTTCATTTGGAACAAAGTGAGGTTGAGTTGTCATGATAGTTTTTCCGTCGGCACTTTGCGGTAGTTCATCAATTGTTCTTTCTTTAGAATTCTTTTCTGATATGTTCGGAAGAACTAATTTTTGCATAAATTGAGTGATAAATGTAGATTTGCCAACCCTCACAGGTCCAACAACTCCAATATAAATATCACCATTAGTTCGTGATTTAATATCATCATATATTTCAAATTTTTCCATAAATTGCCTCCATGCGACAATGTAATATATGTTGAAAAAATATTAAATATAACAAAAAAAAGAGGATACTTTTTTATCCTCTTTTTAATCTAAATAACCATCAAGCCAGTCGTTAATATCATCAGTTGTTGCCTTGTTGTCTTCTACTTGACTTATCCATGCTATGCTTGGGAGTAATGTATTGTTTACCTTTCCCCAGTCTGTAAATGTTGTTCCTACTTTTGCTCTTTTTCCAGCCATATCTATTAAACAGCCATCTACTTTACTCACACTTCCGCTGTATATTCCTTGTGTAGAATTTC
>CALWTS010000013.1 GCA_944384535.1 uncultured Clostridia bacterium
ATATCATTTTTCGAGAAAGAACCAAAGTTTTATAAAAACAATAATGAACTTGTTTTTCACTCTGGCAAAATACCTAAAAATGTTTTAATAACAAGCAAAGCAATTTTCGAAAAAGCATTAACTAACAAAACAGCTGAAATAGTTAAAATAAGAAAAGATTTAAAAGATAAGTATGAAATGTTTTCAGATGCTATAACTCTAAAAAAAGGACTTAAAAAGCAACTCTTAAATTTGTATGACATAATGCCCAAATCTGGTCGCGTAAGTTATGATAGTGAAAATATGGAAAGTGTAAAATCTTATGTTGATGATATAACTAGAAATTTGATTACAAGTAATAAAAATTTACAAAAAAGTTTTTCTAGTTTTTTATATGAACTTTGTAAATTAGACAAATGGCAAAAAGAAAATTATGGTCATATTCCAGATGAATACAATGTTGAAATTTATAAGCAAGACATTATGCGAAGACTTGGGAATAAGACAATTCAAACAGCATTAGAAATTGGTCATATTAGAGATAAGATTGAAAGTATAACAACTTATACAAAACGAGATAGGTATTACAAAAAACGCCAGAGAAAAAGACAATGGCAATATCTTTTTGATTGCCTCGAATACTATCATAATCAAGAGATTTCTGAAATGGAAAATTTTAAGCAATTCTATAACAAGTTAGAGAGATATAGAAAACAAAAAGAGTATGAAATGTGATTTTTGTATGACTCGCTTTATTAGATTTTAAGATACAGGATAAGCGGAAGAAACGCTTTGAATGCAAAAAAGTAACAAAAAGCCTTATAAAATAAGACTTTTTACTGTGTTACATTTTTGATTCAAAACTACTCCTTTATTTTTAAGCAAGTGTGAAGCCCACTTCTTCTTTTTTTTGATTAAATCACAGTTTGAAAATTTAGAAATAGAGATTAGAAATAGAGAGGTTAATAGAAAACTTTTAATTAGAAATAGAAAGAAATTTTAGTTTATTTGGAGGGATAAATGAACAATACAAACATTAACATAAATGACTTAATACAAAATGAAGTGAATAGAATTTCTTTGAAATATGGAAAAGATTTTTTAGACTGTGAGGACTTAATAAAAATTATTGGACTTGGTAGAGATAATGTTAGAACTCTTTTAAGAAGAAAAGATTTTCCAACAACCAAATTTGGTAAAAGACAAGTTGTAAGCGTGCTCAATTTTGTTACTTGGCTAACACTTAACAATAATGGTAGTGAGGTGCAAAATGGATAGTAAAAGAAACAAAGCACTAACTAAAAATGAAGTAAAAACTAAATATAGAAGAAGCAGTGGTGAAGGATCTATTTTTTTGCGTAAAGATGGTAGGTGGTCAGAGGCTATTACAGTAGGTCATGATGAAGATGGAAAAAGTAATTAAAAAAACTGTTTATGGAAGAAATCAAACTGAAGTTGCAAAAAAGTTGAGTGAAATTTCTGGTAGATTAAAAAGCAATTCTTATGAAGCTATGGAAACAAAAACTTTTGGTCAGCTTATGTCAGAGTGGCTTTTAGTGTTTAAAAAGAGTTCTGTAACCCCAAGAACATTTGAAGGAATAATTCGTAATTTTAAGTTGCATATTGAACCAATTATTGGAAATATGAAAGTTTATCAAATAGATACTTTTGTTGTCCAACAAGTTATCAATAAATTGATTGACGCTGAATATAGCTTGAATGTTATAAAAAAGAATAAACATCTTATTGGTCAATTTTTCGAATATGCTATTGATAATAAATGGGTGCAAGAGAATCCAACAAGAAAGGTTGTTGTTAAAGCGAGAGATCGAAAAATTTATAGCGGACAGGATAGATATAAGGCATTAACACCAGAAGCAAGGAAAGAATTTCTTACAGCATTAAATCAAGATGAAGCAAATTTCTTAAAGCCATTATGTTATGTCCTTTTATTTGCAGGACTTCGTATTGGAGAAGCGATTGCTCTTCAATGGAAAAATGTTAACTTTGAGAATAAAACATTAAAAGTCGAGCGTAGTGTAACACAAGTTCCAAAGTTTGATAGTGAAGGTAGAATTCTTTCACGAGCCACTGTTATAGGGGACACAAAAACCACTTGCAGTGTTAGAGAAATCCCGATTACAGACATTGTTGTTAATACGTTGCTTGCATGGAGAGATAAACAAATAGAAAGAGAAAGAACAAATAGAGATGTTACGGCCGAACTTACGGCTCCAACATCTTTTATTTTTGCCAATGATGATGGAAGTGTTAGAACATATTCAGGGTGTAGAATGATATTTGATAGATTTATTAAACGACATAATTTGGGTAAGTATAATATTCATTTTCACGGGCTTAGACATACATTTTCAAATATGCTTTTTGAAATGAACGAAAACCCAAAAGTAATCCAACAACTTTTAGGTCATCGTGATGTGAAAACAACAGTACATACGAAAAATAGGCTGTACAAGAATTAAAAAATAAAATAAAAATCAAAACACGAAAGTTTATACAAAAAGTTTAAAATTTTAAATATTTTATGTTATAATAAAAATGTAAACATATAAATTCACTCACGGGGAGGCTCGTGGAGGGGCCTTATATGATTTACACAAAAAAGTTATTAAACAAAAAAGCAATTGGAGAAAAACTTAGGCAAGCAATGCTGGATAATCATACAACTTATGAAGAACTAGCGTACAATCTTGAACTTAATTCACCAAGAGTGATTTATGATTGGGTGAATGGAATAAAATTGCCGAGTTTAGAAAATCTTATAAACATTTGTTTAATGTTTAATAACAAAGTGGAAGATTTTATAGTTCTGCTATAAAATCTTTTTTTTGAACTAATAGTTCATTGTATTTTTATAAATAAATAAGTAAAATAAAGACATAAAGTAAATAAAAATTTAATATTACTTTACTTTTATTAAATTTTATAGTATCATATTTATGTGATACGTAAGACAGGTTCCGAAAATGTTGATTAGGAACTTTACCTATATGAAATATTGGAGCAAATTTTAATCTTGGGATATAGATTAAGAAGCGTAAACCAATTGTTAAAAGCAGAATTTCAAGAGTGGTATAGCAGTATCAAAATTTAATAATCATAAGGTTTGATTGTTGAGAAAACTGATAGTGCATACCCGCTATCAGTTTTTCTTTTGGAGGCTAAATGAAAAAATCATCAAAAACAATCAGGAAAGATTACACAAAATTAGAGAATGAATACGATAATCGTGGACATTATGGACTTTTCATTAAATCTGGTAGAGTTAAACTAGATACAAAAAGATATAAAAAATTTTTTAAACTACCAGATAATAAAATAGAACATAGAAAAAGTGTTTACTATAC
>CALWTS010000014.1 GCA_944384535.1 uncultured Clostridia bacterium
GCACATAAAACCCTTTAAAATAAAGGCATTTAACCACTTTAAAGGGTTTTTATTTTTGTCAAAATTTCCTTTTATTTTATGGAGCCATTTTTATTTTTGAACTATCGTCAATATAGAGATTTTTTAACCATTTTTTATCAAAAGTGAAAAGACTGAAATTTACTATCTATTTCGGTCTAATTCTGTGTAATTGGGGTCAATTGGTCCTACTATGTTTTTACAAAAAAAAGGAAGTTTAATACTTCCTTTTTTTAATTTACAAATCAATTTTAGAAAATTGCTTTGAAGAAATTATTGCACTCATTATGCTAAACAAAATATAAATCAATAAGCTTATTAATAAATAGATAATTTTTTCTGTAAAATTTATATTATTTACTCCATTTAAAATTTCTCCATATAAAGAAGTTGTAAAACGTAAAACTATAAATATGCCTATTATAAGAAATACTATGATTGCACTTATGACAAAAGGTAAACCAACTTTATTTGGATTTTTAAATACTAGTGGGAAAAATATTAAATTAAACACTCCAAGAATAATTGCTCCATTTGCTACCAAAGCTACATTAGCAGATATTCCCGCGAAATTAATCAACATATTTGATGCTATGATGGATTGTTTTATTATACTCAATATGAAAGTATAGATTAATAATATTGATTGAAATATGCAAACTGTTATTATTTTAGCAATTGGTAAATGTTTCTTCTTTATAGGCAATTCTAATGAAAATGCAATGTCCTTATTTTCTCTTATTTGTAAAAAATAAAAAAAAGTAGACAATCCCGAAAAAAAGAAGATGACTTCATATGGATAATTAGGCACAAATATTAAAACAGCAAAAAACAAAAATATAAAAATTGTTGGGTGTAGTGCAAGTAAAAATTCCTTTTTAATTAAGTTTTTCATTGTTTTGCTCCTTTTCCAAATGTATCATAATGTTATCAAGTGTTGCTTTTTCATATTTTATATTTGTAGGAAGATTATTTTTAAGGACAAGTCCTTCATAACCTTTTTTTGTTTCTTTTAAGCCTATAATTTTAATATCTTTTGTTTCTTTAATAGATGAAAAATGCACTAAAAAATATTTATTAAGTATTTCATCAAGTGTGCAATTTGCAAGTATTTTTCCGTTTGAAATATAAACTATATCATCTGCAACTTTCATAAGGTCGCTTGTGATATGTGTTGAAAACAAAATTGAAACTCCTTGCTTTGCCAACTCTAAAACAATGTCACAAAATTCATCACGTGATATGGGATCAAGTCCACTAGTTGGTTCGTCCATTATAATAAGTTTAGCGTTATGAGAAAGAGACAGGGCTATTGCAAACTTAACTTGCATACCACTTGATAATTCTCTAATTTTCTTGTTCTCATCTAAATTAAAATCTTTTAAATATTGGCTAAACTTTTTATTATCCCAATTTGTATAAAACATTGAATAGATTTTTGCTAATTTTTTAAGTGTTTTAAATTGATAAAATTTAAATTCACCACCAACATAGCCGATTTCTTGTTTAATTTGTTGCTCATCATCTAAAAATGCTTTGTTAAAAATTTTAATTTCGCCAGTTTTGGAAATAAAATTCATTATACCTTTAATCGTTGTGCTTTTACCTGCACCATTTCTCCCAATTAATCCAACAATATGGTTTTTCTTTACTTCAAAACTAATATTATCAAGTTTAAAGTTTGCATATGTTTTAGATAAATTTTTAACAGATAATGCATTCATTATTTATCTCCTTTCTTTGCTTCTTGAATTGCATTCCAAAATCTTTCTGCAAAAGAAAAAGGTTGAATTGCAATACCTTGACCTTTATCTGCCATTAGTAAAAGTGAATCCCCTAAGTTCAAGTTAAACATTTCCCTTACTTCTTTTGGTATAACAATTTGTCCTTTTGTTCCAATTTTAACAGTTGTCATAAATTTGCCTTCTGGATAGTTATTCATATTTATCTCCTTTTAGTATAACTTTTCTTACCTTTCATACTAATTATACAAATTTGCAAAATATCTGTCAATCAATTATAAAAATTTTATTCTTTACATCTCAAAATCTTTATCTCTTTTCCTTGCTTTCTTTTGTGCAAGTAATTTTTCTAACAATTCTATTTCTTCATCAGTTTCATAATCTTCTTCATCTTTATCTATTTCTCTATTAAGCACTGGTATATCTTTTTTATTTTCTAATTCCTTATATTCTTTCATTTTATTGCTATTAAATAAATTTTTTAGCAGTAAAAAATAAAAATATGTTAGTGAGATAATTGTTATTGTAAAAGAAATAACTAAAAAAAGATTAAAAAATTATTTAAAAATTTATTATTTTATTTGCAAAATGTTTTTGTATTTGCTATAATCTTATTGAAAATGATTTTCAATAAGAAAATATTTCAAAAAACTTTAAGGAGGTTTATTATGGAAAACAATAATTTAGAAATTAAAAAAATGCCATTAATCGGTGACAAAGCACCAAGTTTTGTGGCAACCACAACTCAAGGAGAAATCAATTTCCCTGCTGATTACAAAGGTAAATGGGTTATTTTATTTTCACACCCTGCAGATTTTACACCAGTCTGCACAACAGAATTTATGACTTTTGGTTCTATGATGAAAG
>CALWTS010000015.1 GCA_944384535.1 uncultured Clostridia bacterium
GTTAAGTCATAACAAGGTAGCGGTATCAGAAGGTGCCGCTGGATCACCTCCTTTTAAAGAGAAGATGTCGACAGAGGAAACTCTGAGGTCAAAAGACCGAAGAAAATAGAACAAGGCTAACAATAACTTAGAGAGAAGATATATATATATTGTTTAATTAATAAAGGAGAGGAGTTAAATTTCTAACTCCTCTCTTTTTCTTTATTGTTAAAGTTGACAAGTTTTATTTTAATATTTATAATAATTTAAAAAAAATAATTTTACAAAGGAAAAACAAATGAAAAAATTTTTAGTAAAATGTTTAGTTGTTATATTTATTTTTTGTCCTTGTATAATTTTCTTTGCATGCGTTGGTACAACAAATGCAAAGAACGAATTAACTAATGATTATTCTAATAAGATTTATGAATTGAAATTTGAGTTATTAGATAAAAGAGGTAAAGATATTTTTCTTATTGAAGATTTAAATTCTTTATCCAAAGAGGAATATATTTTAAACATTAGTGATGGAGTTGATAACTATGGCTATTTAATAATAGAAAATACAAATATGTTATCTGTCACAGAGGGAGATGAAATAACTATAAAATTATTTACTAGTTTTATGTCTGACCAAATTAATTTTACTATTAATAGTAAATTAGTTGATTATGAGCAAGAATTTATCCAAGACACTATGCTTAATTGTTATTATTTTTCAATAATTGTACAAAGTAATTATTTTATCTACATAGAAGGAAATTTTGAAATGTTATTATAAAATACACCATTTAGTGTATTTTTTTTTGTCGGTAATATTTGTCTAAATTTAATTATATATTTATTAAGTAAGAGGATAAATGCAAATATTACTTTTTTTTATTTTAGGTCTTATACAAGGATTATGTGAATTTTTGCCTATTTCATCGAGTGGACATCTTGTTTTGTTTTCTCAAATTTTTAACATAGAAGATTCTCTTTTTGTTAGTATAATTCTACATGTAGCCACATTGTTGGCAGTTTGTTTTGTTTTTAAAAAAGAAGTTTTAAATTTAATTATTCATCCTTTTTCTAAAGAAAGCATGACTTTGGTAGTCGCAACTATTCCAACTTGCGTAATTGTTTTAATATTAATGCCATTAATTAACTTATCTTTTGGAGGTTCTTTTCTAGCAATTTCATTTATAATTAGTTCTATTATGTTGTTTTTTGTTCAAAAACTGTCAAAAAAAACTAATGAAAGAATTTCATACAAACATGCATTTATAATGGGAATTGCACAAGGATTTGCTGTTTTCCCTGGGATTTCAAGATCTGGTACGACTATATCAGCTGGATTGATGTCTGGAGGAGATAAAATGGAATGTGCTAAATTTTCTTTTTTGATGAGTGTTCCAATAATAATTCTTTCTCTTATATTAGAAATTGTTAAAATTTTTATTTATGGAGAAATTATTTCAATAAACATTCCATCAATTGTTTGCGCTTTTATTACGGCTTTTATTATAGGAATTTTATCTATAAAACTAATGATAAAAATGACTTCAAAACTAGATTTTAAATGGTTTAGTTTTTATCTCTTTTTTATTGCCATTGTGACTTTAATAATTTTATAGGTTTAAAAGGAATATGTTTGTGAAGGAATATTATAACAAAACAATAAATCAAACTATGATTGATCTTAAGTCTAACAAAAACGGGTTAAGTTCTTCTGAAGCTGAAGAAAGAATTTCTACTTCTTATAATGAAAATAATTATATTAAAAAACAAAGTTTAATTATGAAATTTTTTGAACAGTTTTTTGATTTGATGATTTTTATTTTGCTTTTAGCTTCCGCCGTCTCTATTATTATTGGCATAATTGAAAAAACAAGCAGTGAAATAGTTGATGGTTGTATAATACTTTTTATTGTTTTAATGAATGCTATTTTTGGAGTAGTGCAGGAATATAAAGCTGAAAAATCTTTAGAAGCTTTAAGTAAACTTACCCAACCAGAAACATTTGTTTACCGAGATGGTTTATTAAAAAAAATTAATATTAATGATTTGGTATTAGGAGATATTGTTGTATTAGAGTCAGGCAGCATAGTTCCGGCTGATTTAAGGTTGATAGAAACTTATTCTATAAAGATTGACGAAGCATCATTAACTGGGGAAAGTAATGCGATAGAAAAAGATTGCAACTTTATTGGTAAAGAAAATTTACCAATTGGTGAGAGAAAAAACATGGCATATAGAGGAACGATTGTTTCTTGTGGTCGCGGAATAGGAGTAGTTACCGCTTTAGGAGAAAATACAGAACTTGGAAAAATTGCAAAAATTATTAAGGATAATCAAAAAGAGTTGACTCCTTTACAAAAAAGTATTAAAGATGTTGGCAAAATTTTAACTTATTTAGTTATCGCAATAGCTATTTTGACTTTTATTATTGAAATTTGTATATCTCCTCTTAATATAATGGAAGCTTTTTTAACCTCTGTTGCTATTTCTGTTGCTGCAATTCCAGAAAGTATGCCGGCGGTTATAACTATAATTATGAGTTTAGGAATTGCAAGATTAGCCAAACAAAAAGCAATTGTTAAACGTATGCATTCAATAGAAACTTTGGGTTGTTGTGATGTTATTTGTTCTGATAAGACAGGAACTATTACTCAAAACAAAATGAAAGTGACTGATGTTTTTCTTAATAATTGTTTAAAAAATTCAAAAAATTATATTTATAAAGATAAAGATATACAATTTTTGGTTAAATCATCTATTTTATGTAGTGACACTAAAATTCAAAATAAAAAAATTGTTGGGGATCCTACTGAAGTTGCACTGACTGATTTTGGGTTATCTTTTGGACTTGATAAAAATTCATTAGATAGTCAATTTCCAAGAACGAACGAAATTCCTTTTGATAGTAACAGAAAAATGATGTCTGTTTTAATTAATGAATCAAATTCAAAAATTATGGTTACAAAAGGTGCGACTGATAAAATTTTAGGAAAATGTAAATATTATTTGTTAAATGGTGAACTCATTAAATTAGATGAAAATGAACTAAATTTAATAAGGCAGGCAAATGACGAGATGGCATCAAAAGCTTTGCGTGTTATTGCTGTTGCATATAAATATATTGATAATTTAAATCAATTTAAAGAGGATGATTTAATATTTATTGGTCTTTTAGGTATGATTGATCCTCCTAGAAAAGAAATTAAGGATGCAATAAAAAAATGTAAAAAAGCAGGAATGAAACCCGTTATGATTACTGGTGATTATTCACAAACGGCTTTAGCGATAGCTCAAGAAATTGGATTGGCAAATAGCATTGAACAAGTATTAACAGGAGAAAAAATAGCAAAGTTGTCTGATATGGAACTTAATTCTTGCATAGAGAAATATTGTGTCTTTGCTAGAGTTAGTCCTAATGATAAAGTACGAATTGTTGAAGCTTTTAAGAAAAAAGGACATATTGTCGCAATGACAGGAGATGGAGTTAACGATGCCCCTAGTTTAAAAAAAGCAAATATAGGTATAGGTATGGGACAAAGTGGAACTGATGTTGCAAAAGAGGTTTCTGATTTAATAATAACTGATGATAATTTTGCTACTATAGTCATTGCGGTGGAAGAAGGAAGAAAAATTTATCATAATATTCAAAAAACAGTTAAATTTCTTTTTTCAGCAAATCTTGCTGAACTATTATCTTTATTTGTTGTAACACTCCTTTTTCCTTCATATGTTTTTCTATTTCCTGTTCAAATTTTGTTTGTCAATCTTATAACTGATTCTTTACCAGCTATAGCCTTGGGTGTGGAAAAAACAGAGCAAAACTTAATGGAAATTCCTCCAAGAGATTCTAAAAAAGGTTTATTTTCAAATGGTATAGGAGTTTCTATAATTATATTAGGTTTATTTCAAACTCTTTTTGTAGTTTTGTCTTATGTAATCGGCATTTGTTATTTTAATGAAAAAATTGCTATAACAATGAGTTTTTATACTTTAAATATAATCCAAATGTTTTATTTGGCTTCAATGCGAACCAATGCTAATATCTTTAGGTCAAAACCTTTAGAAAACAAATTCTTTTTATTAGCAGTAGGTTTTTGCTTTTTGTTAGTTTTTCTTTTTGCTTTTACACCGCTGAAGGATTTATTGAATTTGACAACATTAAATTATATTCAATGGTTAATAATTTTTGGTTTCTCAATATTAATGTTAATCATAAGTGAAATTTATAAAGTTTTGGAAAAAATTATTATTCAAAGAAAAAATAGAAAACTATTATAGTTTTCTATTTTTATTTTATTTATATTTTGAATTATTACAAAATTTGTGTTAATATAATGATGTATGAATATTAATGAAATAATTAAACAAACAAAAGATTTTCAGTATCTTTGTAATGAAATAAAATCTCAGAATTTTTCAAAATCTATTCTTTTATACTCAAAGGATAGTTTTTATGCCGAAAAGTTTGCTATTCTATTGTCTTCGGTTGTTTTTAACAAAGGGGAACTAATAGAAAATGAAAATTATTTTAAGGTTTTATCTAATAGTCACCCAGATATGAAAATATATCCTCAAAAAGAAAAACTGCTTGTAGCTGATAGTCAAGAAATTGTAAGTGAAAGCTATTTAAAACCAATTCTTTCTGAAAAAAAAATATTTATCATTAAAAATATTGAAAATTCAATGGAAAGTGCACAAAATAAACTTTTAAAAATTTTAGAAGAACCTCCTAAAAATGTGTTCTTTATCATAACATCTTCTAATTCCAATCTTGTTTTACCAACGATTAAGTCTAGATGTAATAAATATGAGTTGTCAAAAATTGAAAAAAAGATTATTGAAGAAGAATTGAGCAATGTTAAAAATATTTCACTGATTGCAAGCATTTGCGATGGTAAAATTGGACGAGCTTTAGATTTTTTAAAAAAAGAAAATATATTAGATATATTTAATTTAGCTTTATCAACTTTAAAAGATATGAAAAATAGTAAAATGGTTCTTTTGTATTCAAATAAAATTTTCAAATTTAAAGATGAATTAGAAACTTTTTTTGAAATTCTTTACGATTTGCTTGAAGATGTTTTATTCTTAAAAACTAATTTATCCAATAAAGTAAAATTTAAAAGTTACATTGAAGATTTAAAAAGTATTACAGATGATTATTCATTAAAAGCTATTTGTCAAATACAAAAATTTATTGATAATTCTTTGAAAGAGTTGTATTTTAATAGTAATCAAATTTTAGTAGTTGAAAATTTATTATTAAATATTTTGGAGGTTAAGTACTTATGCAAGTAGAAGTTGTTACTGTTAAATTTATGAAAGGAAGTCATGGATATTGGTTTAGTCCTAATGGTTTTAATTTACATGTAAATGATAAAGTTATTGTAGAAACAGAAAAAGGGAAGGATATTGTTGTTGTAACAAAACCAAATGAATTTATAGATAGCTCAGAATTAGTGGATCCTCTTAAAAATGTTATAAAGATAGCTGATGAAAGTGAAATAAAAATGGCTTTAGAAAACTCTGAAAGAGCTGACAAACTTTTGCCTCAAATTAAAGATATTGTAAAAAAAAAAAATTTAGAAATGAAAGTTATTTCTATTGAGGTTAATTATAATTTTTCTAGGATGACGATTAACTTTACTTCTGAAAATAGAGTTGATTTTAGAGATTTAGTTAAAAAACTTGCTGAACAATTTAAAACAAGAATTGAACTGAGACAAATTGGTCCAAGAGAGACTGCTAAAATTTTAGGTGGATTCGGTCCTTGTGGAAAAGAATGTTGTTGTAGTCAAGGATTTGGAATAAATGATCATGTTTCTATTAAAATGGCAAAAAATCAAAACTTAAGTTTAAATCCAAATAGTATTAGTGGTTTATGTGGAAAATTGTTATGTTGTTTAGCTTATGAAAATCCTTATTATGTCGAAGTTTTAAAAATCATGCCAAAAGTTAATTCTTTGGTAAAAACTCCTGATGGAGAAGGAAAAGTTCTTTACAATGACCTAATAAAAAAGGTTGTAGCCGTAAAATTTCAAAATGAGAGTGTAAGTGAAATTAAGGTTTATCCTGTTGAAGATTTAAAATTTGATAAAAATATATAATTTATGTTAGGGGAGTTATATGGAAATAAAATTAGAAAAAAATGAAAGACTCGAAGATTTGCAATGTAAAGGATTAAAAATTATTCAAAATAAAGATTACTATACCTTTACGTCAGATTCAGTGGTTTTAGCAAATTTTATTAAATTAAAAAAACAAGACAAATGCGCAGAAATCGGAACAGGTTGTGGTGTTATCTCTGTTTTACTTAGTGCAAAAACAGATTTTGATAAAATTTATGCTTTTGAAATTCAACATGAAATGGCTAAAATTGCAGAAAAAAACGTTATATTAAATAAATTAGAGGAAAAAATTCAAATTATTAGTGATGATGTCAGAAACTTTAGGCAGTATTGTAGTCAGGAGTCTTTTGATGTAGTTTTTTCAAATCCTCCTTATATAAAAACAGGAGATTTTAAAAATATAAATAAAGCACGGGATATAGCGAGACATGATAGTTCACTTCCACTTGATGACTTATGTAAAGTTGCTTTTAATTTATTAAGGTTTGGAGGAAGATTTTATGTAATTTATACAGCTGACAGAACAGCAGAATTAATAGATACATTAATGCAGTATAGTCTTGAACCTAAAAAGATGTTTTTTACTGAAAATGGCAAAGGAAAAATTGTTCTGGTAAATATTGAATCTGTCAAGGGTGGTAAACATGGTATTGAAGTTTTACCAAATTTAATTACTAACGATACTACTGGAGAATATATAAAAATATTGCAAACAAAAAACTTTTTAAAAAAACAAACTAACATAGATTTTGATTAGTAGATAAAATGAATCCTAGAATATAATTCTAGGATTTTTTAATTAGATATCACAATACTTCAATATTTCTAAAAGATTTTTACAATTTTTAATAGAATTGTGCCAAATTGTTTTATTATTAATATCTGTATCATCAGGATTTATACATAAAGTTTTTGCTCCACTTAAGTATGCTTTTTCATCATTAGCTCCATTTCCTACAAAAAGAATTTCATCTTTACTGAAATGATATTGTTTTTTTATAAGGTCTATATATTCGTTTTTGTTTTCAAGATTATGTAAACAAGGAAATTTAAAATCATATAACTTACCATTTTTATCAAAAATTAAATCATAAGATTCTAATGATGTAACAAAAGGTAAAATTTTTTCTCTATTTAAAACACTTTCGATAATTTGTCTTACACCGCCAGATAAAATAAAAATTTTTATTCCATTTTTATATAATTGTTCTAATGTTTTATAGGTTCCTGGTAAAAGTTTTATTTTTAGTGCAATGTTTTCTAAATATTTTTTTTGAACATTTTTTTCTTTATATCTTTCAAATATTAATTTAAACCATTGGGTGTCATTTATTTCTTTATTTTTAAACTTGTTATATAAATAGGAATCATATTCAAGATCATCAATATATTCCCATATTTTATACCAACAGTTACTACCCTTTTTAGTTTTAGTCAATGTTCCATCAAAATCAAATATTACTGCTTTCACAATTTTACTCCTAAAAATAATATAAAACTTATGTTTTCTATTTGTCAAATTAAAAACTTATTAGAAATTTTTAAGTTTTTTTAATTTATATTTTTTAACATTTTTTCAGCCTTTTTATACATTATGAGGTAAACAAAAATTCCTATTATAACTAAAAGTATGATATACAAAGAAAAATATTGTGCTAAATTAAAAATAGAGTTTATTTGTGGAAATAAAAATAGATAAATTAAAAATGGAATCATTGTAATTATCATTGTTATAAGCATTGAAACCAACAGTCCTAGTCCCATTTTTATTGCTTGTGTTTCATTTACCCAATTAAGTTTTGGCCAACGAAGATTACAAAACATTCCTATTCCTGTGAATACTATTAAACTAATGAGAGGTGTAATAAAAATCATTAATATTAGTTCAAATGAACAAGGAACTAGGATTACAAATATTGTATTTCCTATTAATAAAAATGGCATGAATAATAGAAAACTAAACAACATTTTTGAAGTTATTATTTGTTTTGCTGAAATAGGCAAGCTTTTTAATGAATAAAACTTATTACCTTCAATTGAAATTGATGAAGACGTTGGATTTGCAATTCCCATACACATTGAACTGAAACATATGTACATTACTATATAAAAGTTTGGAGGAACAGATTGCGATACATCATATGTTTGATTAGTAGTTATCGCCATAGCAATTGATAAAACGATTACTATTAAAGGACCTATTAAACAATTGATAAAATAAGCGGGTGTAAAAAAAAATGTCTTTGATTCTTTTTTTATTAGAGATTGTAATACTTTTGATTTTTTATATTTTAACAATGAATTGTTTGTCTTTTTATTTGAAAATTGATTTGTATTTACTTTTTTATAACCTAAACTTACTAACAAAATACTTATAATTGCATATATTATAGTTAATAGTAAAAATATTACAAAAGGCAAAAACGATGTTGTTGTAACAGCATTAAATAAAAAATATACATGTGGGAATATTATTTTTATCCAAAGGGGAATACCTTCTGCAAATAAAGAATCCATCAAGCCACTATTTGACAAAGAAATAAAAACGATAAGAGCGATTGTAAAAATTACAGTTAAAATATTATTAACAAGATTTTTGTTCTTTAACTTACATGTCGCAAAGCTAAGTAAAAACGCAAAAAGACTTCCTATTAATTGAGTGAATGTAGGAATAAATATTAGACTTATTATAGCAAAAAGGATTGAGACAAAATTGATTGGACAAAAAACAAAGTAAACAATAATTGCAGGTAAAGACATTGTTATACAATATAGTTGAGAGATTAAATACGAACTTAAATACTTAGCTGTAATTATTGATGTTGTTTTAATTGGCATAGAAGCCAACATATCATAATCTTTATTCTTGTAATATTGATTTTGTGCATCATAAGCAGTCATACATAAAACCAAAAAAGATGCAAACATAAGTCCTATTATAAGAACATATTGGCTTTTACCTACTGCCGAAAATTGTTCAGCGGTTCCCCAATAAGAAAAACCCATAGATATAGAAACGATTAAGAACAAAGTTACAACAAACAAAGTGTTAAAAAGTTTGTTTTTTAATTTTTTTGTTTGAAAAAATTGACTTATCGTTTGTTTAAAATATATTTTTGATAATTTAATTGCGATTTTCATTTTCTATCTCCAAAAATATATTTTCCAAACTATCATTATTTGTTATATTTTGCATTGTATCATATGTTATCAATTCTCCAGATTTAATTATTGCGACATGCGAACAAATTTTTTCTGCAACATCTAAAACATGTGTTGAATAAAATATTGTAACTTTAGATTTTGATAACTCTTTCATAATATTTTTGAAAGAATGACTACTTAAAGGATCCAACCCTACAAATGGTTCATCTAACAATAAAAGTTTTGGAGAATGAATTAAAGCAGATATTAAGGCAAGTTTTTGTTTCATACCATGACTATATGATGAAATAACAGAATTTAAATCATTATATATTTCTAATTGTTTAGAAAAATTTTCAATTTTTTCTTTTCTAATTTTTTCATCTATATTATAAACGTCTGCAATAAAATTTAAATAATCTATTCCTTTCAAATGTTCATACAAATCTGGGTTATCAGGAACATAAGCAATTATTTTTTTTGCTTCAATAGGGTTTCTTTTAATATCAATTCCATCTATATAAATATCTCCATCAAAATCTATTATTCCAGCAATAGCTTTAAGTGTTGTAGTTTTACCAGCTCCATTATGTCCAATAAAAGCACAAATTTGACCGTTTTCAATAGTTAGACTTAGATTTTTAACAGCAACCTTATCTCCATATTTTTTAGTAAAATTTTTAATTTCTAACATATATTTCTCCAAAAAAACGACTTTATTATACCATATTACGAGTTATTAGTCAAAATTTTAAAATTAAAAAATATTTTAATTAAAAAGTATTGTTAAATATTTTGTAATTTATTATAATATAAATATGTATTTTATTTTATCCCAAATTATGGGAATAATCGCATTAATAATTATTGCTGTTTCTTATTTTAGCAAAAATAAAAAATTTTTTTTGTTTCTGCAAATTTTTGCCAACTTTTTTTATGCTCTATCTTTTATATTTGTTAACGCCTTTACAGCGGGTATAAATACATTTATTTCCATTGTAAAAGTGGTTTGTTTTTATTTTTATGAAAAAGCTAACAAAAAGGCACCATTATATTTTGTGGTGATTTTTATAGTTTGTTATATTACAGTAGGTATAGTTTTTTATAGAAATATTTTAGATATTATTCCAATTATCACGGCAATAATATTTAGTTTTGCTTTTTGGATTAGAGATATGGTATACGTTCGTTTTCTAATTGTTTTTCCTAATCTTTTATTAATTTTCTATTCAATTATGACTCAGGCTTATACTTCAGCATTGCTCAGTGTTTTAGAAATTTCGGTTATTGTTATTGCAATTTTAAAGGACTACTTTGAAAGAAGAAAAATTAATTATTTACTCTAATTTCCCAACAAAAATCCCTGTATAATAACATCTTCCGCTTCTTTTTCGGTTAAACCTAATGTCATTAGTTTTATTAATTCATCACCGGCTATTTTGCCAATTGCTGCTTCATGAATAAGTGAAGCATTTTTATTTGAAGCGTTTATCATTGGAATGGATATGATTTTTGCATCATCTAGCAAAATCCCATCACATTCTACATGTCCAAAACATTCGTTATTACCTATTAAATTTGATTTAAATTCTTGATAAGAATTGTTTTTTGCAACACTATGACTTGTAATTTCAACAGAAGAGTGATTACCCAAAAGATTAATTTTAAAAAATGATTTCGCATAATCTTTGTCATTTGTTAATAAATTTTCTTTTATAATTAATTTAGCGTTTTCTTTTAATACAGCAAATGTTTTTCTTAAAGAAGAAGTTACACCTCCTATTTGAGAAGTTTCTATAAACATTTCGCTATTTTTATTTAAGTATATTTTTGTTATAGGATTTAAAATTTTTCCACTTTCTCTGTTTCCTTCTCCTATATGTCTTTCAATATATTTTACTTTTGAATTCTCTTTTAAGTGAAAAGAATGTATCCCGCTGTGTACACTTGTTTTACAAGTTTTGTTATGAATACCACAACCAGCGACTATTGTAACATCACTATTTTCTCCAATATAAAAATCATTATAAACTAAATCGTTTAATCCTCCAATTGTTATTATAACGGGAATGTGAATACTTTTATTTTGTACATTTGGACTAACAATAACATCAATTCCATTTTTATTTTTTTTGGGAATAATATTGATTTCTTTTGTTGAGTTCCTTTCAAAAAGTTCACCATTTTTTCTTATGTTGAAAGCCCCGTTTGGAATAGCATGTAAATCTGATATTTTTTCTAATATTTTTTTTTCAAGATTATTCATTATTACCTCTAAGTTTAAAACATTTGTTATTTTCAATAAAAGGAAGAATATCTTTTAAAGAACCTTTTTTTATAACTTCTCCTTTTTTTAACATTATAATTTCATCAGCAATTTCTAAAATTTTTTGTTGATGACTTACAATTATTGTTATAGAATTTTTTAATGATGAAAATATTTTGGTAAGATTTTCAAAACTCCATAAATCTATTCCTGCTTCAGGTTCATCAAATATATTTAATTTCCCTTTTCGAGCTAAAACCATAGCTAGTTCTATTCGTTTTAATTCACCTCCAGATAATTTACTGTCAATTTGTCTGTCTATATAATCTTTAGCACAAAGTCCAACAGTAGAAAGGTAGTTACAAATCATATTAAAGTCATTTTTATTTCCACTTGCAATATCTAATAGATCCCTGACCTTTAATCCCTTAAAAGTGATTGGTTGTTGAAAAGCAAAACTTATTCCAATATTTGCTCTTTCATTAATTGATAGGTTGGTAATATTTTTATTATTAAAAATAATCTCTCCATCATTAGGAGACAAAATTCCCATAATCAACTTAACTAAAGTAGATTTTCCACTTCCATTTGGTCCAGTAATTACGTAGATTTTATTATTTTCAAAACGTAAATTTATGTTTTTTAATATGTTCTGAGATGTGTTTTCACTTTTTATTTCAAAATTTAAATTTTTTAATTCTAACATAGTTTACATTATATCATTATAAAAAAAGACTGTCAACAAAGTGACAGTCGATTTATTTAACATTAGAGATATTACCATTATTATCTATACTCATTTTTTCTCCGTTAGGAGTTTTTGGTAAACCCGGCATCAAAGATATATTACCAGCAATAGCGACTATAAATTCGGCACCATTTTTTAATTCTATATCATTAATAGTTAAACAAAAGTTTTTTGGAGCACCAATTAATTTAGGATTATCCGAAAGGGAATATTGTGTTTTAGCAATTACAACAGGATAATTTGGGGCAATTTGGTTAAAAATTTTAATTTTATTTTTTACTTTATTAGATAAAACAATTTCGCTTGCTCCGTAAATTTTTTGAGCTATATTTGTAATCTTATTTTCGATAGAGTCGTTAAGGGAGTATGCATATTTTAAAGGTTGGTTCTTTTTTTTACATATTTTAATTACTTTTTCAGCCAAATCTAAACAACTCCTTCCACCATCTAGATAAGGACTGCATATAGAACAATTTATTTTTAATTTTTTGCAAAGACTTTCAACTAATTTTAATTCATCATCTTTATCGTTAGGGAATTTGTTAATTGCAACGATAACTTCTTTATTGAATATATTTTTTATATTGTTTACATGTTTAATAAGATTACAAAATCCTTCTTTAATAGTATTGTTGTCAATACTATGAAGCTTTAGAGCTTTAATTGTTGCAACTAAAACAACAACATTTGGATTTAAATTAGCAACCCTACATTTCACATCAAAAAATTTTTCAGCACCTAAATCAGCACCAAAGCCTGCTTCTGTAATTGTATAGTCTGACAACGAGAGAGCTGTTTTTGTTGCAATAATTGAATTGCAACCATGTGCTATATTTGCAAAAGGTCCGCCATGGATTATGCAAGGTGTGTTTTGCGATGTTTGAACTAAATTGGATTTTATCGCATCTTTTAATAGTATTGTCATTGCCTCTTGTGCGTTTAAATCTTTCGCATAAATTGGATTGTTGTCATAAGAAAATGCGACTACTATTTTTGACAATCTTGTTTTTAAATCTTGTAAGTTCTGTGCGAGACACAATATAGCCATTATTTCGCTTGCAGCAGTTATTGTGAAATTTTCTTTATGAATTTTATTGTTTTTTACTGGCTCTTCATTAATTGTTATTTCTCTTAAAGCACGATCGTTCATATCAATGCATCTATGAAAAATTATTCGGTTTGGATCTATATTTAATGAATTTCCTTGAAAAATATGGTTATCAATAAATGCTGACAATAAATTATTTGCACTCGTGATTGCATGGAAATCACCTGTAAAGTGTAAATTAATGTCATTACTTGGTTCTATTTTAGCTTTTCCACCACCAGTTGCACCTCCTTTAATGCCGAATACAGGACCTAAAGATGGTTCTCTTAAAGCTAAACATACCTTTTGGTTTAACATAGTAAATGCATCTGCAAGACCTATTGAAATCGTTGTTTTTCCTTCACCTGAGGTGGTAGGATTGATCGCTGTTACTAAAATTAATTTGCCAAAGTTTTTTCCGCGACAATTTTTTATTTTCGCTTTGTAATCTCCATATAATTCAATATCTTTTGAGTTTAAATTTAATTTTTTTGCTATATTTTTTATTTTTTTTAACTGCATTAAATCACTTCCTTTTGCACATTATAACATAAATCAAATATTATTAAAACTCTTTATATTTTATTTAATTCTATTGTTTGACTTTAAAATTTTTATATCATATAATTAATTAAGAGGTAGTTATGAGTGATTTTATTAGAGAAATGAATAATCTTCCATTATTTGTAAAAATAATTTTAGCTTTACCGGGAATTGATATTGTTTGGTGTGTTTATAGAATAGTTCTATCAGCACAAAAAGAAAATATATTAGGTGTTATTTTAGGAGTTGTGTTGCTAATCGTGGGAATACCATTTTTATGGTTAATTGATATTATTACAATTTTGATTTATAACAAAGTTTTTTGGATAGATTAGAAAAGGAGGACTTTAACAATGGGAAGTTATAGAGTTAATGTTAATGGATCCCGAAATCGTGATGATGAGTATGAGTATAAAGATGGTGACGATGAGTACGAAGATGGCGATGAAGATGCCGATGAGTATGAAGATGAGTATGAAGATGGCGATGATGGTGACGATGACAATCCAACTGGGTTTGGCGACGATGACAATCCAACCGGGTTTGGCGACGATAACAATCCAACCGGGTTTGGAGGATCACCTGAAGATGATTTCGACACTCCTTTTGATGATGACCAAGAAGGAGATGGAAATGAAGATGTAAATAGAAACAATAAAAAAGATAAGAAAGATAAGAAAGATAAAAAGAAAAAAAATCAAGATGATGATGCCAACCAAAAAGGCAAGGCGAATGTAAAAGTCAAAAAAAATAGTTCTAAAGCTCAAATGAGGAAAGAGGCACTTAGGCATGCATGTGCTCCGAGCCCAGAAGGAATTTGTCCAAGTTGTCATCAAATGTCGATTTTTAAAAGTAAAAGAATTGGCGACTTCACTTTTATGCAACTTCCAATTACAATAATAACAAGGGGCGGACAGAAAGTAACAACTTTTTATTGTTTTAACAGAAAATGTGAAAAAAATTATTGGAGCGGTTATTGTTATAGGTGTGCAGGTGACAGGTTTATAGGTAAAAAAGCTTTAAAGAAAAGAATACTAAATATAAATTAAAATAAGACGTTTTAAAACGTCTTATTTTAATATTCAAAAAGGTTGTTATTTAGAAAAACCGGTTCGCAAGTTATATTTATTCCTATTCTTCTTAAAGCTTGTTCTTCTGCAGGGGAAAGAATATATGTTGCATGGGCTTCGCAATTTGCTAATTTAAATATTGAATTTAATGTTTTTTTAGCTTTTTCGTTTGAATTAGCGGATATTGCTAAAGCGGTTAAAACATCATTAACATTCAACACGCTTGATTTAGAATGTAAATATTCTGTTTTTAATTTAACAATCGGTAATAAAATGTCATCAGAAATTATATCAAAGTCATCTCCAAGTCCGGCAAGATTTCGCAGTGCATTTAAAATTACCGCACCACTTGCAGAAATAATTTTTTTATTTTTTCCATAAACTATTTCTCCATTAGGAAGCTCTAAAGCAACACAAGGATAGTTACTAGTTTTGCTGATATTTTTTGATTGCGTAACCACATTTAAAAAATCTGGATTTATATCTAATTCTGCCATTAAATATCTTGTTCGTTCAACAGTATCAAAATTGGCCTGTCCTCGTTTATAATCACACTCTGTTCTAAAATATCTTCTTACAACTTCTTTTTTTGCAGCATCAATAACAATTTTTTCATTTATAATTGCACTTGCCACCATATTGACACCCATGTCTGTAGGTGATTTATAAAAGTCTTCTCCAGTAATTTTTTTTAGAATATTTTTTAAAACAGGGAAGATTTCTATATCACGGTTATAATTAACGGCTAGAGAACCATAGGCATTAAAATGGTAAGGGTCTATTAAATTAATATCTTTTAAGTCCGCCGTTGCTGCTTCGTATGCAATATTTAATGGGTGTTTAAGAGGGAGGTTCCAAACAGGGAAGGTTTCAAATTTTGCATATCCTGCTTTTATACCATTTTTAAAATCATGATACATTTGACTTAAACATGTCGCAAGTTTACCGCTTGAAGGTCCTGGTGCTGTCACTACAATCAAAGGTCTTGTTGTTTGTATGTAGGGATTTGCGCCATAACCCTCATCTGAAACAATAACATCAACTTCACTTGGATAACCTTTAGTATATTGATGAAAATATACTTTTTCTCCATGATTTTCGAGTTTCTTTGCAAATTTAATTGCACTTGGTTGTCCTTTAAACAGAGTTATCACTATTGATGATACGTAAAGTCCTAAATCTCTTAAATTATCAATAATTCTTAACATTTCATTATCATAACTTAAACCCAAATCTGCGCGTATTTTATTTTTTTCAATATCATTTGCCGAAATACAGAAGATTATTTCTAATTTATCTTTTAGATTTACCAAAAGTTTAGTTTTTATATTAGGATTGAAGCCTGGTAAAACTCTTGCTGCGTGAAGATCATCAAAAAGTTTTCCACCAAACTCAAGGTATAACTTTTTAAATTTTTTTATCCTATCCAAAATGTTTTTGCTTTGTAACTTAAGATAAAGTTCATTATCAAAGCCAATTTCTTTTTTAAATGTGTTATTTTTGTTTATCATTTATTTTTTCCTTTTTTTTATTAATAAGTTTTATTATAAGTTTGTTTACTTCATTTGCACTTTCGTCCCAGGTTCTATATAATTTATTGTATGCATTGCTGCATATTTCTTCATATTTTGTTTTATCTCTTAGAGCATTATATATTTTTAATGCAAATTCTTGAGAAGAATTTTTTGAAATATATCCTGTTATATTGTCAATTATAGAAGAAGCCACACCTGTTCCTTCAATGCAAACACAAGGTGTTTTTTGTGCTGCTGCTTCAAATTTTATTAAACCATCTGTATCGTAAAATGAAGGAAATAGTAAAAGATGACTTCGTTTATATATGCCTTTTAAAATTTCTTTATCAGTAATTTTTCCTGTAAAAATAAAAAATTCCCCTAAATTTGATTTTTGAATTTTTTTTCTAAAATAAGGCTCATCTTTTCCCGCTCCAACAAGTAAACATTTTACATCATTTAATTTTTCTTTAAGTATCTTTACTGAATCTATAATGAGGTCTATATTTTTTAGTTTATTAAGTCTTCCAACAAACGTTAAAATTTTGTCATTACTTTTTAAATTAAACATATCATTGATTTTATGGACTATATTTTTATCATTAATAGGTGCTAAATCTGTTGCACTAGGTATAACTACGGTTGGTGCTTTTAATTTATATTCATTAATGAATAAATTTTGAGTAAATTTATTAACAGCAATACAACAGTCGCTTTGGTTAAACACTTTTATTATTTTTTTTAGCAATATATTTGTTAGTATTTTTGAATGTGTTGCTCTATAAAAATCTCGCTTAAACTGCGAATGTAGATGTGAAATAATAGGAATGTTGTGCTTTTGAGCGTATTTTATTCCTGCTTTTGCAATTGCCATTGGTGAATGAAAATATACTATATCAAGTTTACTTTCTTTTAATGCTTTTTTAAAACTTCTATCAAACGTTGGTGTTGGCAAATCATAATCTAAAAAAAATATTGGAATAGATTTGCTTTTTATTATGTGATAAGGTCTTTCTATTTCACATTTTTTTCTTTTCACTGATTTTGTGGTAAAAACTATTACATTAAAATCTTTGCTTAAATTTTTAGCGAGATTGTCTACAACTGTTATAACTCCATCAATCATAGGATAGTATGTGTCTATAAAGATCCCTACATTAAGTTTGTTCATAAAAATCTCCTTGTTAAAATTTACATTAACATCTACTTATTAGTATAGTAGTTTTTTATTTTTTCTCATAATGTTTTTTATTGTTTAATAAAATTCATTTATCAATATTTTAATGATATATTACAATTTACATAATTTTTAAAAATTTTTTATTAATAAATACTATGTATTGTATATGAAAACTTTATGTTTTAAAAGAAATTAAAATATGAAGTAAATAATATTTGCAAAATTTTATCTTTTATGGTAACATATCTTTGTTTTTATGTTAAATGAGATTTTTAGAATGAAAAAAATAGCAATTGTTACTGACACTAATGCTGGAATTTTACAAACAGACACTGAAAATTTGGAAAATGTTTTTGTTATTCCAATGCCTTTCGCTATTAATGGAGAGGAGTATTTTGAAGATGTAAATTTAACTCAAGAAGAATTTTATAGAAATTTGACTGATAATGCAGATATTTCTACATCGCAGCCATCAATTGGTAATGTCATTGAGCTTTGGGAGAATTTACTAAAATCTTATGAAAAAGTTCTTCATATTCCTATGTCAAGTTCATTGAGTAAAACTTATGAAACTGCTCAAAATTTTTCAAAGGATTTTAACGGTAGAGTTTTAGTTGTAGATAATAAAAGAATTTCAGTTACATTAAAACAGTCTGTTTTAGATGCTGTTAATATGGTAAAAGATGGATTTAGTGCAGAAGAAATTAAAGCTTATTTGGAGCAAAATAAACTAGAGTCAAGTATTTATATAATGGTTGATACTTTAAAATATCTAAAAAAGGGTGGACGTATTACTCCTGCTGCAGCAACAATAGGAACATTGTTAAAAATTAAACCAGTTTTACAAATTCAAGGTGGTAAACTTGATCAATTTACTAAAGTTGTTAATGAAAAAATTGCAAGAATTAAAATGATAAATGCAATAAAAAAAGATTTTTCTGGAAGATTTAAAGAATATGTCGATAATAGTGAAATTTGTTTAGGAGTTGCATATACCAACTGTAAAGAAAAAGCTAATATTTTTGTAGATCAAATAAAAAAAGAAATTGTCAATGTTCCTGTTAAATTTGTTGAGCCATTACCACTAAGTATAGCTTGTCATATTGGAGATGGAGCACTTGCAATAGCATGTTTTAAAATTTATAAAGGTAAGCAAAATGAAAAATAAATTAAATGGTAAAGTTGTTATAATCACGGGAGCAAGTAGTGGAATTGGCAAAGCTATTGCTGAAAAATTACTAGCAAATGGATGTAAAGTATATAATATTTCTAGAAGTGAAAATATTGACAGTAAAAATATTGTTAACAAAATTTCTAATGTTAACGAAAGTGAAAATATTGAAAACATTGTAAAAGATATATTTGAAAAAGAACATCATATAGATGTTTTTATAAATAACGCTGGTTATGGCATTGCCGGTCCTGTAGTAAATTCCAGCAAAGAAAACATTTACAATCTTATTGATACAAATTTATCGGCAGTAATTAACTTATCAAGAATAGCTGTAAATTTTATAAAACAAAGCGGTGGCGGTAATATAATAAATATTTCTTCAGTTGGCGGAATTATTCCTCTTCCTTACCAAGCTGTTTATTCTGCAACAAAGGCTGGTGTTGAAGTATTCTCTCGAGCTTTAGCAAACGAATTGAAACAATATAATATTTTTGTTACCGCGGTTTTACCAGGGGATACGAAAACAAATTTTACGAATCGAAGAATAATTGATTATGATAAAAACGATTTAAAACATAATCAAAGTATTATTAAATCCATTAGTAAAGTAGAAAAAGATGAACAAACAGGTAAAAGTCCCATAAGTGTAGCAAAAGTAGTTTGTAAAATTTTAAAAAAGAAAAATCCTCCATTAAGAAAAACTGTGGGAATTGGATATAAAACCATAGTGTTTTTACCAAGATTATTAACATTGAAATTTATAAATAGAATTTTAAACAAACTTTATATAAAAAAATAAAACTAGGATTATCCTAGTTTTATTTTTTTATACGTTTTAATTTGCAAAATAAGATAGATCTGCAATTTCACCATTGACTGTAGTAAAAGAGATATAATTTTGATTTGAAACTATATTGTAATAGGTTGCGATCTGTGATTCTGTAGAATAATAAAAATAATGTTTTATTGATAAATCTATTCCGTTGTAAGTACCAAGTGTTCCAGTATATTTTGTAGGACCACGTGATTCTATGTATCCAAGAGCTGCTTTAGCAATTTCTTTTATAAATGATGGAGCTTCTAAATCTTTTTGTAAAGAGGCATTTAATTGTGTTAGATAATCCAGTATTTCTTCATATTCTAAAAATGTAAATACATAGAATGTTTGACCTTCAGAAGATTTAAAATAATCGAAATATGCTTTATTCCATCCATAAGATACACAATCCCCAACATAATTTACTAAAATAGCATTGTTTGTAGCAATTGAAGTTGTTCTTAATTTAAAGTCTGATAAATTTGTATATAAAACATTATAAAAATTTTTTATTGTAGTTTGTGGAATGGTATTTTCAGTATTTAAAGAGTTATATTCGTAAGCATTAAAACTTAATTTATTTATATCATCTGTTATGTTTCCGCTAACTAAAAGACCATGTGTCCAATAGTAACTTGTTATTGCGGTATAGTCTAATTTACCAGATTGAAATAAGCTAACAATTTCATTACCTTCGTCAATAGTATGTGAAAAAGTGTAGTCAAAAAATTGAAAACCTTTAAAATTATTATTTAAAAAATCATATTCGATTGACCAAAGTTCACTTACATTTGGTTTTAAATAATAATTCATTTTTATTTTATTTACATCTTCTTTTTCAAAATCATAGTCAGCAAACAAAGTTATAGAATAAATTATTTCGACATTATCTTGTTCAGTAACAAAATCAAAGTACATCCACACACCATCATTTTTAATTTCTGTTTTTATATAAACAACACCTTCATAATTTTCTATGTTTGCTGGTCCCATATATACTTTGTTGTATTCAAAACCATTTGCATATCCATTTTCAATAGTAGCGTTCTTTGAAAGATAACCTACTGCATAAATTATACGAGATGATAGATTATTAAGCCATAGATATTCACTTGCAGAAGATTTTTCAAACAAAAATTCCTTTTTGTCACTTAAAGTTTTAACACCAAAATTTATTTGTGATGAGATGTTTTTCTCTTCCTCTGTGTCATATTGATTGTCAATTGATGATGCGACAGTTGCCATCTTTTTTGATGTTTCATTAACTTTTTCAGAAATTACATTTAAGACTACATTTGCAGGAGGTACTTCTTCTTGTTTAGGTTTATTCAACAAAATTACAGCAACAAGTCCTCCTACTATTATACAAAGACAACAAATTATTAATATTATTTTTTTTGATACTTTGCTCATGTGACCTCCATAAATTATTTATTATTTTTTATTATTATACAACATATAAAAGAAAAAAGCAAGAATTAGAAAAATTGCTGATAATAATTAAATTGACTTGTTATATAACTTTATGATAGAATTCCTAATAGGGAGATAAGATGGAAGAAAAAGCATTATTTAAAAATTCTAGTAAAATGAATGAAAATGAAATGTTTGTTTTTCAAAGTTATGCTTTAAAGAAAACAATCTTTTTATCTTCGTTTTTTTTAATAATTTTTTGTGTAGTTTTAGGTGCAAGTTTATGTTTTGTAAAATTGTTTTTAGGAATTGCTATTATAATTGCTGGGCTGATTGGTGGATTTGTATTAGTTCCTTATATATTAAAAGATTCTATAAAAAAACAAAACAAATTAATTTTTGACAATAAAAAATATCTAAATCATTTCGAATTCTACGATGATTTTTTAGAAGTTACTAATGAAGAAGCTGCAACGAATGAAAACATTTATCATTTTGTCATAAAAGAAAAATTTAACTATTCTGATTTATTCAAAGTTGTTGTTTATGGCACATATATTTTTCTTTATATAAACAAAAGTCAAAGTCTTGTATTAAATCAAAAAGGAATGACTTTAAATACATCTGCAGAACTTGTTTCTTTTTTAAAAAGTAAAAATATTAAGGTTATTGACAAATTTCAACAATTATCAATAAAAGAAAAAAAGTAGCTATTGCAAAAAGAATGGATATAAGTATAATAGTTATATAATATTAATCGGGAGGTGTGTATGTCAACGAAAGATGATGTATTTTTTTCAGGATTCTTTGTTCCTATGAATTTTTCAGACTTCAAAGAATCTCAACTTAAAAATAAAAGATATGCCAATAGGCAAAACGAGTTCTATTCTTTAGTCAGAGAAAACAAAGATATCGATGGATTAAGAATGATTTTAAATGATGATATCTTAATACAAGGAGCAACAAGTACTCAACTCATGTTTCTTTTTACGTCTTTTAGAGATTTAAATGCTTTTGATGAAATGATTGCATTGTATGAAAAATCAGATAATTTAACATTTAAAGATTCTTTAATGGTAAATGAGCAATTGATGGTTGCTTACAATAAAAAGAAAATGCCGGATAAGACTATCAAACTAGCAACAAAATTAATTAATGAAGGTAAAACAAGTGGTGATGTTTATGGTGCTCTTGGAAAAGCTTACCTTTTGAGAAGTCAAACTGCAGAAAATGAAAGCAAAAAGAAATATTTTCTTTCAGCATCTAAAGATGCTTATGAATTTGGTTTTGTTGAGTTCGGTGAATTTTATCCTGGAATTAATGCGGTATATAGATTTATAGATTTAGGAGATTTAGAAAAAGCAAAAGAGCTTGCCAATGTTGTATACCTATCTTGTAAAAAAGAGGGTTCTGAAGAAACTAATGATTACTGGTGTACGACGACCATGATAGAGGCTGGCTGTATCGCAGGAAAATCAAAAGAAGAGTTGCAAGAAGGATTAGAGGATTTACTCAATTACGATGTTCCAGCATGGCAGTTTAATTCAACAATTGAAACGTTACAAAATGTTAATAAAAATTTTAAATCTGAAAATGTTCAAATGATTATTGATAGATTAAAAGAAAGAGTTGAAGGAATTGAGAGAGGAGAAAAATTTACTAAAAAACCTAAAAAATCTCAACTTGAAGCAAAACTTGACTCAATTATTTCCAATAGTTATAGTTACAGAGGTCTTGCATCTAACTTTGAAGGTGCAAGTTCTGTTGGTGGAAATTTTAAGTTTGGAGGACAACTTCCTGATCACTCAATTTCTAGAAAAGATATTGAAATTTTTGATGGAATTTTAGAAAGACCTTTAAAAGACCTTTTCCCAAGTGATTATCAATTAAATTCAATAAGCGGAGAGAAATCTCTTTCAAGTATTGAAGATGTAAACGAATTTTTAGATACTGTTGACAAATTCATTCGTTATCATTATGGAACAGAAAACTTTGCTGGTACTGGACTTCATCTGGAAAAAAATGCTGAAATTAACAATAGTGTTTATGATCAAACAGTTGGTTCGCTTATTTCTGTCGCTGGAATAAAGGGAAACAAAACTGCAGATTCTAGAACCAATATTTCTGCAATATTTGCTTTAGGTTTAGGGGACTGTAGACATCATGCCCAAGTTAAACAAATTCTGTTTGACAGATGGCAGGGTAAAAAAATGAAAAATGCTCTTTTGAGTGCTTATTCAAGTATTGATGATAAAGAAAAATATAACGAAGCGATCAAACGTTTTTATGATATTTACAATGTCGAATTGAGAACTATTGATGTAGGAGTAAAATTACCTATAAAAATCAAGAGTATGTATAATGCTGAAAAAGAAAATGGGAAATTTATTGAGTCTAAAAATGGTGAAGAATCTGTTTTAGAAGAACACACAATGAATATTTTGATTAGACGAGATGGAAACAAGCTTTTAAAGTTGCAAATTGCTGATGCTTTTTATCAAAATAATTATAATTGGAAACGTTTTGATGTTGATATTGAAAATATGGGAATTTCCGATAAGGGGGGATTTATAATTTCAGCAGGTGAAATATCAGGAAAGGAAGTTAATTCAGGAAAAGATTTACCTATTACTATTGTTCCAGCCGTTTATGCAGGGAAAAGAGATGTTCGAAGTAAAGATGATCATGGTAACAACATCACTTTACTCGGGATTCCTCTTAATATTTTAAATTCGGATGATTTTGTTAAATTACTTCAAAAAAGAAAATCTTTTGAAAAAGTTTTAAATGCTCTAAGGGAAAATGGAAATTTAGAAAATTCTTCAAAATTAGAATATCAACATGTTTAAAATAGTATTATGATTATCTTTATTCTATCTAAAGATTGGGATATTTATTATAGTTATTATAATATATATATATTGTTTATATAATATATCATTATATTCCAGACATGTCTTCTAATGGTAACATAAAAGGTGTTGATGATGCTTATTATTTTTCAATAGACTTACATGAAGACGGAATAAAAAAAATAAATCAAATAAAGGAAACCAATAAGTTTGCAAAAGTTTCAAAAATATGGCATGGAAAGAATATGTTTCTTTGGATGATTAATGATTATGAAGATGATGAATTGTATGAAAAGATTACAAACGATAAATTAAAAGAATTTCCTAAAATTGTTCGCGACATTATAAATGATCCACAAAGATTTGAAGAAAAAGTCAAAAAAGATGATGAAAATGATTTTGAAGATATTGAAAATTAGAAGCTCTACAACTGTAGGGCTTCTAATTTTTTATTAATTTTAGCATATGCGATTATATAAGCTATTTAAATTTGTTTACTAATTTATTAATAAATTTTCTTTACATTTAGTCATTTTTTAGTTAAAAAAGCAAACACGTGGTAATGTGTCAGAAATTGCCACAAAAAAACTTAAAAAAAAGTTAAAAAATTTTTATTTTTTTTTGAAAAAAGTGTTGACATTATATTTTTAATTGTGATATTATACTCATGCTAACCCAAAAGGAGCAGGTTGCTTTGGTTAGCATAGAACCTTGACAACTACATAATAGAAAAGTTTTACAGTATGTAAAACGAGCAAACAAATATTCAATTATGTTAATTTTTAATGTAATACGAATATCTTTGCAAAATTCAATTTACGTCGAGTAAATGAATAACAAGAAAATGTGAGTCTTAATTAAATTTAAGATTAGCGAAAATGCTAAGATTATCCAATTCATTATTTATAATGATTAAGCTACAAAGAGCATATAGGGGATGCCTTGGCACTAGGCGCCGATGAAGGACGTGATAAGCTGCGATAAGCGACGGGGAGATGCAAATGATCTGTTATCCGTCGATTTCCGAATGTGGAAACACACTACAAGTCATGTTGTAGTAACATAACATGAATCCATAATGTTATGTGGGGAACCTGCTGAACTGAAACAACTAAGTAAGCAGAGGAAAAGAAAGTAAAAAAACGATTGTGGGAGTAGTGGCGAGCGAAACTGCAAGAGCCCAAACCTAATAAAGAAATTTGTTAGGGGTTTAGGACCGCGATGTGATAGGTTTAATGATAGGTGAAGATTTCTGGAAAGTTATACGAAACAGGGTAAAAGTCCCGTAACCGAAATCTGATGACCGTCTAGCGGATTCCAGAGTAACACAGGACACGTGAAATCCCGTGCGAAGATGTGAGGACCATCTCATAAGGCTAAATACGACCTAGTGACCGATAGCGAATAGTACCGTGAGGGAACGGTGAAAAGAACCCCGGGAGGGGAGTGAAAAAGAACCTGAAACTGTATGCTTACAAGCAGAGAAAGGACGACTTATCATGAGATAATAGTCTGATCTCGTACTTTTTGTAGAACGGGCCGGCGAGTTACGGTATGTAGCAAGGTTAAGTGCTTAAGGCACGGAGCCGAAGCGAAAGCGAGTTCGAAATGAGCGAAATTTAGTTGCATGTCGTAGACCCGAAACCAGATGACCTAACCATGAGCAGGTTGAAGCGATGGTAACACGTCGTGGAGGACCGAACCCACGTCCGTTAAAACGTCCGGGGATGACTTGTGGTTAGAGGTGAAACGCCAATCGAATCTGGTTATAGCTGGTTCTCCTCGAAATAGCTTTAGGGCTAGCCT
>CALWTS010000016.1 GCA_944384535.1 uncultured Clostridia bacterium
CAGCAGACATAAAAATCACATACAAAATCAGAGTAACCAATAAAGGAGAAATCGAAGGAACAGCAGGAGAAATCATAGAAATCATCCCAGCAGGATATAGCTATTATCAAGAAGATAATAACATCCATTGGGAAGAAAGAGATGGAACATTGGTAACAAATGCTCTAGCAAATGAAACTATAAAACCAGGAGAATACAGAGAACTTGAAATAGTACTAAGATGGGATAGAGGAGAAAACAACTTTGGAGAAAAAGAAAACTTAGTCATCTTAAGCGGAGAAACAAACCCAGCAGGATATGAAGACATGAATAAAGAAGATAACAAATCATCATCAAATATGATGATAACAGTAGCAACAGGTTTAGATAGAAATGGTAGATTCATCCTAAATATCGCTTTACAGATACTAATATTTGTAGCTGTGGTATTGTTGATTATCCGTCGTAGAAGAAAATAATGGACAGTTTTGTCCTTTTTGGGACGTTTCTGTTTAGGACATTTTGTCCAAACAGGGCGTCTCTTTTTCATGTGATGATTTTTCTCTCCGTCCCCAAAATCATCGATAAATTTTCTATGATATATAGAATTTTTATTATAAATGTGATAACCTGACTTTGGTAGTAAAAAAATGGAAATATGCACTTAAACTAGTTTATATAACTAAGATTTAAGTGCATAAATTGTATTCGAAAATTGTTGTCTATTTTAATTTTTTTTAGTACTTCCTAAAATATTTTTGATATTTTGTAAATTCCTATTTTTTACTGAAAAATCAATATTCGTAACTGAGCCAATATCTTTTAATATAGCATCATAATATATGAATTGATAAATATTTTCTTGAATGTTGAAGCAACAACATTGTTGAAGACTTTCGAGAATTTTTCCAACAGAATATTTTTTATCTAATTTATGTTGAAGAACTCTACTTAGAACTAAAGCAATAAAACAAGTTAAAAAGTGTGCTTCAATGTGTTCTTGTCTTGAAACATATACTGGTCTTGACTCAAGTTCACTCTTTGTTACTTTAAATGTTTCTTCAATTCTCCATAAACCTCTATAAATGTCTATAATTTCATCATCTGTTTTATCCATCTCACTAGTAACTATTGCATAATACCCATCATATTTTTCTTCTTCTGCGATTTTATCTAAATCTAAAGAAAGTTGAGATTTCGCTTCAATTATTTCTCCTGTCTTTTTATCAAAAACTAAGTGTTTTACATATTTACTAGCTCCAACACAATTTTTTTGATTGTATTTTTGAACATTACCAATTAAATCTTTTGCTTTTTCAATAGCAGGTTGACGCTCCATTTTAGCTCTTTTTGCATAATCAGCACTCCAAAAAATTACTTGCTTTTCATCTACAGTCGTTTTTGTTTTTATTACTTTACCATTCTTATCTTTCTTTGTAATTGTAATTTCTCTAGGATAAAATCGAGATTTCCTTTTATATGTTTTATCTTTATTATATGTATAACCATCTTCTTTTAAAACATATTCTTTCATTTCGCTATTTGCACCTCTGATGCTAAGACTCATAACATAGCCATTTCCAATTGCTTTATTATATGCAATATTATTACCAGTATTTAAACCTTTATCAGCTACAACAATAACTCTACCAACATCATAATTTTTTTGAAGTTCTTGAACCATAGGTTTTAATGTTAGACAATCAGTTGTATTGCCTTCAAAAAGTTTGTAACACATAGGTAGTCCGAGAGTATCCATAAAAAGTCCCATTTGAACGATTGGACTTGTTTTATGCTCTTTACTAACACCTTTCTTTCTAAGTTCATCTGGATCATCAATTTCAAAGTAGTAATTAGTTACATCATAGAATACACATTCATTATTAGGCTTGTACTGTTCTTGTATATGGTCATAAATATATTTTTGTAGTTGTTCTTTAAAAGGCTCTATATATGTTAAAGTATTATATACTTCTTCTAAAGAAAAATTGGTATTTTCAAAAAATATATTTCTATTTTCATAAGTAGACTTTTTAGATTCAGGAAACAATGCTCTAGCAAAAACAAGAAGTTTCATAATATTATTTATTTTAAATTCTGAAACATTTCTAATTTTAAATCTATGAATTAAAAATTTATCAATTTCTAATTCATGATATATTTTGGAAAGGGCAGCATAGCCAAAGTTTTTATAATTATTAGTACCTTCCTCTAATTTTTCATTTTTATCAATCTTTACAGTTATTGGAAGATTAATTTGTTTTTCTTCTTCATTCATATTTTTAACAACTTCTTTAAAATGAGCGATAGGATCATCATAATCTTTCTTTAAAACTTCAAGGTCACCTAAATTCTGTATGGTGACATTCTTAACTTTTCCGTTAGCATCTCTATAGCCTCTACGAATAGATAGTCTTGTTTTTCCTGTTTTTTTATTGTTCATTATATTTAAATACATAATTTTATTCCTTTTCCTATTTTTTTATACTATATCACAAAAGAAAACAAAAGACAACACGAAAAGAAGAAAAAATTGACAAAATTAAAAGCTTATGGTTCTAAGCTTAAAGTTACCTAAAAAATTCAAATTAATACCAAACTACGGAAAAAGAAGAAAAAGTTGACAAAATTTTAAGCCTTTATTGCAAGACTTTTAAAAGATATTTTTATTAAGTTAATGTCAAACTACGGAGAATGATGAAAAGATAAAGTTTGATTATAATTTTCAAAATTCTCACGAAATAGAATCTGAAATAGAATTATAAAAATACAGTTTTAATAAAATAGACAGAATGGATTGAACGTCAATTGAAAAGTTAAATGCAACTTGGAAGAGGTAAAAGCAATTTGTACGAGAAATAGCAATTTATAAGCAATATTTTGGAGTAAAAGTATTGCTTATTTTGCATTTTTAGTGTAATATATATGT
>CALWTS010000017.1 GCA_944384535.1 uncultured Clostridia bacterium
CTAAAATTACGCATAAATACTGTGTTAAATTAGAATAAACTTCTTTCATTTCTTCCGAGGGTTTTAAAATGATTGAAGCATAAATATTATCTTCTCCAAGATAGCTCCATTTTCTTTCTAATCTTCCCCTGCCATTTGTTTGATTGTAAGTATAAACGACAGTTTTGTCGGAAAAATCTTGAATATGCTCTTTTGCATATTTGTTTGTAGAATCAATCTCTTCCAAATAAAATAAATTCATATTTATATTTTAATATAAAAAAACTGCTCCAAAAATAAATTTTTGAAACAGATTTTTTAGTATGTACACAAATATTTTTATTTATTTTTATGCTGATAATTTAGTTACTTGTTTTTGATTTAGTTCAATTTCATTTGCAACTTGCTTGTTTTCGTAAGCAGGTTTCATTACAATCTCTTTTGAACTTTCTGATTGGATTTCTGTATTTTTATTCCCGTCAATCTTTTTGGAAAGATTTAGATTTTGTTGTATATTTTGACCTTGTTGTTTTGATTTTTTCCATTTCAAATATTTTTCACCACCCCAGTTTGCAACAGGTGTTATAGCGACAGGGGTTGCGAATCTATATATGAATGTAAATGTAAATAATCCCATTAATGCTCCAAAACTCTTTAGTTTAGTTCCAAGAGTTTTAATTAGCTTGTCACATTTTTCCGGAGATATTTTACCTAGTGCCATTTGTTGTCTTTTTAAACCTGAGTATAAATATTCCATATTCTTGTTAAAATTTCTAAGTTTATAATCAACCCCATAAGCACAAAGCGTTGGTATAATAAAACATCCTATTTGGTTTATACCCAAAGTAGTTCTTTTATCATTTTCTAATTTTTTATTTGTAATTGTTTGATAAAAATATACACCACTTGTAAGCAAAGAACCAACTGTTGCCATATGCTGTGTCATTTGTTCTGATACGCCGGATAAATGCTTAGCTAGATTTTGAATCCAATGCTTATCCATAATTTTGTTGGCATATTTTTCACCATAAAATTTACCTATCTTATCCCAAAACTTTGCTTTAAAATTAACATTATTCTGAGTGGTATTAATATTATCAAAATTATTAATTAAATTCTTATTTTGTAAACTTTTATTTTTTTGCTTATTTGTATAAGGCTGATAGCTGCTATAATTCTCAACTCTCATTATGCTACCTCCTTTACTGTATTATTTTCACCTTTAACATTTTGCATTTGAATGTTGTTATTTTCACTTATAATCTGCTCTGGTTTCTTTTTCTTTTCTAAATGAAATACATTTTTAAGAATTGCAGGTATCAGAGCAATTGTTGCTGTTGCTACAGCCGGTCTTGTTATAATATCTGGAAGCCATATTAACAATTTGTATAAAATTGTATTACTTGAATCTGCATCTCGCATTTCCTGTGTAATTTTTGTACCTAATTTATCAGGAACTTTTGCTGCATCATAATCTTTTATATTCTTTTGATAAGCACAATATTTTGTTTCTTTTTTGCCCATTGTCTCAGTTCGTTTAAGACCTGAATACAATGGTATTGCATCATGAGTTTCTCTGTATGATGAAATGTAAACATTATCTAATAAATCTGGCATAAAATTAGAGCCATCTTTATTTTTCCATTCAAGAGGATTAATTCTTTTACCTTCTTTCTCTATAGTCGAGATATCAAGATTCTTAAATGTTTCACCAAGGAAGTTTTTATCTGCTAATCCTAAAGAGAAATAGTTAGACCCCATACCCTCTTCAGAGATTTCTACAAACATATCTTGTGGTCTAAATTTCAACTTTTCGCCATTTCTAGTTGTCCACTCACTTACTCGTTTATTAAGCATTGTAGCTTTATCGATATCTAAGTTAAAGTCAGCTTTTAAAGTACCTTCTGAAATACTTTGTATAGGTTTTGGTTTTGCAACCATCATTACGTCTTTTACTTCTTTAGAAAATTCATTTCCACTTGTATCAAGCCATTTCTTGATAGGTTTGCGAATACCATTTTTATCTTTTATTGAACTTAAATCTATATGAGGGAACATTTTTTTGATATGTTCTTCTTTTAAATTATGTAGTAAATTTTCCTGTGCATATTTTACACCTTTTGAAAATGGTACGGCTATTAAGAAAGAACTCATTAATCCTACCAGACCCGACGATATTGAATGCGCTGAAGCATATTTATTATTATCTTTATCTTTTGCAGGAAGCGACATAATTGCAATTGGTCTTGCTATACAACAAATTATAGCTGAGATTGCAGCTTGTACAAAAACTTCGTGACTCATTAAATCTAGTATAGAATCAAAAACACCGCTGGTGAGAATTTTATTACGTAACTTTATATACCATTTATTCTCTTTTCCTGCGGTGTTCTTAATCTTTTCAGCTGTTTCTAAAGCTTTTTTGAGAAATTCTTTTTTGCCCTTAAAAGATATACTATCTTTATCGGCATTCTCTCGGTCACAGTAGCGCGACCTTCGCATTTGTTCCGAATAATTTAATCTAATCTCATCTGTTGGGATAGGTTCCCTGCTGGTTGATTGTATTTTCCCAAATGAGTTTAGATTTTGCGTTGTATGAATCTTCATCATAGTTTCCAATCTAAATTAACTGTCTACACACTTATCATAAAACAAAGAAAATTTTTTTTTGCTAGTTGTTTACAATTTTGTTACAATTAATTCAGACTTAGTTTTTTTATTAGGTTTGGTATGAATAAGAATGTAGTAATTGCTAGTTTAATATTTATTTTTTCAACAAACTATACATGTGCTTTTGATTTGGACATGACTGTTGATGATGAAATTCGTAAAAACTATAATTCATCAAAGCTTATTAATAATACCCACACTCAATCAGAAGAATGTTTACCATCTTTGCCTGAAATTTCAAAGTACGATAAACAAAATGATACAGTTAATCAAGTTATTGAAAAAGAAGTGACTGTTAAAAACTCTGTACAGAATTCAAATATAGTAAATAAAACTGTTAAAATAACAAAAGGAACTTCTTTTAATGTAGCAAATTCTACTAAAATTTCGGATTGGCTGGCTAAAGGAAATACTGTAAAATTTTATACTAAATCTCCAATAGTGAAAAGGAAGTATACAATACCTGCAAATACTGTTTTTACAGGTGAAATTTTAGAAGTGCATAGACCTCAGATTACTTGTAACGGAGGTTTAGTTGTTATAAGAGTCAGAAGCATGACTTACAAAGGACAAATTATTCCTATCAATGCTTATATTACGCGCGCTGATGATAAAATGATATTCTTAAATAATATCAAGGGTGAGCGCACATATTTAAAAACTATGTGGAAAAAAGGAAATTGGGGAAGAACTTTATTTGGACGAATGCTCAACTTGACTGTTGATTTAGGCGGAGACGGAGCTACTCTTCTTTTATCACCATTTCCTTTCGCATACGGAACAATATGTTTAGGTCTAAATACTCTAGCATCACCTATCACAGCATTCTTTTCTAAAGGTGGACACGTCTCAATTCCTTCTGGCAGCTCCTTTAGAATCAAATTTCTTGATACGGCCTATATTGAGTAGTTAGAATAATTTAACTACATTCTGTTCTTCATATCTAGGGCAAGTATTCCATACTAATGTTGGGATGATATCGCCTTCAACTCTGCCTTGGAACTGACATTTGCAACAACCTTTAACCATGTTTGTCGAGCCGTCAATTAACGGCTGAAAATATTTACAACACTGACAAATCTTTAGAGAAAGTCCATAATCATTTAGTTTATTAGATAATTCCCTTATTGCATCTACCATTCTAAGATGGTTATTTTTAGTAATATAAGTTTTTCCTCTGTTGATAAACTTAACTCTTGCCAGTCCGTCATCTGATATTAATTCTAATTGACATTGAAAATCTTTTTTTCCATCTGTAACTATAATATTGGTTACCATTTTTTCAATGTTATGTTTGCGCTTTTTGTTTTTTATAAAGTTGCGAGTTCCTCTAATTGGAGGCAAGTTCTTGATAAGATGTCCAACTGAATAAATCGGATATGCAAACAAATAAAGATGCTCTTTTTCATAAAGTTTTGTACTCATAACACTTGCGCAAAAAGCTAAGGCCATAATTATAAATGTAATTAAGATAGTCGTATAATTAGTCCAGAATGGGAATGCATAAGCGTGATGAAGAACAATAGCATAAGCTAATATACAAAAAAGCCAATTTGGTTGTATTAAAGAACATACATATTCTAATGTTAAAAAATTAGGGCAGTGCGTCACATTATTCCAAAAGATATTAACTCTTTTTGATAAAGATGGTATTCTTGAATCATAATTTGAAATAGAAGTAAAAACTTTTAAGTCATCAACAAACGCAACATAAACACCTTCATTTGCAAGTTTTATTGTGTATTTTATTTCAGCTACTTTATCCTGAAATTCAAAAGATTCTATCTTGTTAAGTAGACTTTTTTTGATGATAAAAGAATCAGTATTAATTAAATTAGCGAGTTTAAGCTTTGCTCTTGATGCAAATATAAACTTAGAACAATATCTTGAATATGTTGCTTTTATGTTTTCAAGAAATGAAAATTCTTTTTCTTGAGGAATGTAATTTACCATAGGCATGAATACGTCATATTTAGAAAGATAAAAGTTTACATTTTTTAGAAAGTCAGAGTCAACATAGTTTTTTGCATCAAGAAAAACATAAGCATCCAAATTTTCTGCCTCAGCAAGTTTTTCAGCCAGAATAGAATATGCCTGACTTTTCCCTATTGGTTCTAAGTTATCTATGCTGATAACATTTATGTCCAAATCACTTTTAAGTGTAACATCAGAAGATTTTTTGCATTTGTCCAATATCGCATAAATTGAGTATCTCTGCTTGGGATAATCTTGATTTTTAAGTTGTTTTAAAAGATTATCTAGTGTATTAGCATCGCCAGTAGCATAAACAACAACACAAATATTAGAATCTTTAGGGGTATACTTATCTCTTTGTTTTTTAGTGCGTTTTAAGCTAGTACAAGCAAGAATTATAAAATAAATTGTAAAAATAGTAATGTAAATATATAAAACAGTCATTTTTATCTCTCCAAGAAAAGTTTACTCTAAAAAAAACAAATTCTCAAATAAAAAAAAGACTTGATTTAAAAAAATGTCTATGTTAGATTAAATATTGCCGGGGGTAAATGAAGAAAAGGCTTTATTAATCCAAAACTAGCCGGTATAAAAATTAGATAATGTGGGCTGCTAGCTCAGGTGGTTAGAGCGCACCCCTGATAAGGGTGAGGTCGGTGGTTCGAGTCCACTGCGGCCCATATAAAAAAGACTCCTAACAGATGGGGTCTTTTTTATTGCTAATTAATAGTAATAGGTTTCTGAGACTAATAGGTTTCTGGGACATTGAGACAGAGAAAAATTTAATAAAAAATCAAACAGACAGCACGATTGAGGCTGTTTTTTAGTATTGAGATGTATGGGTCTTTTCGTCTTGGATTATTCGGGGTGTCGGCGGAGTAACGTCCGACCGACACCTTACGGGCTTGCTCGTCTAGCCTCGCATCGCCCTACCGAAAATCCGCTTGCACTTAAGTACTCTTTTCTTGCACTCTTTTGCACTCCATTTACAAATTTTTAAAACCACATTAGGCTCAAATCGCCTTGGTGTTTAAAGATAACCCCAGTGCAATAAAGTGCAAAAAAGTGCAATTTTATTTTTACTTGCAAATTGGGATACCCAAAATTATCAATGAGATTTGGATATTTACGCAATTTCTAATTCATAACCTAATTCATGAAATATTTTTACAATGGTTGAAAATTTAGGTTCTTTTTCATTTTTAAATAAACTGTATAAATGAGTTCTGGACATTCCAATTTTCTTTGCAAAGCCTGAAATTGAATTTCTTGATTTAATGGCAATTTCTAATGCACGATAAAAAGAATTAAAATCACCATCTTCAATATAATCTTTTAAACTTGTATTTAGATATAATTTAATATCTTCATCAGTTTTTA
>CALWTS010000018.1 GCA_944384535.1 uncultured Clostridia bacterium
TTTCATAATATTTACAATAGTTGACCTAGCAATACAACTATCCTTAAGAAATTTATGTAAAGATATATTTCTTTCTTGTAATAATTCGGTTAATCTGATTGTAAATGCTTTCCCTAATGTCATACAAACTCCTTATTATATTGTTTTAATTGGAATTTGCTCTCAATCAATCTATATTTAAGTTTTCTTCTAAAAATAGAGAACTATCCAGAAATTCACTAACGGTCATATCAAATCCACCTGCAATTAAAATGATAGTTGATAATAAATTATCTTTTACTGTTTCATGAATAATATTTTTTAGTGTAGAATGAGTAACACCACTATTCATTGCAAGTCTATATTGAGTTATATTCTTTTCCTTTAATAATTCAACTATTCTTAAAGCTACTGCACGATTAACATTGTTTTTCATATATATGCTCCTTATGGTTGTATATAACTATATTTTACAATTGTTAAAATTTTTATTATGGTTGCAGATAACCATAAAATATGTTATAATCTCTATGGTTGCAGGCAACCATAAGGAGATAAATATGTGTAAACAAAAAACAAGTTTTATAGATAGTAACTGTAACTATTTATACATTAAAAAAGTTTGTTGTTTTACAGGACATCGTAGTCAAAAATTACCTTGGGGTTTTAATGAACAAGATAAAAGATGTTTAAAAATGAAAGAAGAATTATATCTTGAAATTGAGAAATCAATAAATGAAGGATATGATACTTTTTTATGTGGTATGGCTTTAGGTTTTGATATGATTTGTGCTGAAACAGTTTTACAATTAAAGTTAAAGTATAAATCTATAAAGTTAATTGGCGCAATTCCTTGCAAAAACCAAACTGAAAAATGGAAAAAGGAAAGTATTGATAGATATAACAAAATATTATCTCTAGCAGACAAAATAACTTATACAAGCAATTCAAATTATTATAATGGCTGTATGCAAAAAAGAAACCAATATATGATAGATAACTCAAATTTACTTATAGCTGTGTTCAATGGCTCCAATGGTGGAACAAAACAAACTATCGAATATGCATATAAAAACAAGATAAAAGTCTTTTTTCTAAAAATATAATTTTTTAATATGAGAAATATAGATTCTATTTTTTATTTCCTTTTCCTGTAAAACTTTCATAACATTCACAATGACTAGAACCAATACAACTTTGAACTCTAAAATTACAATATCCATTTTGATAATAAATACATTTTGATTTATGCCTTCGTGAATCTTTACATTTATCTCCAAAACCTACATGCCAAGGTGTTCCACTTATATTTTTTAAACTCATAATATTTTTCTCCTTTTTCCTTTCTACTGATAGTATAACATATACCTTGTGTCATTTTTTACACAAGCAGTGTGTTATAATTAGAGTGAAAGGCATAAAACCTGGAAAAACAAAAGGAGAAAGTTATGCAATCAATTAAAGAAAAATTTTTAAACTTAAATAAAGAAGTGTGCCATTACGAAATAGTATCTCGTAAAGGATATGGGTACGAAGTAGATGATCCTATAAGACTAAAAAGTGTCTTTGGAGAATACTCTTTAATTAATGTTTTAGCTCCAGAAAATAAAAGTGAAACAGCATTTTGTTTGAAAGAGATAAATAGATTAGAAACAACTTTTTCTGAAAAACTTAATAGTACTATCGACCACTTCGAATTACTATTCTTAGAACTTGAGAATGAAATTCGTGTTTACAAAATTTATGATTTATATTTCTGTGCCTATAAAGAAAACAATCAAACATATTCAAAAGTAGAACAAATTTTATGTTCTATGGGAGAATTTTTAAATGATGTAAAATTGCCAGAAGGCTTTAGATTTAAAGCAAGACCTTAAATTTCGAACTTGTTTTTATTTTGAAAATTTATAAAAGGATGTTATAATGCTTAAAAAGGTATTTTATGGAAAAACAAAAATCAAATAAAACAATTATATTATACATATTAAAAATGTTAAAAGATGGTTCATCTCAAGACCACCCTATTACTCAACAAACCATCACAAAAGCATTACATTTACTTGGTTTTAAATGTACCCGTAAAACAGTTGCAAGTAATATTGATGCTCTAATAGAATTCGGCTACAAAATAGTAAAAATACCTGGTGGTGGATGTTTTTGGGGAGAATAAAAATGTTAAAAAATCAACAATATTCCGATTTTAATGAAGAAATAAAAAAAAATCACAGACCTAAATGTTCAGATTATGGCGTAAAATGGAAAAATGTAAAGGAAATTTATAAAAAAAGAAACCAAGATATAAAAGAAACAGAAAATAGAGAAAAATATATGGGCGAAGGTAGAAATAGTGATATTCTTTATTATTTTGGAGGTCTTTTTTTATTAAGTAGTATAATTAGCATATTTTTAACTACAGTCTTTTTTAGTATATTCCTGCTTTTTATTGGTCTATTACTATGTTTTTTTGCAAAAAAATCTAAGATAAATTATGATGAAAATGTCAAACAAAGAGAAGATAATTATAAAAGTTTAGAAATTTTTGATAAAAACATGGAATCCTTTATTAAAGCAAACGACAACTGGCAAATAGAAACTGATAAAATAAGAATTCCTTTATTAAAAAAAATGAAAAAGGAAATTGAAAGTTACTCTTCACAGGACTTTGAAAATTTAATAGTTAATATTTGCAAAGAATCAAATCTTAAAATTAAATCAATAAACAAGAAATTCGAAATAACTTTTTTATATGCGGAATACAATAAATACAATATAGCAATAATTATAATCCCTTTTAACAATCCTATTAGTGGTTTTTTTATACAAAAATTATGCAATGATCTCCCTACTTTTATAAACTATGTGTATATTTTTGCTAAGTTTGGAGAATACAATTTTGGTAGAGGTTTTTCATTATTCTCTCGTAAACCATTTAATGTAAAAAACTCCTTTAAAATAGCTGAAATTATTTGGAATTTGAATACACAATATTTTAAAAATGAAAATAAAATTGACAACAAAAATAAACAATAAAATATATAAAATTTATATAGTTAAATCAAACTTATATTTTTATAAAATTTAAACTCACTCCTTATATCTCTTTGCCTTTTGAGTGTCTTTTGTAGCATAGTTCTCGTAAGAGTAAACGGAAGAAATTATTGCTTAAACAATTTAATAATAAGATGTATTTATAAGACTAGGTTTTTAACCTGGTCTTTTTTTTGTTGTTTAAAAGATAATTTCAATACAATATTTTCTTCTTTTTCGTTGACTCCTACTAAAAAATTAAAAGCAAAACAACCTTCTTACCAAACAATGCTACTTCGCCACTTGAGCCAAAAGGCAAATTTATATAAGGAGGTTTAAAAGTATGAATAAAGAAAATGAAAAGTATTCAATAGAAAAATTGTATTTAAAAGAATTTCAGTTTTTTAATGGTGAATACGATATCACTTTCAACATTGTTGACATTAACACCGATAAAATGATTATCAAACTTGCAGTTACTAATCTTGGAAAAATCAGTGTTATTGAATACGATTTGAAAAGAGATAAAAACAACAATTTATACTTTGAATATGGTTGTCAATTTTCAAAAATAGACATTAACAACTTTGAAGAAATTAATGATTAAGGAGTAAAAACTATGAACACATTAGATGAAATTAAAATTGTTATTGGCTCTTGGGGTTCATACAACGAATGTAACAAAAGAGCTTTAGGTTCAAAATGGTTAACTCTTTCCGACTATTCAAGTTGGGAAGAAATCGAAGAAGAACTTAAAAATGAAGGCTTTGAATTAAATGGCATTGATGAAGAACTATTTATACAAGACATTGAAGGAATTGATGCAGATAATAACTGGGACTATGAGCACCCAAAATATTTATTTGAAATTTTACACGAATCAGGAGTACTTGAAGACACTTACAAATACGAAGTTATGCAAGCGTATCTTGAAATTAGACCTTTTGAAGAATGGAAAGACTTAGTAAATTCTCGTGGCAATCATTGGGACGATGATATTATCATTTGGAAAGGCTACGACTGGGCTGACTATGGAAAAGAATACTTTGATAGCTGTTGTTATAATATACCTGAAAGTATAATTGATTTCATAGACTTTGAAGCTTATGGAAGATATATGGGCGATTGTTACGCAGAAGAATATGAAAACGGAATTATTGAAATTCGATAAGGAGTAATTATGAATAGAAAACTAAAAAGAATTTGTGAAAATCTTAACTGGTCCGTATGGGATTGTGATAAAGATATAGAATTACATAAATCTTCACCTGCTGGCGAAGATTTTTTCTTTACAGTAAATAAAGATAATTTTTTAAACGAAGTTATTGAATATGGAGAAGATTTTGACCCAGATGAACACGCAGAAATGTGGGTTAAAAATATGCACTTTGTTAAAGGCGTTCCACAGTCAATTAGAACTTTAATAAATGATGCAGATGCAATAAAAGAAATGCTAGAAGAATTAGCAAATGAATTAAAAGGAAGTAAATAAATATGGAAAATTTAAGAGAAAAACAAAAACAAGAAGCTATTGAAAGAATGAAAATGTTAAAAATATATACACAAGCAATCAAAGAATTTGAAAAAGATAATGTCATCAATGTTAGCGAACATGGTGGCATTTTATTTTGGCTAGATGATGAACAACAAGAAATGGTTAAAAGATTTGAAGAAAAATACAATGCAGTTGTTTATCATGTTATCCACAATTACACAGAATTTGGCGAGTTATATTCATTACTTTATGTATCTCAACACGAGAATGAATGGGACTATGACAAAGACGATATTAAACACAACCTTGCTTTATGTTATGTTGTAAACAAAGATGAAGAAAATTTTAGTGAATTTGGCTCAATAGGAATTAGACCACAATTTGGAGGACTTGTAAGAACATGTTAGAAAAAGAAATTATTTATATGGTACAACTTGACTACTCCACTGATGATTGTAATGGAATAGATAACTATTTATTCAATACAAAAGAAAAGGCATTAGATAAATTTTATTCATTAATCAAACTTGAAAAAGAATATTACAAGAGAGAATATTCTTACATCAATGATTTTGAATTAGAT
>CALWTS010000019.1 GCA_944384535.1 uncultured Clostridia bacterium
TTCTTTTTTAAAACGGTAAGCTTTTACAAAAGAAGCTATGATATATGCTACAACAGTCATCGTTTTTCCTTTCGTAATTTTGTTAACCATGGGTATTGCTACCTGACAAGAACAGTATTGGCTCAAATTAAAATGCAAGTCAACACATTGTTTTTCAATGATTTTATGCTTTGTAGGTTTTAAATAGATATCAATAGATATTGATAGATTTCTTAAGGTAAAAAGTTTTGCAAGATTTGTGAGAAAATGGAAATATTTTGTTTTAGATGTAAAGGAATCGCAATTTTTGAGTGTTAAATAAAATTAAATAGATATATGATAATAATCGTTTTAATTGGTTTTTAGGGGTAAAAATGATGAATTGGAATAATATTAAAGATTATCAATTTGAAAAAGATACTTACATAAGTGAGGCCAAAGTTGATGAAGAAATCCCTTCATTAAACCAACAAAATATTGAAAATTTTAGTTTTGATTTTCCTAAGAGTTGTCTTGATAGTGTTTTAACGAGAGAATATGCCAAAAGCCTCGCAGCTCCCATACAACAAGGAGAATATATATACTGTGATAGTATGGAACAGCTTAAAGAATTTTGCCTACTGTATATGATGAGATTGTCAGATGTTTTTTTAAGATTAAGAGAACCGGATATTGAAAATGCCGGTAGTTCCATCAAGGATTTAATGGCTCAATATGATGAGTATATAAAAGAAACAGGAAATAATTATAAAGTTTTTCAATCAGTAAAAAATTTTCTTTTTAGCCTTCCTTCTAAAAAAGAAGCTCCAATAAAGGTAAAAAATGAATATTTAGACCAATATTACCCTTACTATGCAGATGCACTTAAGTCATTCTTGTGCATTTTAGCGACAATATTCAATTACAATTTAAAACAATCTGATTTGCCGTCCGAGAAAGTAAAGTTATACGCCCAAAGAGGATATGATCGTAATTTTATAGTAAAGGATGAAGCTAAATTAAAAAAGTTTTTGGAAAACTTTGAGGAAGAGTATTGTTTTGCAGAGCAAGAGGTTCGGTCTGTTTTTGAACCTCCTTTTTCTGATATAGAATTAAAATCATTAGGATTTAATAATTTGTGCTTGCATTTGAAAAATATGAATATTTCTTCAAGTGAAGAAAATGATAATCTTTTCAGATTTATTGATTATGTAGATATCAGAACAGTAATTTTTGAGAATTGTGCTTTCAGCGGAGCTGAACGTTTATTTTTAAGAGATAAATCATTTATGTTCAAAAATTGCATTTTTAATTGTCGGGTTAGTTATTGGGAAACGGGATTAAATAGAAATTTTCAAACAGTAATAAGTTTGTTAAAGTTTGAAAACTGTATATTCAATGGTAATTTTGAGATTGATAAAATACAAAAAGGGTGTTATTCAGCTCTTATTTTAAGAAATTGTACTTTTTCAGAACAGGCAAATTTTTTATTATCTAATATATCTAAATTGAAAATTATATTTAGCAATACAATTTTTGGGGGTAAAGTATCCTTTTCTGATGTAAACTTTCATTATGGTCAGATTGTTAATGTTATATTTTTGAATGAACTCAGAGTTAAGAATATTACATTTACAAAACATGTTAATTTCAAGCAGATTGTATTTTCTGCAAATGTTGTTAAAACTATGAGTAATTCTATTCGCTCCTTTGTAAAGGCATTAGAGAGTAGTGGGTTTAGTGATTACGCCGCAGAATTATCAGAGTTTTATTTAAATGACCTTGATAGTGCTAAAAAACAAGAAGCATTTGATATTGCAGCTCGTTCAAATTGGTTGAATATTAAACAAACTGCGGCCTTTTTAGGTATATCTTATACAACCTTGCTGGCCATGCGAAAAGAAGATAAAGCCGGCGGCGTCAGAAGAATACCATATATAGGAGAAGGCAAAAATTCTCGCTACTATCTCCCCTTGTTAGAAGCTTACAAAAGCCAGAACTGGAAACTAGTTTCTGAACTAGCTAAGGAAATGGAAGGGAAGTAAGAATTATATTGCCTTTTTACTGTTCAAAGCTTAAGTTCTTCCTTGAAATTCAAAGTAATCTTTAATATTCTAACCAAAATAGTAATAATCTGAAGGGTTAAGCCTATGAACGATACACAACGAATGATTGAACAAGCATTATCTTTGCGAGCTCCTCAAAAAGAAAGTTTAGATATATTAGTTCAAATATTAAATAAAACTACACTTAGTAAAGATATGCCAAACGAAGAAGCCTTGCGTTTGATTCGAGAAATTCGTCCGTCAGTAAAAGATTTTGAAAGAGCTTTCCCTTGTATATGTTTTGCAATAGCAACAGGCGTAGGTAAAACTAGATTGATGGGAGCGATGATAGCGTTTCTTCATGCGGAGTGCGGTATAAAAAACTTTATGGTTTTGGCTCCAAACTTAACTATTTATAATAAATTAAAAACAGATTTTACTTTCAATACACCTAAATATGTTTTTCCGGGACTCAACGCTTATGTCGGAACACCGCAAATTATTACAGGTG
>CALWTS010000020.1 GCA_944384535.1 uncultured Clostridia bacterium
CTATTATTATTTTGTAAGATAAAAATAGCCAAAATTTGCACCTCAAAAAACACTCAAAAATTTAATAAAAATTGCTTATGCTAATGTAGCACAGTCGATAGTGTACCGCCTTGGTAAGACAAGGAAAACGCATTTTCAAGCAATCTTACAACTAAATATTCGCTCCGTTTTGGAACTATGCTGATGTGGCACAGTCGGTAGCGCACCGCCTTGGTAAGATAAAAAATGACAAATTTTACCACTCGAAAATCAACAAAATTTAACTCAAAAACTAGATATGCTAATGTAGCACAGTCGGTAGTGCACCGCCTTGGTAAGGCGGAGGTCACGGGTTCAAGTCCCGTCATTAGCTCCACAATCAAAAATCGCTAAAACCCTTTAGTTTACGCAAGCTTTGCTTATAAATAAAGGTTTATAGCGATTTTTTATATAAAAAATGAGAGCAAATTTTGCTCTCAAATCTGGTAGAGATGAGTGTTTAAACTATCAACTGAAATTCCTTAAATTCGCTTCGCTCATAGTTTTGTGGAGGATAAAAAAAAGAGTGTTTTAAACACTCCTCTTTGGTAGAGATGAGTGGACTCGAACCACCGACCCCCACCTTATCAGGGTGGTGCTCTAACCGGCTGAGCTACATCTCTTTATCTTTAACAAAGTAAGATTTTTTATCTTACCTTGGTTGCAATTGTCATTATACTAGATTTTTATTTATTTGTCAACAATATTTAAAATTTTTATTTTCTTTTTTATTTCAGTTTGGCCAAATTCTATTTTCTTTAAACCATTCAGTTTCCATCAACTTTTTATTATTATTACTACATTCTATTATAACATTTCCACTATTTATAGATATTATTATACTCCCATTCATATCCTGATAACTTTCTTTTTTTTCACCATTTTCCTCGTAAATTTTTACCATCGTTGGAATGTAAATATTTTCTGTATACTTTGCAACATTATTAATAAAATTTTGTGAAGGAAATTTATTCTCCTCTATTGTTGTATATTCACTTGTTCCTGCACAACAAGTTACAACCACATATCTGGGTTTAATTGTTGCCATTAATTTTTCTCCTGATGCTGTATAAGAACCATGATGCCCTGCCTTATAAAACAAACACTCTGGTAAAGGATCCCCTATTTGTTCGTAATAATCTACCATTTTATTTTCACCTTCTTCTTCTAAATCTCCTGTAAATAAATAATGATTTTCTCCTTGATTGAACATTATACAAACAGAATAGTTGTTTTCATTACTTGAATTATTCTCGTAATAATAGTTATAAAGTATTTCCATTTCAACATTATTAGACAATTGGTAAAACCTTTGTGCACCATTTTCATTATTAAAACATTCAAGAGCACTGTAGTGATTCGCACCATCTTGAACTTCTTTATCTCTTGCTTCATAATAATTTTTTAAAGTAGAAGTATTTTTATTTGTTTTTGGAAAATCAATAATAGTATTAACTTTATAATGTTCGAATATCCCTTCATTTGAAGTTGTACTGTAAAAAGCTGAAATATGATCCTGGTCTGCATGAGTTGCAATAACAAATTCTATTGTATTGTCATCAACAAATTTGTCGACATAATCAATAATAGTGGAAGCAGAACTATTTCTAGAACCTGCATCAATTAAAATATCATAATCGCCACTTTGAATTAAAATACAATCACCTGCAAAACTATTTCCCAATGAAAAGAAATGTATTTTTAAATCCCCTAATGACAAAATTTCTGTTGTTGGTAAATTCTTATATAAATAAAACACAAATCCGCCACCAAACCCCAAAGCAGCAAAAATAATAATTAAAAAGAAGTATAAAGTTATTTTTAAAATCTTTTTCATTCATTCACCTCTACTACTGTTATATAACGATACCTAAAAACATTCTTATAAAATATATTATCGATAGAGTATTTTATATAATAAGTTCCAGGTTTTTCAATTTCTATATTATCTTCAACTTTTATTTGATTAGATATATCTTTTCCTAAAAAAATAGCTATAGCCCCTTCATCCTGATATTCTTGTCCCAATTGTATAGTTATATTTTTCTCACCCAAAATTTCAAATTTATCATTTTGTGTTAATGTTCTGCAAGCAAAAAAACCTCCCACTGCAAAAAGAACTAAAAAAGTAATAGCAATCATAATAATTATCATATTCTTTTTTGAATGAACTTTAAGTTTATTTTTCATAAATAATCTCCTAATTTGTATTAAAAAAAACACTTTACACTATATACATTATAATTAATTTTTATGATTTTTCAAATAAATTAACTTTCTATTTAAAATAAACATTTTTTTATTTTTTTGCATATAAAATTTTGTAAAAAGGAGGTATAATGGCTAACGAAGACTATTATATTGGAGCTAATGATGAACATGGAGTAAATCCACCTACTGCAGGGAAAAGAACTCCTGTTGTTCCTGGATTAAATCGTGAAATTTATGAAAATGAATTCAATAGAGCAGCAAAAAATAAATTTATAGAAGCTTGTATGAGACAAGATTTTTCTGTTTATGATGTAAAACCAGAATATCAAGATATTTCTATAAGCGAACGTGTTCGAAGAATAAACTCACAAAATCTTACATTATTAGTCACTTTTGCCTACAATGCTTTTGATACAAAGTTCAACACCGCTTCTGGAGTCGAAGTTTTCTATTCACCTAAAAATATAAAAGTATCAAATAGTAAAAGATTAGCTGAAGATTTATATAATCAACTAATTCAAGGAACAAAACAAAATGGTCGTGGAGTAAAAACTTTGGATGTTGGAGTATTATCTAGTGTTAATTGTGTTTCTTCTTTAATAGAAGCTGGATTTATGACAAACTTAAGAGAAGCAAAACTTATGATTAATCCTATTTTTCAAACAGAAGTAGGAGAAGAATCTTGTAGAGGTGTATGCGACTACCTAGGAGTTGATTATCTTCCTCGCGACAACTTAAATATTTACCCTACCATTAAACAAGGTAGTAGTAACAACTTTGTATATCTTTTACAATTCTTGTTAAACCAATATGGTTACAAACTTGATGTTGATGGTATTTTCGGAAATAAAACTAAAACTGCTGTTTTAGATTTCCAAGAAAACAACTCTCTTGTAAATGATGGAATCGTTGGAAAAAATACTTGGCAATATCTTCTTACACTACCACCATATCCTTTACTAAAACAGAATTATAGAGGATCTTATGTGAAATTTTTACAACAATTATTAGAAAGTAATCTATATCCAGTTGGTAATATAGATGGAATTTTTGGACCACGAACTCTAGAAGCAGTAAAGCAATATCAACAGGCGAACAATCTTACTGTAGATGGTATTGTAGGTAATAACACATGGAATTCGTTGATACAATTAGATAAATATTAATTTTACAAAAATTATTACTATAAGTATTTTGAAAAAACAAAGAAAAATGTTATCCTATATATGTAAAAGGATAATATTATGAAAAATTTTAACTCAATAGTAAAGCCTGCAACTTCTGTTGTTGATGGAAAAGTTATAATACCTTATGTTTTTACTAAAGAAGATGGCAAAATACATGGTTTTGTACCTGGTTTTAAAATTAAAGATGTTGTTTCCTTATCTCTTGAAGAATGTATGAAAATTTTAAATTTATACGTTAAGGAAGAGGTTCTTAAAAGAATAAAAGACAATTCCCCTTTTCCCTTTTTCCCTAACGATGATGAAATTTTTAGAGATTTTGAAAATGTGATAAAAATCGAGAGAATTGAATTTACAATTCCAGAAATATAAAAATGTAGTCTTTAAAAACTACATTTTTTTATTCTTTTTTATTTTCATCATCTATAACAACTACATCATCATCTTTATTTTCTTCATCACTTGCGTCATCACTTAATTCGTTTTGTTTCTTTAACTCTTTTTTCGCTAATTTAAGAAGCGTTTTACAAACAATTTCATCAAAATAATTCCCTTGAACTAACCCTACTTTACCTTCATCTTCTAATTTATTTAAATATTCAACTGGAATTTCCTCATTAATAACTTTTTGAGAATCTGGAAAAAGTAAAAATCCTGAGTCGTTATGAAAAAGTATTTTAGATTCTCGAGCATGTAATTTCTTTTCAATTTCAGCAACGCTATAGATTTGTTTAGGATCAAAATCTCCTAAAATCTCAATAATAATATTTGCTTTCTTAAATACTTTTTTAAGATAATCGTTTACTTGTTCGAGTGTTAAATCTTTAACACTATGTAATTGATTATTAAAGAATATCTCCCTTTGATCTATAAATCTATCAATCAAAATTAACGGACTAAGTGTTTTTATACCAGATCTTCTTTCTTCTACAGATCTTACCATTTCTTGAAAATCCTGAAAATCCTTTTCAGAAATACCATTTTTAACTAAATCATCAATTATCCTTCCCATTACATCAATAAATTTATTTAGATTCGCTTTACTCGTCAGAGCACTAATACATTTCAACGTTAAATTATTACTTAAAACTATTGGCTCAAAACCAGCACTATACACCAAACCATTTTCTAGTCTTAATTTTTTTAGTAATCTTCCACTAAAACCATTAAAAACAAAATCCTCTAATAAAGAATATAAATTAGCTTCTTTTTCTGTTTGATTAGCTAAATAAGTAATATTAAATTCAATAGTTTTTAAATTTTTTAATCTATTAAAAATAATGATGTTTGTTGGAGAATAATATTGTGCTCTTTCTGGAGTGTTTTTTAATTTTTTATTTGATTCAAAACAATTAACAAATTTATCTTCAACTATTTGCTTTATTTCATCAAATTCTAAATTGCTAACTACAGAAACAATCATGTTTTCAGAAATAAAATTTTTATCTATATAAGCTTGTAATACACTCTCATCAATCTTTTGAATAGATCTAGATGACCCTAAAATTCTATCAGATTTATAATTACTTTGAATAAGCTTTACAATATCTTGTAGAGACTGATCCTCGTCTTTACTTATTAATATTTCTTGATTAATTGCCATTCTTTCCTTATCAATAGATTTCTTATTAAAGTTTCTATTTGTTAACAACTGCCTATATAAATCACAAGTTTCGTTAAATTTTGAATTAGGAGTATCAGCAAATAAAACAACATAATCTGTTGTAGTAAATGCATTCATAATAATATTGTTATTTCTTACAAATTCATTAATCTCTTCAATTTTTATTGTTGGAGTTTCTTTACATAGCATATGTTCTAAAAAGTGAGCTGTTCCCTTTATTTTTCCATCTTTATTCGAACCACCAACAAAACCTACAGCCATTTGTGTTGTATTGTTAACATTATGTTTATAATATAATAAAGTTACTCCGTTTGGGAATTTATAATATCTGTGATACCTTGAAATTTCTTCCATACTTTTCATCCTTAATATTATTTTACTATATTTTTATCAATTTGTCTAGAATAAATTTGTATTAAATAAAGAGCACTCTAGGAGTACTCTTTATTTAAACTATTTCTTCCAAAACAATTCTTATATTAATAATATTATACTCATCACCTTTTGCCATAAAAGTTAAAGAATTATTTTCTATGGTTTGTTCTTGATTATTAACAAAAAATTTTATTTGATAGTTTGTTATAATATTATCTTTTAAATCTACATTTAAAGTAATTTCTTCATTATAATCTGATGAAAAAACTAAATAATCTCCAAACTTAACTATTTCTTTTTCGTTTGTTGTTGTAATGTTTTCAATTTGTTCTATCCCTTGAACGTCTATTTTGACAACAACTTTTTTTAATGTTTCTTTTAAAGAAATATTCGTTAAAAATTGAAAATCATTCTCAGCATATTGATTTATAATATATTGCATTGTTCCATCAGATAAAGAATTTGTTATATCATACGTTTTGCTAGCAGAATTTTCTAACGTAACTAAATTTAACATTCCTTCTGGTTGAGCAAAGTTTAAATTCAATGTTTTAAAATCTTTGCTATATATAGTTAACATATTATTTTCAAAGTTAGCCAAATCATTATCTAAGTCAGTTATTGTAATTCCTTGATCTACATTTACAGTAAATGGACTTACAATAAATTGATAATCTTCAAAACCATTTCTATTAATTGAGTAATTTGTTTCAATTATTCCATTACCAAAAGATATATTTTTTACAACATCATTATTATTACAATCAAGAACGTATATACCATTTGCAAATTCAGAACCATTTATCGTAATTTTTTCATCCTTTACTAATCCTTCAATTTTGAAACTATTGTTATAAATATTCCCAGAAATATAAGTTAAATCTAAATCTTTTTGTAATATTGTCATCTTTGCATTGGTAAAATCTATATTTTCCTTAGCAACATAATATTTATTATCATGTAAGAATATTCCATTTGGGTTCTCAGAATATATCAAATCACAAGTTGCTTGATTTCCGCTAGTTATTGTAGAATTAAGATTGTTATTAACAACAACACTAAATCCTGAATTTATTGTTTCACCATTAATAGTAAAAATAGGTTTAAATTCTTCTCCATTATAAGTTGCTTCTATAGATTCAAATCCGAAAGTAGATTGATTTATATAAGTCCCATTTTCAATAGTCAAACTATCTTTAGGAACTGATGTAGGAACATTATATTTATTAACTAAAACACTATTAGATGCTTGAATATAAACATCATTTTTCTCTCCTGTAGAATTCTGCGTAATCGACCAAATAAATTGATTTTCCCCCTTTGCAGATATTTGAAGACTATCATTTACAAACTGATAATTGTAATTTGTTGTATCTAAATAAGTGTAACCATTTCCAACGCAAGTAATACAATTATCTTGTAAATCATTTTGTAAAGCATAAATATTTTGAACAGAATAATTAATTGTTCCATCTTTTGTTGCTCCAATAATATAACCTCTAGTATTGTCAGTTCTCATTCTTTCATAATTATGAGTAATTCCACTTCTCAAATCTGTTCCAATAGGTAAGTACAAAATTACACCATCTATATTAACCCAATGATTTTCACCATCTGAACCCGTGTCTAAATCTGCAACAACATTACCAAAAATTTCACCACCTGCCGAAAAAATCCCTTTGTTTTTAAATTTTATATATCCACCTCTTTCTACGTAAACATTTTTTATTAAAGGGATTCCATTGTCATTTTTATAAGGATCACCACATATCATTCCAATTCTTAAAAACGAAAATGAAGCGTCAGAATATACTTGCAAAGTGGTATTTGCTTGTTGTATTACACTTACATTAGAAATTACCGCATTACCCCACATGCCTCCAGCAATAACACCAAAATGATTACTAGAAGATGTTCCTCCATCCGCATTAAACCAAATATTATTATTAATAAAAACACTGCAATTTTTTATTGTTCCATTTTCTAGTTTTGCACAAACAACTCCTGTGTACAATTGATTATTTCCTGCGGCAGTATCTTTATGAATTCTAATATCAAATTCAGTATTTACTTCAAAATTAATATTAGTCAAAGTTCCAGAAATAAAATTTACAAATAAAGCAATTTCTTTATAAGTTTCACCTCCCGGAGTTGTTCCATTAAAACCTTGCAAATATATAGTATTGTTATTCCCATTTAGAGTCGAACCATTATTTATCATTGAAGGATTTGTTGAAACATTTCCCCAATTCAAATTTATATTTTGTGTTATTTGTGCACTTGGGTTATTAGTCTGAACACTATTCGTATCCAAAAGCCAATCTTTTAATGTTTGTTCGTCAGAAATCAAATATTCACCATCAGACTTAGTATAACTTACATTTAGTGGTAAAAAACTTATTACAAGTAATAGAAATAAAAGACATACCAATTTTATGTAACTTTTATAAGATTTTTCCATAATCTTTCCTCCTATTAATATGATTTCGACATACTATCAATAGTATTAAAATCCAACAAAATTTTATAATACTCTAGCAAGTCATGTGAAATATTGTTTTTATAAACATTTAAAAATAGTATACTTTGCATTGTTTCCTGAGGTGTTGTCGATATTCCAATATCATCAACAGCAAAATCTCTCATAATAATATTAGTCTTAGATAAATATATTTCATTTTTTTCTAAACTTAAACTTCTTGCATAATCATTTGCTATTGCTCTAAATTCTTTCTCTATTTCAATAATATTCCAACCAGACATAGAACCAGTTCTTTGTGATTGTAATACAAAAATCTTGGTTCCATCGTTTTGAGCAAAATATGTAGGAAAATGATTAATTAAAGATGAACTACCACTTGTATGAGAACTGCTATCATAAGGTGAAAGCAAATAAGTACTTCTAGGAAATAAGAAATCATATTCATCAAAATTTGGTTTTCCATCATTTATATCATTTACCACTATTATCAAGTTAATTTTCCATTGTCTTAACTGTCCCATTGTAAGTTGTGATAAATCAGAACATTGTGAACGTTTTAACATTTTATCTGTGGAAATATTTTCTATTAACATAGGTAATACCATGTTAGTATAGTCATTCCAAATATGTTGAAAATCTAGAACTATCACTTCTTCAGGATTTTCGCTTAAGAATAAGTTAATATCATCAAGAATGCTTTGAAATGTTATACCTAAAGCATTTTCACCTGTTAAAATAACTCCAGAATTTGCATGAACACTCCTTACGGTTCCTTTATACTCAGCTACACGTACATCAAAATAACGCACTCCTCCTGTTAATTGATCATAATATCCACAATTTTGTGTTTTATAAAGATTACCTAATCCGTTTGTTCCAGAGTCATGAGAACCTGGTATAACAACATCTAAAAATTTTATATCATCATCTATATAACTCATCCAATTAGAATAAATACCGGTTTTAAAAGTACTAGCAGACAATGTTGTTACAGGAATATTATCTTGAATTTCCCAACTTCCATTCCAAAATATTTTGTTTGTCATCAAACAATTTTCTTCCCAACTTAATGGTCTTTCTTCAAAATAAGTAAAAATTACAACATTCTCTGGTAATGAGTATTCTTTTAAATTTACAACACTGATTGGAACTATTATATTTTCTAAATCATAATTTTTTTTTTGATAATTTGAATCTAATATTGAAACACTATTATTTCCAAAAGCATAATTTTCTATTGTTATGACAGATGAAGGAATAGCAAATGTTGTTTGGTTTTTCCCTAAGGCATAAAGTATTAATTCTGTGTAATTTTTATTATATAAATCGCCATCTTTAGATGCGTAATTTGAATTATTAGAATCTACAATAAATGCAGAAATTAAGCAATTTTCAAAAGCATTCTCTTCAATTGCTATAACAGATGCTGGAATATTAACTACTTTAATACCTGAATCTGCAAAAGCATAACTTCCTATTATGATTACATTTTCCCCTATTTCAAACTCTTCTAATAAACTTGTATTTGCAAAAGCATATTCAGGGATAGTTTTTATATTGTCTAAACCGCTAACTGATGAAAGTTTTTCACAATTTTGGAAAGCTCTTTTACCTATATTTTCAACATACTCGCCAAAAGTTATTGTTTGCATATTGATCATATCAGAAAAACCATATTCGGCTATTTCTGTTACCTTTTTATTGTTATAGGTTGCTGGAACAATAACATCTATATCTTCAACAGTTCCTTTATCAACTATATAGGAATCTTCACTTTCTACGTACGTAAAATTTAATCCTTTTGAAAATTCTTCTTCGCTGTATTGGGCATAAAAATCTATATTTTGATCTGAAATAACTAAAGGTATCTCTTTATCCCAACCTGTAAAATGATAATTAGTTCCATCTATACTATCTTTTGTAGGATCATCAGGAATGTTTATTGTTGTTCCATAATCAATTGTCTGTGTATAATAAACTTCATTATTGTTATAAAAAGTATAAGTGTATTGATTAATTTCCCAATTTGCAGTATATTCTCTATTTCCAGTTGAGCCTTTGATTATTTCAACTATCATATTTTGACCTGATAAATCGGTTCCAGTCCAACCTAAAAATTCGTAACCTCTTTTTGTAGGTGTTGGCAATACAAATGTTTCATCTTCTATTGTATAAGTTTTTACTTGTCCAGACATCATACCTTCATTAAGAAAATATGTTATTGTATATTCTATTAAATCCCAATTTGCAGTATATTCTTTATCGCCTGTTGTACCTTTATTAATTGTAACAACTTTTTGTGGTACATCTTGACCATCCCAAGTCCAACCAACAAATTCATAACCCTCTTTTATTGGCTCTTTTAAAGCAAATGTCTCATCTTCTATTGTATAAGATTCTCTTTGTCCTTCAATTTGACCACCATTTAGATTATATAAAATTGAATAACTAATAGCTTCCTCAATAAATTCTATATTTATATTACCATTAACCATTGTAATATAATTATTTTCGACTTCGTTCCCATTGACTTTAAAATTAACCTTTCTGTAGCCTAAACTTTCTTGGTAAATTATTTTTATTTGTGTTCCATAATCAACTTGTTCACCGCTATTTATATTACCTCCAGAAATCTTTTCAATTAAAATGTTTTCACCAAATGTTATAGTATATTTTCTTAATTGATTTTGAAATATTGCAACATAAACCTTATCTTCTTTGGCAGCTGTAATTTGAGTATTCCATCCATCAAATATATAGTCATATTGTTCATCACTTTCTTTAATTGGTGTTTCTCCATCATAATTTGGAATCGTTCCATGTTCTACATTTTCATCAACTTCTAATTCACTTCCATCATAATTTTGCCACGTTATTTTATATTTGTTTTTAACTATTCCTTCTATTAATATTTCAACATCTTTAGTTACATTTGTAATTGTATAAAAACCATCTTCCCCTAATTCTATTATTTCTTCATCATTCTTTACAACTACATTGCTTTGTGTATAAGCCTCATTCAATATTATTTTAAATTTATAATCTGATCCATGTTCAACGTTATCTTGTTCTTTAATTATCTCATAAGCATCATTTTCTTGTATAGTTACTGTATATTTTTTTATTTCCCAATTAGCAGTATATTCTTTATTACCTGTTGTACCTTGACTAATTGTAACGACTTTTTGTGGCTCGATTTGTCCTTCCCATGTCCAACCTATAAATTCATATCCTTCTTTTGTTGGTGTTGGTAAAGCGAATGTTTCATCTTCTATTGTATAATTTTCTTTTTGCCCTACAATTTGCCCATCATTCAACTCATATGATATTGTATAAATTATTGCATTAAACTCAACATATACTTTAATATTTCCCGCAGGCATTATGAATTTTAAATTTTCAATTTGATTTTCTATATTATCACCAACAATCTCGTAATAAACCTTAAAGACTTCATAACCATTATCGGGAGTAACGTTTATTGTAATTTCATCACCTAAATTCGCACCTGTTTTAGATAGAGAAAAAGTTCCATGAGAAGTTTGAACTCCCTCTAAAGTGTAATCAACTTTTTCAAAAACAACATAAACAACAATATTACTAGCTGGCATATTAAATTTTTGATTAATAATTGTAATTTTTTGTTCTTGTCCGTCTAAAACATAATAAGTTTGTATAACTTTATACCCATCTTCTGGACTTACTGTCAGAGAAATTTCTTCGTTATACTTTCCTTCGCTTACAATATCAAATGAACCATTTGATGTTGTTCCCTTACTAATAAAATAGGTTTTTTCTATCCAATTTGCTGTATATTCTTTGTTGCCAGTAGTTCCTTTTTCAATAGCAACTATAATTTGTGGATCTTCCTGTCCTTCCCATGTCCAACCTATAAAGTCATATCCTTCTTTTGTTGGTGTTGGCAAAGTGAATGTTTCATCTTCTACTGTATAAAATTGTTTTTCTTCACTTATAATTCCTTCTTGTAAATTATATCGAATACTATAGTTAATCAATGAATATTCAGCATATAAATCTATATCACTATTAGGTTTATAGGGAAAACTGATTAAATCTTCATTTATTTTCCAACCAACAATATTATAACCTTCAACAGTATAAGAAGGTTGTTGTAAATAATCACCTTCTTCAATAAACTCATTACCTAATAAGGTATCTTTTAAGTAAAAGTTTATAGTGAACAAATCATTTTTTGTAACAATAACTTGATAAATTTTTATCAAATCGTTATTGTCAAAATAAAGTTTTATGAATATTTTTGTTTGTAAATTTTCTAACAATATAGTATCTTGAACTTCTTGCGTGAGCATTTCATCAAGATATATTTTTACCTTGGCATTTATGTCACTAGTTTTAATTAAGCTGTATATACCAATTTCATTTACATCATTTGATACCCGCTTTGTGAAAACTCCTTCATTCTCTTCAAAACCATCAATTTTTATTGTTGTATCAATTATTTCAATATCAAAAGAGAAGACAAAATCATTAAAGTTTTGCTTACTAACCTTAACATATATGGTATATGTCCCAATTTCTGTGATAGAGTAATCAATTTTAAAATCATCTTCATTGTTTACACTATAAAGAGCAACTGCTCCTTCTGGCAAATAACTTGTTAAAAAATGTTTATTTTCTCCATCATATTCAAAAAATTTGTTATCTATTAACATTTTTTCTTTTTCTAAATTGGTAAAATCAGCAGGTAAAATAGTGATTGTCAACTCTGTTGAAAAATCTTTATATGTAACGGTAATAATATATTCTCCAACATTTTTTAATTTTGCAAGATCATCTTTATTAATTTCAAGTTGATTAAATTTGATTTTTTCATCTGAATTATCTTCGTAAGTAATAATTATATCTTGATTACTAATATCCTCGCCATAAACAAAAGAACTTGATGAAATAAAATCAAGCGCTACAATTTTTTGTTCTTTGTTTGTTAAAACAATTGGTAACACAATAGCTAACGAAATTAATAATAAAAGAATCAAAGATAAAGTAATGTATAATTTCTTTTTATTACTTTCTCTTTTTTGTTGATCCACAGGATTTTTTTCATTATCCATATTTACCTCCTAAAAATGAAAAAGGTCTATAAAATACAAACTCTATTAGTAAAAGTAGTATACATTTTATAAATTTATTTTGTCAAATTTTTAATTTAATATTTAAAAGATCTATTTTTTAAATAAAAAGAATAAGATAAATTTTCTTATTCAATATATTCATCTTTTAATTTGTTTCCACAATTTTCACAATAGTCATATTTAACACTATTGATATGGCCACATTTAGAACATTTTAGACGAAGTTGAGTGCCACATTTAGAACAATAAACCTCATCTTCTGTAATAATATCCCCACATTTAGGACAATTGTCTCCAACAGCATCATTTATAACTTTAGAAGTAACACCTACAATAACAATTTGAAAACCTAAATACGCTATTGTAAAACCAATTACACAAAGAAACATAGAAATAATAAACAAAACTGAAGGTAAAACCATGTTTGGTATTTTCATTGAGTCTGAAGAATTTAATGCATTTTGTGAACTTGCTATAAATAAAATTACTGCAACAATAAGACCAATAATGCCAATAATTGCTATTGGTAATCCTATTGATATTAATTTTTTTCTTAACTTTTTTGCTTTTTCACTATTACTAGCATTGTCAACATTCGCATTTAACTCTTTTATTATATTACCTAGTTTATTGAACATAAATTCCTCCGCTACATTGATTTTAGCATAAATATATAAATTCCCAAAGCAAATAAATATTTTTTTTAACAATAACCTTTTATTAGAAACAAAATTCGATTTAACATAAATATTTATAATTTAAAACTTGTTTTTTACTTAAAATTGTTATATAATGTAAACAAAGGAGAAAAATATGAAAAAATATAAGGGAATATATGTTTACGAACCAGGTATAAAGACAGAACTTGAAAAAAAATATCCTAAATATAAGGTAACTAAAAGAAGTGATAGTGAACAAGGTGTTACAAAATTTATTAAATTAGAAAATGTAACTTATGAATCTGAAGATGGATCAAAAGTTATTCCTTATACTGTAGCTACTCGCCCTACCAAAGTTAAAAAACCTAATACTCCAGACGCTGTTTCTGCATTAACTTATTTTGTAAAAGATGGACAAGTATATTATCTTGTTGGAAATCAATTTAGAGCGCCAATAGGAAGAAGAGAAATTTCTCTATTTGCTGGACTTGTTGATCCAAAAGATATGGAAGATGATGTTGTTGAAAAAGGACTTATACGCGCAATAACAAGAGAACTTGGTGAAGAAAGCGGAGCTAAAATTATTAAAATTATTCCAATTTCTGGAGTAATGGCAAAATCAGCAGGTTTTTCAGATGAAACAGAACAAAGTTTTTTAGCTGAAGTTGATATTGAAAATATGCAACCACATTTAGAAGCTGATGAGGATATATTTTCAATGATTGTTCCTGCAAGTGAGATGGAAAATTTTTTAGAAGAATTTGGAAGTGATATATCAATAGTTTTACAAAATGCAATGGCATCATCTGTTGGAATATCTAAATATAGAACATTTATTAAAGATAGTATCAATAAAAATAAAGAAAGTGAAGATGAAGATGAATAAAAAAAGAACTTCGAAATGAAGTTCTTTTTTTAATTAACTTTTGTGTAAATATAATAATCGCCTTCTTCAGTTTTAGTAAAATTGCTTGTATCATTTAAATAACTATTTGTATTTCCTTCTTTATCTACAATTGTCTTTAATACTTTTACTGTCTGTGCATTTTGTAAAATATATCCACAATCAGATTGAGAAGTCACATTTTTATACACATATTCACTTTTTATTTCAACACTTGCTAAATTTGTGCAATTATAGAATGCAAAATTACCTATACTTGTTACATTTTCTCCTAATGTTATACTTGTTAAACTTGTGCAACCAGAGAATGCAGAAGAACCTATACTTGTTACATTCTCTCCTATTGTTACACTTGTTAAACTTGTGCAATTATAGAATGCTTGAGAACCTATACTTCTTACACTGTTTGGAATGTTTATTGATGTAATATTTTTGTTATTATAAAATGCATACTTATTTATTTCTGTTGTATCATATCTCAATATTATTTCCATAGGACTGGTTGCACTGCAACCTATCGCTATTACTGTAGTTCCATTTTTATAATAGATTACATTATTCTCTTCTATTATCTCTCCTTCTGCTTGTGAATCTTTTCCAACAATCTCTTTTGCATAATATCCTATATATCCATTGGCTATGCTTCCCTTTGTTATTGTAAGATTTGAATTGTTATATATTATTGCAAGAGCATAACAACCAGAGAATGCACCATCACCTATACTTGTTACATTCTCTCCTAATGTTACACTTGTTAAACTTGTGCAACCATAGAATGCACATTGTTTTATATTTTGATTTATTGTTACTTCTGTTACTAATTTATAATCTTCATTTTCTTTTAGATACAGTTTTGCCCCATTAGATAATGGATTAGAATATCCAGAAGAACTAGGCTCGCCAAAATCAATTGATATCCATTCATCTATTGTTCCTTCGTAGTATACTTCTGAAATGTTAAAGTTGTAAGAAAATGCATAATCTATACTTGTTACATTCTTTCCTAATGTTATACTTGTTAAACTTGTGCAACCTTGAAATGCTTGATAACCTATACTTGTTACACTGTTTGGTATTGTTATACTTGTTAAACTTGTGCAACCAGAGAATGCAGAATTACCTATACTTGTTACATTCTCTCCTAATGTTACACTTGCTAAATTTGTGCACCTATAGAATGCTTGGTAACCTATACTTGTTACATTTTCTCCTAATGTTACACTTGTTAAACTTGTGCAACCAGAAAATGCGCTAGCAAAAATAATACGAATTCCATTCTTAAAGTTATAAGAACTTATAGATTTATCTTTTACTTCTATTAATACTAGATATTTATTAACACTATTACCTAAGTACTTATCATTATTATCATCATAATAATATTCAATTTTATTTGACTGATCAAAAGCTGTATTATCTATATATATAATACTTGATGGAAGATTTATGTCAACCAAATTATCACAGAAACCGAAAGCTCTTTCTCCTATTGTTTGAATATTAGAATCACTTTCAAAGTTTACTTTTTGTAAATTAGCATTACCATAAAATGCATTTAAACCAATATCAATTATTAAATAATCATTTCCTTCAACTGAAATATTGGCTATATCATTAAATTGAACCTGAACAGGAAAAGAATTCTTTTGTATAAGCAACTCTTTTGTTTCATTAAATTTTTCTTCCAAATTATCAATTGTTATGTTATCGATTTGTATTATCTCATTATCATTTGTAACTAGTTTAAAAGAATATCCTTTTGATATATTCACCAACATAGCCACTTGCAAAGCGTTATCCATCTCTTCAGCTGTAAATTGATAATTTTCATATTTAATTGTAAATGGACCATCATCTATTGACATTTTATTTTCAAATTCATAAAAATCAGTTATTAATATGTTTTCTTCATCTTCCACTAAATAAAAATATCCTGATTGATATATCCATAATTTGTACAATGAACTATTAGTAAATTCTTGATAATTTGAAAAAGTTTGACTATTTACTTGACTAAATGGTACTTCAACTTTCGAGTAACTTGATGGAATCGTTATCTCTGTTTCATCTCCTACATATGAAACAATAGAATCATCGTCAAAAACATAATCTAAATATATCTTCTTCTCAAAAACATCAACGTGAAGTGTAATATTTCCGCTTGGCATTGTGAATGTATAAACATTATTATCGCTTGTTATATCATACTCTTGGCCATCCTCCATTGTATAATATACTCTTTCTACTCCATAGTATTTATCTTCCACTAATCCATCTGTTTCTACTGTAAATGTTACATTTTCACCTGTTTGTGCTGTAGATGACAATCCTAATATTTCTCCATTATTTATTTCTGTTGCTAATTGATAATTTATTTTTGAAAATACTACATATATTGTTATATCGCTATTTGGCATTACAAAACTATACTGTCCATCTATATTAGTTATATTATGTCTTTCTTCACTTCCGTTTTTAATATAATATACTTCACTTATCTCACAACCAGAATTTGGTATTATTTCCAATGTTACTATTTCATTATAGTTTGCTACACCTTTTACTGTAAAACTTCCATTTTGTGTTTCATTTTTATTAATATTATAACTTTTAATTTCATAATTTGCTGTATATTTTCTATTTCCTACACTTCCTTTAGTGATTGTTGCTGTTAATTGTGGCTCTGTTTGTCCTTCCCATGTCCAACCTATAAATTCATATCCTTCTTTTGTTGGCTTTGCAAGAGTGATATCTTCACTCTCTATTGTATAATTAAATTCACTTCCTCCTTCTATCTCTCCATCTGATAGTTCGAGTGTTACTGTATATTCTATTATTTGATATTTTGCTGTGTATGTTCCTATCTTATCTTCTGTTAATTTGAATG
>CALWTS010000021.1 GCA_944384535.1 uncultured Clostridia bacterium
CATTCAAATTAACAGAAGATAAGATAGGAACATACACAGCAAAATATCAAATAATAGAATATACAGTAACACTCGAACTATCAGATGGAGAGATAGAAGGAGGAAGTGAATTTAATTATACAATAGAAAGTGAAGATATCACTCTTGCAAAGCCAACAAAAGAAGGATATGAATTTATAGGTTGGACATGGGAAGGCCAAACAGAGCCACAAAAAGAAGTAACAATAGAGAAAGGAAGTGTAGGAAATAGAACATATACTGCAAATTATACTCTTGTTGAGTACACAGTAACACTCGAATTATCAGATGGAGAGATAGCAGGAGGAAGTGAATTTAGTTATACAATCGAGAGTGAAGATATAACACTTGGAAGCCCAGAGAAAGAAGGATATAAGTTTATAGGTTGGACATGGGAAGGTCAAACCGAACCACAATTGACAGTAACAATCACAAAAGGAAGTATAGGGAATAGAACTTATACAGCAAATTATAATAAAACATTAAGTGTAAGTACAGATATAAATTCAGCATCTTTATTACGAGCTAATACGAATCAGCAAGCAGAAAACTTACCTGTTATTGTAGAAGTGTTAAAAGATTATGAAGTAAAAGAGAAAGAAGTGTATGAAGCAAGTTCAATGTATTATATGATAGAGGGGGATGAAACAAAATATCCAATAGAGAAAAAAGAAGATACATATACATTTACAATGCCAGCAGGAAATGTGACAATATATGCAGGAAATTATAGAAGACTTGATGACTTTACGTTTAGTGGAAATGCTATTACATCATATACGGGTAGTGATACTGAATTAATATTACCTTCCTACTATGAAACAGTAAACATAAACTCTCAAAATTATATTATAGAAAAAGATACTGGAACAGAAATTAACGAAATAGGATATATGGTGTTTCAAGCTTACACATACTTTGTTTCGATTACAATTCCAACAAACATCACCAAAATTAGTAACATGGCTTTTGGAAATGTTTCAAGCTTTGTTAATATTTATTATCAAGGAACATTAGATCAATGGTTGGATTTGGATATTACTTTTGATGATCACAGCCCGGGATTATCTGGTGGTTTGTATATAAACAATGAGTTGCTTGAAGAGGTAACGATAGATGAAAATATAATTTATAATTCATTTTATGGGATAATGTCACTTAAAAAAGTTACGCTTGGCAAAAATGTGACATCAATCAATTCTTCTGCATTCATGGGTTGCGTGTCACTAGCAATAGTATATAATAACTCAAATATGGAAATTATAGCAGGCAGTAGTGAAAATGGATATGTAGCTCAATATGCATATGAAGTAGTAAATAAAGATGAGACCACACAAGGAAAAATTGAAGAAATAAATAATGTAAATTATTACATAAATGGAACAACAAAAGTTGCCCTTTCTATAAAAGATAGGTCAGTGTCAACCGTAATATTAGAACAAGATACAACTATTATTAATCCAGGAGCATTCTTATGTTGTGAAAATCTCACATCAATTAAAATACCAGAAGGTGTGACTTCAATCGGTAATTCTGCATTCTATAATTGCACAAGTTTAACAAGTATAATATTAGGAGAAAATGTAACAAGTATAGGCGAGAATGCATTCTATGATTGCTATTCACTAGCAATAGTATATAATAACTCAAATATGGAAATTATAGCAGGCAGTAGAGAAAATGGATATGTTGCTCAATATGCATACGAAATAGTGAATAAAGGTGAGACTGCACAAGGAAGAATAGAAGAAATAAATAATGTAAATTATTATATAAATGGAACAACAAAAGTTGCCCTTTCCATGATGGATAGGTCAGCGTCAACCGTAATATTAGAACAAGGTACAACAGCTATCAATCCAGGAGCATTCATTAATTGTATAAATCTACAAACACTAAATATTACAGATAATTTACAATTACATTCAATCGGTAATTCTGCATTCTATAATTGCACAAGTTTAACAAGTATAATATTAGGAGAAAATGTAACAAGTATAGGCGAGAATGCATTCCTTAGTTGCAATAATTTAAAAGAGGTATATTACGAGGGAAGTTTAGAACAGTGGTTATCAATTAATTTTGGTAATTCTTATACCAATCCTTTAAGTAATAGAGCAGATTTATATATAAATGGTGAGAAAATAACCGAAGTAACGATAAATCAAAATATTAAACAATATGCATTCCAAGGTTACACAAGTTTAACAAGTGTAACATTAGGAGAGAATGTAACAAGTATAGGTCATCAAGCATTCGATGGTTGCACAAGTTTAACAAGTGTTATTATAGAAAGTGAATATGTATATAATAATGCGAATTCTCAATATAATTGTGAATATTTGTTACAAAATGCACAGACGGTAAAAGTACTAAAGACTATTGTAGATAAAGAAGGAAACGTAAATATTTATTTAAACAATGAAAGTAATTTTACTAAAACTGAAGAAGGCGATTATTATATTTACACAAAAGTTAAATAAAAAAAAGAACTTCATTTCGAAGTTCTTCTTTTTTTAAATATCTTAATTATTTAATATTTAACTTATATTTTAATCGGCATTAATTTATAACATATGTGAGTTACATAAATTTGTTTTTATAAAAATTTTATGTTAAAATAAATTATGGTTAAAATCAAGAAACACATAATAATATTTTTTATTGTATTAATTTGTTTAGTTGTTGCTATAACAGGATTATTTTTTTTATTTAAAAAAACAAGTAAAATTAAGTATGAATTTGAAGTAAGTTCTAGCGAAATGATTGGTGCTGGTGGTTACGGAGCAATATTTGACGCAAAAGTTAATCCTTATAATAAAAATTATTTTGCATGCTTATCTGATATGGGAGGAGCTTATTTTTCTTTTGATAAAGGACAAACTTTTACAAGACAAAATATTTTAGGAACGTTATACGCATTACAATATGATACTTCTACACCTGGTGTTGTTTGGTTAGCTGGAAGTGGAGTTTATAAATCAATTGATAATGGACAAACTTTTGAGATGGTCTTTCCGCAGGAATGTGATGTTGAGTATTCTTATAGAAATTATGAAAATATGAACTATTGGTTATGTGATAAATATGACTCAAGTTCTGATTTTTTTTATCCTAGCACACTGCAAATGAAAAGTTTAACAATAAATGAAAATAGTAATGGTAATAATGTTTTTGTTTGTACGATTGACAGTTGGGTTGAAAATGTTATAAAGATATATTCCACTGAAGATGGAAATAAATTTTCCTTATTTTGTAAAATAGAAAGAGAGAACTTTACAGATTGTCAACTTTTTTATAGTGAAATAGATGATTGTTTGTTAGTAGTTGCTTATTCCACATCTTCTTCTAAAATTTTTAGTATAGACAAAAATAAAAATATTAAAGTTTTGTATGTTACCAATAAAACTATTACTGGGTTTGATGAGTATTATGATTCAGAATTAGATAAAAATATTTTTGTGTTAATTCAAAAAAGGGAGACAAATTCAATTTTAGATAATTCGAATTATGATAAATATATAAACACTGACATCTATCTTTTTGATGATTTTTTAGATAAAAGTTCTTGGATTAATTTGGCATATGTATTGATAGATGAAAATAAGGGTTTAGATAATTCATATTCTTTTTGGACAGATAATACATATAAATTTTTATGGAATTTATCTTATGTTGATATTGTAGATGAAAATAATATTTATTTCTTCCATAAAACTGATGTTTATGTAGATAATTCAACCAAGTATAATGTTTATGGATATATAAAGTATGATAATGGAAGATTTATTTGGGTTTTTGGTTCACCTTATAAAAATTTTACAACAATAGAAAATATGTCATGGCAAGATAGTGATCAAGGTACTTGTTATGGAATTTGTGAAACATTGCAAGATCCTGACTTTTTACTTTTTTGTTCTAATTTTTTATTATTGATTTATCCATTTCTTTTATAGAACTAAAAGGATGTTTAAATAAAGTTCTAGTTCGTTCGGCCCCAAAATGCGTATCTGATGTAAAAAATCTTTTCATAGAATTTCACTCTCCGAGTAATATTATAACAAAGAATATAATTAAAAGCAATTTTGATATAACAAATTTATCTTGATATGAAATTTATAAATCTAATTTATTTTCCTGTTTATTCTTTCTTGCGTAAACTTGTATTTCGTATGGAATATATCTTTCAATGATATCAGTTGATGATCTGCAACTGGGACATTTAATATAAAATATTCTTCTGAACCATAATTATCAAAACATAGCTATTATTTGTAAAAATATTATCTACTCCAAGTTTAAGTTTAGCTCCACAGAAAATTTTTTCAGCATTATCTTTAGTATAAAAAGCTTTAATTTATTATTTTAAATAAAATTTAAGAAAGTATTGACTTTTTATACAATTTGATTTAGAATAAAGTAAGGAGTTTAGTATGAAAAGATTTGATTTTTTTAAATTATCTTTTAGAGATGATTTGTTTAGAGTAATGGAAGCATTACAATATAGTGTTTCAGATTACCATGCACTTTCTGAAACAAGTTCAGATTATGAAAGGAATAATCATAGATATTGGATTGAACAAGTAAAGCGTAATATTAATATGTTTACACTAAAAGAAATAAAAAATTTTCAGAAGGAAAATGAAGAGGTTTTAAAAGACAACCCATTACTTGCTGGACTTTTGAATGTTTATGTTAAAATTTCTGAATCTTCTAGTGAAGAAGAATTTAAAAAAATTTATGAAGAGTTTCAGAATTTGCAAAGAAAATATCCTTTGAAAGATAATATTCTCAATTATATTGATATGGGTTGCAGATTAAGCTTGTCTTCAGATGATCCTGAGGCTGTTTTTCTTAGTTATCCATTAACATTATATACTGCTTATACAGATAATGGTGGAAGGGATGATGATTATCGTGGAGGTTATTTTTATCCAGTACATAAATTAACTTCACAACAATTAAAAGAATTTTATGAGTTAGATCCAAGGATCTTAGATAAAATAAGAGCAAGAAGACCTAATATGAAAGTTATCGAAGATGTTCTAAAGTATTAAAATAAGATAGAGCCAACCTTTTGCGTTGGCTTTTTTTATTTAAATATAAAACTTTTTTAGTTGATAAAATTATAATTTTAAGTATAACATTTGACATAAAATTTTTTGAAGTTGTATACTACCTATAGATAGAACAAATAATATAAAAGACAAAAGAAAAAGGGAGAGAGAAGATATGAAAGAAGATAAGTCCTATCCATCACCAACAGAAGAAGAAAAATTAATAAAAGAAAGAAAGAAGAAAAAGATAATATGGACTAGCATAACAGCAGGAATAGTAGCAATAGTAACAATGATATTACTATTGATTTTTT
>CALWTS010000022.1 GCA_944384535.1 uncultured Clostridia bacterium
GTGAGCAAATGGATATCGTAATATTTGACACTCATTTTTCTCCAACAATTTTTGAAAACAATGGTGCAAAATATATTCCAGCAGAAAGTGTTTATGCTGTTTTTGAAGTAAAACAAAATTTAAACAAGGAACATATTAAATATACTAAAGATAAAATAAAAAGTGTTAAATATCTAATGCGAACTTCTGCTCCAATAAACACAATTCGTGGTTATGAAAAAGGTCGAATTGCACCAACCATTTTAGGTGGTTTATTAACTTATAAATGTGATTGGAAAAAAGAAAATATAGAACAAAATATTAAAGAGCACCTCACATCATTAATTCAAGAAAAAGAAGAAGAAATTGATTTTATTTGTAGTTTATCTGAATATGCTTGTGCAATTGAAAACAATTCTTACATATCAAATTTTCACGGGCAACCAATATATATTAATAATTTAAATTTAATAACAGATAATGACAATTCTCCTTTGATTTTTACTTATTTTAAACTATTAAGAATGTTACAAGATATGGGAAATGTCCCTGCCATAGAATACAGTAAATATGGAATTAAAGGCATTGATCCAACTACTAATTAATAGTATTAAAACATAAAAAAAATGTGTTTTTAGTTTATTGTTTTTTAAATTAAAAACAAAAGGAACTTTACTTTGCGTGTAGAGTTCCTTCTCTTTTTTTTCTGCTAGTTTCAAAATGCTTTAACCTTAATCTTCGTTTTTTTTAATTCCATTTTTCATTAGTAGAAAGAATAGCTTTACCTTCTTTTAAAGATTCTTTAACATCAATAGTTCTTTGATTTTTTGACCCCTTAAATTTAAGATCCATACTTTTTTGACTTATAACAAATTTTCCATCTATTAATATATCTATATATTGTAAAAGTTCTTTTGCATATGGAACTTTACCACTATAGAGTTCTTCAAATAAAAATCCAGTGTAACTTGCTAATTCTAATCCTTGTTCTTTTACGAATTTTGCAATTGGTAAAAGTTTTTTTGCTTGTATGAATGGTTCGCCACCAGAAAAAGTTACTCCTGAAAGTAAAGGATTTTCTTTTATGGCCTTTTTTATTTTTCTTAATGATATCTTTCTTCCACCTTTGTAAGAGTGAGTTTGTGGATTATGACAACCAGGACAATGATGAGGACATCCTTGAGTAAAAATGCTGTATCTTAAACCTGGCCCATCTACTATAGAATCATTTACGATTCCTGAAATTCTTAATCTTGCCATATTAGTTCTCTTTTATTTTATTTTCTATTTGGAATTTGTTCATCAATTCCATGCTTAACTCTATCATGTTCTTCTGCACGTTTTCCATTATTAAATCTATCAAGTGTTCCTACTAAATATCCAGTAATTCTTCTTATTCTTTCAAAACTTCCCTGTCCATCTATTTCTTGTCTTCCACAGTGAGGGCAAAAGTCACCAATAATGCCGTTATATCCACAAACAGGATCTCTATCAATAGGGTGGTTTATTGCACCATAACCAATTCCTTTTTCTTTCATATGACGTATTATCATTTCAAATGCTTCTAGGTTATTTGTAGTATCACCATCGAGTTCAACATAAGTGATGTGTCCACCATTGCAAAGTTCATGGAAAGGTGCTTCTAAATCAATTTTTCTTTCAGCATTTATAGGGTAGTAAACAGGAATATGAAAACTATTAGTATAATAATCTCTATCTGTAATACCTTTTAAAATACCATATTTTTCTTTATCAATTTTTACAAATCTTCCACTTAATCCCTCAGCAGGTGTTGCGATAACAGAAAAGTTAAGTTTATATTTTTCAGACATTTTATCTGCATAATCTCGCATATGTTTAATAATTTCATAACCAAGTTTCCAAGATTTTTCACTTTCTCCATGATGTTTTCCAGTTAATGCAACCAAAGTTTCGGCCAAACCAATAAAACCGTAGGTTAATGTTCCATGTTTAAGAATTTCAGAGATACTATCAAATCTTCCCAGTTTATCTGAATCAATCCAAATTCCTTGTCCCATAAGGAAAGGATAGTTGTAAACATGTTTTGATTGTTGAATTTTGAATCTATCCAATAATTGTTCTGTTACAAGTTCTAACTTTTCATCAAGACATTCATAGAATTTTTTGATATCTCCTTTAGCCTCAATTGCTAAACGAGGAAGGTTAATAGAAGTAAAAGATAAGTTACCTCTACCATATGTTATTTCTCTTGAAGGATCATAAACATTTGCCATAACCCTAGTTCTGCATCCCATATATCCAACCTCTGTTTCAGGATGACCAGGTTTGTAATATGCAAGGTTGTAAGGTGCATCTAGGAAAGAGAAGTTAGGGAACATTCTCTTTGCAGAACACTTAATTGCAGCCTTAAACAAGTCATAGTTTGGATCTCCAGGGTTATAATTTACACCTTCTTTAACTTTAAAAATAGAAATTGGGAAAATAGGAGTTTCACCATTTCCAAGTCCTTCTTCTGTAGCACGTAAGAAGTTTTTAACAACCATTCTTCCTTCTGGTGAAGTGTCAGTACCAAAATTTAAAGAAGAAAAAGGAACTTGAGCACCAGCACGAGAATGCATTGTATTAAGGTTGTGAACAAGAGCTTCCATTGCTTGATGTGTAGCTTCATCTGTTTCTTTAAGAGAAGTGTTTATAGTATATTCTTTAATCTTTTTATAAAGGTTTTCATCTTTTATATATTCTTTAAAAGCATTTTTTTCTGCTTCATCATATTTAGGATTTTGAGATAAAGTAGGATATAATCCTTGTTCTTTTTCAATTTTTTTAATAATGTCTTTAACCTCTTCCTCAGATAGAGAACCTGCTTCTTTTAAATCATAAGCTTTAGCAAAATTTGTTCTATAAATTTTCTTATATGTTTTCATGACACCTGGGGCACATCCATAATCGAAGTTAGGAACACTTTGACCACCATGTTGATCATTTTGATTTGATTGAATTGCAATACAAACTAAGGCAGCATAAGTTCTTATATCATTAGGTTCTCTAACAAATCCATGTCCAGTATGAAAACCATTTTTAAAAAGTTTTTCTACATCAATTTGACAACAAGTTTCTGTTAAAGTATAAAAATCAAAATCATGAATATGAATGTCACCAGATTGATGAGCTTTTGCTTGTTCTGGAGAAATGATTGCGTTTGTAAAATAATTTTTTGCACTTTCCGAACCAAATTTAAGCATAACTCCCATAGGAGTGTCACCATCAATATTTGCGTTTTCACGTTTTAGGTCAACATCTTTTGCATCGCTATTATTTATTTTATCAAAAGTTTTCATAAGAGAAGTATTCATCTCTCTTACCTTATTTCTTTTATCACGGTAAAGAATGTATGCTTTTGCAACATCATTATGTCCTTTTTTCATTAATATTTGTTCTACAATATCTTGTATTTCTTCTACAGAAGGTGTCTTGTCTGCAAACTTTTTATTTATTTCCTCCTCAACCAAAACAGCTAATTTATGTGCAGTTTTAAATTCCTTATCACCAACTGCATTCATTGCTTTACATATTGCATTTTCAATTTTTGAACTGTCGAAGCTGACAAGTCTACCATCTCTTTTTAAAATATTCTTTACCATTTTTTCCTCCTTTATCGGTTTGAATACTTACACAACATATAGTGTTTAAATCAAATCTTTAATAATATATATTGTGGCTGTCTGATATATATGTTAGTTCTTTTATTTTTTTTTGTCAATGATTTTTTAAAAGAAATTTTTATAAAAATGGGACATTGTTATTGTTTAATAACATTGGAATAATAACATAAGGATTTATAATATAAAAGATTTTTTATTGAAAATTTTTGTAATAATTTTTTCAAAATTCTGACAAAATTTTTTAGCAATTAAGTTTTATTTTATTGAAAAAAATATATAAAAATGTTATTATATAAAAAAGGAGAAATAGTATGAATTCAACAGTTATTGCTATCATTGTTTCTGGCTTATTCATTATTACATTGATTTCAGGTTTTTTTATAGGATTTTGGCGAGGATTAAAAAAATCATCTTTGAGTTTGGCGGTTTCTATAATAGGTGCTATAGTTGCCTTTTTTATAACACCATTGATAACAAAGGCGATTATGGAGATATATGTTGACTATAATGGACAAACTGTTAAAATAGGACAACTAATAAGTGTTATAGCAAAAAATGACCCTGATTTTGAAATTTTGATTGAAAATAATCCTAAATTAGATATATTTCTATTAAATTTACCACAGGCAATTGCTAATACTTTAGTTTTTATCATATTAACTTTTGTTGTAGAGGCAATTTGCTACGTTATATACAAACTTTTTGCTTGGTTATTTTTAAAATCTAAAGATAAAGAAAAAGAGAAAAAACATAGAATTTTAGGTGGTGTAGTTGGTTTAGTAAAAACATTTATTATTACGATACTTTCATTTATGCCGTTTGCTGCTCTTATTGGACTTGCGAATTCTTTTACTTATTCTGATAATTATTTCGTTGTTCAAGAACAATCTTTTGATTTAGAAGAAGACAATAATGATGAAGTTTTACTTAAATATGGAGTGTTAGGTGAGTATACCTCGGAGCGGACAGTACAAGTAGTAAGAGGACTTGAGGATAATTTATTGACAAAAGTTTGCGGAGTTTTTGGTTTAGATAATGCTATGTTTGATTACCTTGCAGCATTTAAAATTGAAGATGAGGATATAAATATAAGAGTAGAGTTAGAAAATTACTATAAAATTGCAGATTTTGGAGTACAAGTATCAAAACAGCAGGATTTTAAATTCATAGACATAAATTATGATAAGTTGGAGGGGGTTGTTAATAATTCGACCAATAAAGAATTATTTAAAACTGTTGTTTGTGATTTTGTTGCAGATTTAGTGATAAATTACGATTCATATTCGTTTTTGAAAGAACAAAGTATTATAGTTGAAAATTCTGAAGTTTTTGATGTTATAGGAGAAAAATTAAAAGTTGTTAAAGAAAATGGAAATATTGAAAAATATTTCATAAATGATATTGATAAATTATTTAATATATTTAAAGTTCTAGGACAGAGAGGAATTTTAGATGAAATTAAGGGATCATCTGATAAATCAGTACAACAAATTTTGAATATATTAACAAATGATGAAAATTATAATTCTTTTGCATTATCGTTAAAAGATTTGTTTAAAGTTAATTTAGTTAGAGATGGTATTGTTCCAATTTTGCAAAAAGGTGTAGATGCTTTGATTGAAAATTCTGATAAAATTAGTGCAGATGTTTCAAATTGGAATGAAAGCCAATGGGAAGAATTATCAGACTCATTAGTATCTTTGGCAAAACAATTTTCTGATTTAAATAATCAAATCAATGTTATTGATGTTTTAGAAGATCCAACAATACTTCTTACTGATGAAAGTAATTATGATATTACAAAAATCCTTGTTAATATGGGGGATATTATTGATCAAGTAAGAGACATAGAAATATTAAAAACAGAAAAAGGAAGTTCTGTTGTAGATAAACTTTTAGAAGAAAATAAAATATCACTACCACAAGGGGTTGTTTATTCGGCTGTTGGAGAACCTATTGAAATTAGTAATTATAAAGAATTATTTACATTTATCTCTTCAAGTTTAGTAAAAATTAAGGATTCTGGTTTATATTCAATAATTAGTGCTGATAAAGTTGCTAATGAGATTATGCAAGATGTGGTAGACTTAATATCTCTTGAAGGAAATAATAATTTATTAGGCGAAATTTTGTTACCTTTACAACAGGTTGAACCAACAAAATCTGCAGTATTTAGTTTGATTTCGAATTTAAATAATAATGTAGTGAATTTTTCTAATATTAGTAGTTATGAAGATTGGAAAAATGATTTAGGTTACATTTCAAGTTTACTTATAAATTTAAACAAAAATAAAGTTGAAGAAAAATCATATTTAGATTTAATTATAAATAACCAAGTTGACATTGTTTTAAAAAATATCTCTATAGAAAATATTGAAATGATAATAAAACCATTGCTATACGCAAAATCGACGAGTTCTTTAAAGAATGAATTAATTAATAATATTAAAGAAGTTCTTGATCAAATCACATCGCCAGCATTGAGTAAACTGGATATTAATGCGGTCGTTTTAGAAGAAAATAATAGTGAAGATCAAGTTTCTGAAATTTGTAATGTTTTAAGTAGTTTTGTACAATTAAATAAAACTTATAATGGTGAGACATTAAAAGAATTAGATAAAACAATTTTAGCGAATTTGTTAAATCAAATGCAAAAAAATGCTTATAGAACTATACTTTTTGAAAAAAATGATGAAGGATTATTTAATGGAGCTTTTATAAATTTAGTTAATAAATTTTTAAGTGAATATAAGGATGCGATAGATTTTATAAAGACTCAACCAGAATATCAAAATTATTTTGATGAAGAAAATTATCCATATATTGAATTTACCAAAATTGTTGCTATGATAGAGGAATATGAGGAGATGAATAGTTAATACCATGGAATTTATACATGTACCAGTTTTATTAGATGAAGTTATAAATGGTTTAAATATAAATCCTTGTGGAACTTATGTTGATTGTACTATTGGTGGCGGCGGACATTCTTCCGAAATACTAAAAAGGTTATCTTCAAGAGGAACGCTTATTGGTTTTGATAGGGATATTGATGCAGTTAAAGTGTGTGAGGAGAAGTTTGCTGATTTTGAAAATGTTAAGATTTTTCATTCAAACTATAACGATGCTTGTGAAATATTAAAAGCTAACAATATCAATAATGTTGATGGAATTTTAATTGATTTAGGTGTGAGTTCATATCAATTAGACAATGCAGAAAGAGGATTTAGTTTTATGCATAATGGAAGATTAGATATGAGAATGGATACAAGTCAAAAATTAGATGCCTATTATGTTGTAAACAACTATCCTAAAGAAAGACTTTTGAAAATTTTATATCAATATGGGGAAGAGGAAAATGCAAAAAAAATAGTAGATAACATATGTAAAATGAGAAATATTAAACCTATTGAGACAACTTTTGAATTAAAAGAAATAATTGAAAATAGTTTTTCTAAAAAAATAATTTATGGAAAAGGTGGTGTTTCAAAAAAAACATTTCAGGCAATAAGGATTGAAGTAAATAATGAATTAAATAATTTAAGAGAAACGTTATACAATTTAATTGATTTATTAAAACATGGTGGAAGGTTTGCTGTGATAACTTTTCATAGTTTAGAAGATAGAATAGTAAAAAATGTTTTTAAAGATGTTTCTACTGGTTGTATTTGTCCACCAAAGACACCTATTTGTATTTGTGGACATAAAGAAAAGGCAATTTTGATTAATAAAAAACCAATTATTGCTACTCAAGAAGAAATAAGAAAAAATTCGCGTAGTAGTTCTGCCAAACTGCGTATTTTAGAAAAAATTTAGTTAATAAATATATTGTTGGTTATATTCTACGAATATTCGTTAAAGGAGGTGTATATATTATGGAGAAGAAGACTTTGCTTGCAGAAATCGAAGTAGAACAAAAAGCTGCTATAGAAAAGAAATTTCTTGAACATAAAAATGAATATGAACAGAAAAAGAAAGAGAAAAAAAGCATAAACATCTTCTCTTCAAATGCATTTCCAAAGATAGAACAAGATAATACAACTGATGAGAAAAAAGTTGAAGTAAATAATGTTGAAATTGAAGAAGATAATTCTACACCAAAAGAAAGCAATGATTCTTCTATTGTTGAAAAACCAAATTATGATTTTATAGAAACATTATCAGATAAACAGAGGAAAAAAATATTTAAGATTGAAAAGGTTGAAGATCAACCTGTTGGGCAGACAAAAAGTAAAAAAAACAAGTTAAAAATGATAGTTATTTCTGTTTTGTTTGCAATATTTGGGGTTTGGGGAATAATAAATATTACATCTTTAGATAATCTTAATACTCAAATAACACAGGTTCAGACAGAGTATAATATGAATTTGATATCGTATTTAAACAATTTACGTAATCTAGATGCAACAAATGCTGAAAACATGAAAAATTTATTTGAAACTATACCAGTTGAACAACAACAACCAAATTCAATCGCAGAGCAATCAAATTGGTTTGATAGGTTTTGTAACTTCATAAGTGGTCTGTTTGGAGGCTAGTTTGCAAAAAAATTTTACTTTATATTCATTAAAAAAAAGGATATTAGCAGTTTTATTGGTAATATCCTTTATTTTTTGTTCTTTAATTGTAAGGTTGTTTGTAATTCAAATTGTCAATGGTGAAAATTTACAAAGAAAAGCAACTGACCAATGGACAAGAGATTTAGCAATTGTCGCACCAAGAGGAACTATATATGATAGAACAGGTTCAACATTAGCTGTTAGTTACACTACTTATAACATTTATGTAAGAGCAAGAGAAGTGTCAGATATTTCACAAACAGCATTTTTATTAGCAAAAATTTTAAATATATCCTTTCAAGAGGTTTATAATAAAATTTATAATAATAAAAATGTCAGTGAAGTGTTAATTAAAATGCAAGTTGAAGGGGATATAGCAGAAGAAATTTATAATCAAAATTTAAATGGTGTTTATTTATCAGAAAATTCTAATCGTTATTATACTTATGGTAATTTATTAACACAAATATTAGGATTTACAAGTATTGATAACGTGGGGCAAACTGGAGTGGAGGCTTTTTATAATAACTTTTTAAAAGGGATAGATGGTTGTAGTTATGTTCAAAGTGATTTGCAAGGAAAAGAGATTGGAGGATCATTAAGATATTACATTTCAGCTGAAAAGGGAAATGATTTGACACTAACAGTTGATACCAAAATACAAATAATTGTTGAACAAGTTTTAGAACAAATTATATTAGAGCAAAAGGCAAAAACTGTTACCGGAATTGTTTTAAATCCAAAAACTAGTGAAATTTTAGCTTTATCGACAAAACCAAGTTTTGATTTAAATGATGTTCCAAGAGATGATTTAGAAAAGTTATTTGAACAAAGTAAAGTTAAACCTGTTACAGATGTTTATGAACCAGGATCAACCTTTAAAATCTTAACACTAGCAGCAGCATTAGAAGAAGGAGTTGTTTCTTTAAATGACAGATTTTATTGTCCAGGATATAGGATTGTTGATGGAGTGAAAATAAAGTGCTGGAAAACAATAGGACATGGTTCACAAACTTTAACAGAAGCATTTTCTAATTCTTGTAATTGTTGTTTTATGGATTTAGCTCTTAGATTAGGTGTTGATAAGTTTTATGAATATATGGAAAAATTTGGGCTAGGTAATAAAACGGGGGTTGATATCTCTGGGGAACAAAGCGGTTTGTTAATGGCAAAAAATTCAGTAAAAAATGTAGATTTAGCAAGGATGGGATTTGGTCATGCTATTGCATTAACACCAATTCAACTTATCACTGCTGTTTCTACTATAATTAATGGCGGAAATTATAATAGTCCCCATATTTTAGGTTATGTTTCAAATACAAACGGAGAAAATTTAAAAAGTTTTATTGGTTACAATAAAGAGAATATTGTAAGTCAAGACACCTCCGAAATTATAAATCAACTATTAGAATTTGCTGAGAATAAAACCGGTAAGTATACATTTATTGAAGGTTATAATGTTGGAGGTAAAACAGGAACAGCACAAAAATATAAAGAAACAGGAGGTATTGATCAAGGAAAATATATTTCTAGTTTTATTGGAACTTATCCAGCAGATGATCCACAATATTTAGTTTTCATTATGGTTGATGAACCAAGTGCGGGAGCTTATTATGGAAGTATTGTCGCCGCTCCTTATGGGAAAATAATTTTTGAAAAGATGTTTGAATATTTAGGAGAAGTTAAACAAGATGAAAGTGTTAAAATAGAATATATTTATATGCCTAATTTAATAGGATTGAGTTTAACAGATGCTTCAATAATTCTTAAAGATATTGGTTTGTATTATGAATTAGATGGAGAAGGAGCTTTTGTTGTTAATCAATTACCACCAGAGGGTAGTGAAATTGCTAAAGGTTCTACTATAGTGTTAATAACATAAAAATTAATAAAAATATTTGCAATAAATTAAATTATGATATAAAATATAAGGTATGAGTAATGAATTAATTATTATAATATGCATTATCGGTGTTGCAGTATTGTTATGCTTAATGTTGGCAGTAGCAAACTTTGCTGGTGAAAAATTTTTTGAAAAATACAGAGAAATTGATAAAATTGAAGCTTATACAGATTTATCTCCATTTGAATATTTTAATTTTTTAAATAAAAAATATTTTAATGGAAAGATTCAGGTTATACCAATTTCAGTACTTGCAGGCGATGCTTATGGGAAGGGTAAATTATTCCTAAATACTGACACTTTAAATAAAAAATCTTTAGCATCTTATACAATAATTTCCCACGAATTAGGTCATGCAAAACAGGATAGAGATGGAAAAAAATTAAAAAGATTACATTTCTTAAAAAAAATGGGACGTTTTTTAGGACTTTTAATGTTTCCTTCATTGATTGCAGGGGTAATATTGTTTTTTATAGGAGATAAACTATTTTTACCGGGTATTTTTTTGTTGGCAACTGCAGGTTTAATATTTTTATTGGCTTTAATTATTAAGTTAATTACAATATCAATAGAAAAAGAAGCTTCTAAAAATGCTGTTGAGTTTTTAAAAGAAATTTTTGATGGAAAACAGTTAAAGCAGTGCAAATCGTTTTTAAAAGATGCGAAATTAACTTATTGGGCAGATTTTTTTAGAACATTGTTTATTTGGACTGCATTATCTAAACAAACAAAATTATTCAATTAAAAGGATTTAAAACTTATGGAGTTTTATATTGGGTATATCATTTCAGGTGTTGTAATATTAGTTGCAATGATTATATCATTTGTTGCACAGTCGAGGGTTTATAAAACATTCAATGATTATAAAAATATACAATCATCTTTAAATATGACAGCTGCACAGTTGGCAGAGAAAATGGCAAATACAAGTAATATAAATATAACTGTTTGTGAATGTGGAGGAACATTAACTGATAATTACAATCCTAAAGATAAAAGTATAAATATTTCGCAAGCTAATTTTAACAGCAATTCAATTGCATCTCATGCAATAGTTGCACACGAATTTGGTCATGCTCTTCAAGATGAAAACAATTATGTGCCATTAAAAATTCGCCAAGTTGTAGTAAAGGTAAGTAACTTTATGTCTGCTCTTTTAATGCCTTTATTAATACTAGGTGTATTATTGCAATTTATATGGTTAATGGGTGCAGGAAGTATAATAATATATGTTTCTGCAGGAATGTATGGTTTATCAGTTTTGTTAGGATTAGTAACATTACCAGTTGAATTTAATGCATCATCGCGTGCAAAAAAATTATTAACAGAGATGGGGTGCACAAGTGAGGAAGAGGTTAGGGGAACAGATGCTGTACTAAATGCAGCTGCAATGACATATGTTGCATCATTGTTTGTTTCATTGGCTTTCTTTTTAAGGTTTTTGTTAATAATATTATCATTAAGAGATAAATAAAAAAAACGGCGAATGCCGTTTTTTTATTTATTTTTAATAAAATTTGTCTTTTTTTATATTTTTAGTTAAATTTTATCCTTTTTGATATATAATTTACCAATTCTTCTTGATTTAATCTTACTTGTTGCATAGTATCTCTATCTCTTATTGTTACACTATTATTTTCCAATGTTTCAAAGTCAATTGTAATGCAAAAAGGTGTTCCTATTTCATCTTGTCTTCTATAACGTTTACCAATTGAACCTGTTTCGTCATAATCGCACATAAATTCTTTACTTAACAAAGAATAAAATTCTTGTGCCTTTTCAGATAGATTTTTCTGTAAAGGAAGTATTGCAACTTTGTAAGGTGCAATAGCTGGATGAAAATGCATGACTACTCTTGTTTCTCCATTTTCAAGAGTTTCTTCATCATAAGCTTGACAAAGTAAAGCAAGAGTTAATCTATCTGCTCCAATTGAATACTCTATAACATTTGGAATAAATTTTTCATTTGTGAAAGGATCTACATAAGACATATTTTTTCCTGAGTATTCCTGATGTCTTGAAAGATCCCATATTCCTCGGTGATGAATACCATTTAATTCTTGCCAACCAATAGGGAAGTTATATTGTATATCGCAAGCAGCTTTAGCATAGTGTGCAAGTTTATCATGGTCGTGAAACCTTAAGTTTTCACTTTTAAGCCCCAAATCTTCTACAAATTCAAGTGCTTTTTCTTTATAATATTCATAAATAGACATTGATTGGGATTCTTGACAAAACATTTGTAATTCCATTTGTTCAAATTCTATTGTTCTAAAAAGAAAATTGCCTGGTGTTATTTCATTTCTAAAAGACTTTCCTATTTGTGCAATTGCAAAAGGAACCTTTGCTCTAGATGTTCTTTGTACATTTAGAAAATTTACATATTCACCTTGACAAGTTTCAGGTCTTAAATAAACCTTATCAGCATCTGCTTCTAGAGTACCTCTAGATGTTACGAACATTGGATTAAATTTTCTAATAGGAGTCCAATTAAAGCTGCCACAATGTGGGCAGGTTAAGTGATGTTCTTGAATATATGTTTCTAATTGTTCATTAGTCATAGCTTCTGCAGATATAGAGCCTTTACTATGATTTTCAATTAAAGTGTCTGCTCTAAAACGTTGCTTACATGATTTGCAGTCCATTTTTGGATCTCCAAAACTTGCAATATGTCCACTGGCTTCCCAAACTGTAGGGTTCATAAGAATTGCAGCGTCAACACCATAGGTGTTTTGAGATTCTTGAACAAATCTTTTCCACCAAGCTTTTTTAATGTTGTTTTTTAATTCTACTCCTACTGGTCCAAAATCCCATGTATTTGCAAATCCTCCATAGATTTCACTTCCTGGATAAACAAATCCTCTATTTTTGCATAAATTAACAATTTTGTCCATTGTAAGTTTAAAGTTACTCATTATGATTCTCCTTTTAAATTAAAATAAAAAGCCCCCATGTGTTTTATCACACATAGGGGCGAGTTTGTTCGCTGTTCCACCCTAATTCATGCTAAACTTAGCATCTTTTTTATTGTCGTTACGCAGACAAGCGTTAGCTCAGGAGTTGCCAATTCCTTCATTGCTAGTTATAATTATAAAAAGTTGTATAAAAAAGTCAAGGGAAAAATATAAATTAATGTTTTTTTCTATTATTTAGAGTATTTTTCAACATATTCTTCATAAGTTCCTGTGAAATCAATAATTTTATCTTCATCGACAATATCTATGATTCTATTTGCGACAGTTTCAATAATCTCTTGATCATGAGTTGAGAACAAAATATTTCCTCTAAAATTTTGCATTCCTTTATTTAATGCAGTTATGCTTTCTAAATCGAGGTGGTTAGTTGGTTCATCAAGCAAAAGAAGATTACCTTGTTCAAGCATCATCTTTGCAAGCATACATCTTACACGTTCTCCACCAGATAAAACATTTGCTGGTTTAAGATTTTCCTCGCCGGTAAATAACATTCTTCCAAGCCAACTTCTTATATATGTTTCATTTTGATCTTTAGAAAATTGTCTCAACCAATCGACAATTGAATTAGCATTGTTTTCGAAATATTGATTATTATTTTGTGGTAAATTTGTAATTTTTATTGTTTTTCCAACAAAAATTTCACCATAATCAGGTTTTTCTATCCCTAAAATAATGTTAAAAAGAGTTGTTATAATTTGACTATTTTTTGCAAAAATAGCAACTTTTTGTCCTTTTTCAATATTGAAACTTAAATTTTTAAACATTCCTGTTTTGGTTAAATGATCAACCTTTAAAATTTCCTTTCCTATTTCTTGTGTAAATTCAAAGTTTATATATGGGTATTTTCTTGAAGATGGTTTAATATCTTCAATTGTTAATTTTTCCAATTCACGTTTTCTACTTGTTGCTTGTTTTGATTTTGAGGCATTAGCAGAGAATCTAGCAATAAATTCTTTTAACTCTTTTGCTCTTTGTTCTGCTTTTTTATTTTGATCTTTCATTTGTCTTAAAATTAATTGACTTGATTCGTACCAAAAGTCATAGTTACCAATAAACATATTTATCTTGCCATAATCAACATCACATATATGAGTGCATACTTTATTTAAAAAATGTCTATTGTGTGACACAATAATAACACAATTTTCAAAATTGAGTAAAAAATCTTCCAACCATCTTACAGTTTTAAAATCTAAATTGTTTGTTGGTTCATCTAACACCAAAATATCAGGATTTCCGAAAAGTGCTTGTGCAAGAAGTACTTTTACTTTAATTTTAGAATCAATATCTTTCATTGGTATATAAAAAAGGTCTTCGAAAATTCCTAAACTTTGTAATAGTTGTTTAGCTTCACTTTCTGCTTCCCAGCCACCAAGTTCTGCAAATTCCGTTTCAAGTTCACCAGCTCTTATTCCATCTTCTTCATTAAAATCTGGTTTTAAATAAAGAGCATCTTTTTCTTTTTGAACTTCCATTAACCTTTTATGTCCTAATAAAACAGTATCCAAAACTGTTTCATTGTCATATGCGTTTTGGTTTTGAGCTAGAACAGACATTCTTTCTCCGGGTGTTATAAAAATCTCGCCAGTGTTAGGTTCAATTTCACCAGTCAATATTTTCAAAAATGTAGATTTTCCCGCTCCGTTTGCACCAATAATCCCATAACAATTTCCCTTTGTAAATTTCAAATTTACATCTCTATATAAAACTCTTCCACCAAAAGCGAGGGAAACATTTGTTGCTTGTATCATTACTTCTCCTTTCCAAATAAAAGTATAATGAAAATTTTGAATATTGTCAATAAAAAAGGTTGTTAGAAATTAAAGAAAGATAGTAGATTTAACTTTATTTTTATTGAAACATATCAAATTTATGTTTTTTTTGCCATTGTAATAATTTTTGATTTAGGATAGATAATATATTTATAATTCAATCTAATATATGATCACATGTAAAAGGTTAAAATTATTTGCTTTTTTTTAAGTAAAAAATTATAATGAGATTGTAAGATTATTCAAAAAGAGGAGTCTTAAATGAAAAAAGAAAAGAAAGCAAAAAAAATAGAACAAAATGAAAATGGTATTTCAAGAAAAAAATGGCCTGTATGGAAGACTATTGTGTCTGTTATATCTTCCGTATTTGGGTTGGTTGGTGTTACCGTTTTAGGGGTCTATCTTGCTGGAGGTTTTGAAGAAAAAATAGTTAATCCTGAAAGTATTGTTTATTCATATAACAGTGATATTTACAATACTGAAAATGAACAAATTGAAGTTACTGAAGATTTTGAATTATTGATTACCTCTCCGACAGAAAAAACCACTGAAAATACCGTAACGCTTTCTTTTTTAGGAAATACTCCTGTAACTAGAGATAATGGATACATAAGTAATGGAATTATTCAAATTCCTGAAGTTGTAGAAATAGGAACGCCATTTACAGTTAAATTGGAAACAGAGATTTTGAAAGATGAAAATGGCGAAAATATACTTGATGAAAATAACAATATTGTTAATTGGATAAAGGGCGGAATTTGCGTAATTAATGCAAAAAGTGAGTATAATCAAATTTCATCTAAGCAAATTCAAGTGGCTGTAGATGTTCCCGTATATAAAACAATTGTTGAAGTTTATAATTCAAACGGAGACAAAACAAATCAAGTCATTACAAATGAATCTTTTAGTTTAAAGACAAAATTTATTCCTGCTAAAAGTGAATATATGTTTAGTGATGATTCTAATGACGCTATTTCTCAAGAAAACAAAAGAGTTAAAAGTTCATTCTATGAAGCTGAAAATGCTGGAAATAAAATCAGTCCTTTTTATGATAGCAAATACGACATGCATTTTGTGGCAGGAAACGAGACTGTAGATGAAATTGTCATTAATAGTTACACCTTTAATAATTCTAAAGCACAACTAGAATATGAAAGTACTTTAGGTGAGATTGCGGATGCAAATTTTTATAATGCTATGTTTGTGTATCTTTCTAACTATTCAGAGATTAATTCGTCATCTTCCTGTGTTGTAAGTATTGGGGAAGCTAGTATAGGTAATTTTACTGTAAGTAGTCAAAATTTATCTGCTGTAAAAGAGCAGACAACAAGAGTTTACATGTCAAAAAATAATAGTGTCGTTGATAGTAAATTTTTTGGAGTTAATGTTTATTCTACCTCTGGAATTTTGTTAGAAGGAATGTTACAAAATATTGCAATATCATTTGACAAAGATGGAATTGATCCAACACAAGGTGAGGATAAAACTATCACAATCCAAGGTGGTGATTGTGTTGAGTTAAATGGAGTATTTTATTATAAAGCTAATAAGAATGTATCAAATTACAATTATGCATATTGGGATATAACTTCAACTATTTCTCAAGATGTAACCATTAAGATTGTGTTGATTGTAAATACTGAAGATGGTGTTGATTTATTTAAAATATCTGAAGAGCCACAAATAAAATATGTTGATTTTTCAATTAGTGAACATCAGGAGAGTTCTTTAAGTTGGGGAAATCAAGCTGATATTTCTGTAATGTTGGATTATAATACAGATGGAACTATAGCACCTCAAGAAATAGATTTATCATCTTTACCTCAAATTCCGGAAAATAATATTTATAAGGATGTTGTTTTCTTTGCTTATTTTGGCGAGGGAACAAAAGATGAATTAAAAGCCACTGTTGATAGTGTTATTGGTTCAACAGGATACAATTATGATGCATCTGGAACATATGCTACGGATACTGATAACTTGGTTATGTTTGCTATAGTAGGTGATAAAATTACGCTTTACAATACAGGAACATTTAAGTTATATTATGCAACATATAAAGGCATGACAAGTGAAGGATTGTATGATATTGTTTTGATGTGTTCTGGTAGTGTTAATGTAATTTGCGAAAAGTCATTATATTCTGATTCTGTAAATAATCTTGAAATAGATACAAATAATTTTCAAGAAATTGATGGAGAAGTTGTTATTGATCAAGGAAGTGATTTAAGTTTCGGAGTAAAGTTTTTTGTAACTCCAGAATCTGTTCCTGTTTTTGAAGATGAATATAAAAAAGATTTTATGTCACTTGTAATAAGTGATAAATCTCATAATGACATAACATCTATTTTCATTATAGATAATCATACATTTACAATTGATGAAGAAACTAATCAAGGTGTTCTTGAATATAGATTAAAAGTAAATGAGGCTAGTGCAATAAAAGATGTAAATGGTGTTAATATAGGGTATGCAGAGTTAAAATATAATGATCAAGTTAGTAAAAACATAACATGGGAATTTGTTGTAATTAATAACATTTGTATTTATGATCCTCAATCCGTGCTTACATATATAAATAGTATAGGAAGTTATAAATATGGAAATATCATTACTGGTCAAGAAACTATAAATGTTGTTCAATCACTACAACAAGATGGCTCATTCAAGGTGGAAATAACTTTAAAAAATATTACAGGTGTTGAAGAAGGTTTTTCGGATTTTGAAAGTTTACTAAACGCATTACTTGGAGAGGGTAAGACATACGTTATTGTTGTTGACCAAAAAACAAGAACAGATACACTTTCAGGACAATGGAAATTTGCAGTAAAATCTGGAGATTCTTCAATAATCAATATTTCTGCAGATGGACAATCATTTTCATTTAGGGAAGCAACAAATATAAACATTGAACTTTATATTCAAAGTAATGATGGATTAACATCATCTATTGATAATGCTGATAATAATCAGTATATAAAGTTTAATGTAAATTCTACTGGTGTAACAGGAATGAGAACAGATATTTCTACTTCAACATACGAAACTATTTTATCTACGGAAATTTCAAGTGATGTCTCATTTGCTAATGTAACCAAATATGGTTCCAAGGGAAATGATGAGCAATTTATTGTGTTAAGTAATTTAATTGAATTTTTTATAGGTGACACAGCGACAGGGAAAACATACACTAATTTTCAGTTTACATTTAAAACACAATATATAACTAGCGGAAGTACTTTGAGTGACACCATGGTAACAGATTTATTTGGTCAAAATGGTATGCTTACTCTTTATACCTACGATGCTTCAAAAAATGCTGTAAGATTAATTAATTTTAACGATGATTACAGCGTACAAAATATTAGGGATACTTTAATATCTACTACAATTTACCAAATAAAGATTAATAAAAATTTTGCTGTTAATCATACTTTAGAATTTACAATTAGCGACAAGAGTGGTGGCGGAGCTGTAAATACGGAATTTTATTTGAATTTGACTTCAAATATTTCAGTTTCTTCAGTAGAAACTTATAATGATTATGCACATAAAGAAATTTTAATAAATAATAAAGTTTCAAATTATAATTTAGGACAGTCAGAATTAAATTTTTCAAGTTTATATAAAGATAATAAAGATTATTTTGTTGTATACGAAAATTCAAAATATATTTTAAAAGAATCTTTATCTGATGATGATGAAGTAGTGGCTATTTATAATTCAGGTAAAATAATTTTTGAAGATTTTTGGGATGTAGAAAGTAAATATTTTACAATATCTTTCCAACCAGAAGGAGATAATTATTTTGCTTTAAACAAACCTATTTCTTTTGAAATTTTAAGAGATTTGAAGATAGTTGCTCAAGATGGCGTGTTCTGTGTTTTAGGTGATTCGTCTTATGATCTAGAAAATTTTGTTCGTATTTCTCGTTTTACAGAAGAGGAAGGAGATTTGAATGTTTATCCAACAGGACTTGAGTTTGTTTTTGAGAAATATTTAAAATATGAAGAAGGTAAAGTTCAAAAGTCTGGAGAAGAATTTTTCTTTGATTATAATCAAACAGAATTAAAAACAAACTTATATATTAAATTACAAGACACAACTAATGAAGATGCTTTGGCAATAATTCCAGTTACTATAAAATTGACAGATGTAGATGATTTATACGCTTTATTGGCAAATGCTTTAAAGCTTCAAAGCGATAGAAAAATAAATGCAACAACACAAATTGTTGATGATGTAGAATATATTGTTATAAACAGAGACAATTCAGATCCTACTTGGATTTTTGAAAATTTACAAAGTTATATAATCACACCATCAGGACAAGACTATTATGGCAATTCAATTAATAATTATATTATAAGTGGTGCATCAAAAAGACCTCCAATATTATTAAATAAACAAGGAAAACTTTTATCGGGATTAAATGATGATTCTGTTTATTTGGTTTTAGAATTTTATTCGAATGAAGCTGATACAAAACCACAAGCAACAATGCATGTTCCACTAATTATTTCTTCAATAGGATATGATTTTGTTAAATATGAGTCTAAAGTAGAAAATAATAAATCATTAGAAAAAGCATTAACAACCCCTGAAAAACTATATAAAGAGGGTATTTATAATGAAATTACCGCTGGTCAATTAACAGAAATTATTTTTGAGAAAGAATTTAGTAGTCCAGCCACTACTGGTGGTTTATATACTATAAATGGATTAAATCAAAAATTAGAGTTTTATCCTATTGACTCTTCTATCGTAAATAATACAAAAGACCTGATAAAAAATATATATATTGATAAAGATGAAAACAATATTTCTTATGGTAACATTACTTTAAATCATTTAGCTTCAAATGCTGGGAACTACTTTATTGCTTTAGAATATACGATACTAAATACAGATGATTTACAACAAACATTCTATTATCTATTAAAAGTCGTTCCTGATATAACAGTAAACGAACCTTTGTATGCTTATGATGGAGAAAGTGAACATTTAATTGCTGAATTAGGTGTGCAAAATAGTAAAAATTTAGAAGAGTTATATAATGATACAACATTACATTCGAATTATAAACGATTTAATGTTACAAAGAATTTGAAACTTAATTACGAAGAATTTACAACTGGTGAAAACAAGAGTTACAAACTTATAACACCATTATTAATAAATGTTAATTCAGAAAAAGTAACAATTTTGATCTCATACAATGGAAATAGTGTAACAAAAGTATTTAAAGAAAATACAATCTATGATTTATCTTCAGATTTTATTAGTTTATCTTATGAATATAATGATTTAACATCTGTTGAAAATATTATTATTAATATTATCATAATGGATGGTGATGGAAATATTTATTATGGTTTAGACTATGAAAAATATTTAAGTGATTTGCGAAGTGAGGATGCTCAAGCAACTATTGATTCTCTTTTAAATAATAAAAATATTTGTGATTCGTTTGTATTTGGAACATTAAAATATGTTAACGAGATTGAGTCTGTTGTTGTAAATGGAGAAACATTTTATGAAGGAAATTGGAGTGGATACATTGATTTATCATTCTCATCCAATTACTCAACATTCTATTATGAAGTAAAACCTCAAGTAAATTCAAGCATAACAGTTAATATAAAACATACATATAAAGGTGGTCTTGAAAGTGATGAATTTTCTATTATAGGTGCTGAACAAAAATATGTTTTTGTTATAAATGATGATACTACAAAATACACAATTAGATTTAAAGAAGGAACAAGCGAGCAGATTACAGATAATTATATATGGGAGTTAAGTAATATTGCTTCCGCAACTGAAAAAACAAAAACATTAAATGTTGATTTAATTGCAAACAGCACAGGATCTTCACAAACAGGAACCGTTGTAAGAAATAAAGCGGATATAAAACTTACTAGCGGTAGTGTAAATATTACCGATGATAATGGAGACATTACTTCATATGGTGATATTGCTTCTTATAGTTATAATAGTGCTAATGGTGAATTTAAAATTACATTAAATGATTATTTAGATAGTGATAGAGAATTAGAATTTGCAGTATTTACAGAACAGGGATTTTTAGCAACTCTAACTGTAAAGGTTTCATCAAACGCTTCTTATAAATTTATAGGAAAAAATAATAATTTAAATGCAGGCACAGATTATTCATTTGGCGATTTATTTAGTATATATCTAGATAAAGACGAGAACAATGATTATACAATTTCTGTTACATTTGATAGTGATGGAAAAGATTTTGTTAAATTTAATTCAAATTCAATTCAAATTGCTGATTTAATTGATAATAAAACATTAAATGCAACTTTTAAAATTACATTTAATAATAATAATAAAACCTTTAAGTTTAGTTATAATTTTAATTTAATTGCAAATTTAACAAGAAACACAAATGTTAAATCTAATATAAATACAATTGCTGGAAATAGTCATACAATAGATAATGAAAGCTTGTATACAGGAACCTTGTCAAACTATACAACAATTGAGTTAGAAGCAAGATCTTCATCACCAGCATATGAAGGATTAGAGTTTGATGCAACAAATAAACAATATAAGATTAAAACTACTTACGTGTCAGCTAATATAACGTTAGAAATTGAACTTACCGTTAAATTATACACAGACTTTAAGGAAGATGTTTATCAATCATATACTCTTCTATATTCATTTGATGTTTATCCAAGTGTTCAAATTTCTACAAACTATCCAAAACCAAATTCAAATTATACAGATCAAATTGAATTTATAGAGGATGGAAGTAAATTTAGTGAAGTTTTAACAAATTTCTTTAGTAGTCCTGCAATTTTTGCACAAAAGGTTGATACTCAAGATCAAGGAACAACTACTTATAAAAAACGAGTTGAAGTTTTATCAGCTAGTATTGATAATAATGATGTAGTTTATGAAAATCCAGCGTTAATTGATACTAGGTATTTAACTATAACTTTATCGAAGATTCAAAATGCATCTGTTATGAAAAATGAATCAACTAGTGTTAGCATAAGCGGTGCGTTGGGTTCTTCAGATTCAATATCATTCCATAGGGGAACCTATAAAGATGGTACGTACAATGATAATGGTAGTGATTCTATAATTGAATTAACCTTCACTTATCAAGAAGTCAGTGTGACTTATACCATCTATGTAGTTAAAAATGTTTTAACATTATCAATCAATAGAGTAACTAACAACATTGGAGTTGAAGGAGCAACTCAATATGAAAAAATTTATGTTGATAAGACTTCTTTAGAAAATTTGTATGCAGAAGAAAGAATGGCTAGTGTAGACATGAGTTCTTCAATGCAAAATTATGCAAATCAATATTATTTGATATTCAAAGATAATAATACTTATTATGCATCTTATCCAATTTACTTCTTTGCAACAGATCAAGGTAAAACTCTTACAATAGATTTGGGTATTTCAATGGCAGGTAAGGAATTTGTTGGTGCTTATTTAACTTCATATATTGAAAATTCAAGTTTATCAATTTTAAATAATGAAATTAAAGCAGGAGATAAGGCTATCACAGACATTTTGAATACATCTAATAATATGACTTCAAAATTGTTTAAAGGTGGAGCGGAAAGCATTAAATTAATTAATAGAATTCAACTAGTTTATGGAAACAATATATTGGTAGATTACAATAGATATCGTGCAAATCTTAGTGAATCTAGCATAAATTCTGGGAATTTAGATGAAACTAAATGGATATATGTAATTAACGGCAGTTTTAACAAAAATGATGGATCAGAAAATAGTACAGTAACGTTCTCACTTAAATATTATTATAAACTTCTTTTGGACATTGATGTAGATGCAAAAGCATCAAGCAGTGCAAACTATACTGAACTTTTAGTAAATTATGAATATCCTAGTGCAGTCGAAAAATTTGGTATTCGACATCCATCAAATGGTCAGTTGCTTACGTCTTCAGAATTTACAAATGAAGGAACAACTTTAACTAGAGAGATTTTGAAGTTATCTTCGAGTGATTTATCGGGATTGGACGAAGAATTAAGAAATGTAATAAATAATTATTTCAAGAAATACAATTTTTCAGAATTTAGTAATGAAATTGATGGTAATGAATATTTAACTTTCTCAAATAAAGAAATTAGTTTCGGAACTAATAATAAAAACACATACGATTTTCAAATTTTAGCATTAGGTGCAAAAAATGAAGGAAATTTTCAATTAGTAAAATTTACATATTCTAAAATAGGATTCTCAAAAAATTTCTATGTTGTTGTTTTGATAAAACCTGATTATATTGTCAAATATGGCGGTAGTGAAGCAAATGCTACAGATGAGGGAGAATATGTTTCTAATATTTCAAAGAAATATTCAATTTCAACGACAATTGATGACACAACCTATACCACGATAAACCTATTAGGTAATGATTCAAGTTATCTTTCAATAAAACATAGATATGGAGATAATACTAGTGTTGAAAGATCTTCATCGTTTAATTTGAAATTAGAATTTGGTTTATATGTTGATTCTGTTGAATATAATAATGAAACAAATGTTGAAAATAAATTGAATTTGAATTTGCAGAAGCCTCCTTGGAGTCAGACTGACCAATTCTCGGGTTATACACGGAGTGCAAATCAAGGTGCTGTAACATTGGAAGGTGTAAATATTGTAGTTTTTGGTACGCAATATTACATGATAGAAGGAGAGGATAATTATGGGTATAAGTTTAAATTATATTTCTGTCTTGAACCTCCGGAAGGGTATACAACACCTTCTGTTAAGGGTGATGTAATACAATTAAAGGAATTACAATATTTTGATATAGGTGCAACATATAAATTACTTGAAATACAAAAAGAATCATCATCAACTCAAGAAAGTACAAATCTTTATATAACAGGTGAAGACACATCACCAACTTCAGTTGGAGATGTTGAAATGATTGAATTGCAAGGTATTAAAGCATGGGCATTTAAATATGATTACACTGATGAAGAAAGTGAGCATAAATATTTATCAAACAAAGTTTCATCAAGCAATTCACCAGATGGATATGATTTAGACAACAACGATTATACCATGAGCAGTTCTGACAGAGAATATTTAGATTTAGATGAATTGATGTTAGATAATATTAGTGTTGAAAGTGTAAGTTTTTATGATTTAAACAATTCTCAAGAAGCCATTTGTACAATTACACCAACTAGCACAAATACATTAACTAGTGGAGAAGAAGGTCAAACTACTTCAAGTACAGTTTATAGGCTTGCAACAGCAAGAGCAGGGACAGAAGCATTTTACAATCCACAAGACTTTTTAAGGGGAGGTTATTCTTCTCCTGATGTTACTTCTGGTGAAGAAGAAACACCTGAATTTGAACCTTTCCAAGTTCCAAGATTTGAAAATACAGACATATTTAAGGGTGGTAATAAAGCATCTTTATCAATGGCGATAAGATTAAAATATGTTAATTCAAATAATAAGGAAGAATATTTTGATTGTATTGTAAAAGTTGAAATTACTAGAGAAATTTCAATTGATTCCTCATATAAAGTTGTTAAAGATGATGAAGGTTTTAATGTTTCTAATTTAATTACAGTTTCTGTTAATGGGATAGAAAAGACAGAAGATGTTACATATCTATCAGATACTCTTGAAATGAAAATTCCAGCAAACAGTTCTACAAGTTTTGAAATGATTTTGAAAAGAGATGATAAAGAAATAGCAAGAACATCTTTCTCACAAGGAAATACAGGGGTAAGTTATAATAAGACATATTTCATTTCGCTATCAGAAAAGTTTGGAGTAAATGTAAAAGAAGGAGATAAAGTAGAAATAATAAAAACCAATAGTAGCGATAGTACAGAATTTATTTATAATGGTTCTAGTGGTGTGCAAGAATTTACAATCGATAAAACAATGTCTGATACGCTTGAAATGAGAATTCCGGCAAACACTTCTACAAGTTTTGAAATGATTTTATCTCCAACGAATGGAGAAATAGTGAGAACATCTTTCTCACTAGAAAATACAGATGAAAGTGATAAGATTTATGAAATTTCGTTATCAGAAAAGTTTGGAGTAAATGTACAAGAAGGAGATAAAGTAGAAATAATAAAAACCAATAGTAGCGATAGTACAGAATTTATTTATAATGGTTCTAGTGGTGTGCAAGAATTTACAATCTCTGATATAACTCAAGATAAAGTTTGTATTGATGATGCGTCACAATTAGATCCGAATATGTATTATCCTGTTACAAAATACTATATTGTTAATGTTAAGATTGGTCTTATAACATACTCATATCAAGCGGATGGTAATATGTATGTTACAGGTAAATACTTTAAACTTGTTAAGGATTATAGCACTGAAATAGCATATGTTTTGCAAAAGGGTGATAATGAACTTGAAAATTGGTTTAGTAAATCATCTTCTTATCCAATTTATTTAGTAGGTGCAGAAATTGATACGGATGGAAATATAGTGGCTAAAAATGAAAAAGACGATGATAAGATGTCGCCAGATATTAAGTATTTAAAATTTAGTATAGATACCAGTGATGGTGGTTCTGGTAAAGCAACAATCGATAATAAGGGAACGATAACAATTCAAAATGATTTTAGTTCAGATGAATATATTAAAGTTTTAGTTCAAATGAAAGTTTCTGGAGGAAGTTATATAAACATTGGTTATATAAGACTTGGTTTAACAAAAACTTCAGGTACAACTTAAACAACATAAAAATATAATTAAAAAGGAGGAAAATTAAAGAATGTACGCAAACTGGTTTCTATTACTTATTACTATTACTGCATTTTTAAATTTTTTCCTTCTTTTAATTATGGTTTTTTTAGAAAAGAGAAAAACTCAAACAATAATTGCTTGGTTAACAATCTTAACGTTTCTTCCAATATTTGGGTTTATTTTATATATTGTTTTTGGAAGTGGATTAAGCAGGCGTGTTAGACACATGATTAAAAAGAAAGCAATTTCTGAAAGAGACATTATAAGAAATGTAGATGGTATTCAAAATTTAGAAGAGGCAAAGCTTGATGGAATTTTAAAAAACGATGTTGAGCTTGTGACACTGTGTTATTCTTTTGGTTCTTATCCAATTCCAGGAAATGAAATAAAGATTTTTACTAATGGGATTGATAAAATTGATTCTCTAAGGAGAGATCTTTTAGCTGCAAAAAAATCTATTAATCTAGAGTATTATATTTTTGCCAACGATTTTGTTGGCAGAGAGATTATGAGAATATTGTGTAAAAAGGCAAAAGAGGGATTAGATGTAAGATTAATCTATGATTCCATTGGTTCAAGAAAAGCACCGAGACGTTTTTTTAAGCAATTAGAAAAAGCGGGCGGTAAGGTTGGAGAGTTTTTTCCACCATTTATGCATATAAGATTGTTAAATCTCAAATTAAACTATCGAAATCATAGAAAACTGGCAATAATTGATGGTTGTATTGGTTATACAGGTGGTATTAATATTAGAGATGATCATATGGGCATACATAAAAAACTACGTCCATGGAGAGATACTCATGTTCGAATAGAGGGAAGTGGTGTTTATGCTTTGCAAAATATTTTTTTAGATGATTGGAGATATTGCAAAAACGATAACACACCACCGCTTCTTTATATGGAAAATGGATTTTTTCCAAAACCAAAAATTTGTGGTAATGTGACTATTCAAGCTGTTGCTTCAGGACCAGATTCTCAAGTTCAAAAAATTAAAGAGACTTTAGTTCAGATGATTATAAATGCAAAAGAAAAAGTTTATATTCAAACTCCATATTTTATTCCAGATGATGTCTTTTTTGCAGCTTTACGAATAGCATCTAAAAGTGGAGTTGATGTAAGAATAATGGTTCCTAAAAAACCAGACAAGCGTACAGTATACTGTGCAACATTATCATACTTAAAAGAAATGTCGGAAATAGGAATAAAGATATATTTATATGAAGGATTTTTGCATAGCAAAACAGTTTTAGTTGATGATAATAAATTAGTGGTAGGAACATGTAATATGGACAATAGGTCATTTGGGCTTAATTTTGAAGATGTAATTATTTCTTATTCTACAGAAGTCAATAAAAATTATTTAAATATTTATGAAAAAGATATTAATCATTCTTTAGAAGTAAATATTGATTATTTCAAAAAGAAAAGGTGGATAACAAAATTTTTACAAGCTATTATGAGACTTTTGTCATCTTTATTCTAAAAAATAGATAGTTGCTACTATCTATTTTTTATGATAAAATAATTTTTAATAATTATAGATGTTTTGATATAATTAATTCAACGGAGTAATTAATGGGGAAAAGAATAGAATTATTAGCACCTGCTGGAGATTTTGAAAGTTTTAAAGCAGCAATTAATAATGGTGCAGATGCGATTTATTTAGGGTTTGGAGATTTTAATGCAAGGAGTAATATAGAAAATTTTTCATCAAAAGATGTTCAAAATATTGTTAATTATGCACATTTATTTCATGTAAAGGTTTATGTTACAATAAATATTTTATTTAATGATCAAGAATTTGAAAGAATCGAAGACTTTATTAATAAAGCTTATTTTGCATATGTTGATGCTTTTATAGTTCAAGATATTGGTTTGGCAACTTTTTTAATTAAAAAATATCCTAATATAGTTTTACATGCGAGTACTCAAATGGGAATCCATAATCTTGAAGGTGCTTTATTTGCAAAAAAGGTAGGTTTTAAAAGAATTGTTTTATCGAGAGAAACTCCTTTAGAAGAAATAAAGAGAATAAAGGAAAATTGTGATATAGAAATAGAATATTTTATTCAGGGAGCGTTGTGTGTTGCTTTTTCAGGAAATTGTTACTTATCTTCTTTGCTGAATGGGTTTAGTGGTAATAGAGGAAAATGTAAGCAATTATGTCGTTTACCATATGAATTTAAAAATAAAGATTTATGTACAAAAGGATATCTTTTAAGCACAAAAGATTTTTGTATGATTCCTTCTTTGAAAAAATTATATGAATCTGGTGTGACAAGTTTTAAAATAGAGGGTAGAGCTAGAAGACCAGGATATGTTGCGCAAGTAGTTAATACTTATAGAAAAATTATTGATAATAATTTTAGTTTTAAAGAAGAAGATTTAATAGATATTAAAAAAGTTTTTAATAGAGGTAATTTTATTAATGGTTATTTTTTAGATGAAAAGATTATTTGTAGAGAAAGTCAAAATCATATTGGAATTAAAATTGGAGAAGTAACAAAATTTATTAAAGGTAAAAATTTTAATGAAATTATAATTTCATCAACTAACGAGTTAAATAAAGATGATGTATTAAAATTTTTTGATAAAAATAAAGAAATGTTAGTTATTACTGTAAAAGATTTGACAAAATTATCAGAAAGAGAATATAGAATTACTTCTACTAATGAATGTAAAAAAGGTTGGCAAGTTAATCTTATCGTTGATAATAAAAAAGAAAAATCACTGTTAGACAATAAAAAGAAAATATTGGTCGATGCAATTTTTGAAGCTTATGAAGGAGAAAAAGCTAAATTAACGCTTAAAAGCTATTCATCTGAGATTGTGATTGAAAGTGATTTTATTATAGAAAGGGCAAAAACTTCTGCATTAAAAGAAAATGATTGTATAGAACAATTATCAAAATTAGGAGAAGATTTTAAATTAAATAAAGTTATTTGTAAAATTGGAGATGTATTTATTGCAAAATCACAATTAAATATGATTAGAAGAAATGCAATCGAATCATTAAAATCGCAAATAGTAAAAAATTATAATCAACAAAACTTTTTACCAATAGTTAAAAAAAATATTCAGTTAAATATCAATAATTTCAAAAAAACTCCAAAAAAAATGGTAATGTTTGAAAATTTTACCAATTTTGAAAAGATAAAAGATAAATTTGATTATTATATATATCAACCAAATGATTTTAGTATAAATTTAATTGAAAAAGTTTATTCAAAGTATAGAGAATATAATGTTTTTATTTCATTTCCTATTATGGTGTGGTTAAAGGATTTAGAAATAATAAAAAAAATAATAAAGATTTGCAAATTGTGGGGGATTTACGCTAATAATTATTATGCTTTAACTTTAGCTAAACCTGATAAAACTATTATTGGTAGTACAATGAATGTATATAATTCATATTCAGTAAATTTTTACAAAGAGTTAGGTTATGATAATATTGTTTTAACAATTGAAGATATAGATTTGTCGCAAATTAAGAATAGTGGAGTAACTTTATTTCAAATGATACATTATTATCCAGAGTATATGTATTTAAAACATTGTCCAATTAAAGAAAATTTAAATGTTAGTTGTAATAATTGTCAATATAATAGTTATTATGAATATAAATTGAATAGCAAAATTTTTAGATTGATTAGAAGAAAAATTTTATCTTGTCAGTTTGTTTTAAAAAGTAAAAATCTATTAAGTAGAAATAAATATAATAACTTTTCAACATGCATAGAATTGGGAGAATAAGATGAAAAAACAGTTAAATTTAAATAAAAAAAAGAAGAATTTTGACAAAACTAAAAAATTTAAGGAGGAGTATTTTCAATTTTATGATGATATTAAATCATATACTCATAATATTGTAGATTGGTGAAATAAAAATAATTATTGACAATTATCTATTAAAAAGCTAAAATTAACTAGAGGTGTTTATGAAAGAAAAAGATAGATATTTAGATCCTAGTTATATGGTAAGTTATTTAGATAGAAAATTTGCACGAACTTTTCAATCTTTAAAAAGATTAATTAAAGATTCTGATATTGTGCTTAGTGAGGATGAAATAAAAGATTTTATAGATAAAGAAAATAATAAAGAAGAATATAAAAATAATTGTTTTTTTAATTCTAAAATATTAAAATTTTATAAAAAATACTTAGAGATATTGAAAGAAAAGTGTTTACATCTTTTAAAAATAGTTGAAAATATTGCTAAAAATAATTTAAAAGAAATTGAAAGTGAAATTGAAAGTTTAGATATAACTATTAATAACAAAGGACAAATTTTAGAAAAAGATGCTATAAGATTACTGATTCCTATTCTTTATAATACTAACCTTTTCTTTAGAAAATTATGTGAAGCTAATAATCCTAAATCATATATAAAAGAAAATGTTATTTTGCAAAAATTAGAAAGTAATGAAATTAGTGAAGAAGATGTTTATCCTGATATTGCATTACAAAATTTTAATCTATATGTTTTCGATGAAGGATTTGTCCCTTTATCTGATAAGCAGGAAAATGAATTACTTTCAAAAGAAAATAAATGATTTTAAAAAAAAGTATTTATATTTTTAAAGATTGGTATAAAATTATTAGCGAATGGAGGGAATAAAATGAGAGTTGAAAATATGAAACAATATGTTTTTGATCAATTAGCAAAAGGGGTTAACCCTAGATTTTATAAAAAATTTGCTAGGGTAGAAGCTGAACAAGGAGTACCAGGACAAAAAATTACAACAATAATGAAGGATGGACATGTAGAAGTTTCTGACGTTGTGGTAAAAGTTGATGAAAACGGTAATCCAGATTGGATTGTTACAAATCCTACTGGAGAAAAATATGCTGTTCCACATAAAAAGTTTGTTAAAAGATATGACATTGAGGCAGGTAAAGATGGTAAACATGCTCCAAAGGGAAGTGCTATAGAAGCAATTCAAATTGATGAAGAAATTTCTTTTGATGTTCCTTGGGGAGAAAACGGAGCTCCTGTTGAAATGACAATTAAGAAAGGTGGTTATTTGAATATTACTGATTTAGGTGATATTTATGGAATTCAAGAAGAGGAATTTAAAAAAACTTATGCTAGATGTAATAAAGAAGGAATTTTTGAAGACAAAAATTTAAGAATTGCTTTTGAACAAAAGGATGATATCGAGGCTGAATAGTTAGTAAAAAATTGGGTGTAAAAAATACCTAATTTTTTTGTTTTTAGAATAAACATTTTATAATTTTATTTTAAAGTTGATTTTTTTAATTAATATGTGTAATAATATAATATAATTATTTTTCTATTTAGAGCAATACTGAGCATTTTTAATTTAGGGGGTTTTATGAAAAAGAAAATTTTAATGTTTATTTTAACATTTATTATGGTTATCCCATGTGCGATTTTTTTAAGTGCTTGTTGTGGGGATGATCCAAATTCTCAAACTCAAGAAATAGGAATTAATGTTTATATTGATGGTGTGCAAGTAACAGAGAATTATAATACAGTTGAAATAGAATATGGACAATATGATACTCAAAGTGAAATTATTGATAGATTTATATCTGTTACATTGAACTATAATAATAATACAAGTAAAAATTTAGAATACGGCAATAGTGGATATTCTATTACAGGATTTCCAGAAGTTTTTAATGTAAATGAACAAGGATATAATTTGACGATATCTTATAAAGAATATAGTCAAAATATAAAACTTATAATTAATAAAAAAGAACTTGATTTTTCAAATGTATATTGGAATTATTTCTCCCCTTATACCTATGATAGAGAAGAAAAAGTAGTAGAACTTGCTAATGTTCCTGAAGAGGTTAATATTATTTATGAAAACAATACAGCAGTCAACGCCGGTAATTATACAGCTAAAGCTAAGTTAGATTATAATCAAGAAAATTATGAAATTATAAATGACAATGTTGATCTATCACAAGATTGGACTATTGAAAAGGCAACAATTGATATGTTTTTTGTCTCTTGGAGTTACAAGCCACAACAATTTATATATGATGGAAGCGAAAAGAGAGTTGAACTAATTAATATTCCAAATGGTGTAAATGTCAATTATAAAGGTAATACAGCCATCAAAGCAGGTTTGTATACTGCAGAAGCAGAACTCATATATGATAATTTAAATTATGAATTAATAAATGTAAATTTTGATTACTTATTATCTTGGACAATTAACAAACAACAAGTTGTAAAACCTAAAATAGAAAGTTATAATTTATACTATACAGGGAAAGAACAAACAAAACTAAATTATAATGATAGTGAAGAAGGTATTTTATTTAATATAGAAGGTACTAAAAATGCAATCAACGCAGGGGAATATTCAACAACATTTAAACTTCTAGATAAAAATAACTTTGAATGGAGTGATGGAACTAGCGATGATATTATATTGAAATGGACTATTCAAAAAGCACAATTAACTGGTTCTAGTGCTAGATGGAATTACGATTCCCCATTTGTTTATGATGGCGACAAAAAATCGGTAAGTATTATTAATCTTCCAGAGGGGTTAAGTGTAAAAAATTATATAGGGACTGTAACTGCTACAGATGCTGGAACTTATACAGCGGATGTAATATATGATTATGATGATGTCAATTATTATCTTGAATATGCACCGGAAGAGTTGACTTGGGTTATTGAAAAAGCAGAAAACTCAATAACAGGTAATTTATTGATGCCCGACAAGTATTATGGTGAAGAACTTGAGCAACCTTCTGGATTGACTGCAAGTTATGGTGAAATAACATATAAATTTTACACTAAAGATGAAAACAATGAATATATTGAATTTTCAGGAATTCCTACAGATGTTGGAAATTATTTTGTGTGTGGTTTATCGGTTAGTGACAAAAATTGGATTTCTATGCAATCAGATTTTGTAGAATTCGAAATTTTAAGAGTATATCTAAAGAACCCAGAATTAGGTAAAAGTAGTTTTGTTTATAGTGGAGAGGAGTTTACACCTGCAACAAAGGAGGAAATAAATAACCAATTAATAGATGTTGCTGGTGATTTAAGTGCCACAGAGGTAGGAAATTATAAAATTGTATTTTCTTTAAAAGATAAAAAGAATTATGGATGGGTTAATGCTTTTGAAACACAACAATATGCAGATGATATTGAGTTAGAATGGAGTATAATAGATAGTCCAATAAGTTTGACTATTAATGACATTCAAATTGACTCTAAACAAATAGAAAGTTTAAATCAGTTAAACATTGGAGATGAGTGGTCTTTTGAAATATTGGATGATAATTACAGAGGATCAGTAATAATTAAATATTTAGATAGGCAAACAGGGGAAATTGTTGAAAGTAGCACTTCTGATAAAATGTTTAATGTAACAAGTTCTTATTATTTTTATACGATAAACATTTATTTACAAGGAGTAGAAGTATATACTAAAACAATAAATGTTAATCATAATATAATCGAAAAAGTTACTATAGGATCAGAAGAAATCTCTTTTGATGAGTTTATAGAAAACCCTGTTGTAGATTATGGTAAACAAGTTTCTTTTACTATTTCATCAAATTATCAAGATAAATTTACCATTTCTCCAAATGATTTTGTAGTGACAAACGATCAATACGTGTATATATACTGTGATTATTTACTAGAGCAAAAAATTACTTATAAAGAAATTCATATAATTTGTAATACTGAAATATTAACAGATATTTATATTAATGATACAAAAGTTTCATTTTTAGAATTTAAAAACATGAATTTTATTTTGTTTAATAGTACTTTAAGGTTTAAAGTAAATGAACAATTTAGTGAACTTTATTCTGTTTACACAAGAGATGATTATAGTAGTAGTGAAATCCAACAAACAGGTGAATTTTCATATACATTTAACGATATACAAAAAAATTTAGAAATTACAATTAAAAAAATTGAAAATGAATATAGTTATTATTATATTAATATACGACCAATAATTTTTGAAAACGTAGTTATTAATAATCAAAATTTTGATTTGTATGGTCTTGAAAGCTTTGGAAATCTTAACTATGAAAAAGATATGAATGAAGATGAGTTTACTATAGAATTTGATGAGAACACTATAAATAAATATGATTTATATTATTATACAAGTGTAAAAGATGGTTATATTAAAATAGATCAGCCAGTCCTTAATTTGTCTATAGATGAAATAGGGTTGTCTATTACAGTTGTGTATAGGGTTCCAGAGGATGGTTATAATTGTTCAATCCTTAGTATTAACTTTTTACGCTTTAATCCAATAAATACGATTAGCGTAACTATTAAACAACAAGGTAGTCAAGAAACAAGAAATTTTAATAAAAATAATACATTACAATTAGAGTATTTATCAGGTGTTATTACAAATTTTGAAGTTAAATTTGAAGATAAGTATAAAGATTGTCAATATAAAATTTTTAATCCAGATGGAATTGAAATTAATGATTTTTCAAATATTGAGAATGGTGTATATCAATTAAAAGTTTATTTAGATGGCAGTGAGATATTCTCACAAGATTTTAAAATAGAATATCGTTTAACATTTTTAATGGAAAATTTAAATTATATTTCAAGTTCAGGAGATTTAGCACTGATTACAAATGAAAACATTTTAAGCAAAGAATACATTGATACTTCCAATTTTAAATCTCAATCAATTATATTTAATGGTAATGATTCAATACAATTAAATGAAGGACAGAATATAATCAATGCAGTTTATTCTGTTACAGTAGATTCAGTTAAATATACTTATGAATTTAAATTATATGTAGAGTATATTAGCGACGAAGATTTACCAGGAAAATATGTTAATTCAATAACTATAAAGTTTATTAATACTTATGATTATAGTTCAACGATTACCATAAGCAATGTTAATGATAATATTCAGGACACTATATCGCTATACAGTTTGGCAAGAGTTACTAGTGATGATATAGCAATATATGTTAATGAAGGAGTTACAGTTCTTTCTAAAGAGATAATTATTGAAAATAATAATCTTGCTTATATACAATATAAACTTGAAACAGAAAGTGGTCAAAAAATTTATAGAATATATTTTACAAATATTTATGATAAAATATCAAATAACATAAATGCTGAATTTATACTTTCTGATCAAGTACCACCTGAAAAAAATATAACAGATCAACTCGAAGATAATTTATATGTTATAGAAAATTTAAATATATATGGGAATTTTGAAATTATTCCAGAAGACGAATATATTCAAGTAAAAGTATATTTTGAAGATGAATTAATTGAAAATAGAAATTCAAAGAATGTTTCTTTAGAAAAAGTAGGTACCTATGTCATAGAAATAATTTCTTCTGATAATACTGTAACGAGAACTATTACAATAATTGTCGAAAAAATTGAATCTTTGATTTTTGAAGTATTCTATAATGATACCAAATTATATTTACAAACAAATGGTGATCAAGTTGATGGAAATGTAAAAATAGCATTAATAGATAATGAACCAATGTATTTAGGGTATTTTGGAGAAGTAGATTTAGGTGATGAGGAATATGTTACATTATCAGGAAGAACTATGTATGAAGACAACTTATTTGATGAAAGTATGAATCCTATCACTGATTTAACGAACATTGTTTTAAAATTACAAGTGGATCTTGATGGAAGTATAACAGGAGTAGAAAATGCAAAATATGTATTAATTTATATGCAAGCAGATACGTATTTTTATGTTCCAGTTAGCTTCGTTTTTGCAGAAGAACCACCTTACCCAATGATTTTTGTATTAGACACAAATAATAATGGTGAAGTAGATGAAAATGATGTAAAGTTAGATTTAAAAATTAATGTTTCTGAAGTTTTGGCAGGAATAGTTGATTTAGGAGATTTTGTGAAAGATTCTAGAGGGGCATTAATAAAACTTACGAGAGAGCAACTTGGATTGGAAGAAGGTGAAAATACAATAAATGTTATAGTTGTTTGGCAATCTACGTTTAATGATTTGAGATATCAATATACTACAGAAGAATTTACTTATGAAGAGATACCAGAACTAATAGGACCTACTGAAGAAAATCTTACTTCAACATTTACTTTAACTTTTGAGGAACAAACTAGTGGAGAGGTTAGTGCTTCGATCCATGTTTCAGGTGAAGGTTCAAATGCTGAAAATTTAAGAAATAATTTAATAGAAGTAATTTTTGTTTTAGATAAATAAATTCTTATTATAATTTTAAATATAAAAATTAAATAATATCGAATAACAGGAAGTTAAGTATGAAAAAATCGAATAAATATGATATTAATAATTTCGAAAATGTATTGGACTTAAAGCAAAGAAATAAAGTCGAGATTTTTCATCAAAAGAGAACAATGTTTATGATATTAAATAATGATATTTTGTATTTATCTAATAGTAAATTAAGTCATTACCAATGGGCTCAAGCTTTAAATATATCTTTGGAGATATTTAATTCTTTAACAAGGGGATTTGTTTTAAATAATAAAATTATTTTTTACAAGAGCAACTTTGAATATGATCAAAAAGTTATTGATGATGCGTATAAATATGCATTTAGAATTATTAGAGATTGCAATTTGGATTTTGCTGATATATTTGCTGGTGTTAAAGTTGGTAAAATTGGAGATGAATGGCAACCTAATAAAAAATTATTTACAATACATTAGAAAAAACAAAAAACAAGAAGAATAATTCTTGTTTTTTATTTTTTTAATTTTAAAAATTTTAAAATATATTATAATTTAAAATAATATAACATTATAATATTAAAATATTTTTGCTATATAAGTAAATTTTAAATTATTTTTCAATAAAAAATCTAGTGTTTTCCAAAATACACTAGAAGTTTTTGAAATAAATAAAATTAGTGGTGCGTCCATAGGGATTCGAACCCCAGACCTTCTGTTCCGTAGACAGACGCTCTATCCAGCTGAGCTATGAACGCATTTTAAATAAAATAATAATTCAAATTGAATTGTTTTTACTATTTTACGTTATTATTTTCAATATAGACAAATGTTAAATATTTTTAAACTTTGCTTGAGTATTATAACATATTTTCTTCAATTTTGCAATATTTTAAAAGTTTTTTATTTAAAACTTTTAAATTAAAATTATTATCAAATATAAAATTTTGTTTTAATTAATTTGAAAATAAGTATGATAATGATAAAATATATATCAGGAGAAATAAAGGGTAAAAAATGTTGGATTATGAAAAAAAATTTTCAGATGGTTTAATTGCTGGTATTGATGAAGCCGGAAGAGGACCTTTAGCAGGACCTCTTGTTTGTGCTTGTGTGATTATGCCATTAGGTAAAGAATTAATAATTGATGGTGTGAATGATAGTAAAAAATTATCTGTAAAAAAAAGAGAAATGTTATATGAAAAAATAAAAAAAACTGCATTATCATATTCAATAATTGAAATTGATGAAAAAGTTATAGATAATATTAATATTTTAAATGCGACAAAATTAGGAATGGAAAAATGCTTAAATAATTTAAAAATTCAACCAGACGTAGTTTTAACTGATGCAGTACACATAAATACAGATATTTATCAAGAAAATATTATAAAAGGTGATGCATTGAGTTATAACATAGCGGCAGCATCTATTTTAGCTAAGGTTTATCGTGATAGAAAAATGATAGAGTTAAGTAAAATATATCCACAATATTTTTTTGATAAACATAAGGGGTATGGAACTAAATTACATATCGAATGTTTAATCAAATTTGGACCATCAGCAATTCATAGAAAAACATTTATTAAAAATTTTATAAAATAGTAATTAAAACCATTATAATTTACACTTGATATTATTTATATTTTTTGATAGAATATATATGTTGAAAAAGGGGCAAAAATGAAGTCTATTTATAAGTATTACAAGGAAAGATTAATCGAAATCAGTGGAAAAAATAGAAGTTTATATTCAAAGAATCTTAGCAAAAAATATGCCTATGACATTGGGAAAATTATTTCTGATGATAAAAAAGAGTTTGATGAATTTTATAATTTTTTATGGAAAGGGAAAAGAAATAGTTTTGCTTTAATTCGAAAAGATATAAAAGAAAGATTATTCAAAAATTTTAAACTTGATGAAAAAATCAAGTCATCTTTTATAGAAACCCAAGATTTATCTTTGGAAGAGAAAAGAAATGAAAATTTAAGGAGAGAACGACTTAAAAGAGAAGAAATTAAAAAAACTATTACATCACAGGTTACAAAATTAAAATCTTTAAAAAGAGAAGTGGAAGAATTTGCAAGAGAAACTGGTAGATATGAAATGTTTGTAGGATATCCTTTTGTTACAGGTTATGTTAATAAAGATTTACAAATAAAAGCACCGCTAATTTTATTTCCAGTTGTCATTAATGTTGAAAATGATTCAACAGTTTCTATTGAGTTAAAACATGATGAGTTTGTTCAATTTAATAAAGTTTTAATGCTTGCGTATGCAAAGGAACATAGATTAAATTGTGATGGACTAATAATGGAGTTTGATAATCTAATAGATTATAAATTAAAAAATGTTAATGATGTTATTGACTATCTTTCTGCTTATGGTTTTAGATTTGAGTATGATAAGGGATTTAATGATGGTCTAGTTGATTTTGAAAAAATAGATGAGCCTACTTATCGAGATGAGGATTTAAAAATTATCAATTCTTGTGTTATTGGAAGATTTCCTTTAGCAAATGCTATTTATAATGACTATTCTTTGTTAGAGAAGATGAGATGGTCATCAGATGCAATTGACCAATTATTGGAAAGTAAACCAAGTAAAAAGATAAAAAAAGTAAGTAACTCTGTATATACTATAAATGATTTAGATTATGCTCAAGAAAGTGCAATTTCAAAATTAAATCAATTTGGGAATATGGTTATTTATGGACCTCCCGGAACAGGAAAATCTCAAACTATAGTTAACATAATTTCAGATGCTTTATGTAAAAACAAAAAAGTTTTAGTTGTTTCTCAAAAAAAGGCTGCTTTAGATGTTGTATTTAATCGTCTAAAAAATTTAAATAGTAAATGTATGTTTATTACTGATGCAGAAAAAAATAAAGTTGAATTTTATGAAAGATGTAATAAAATGCATCAAGCGTTAATTGAAAACTATAAACCTGTTGAATCAAGAGAAGGAGAATTTCAACAGGTTGAAGAGAATCTTAACAAAGAAATAGACGAATTGCAAATAATTTCTGATACACTTTTTACATCAACTCCATTTGGATTAACTTTACAAGAAATGTATACAAATTCTGCAAAAATTGGTAAAAATAGTTTTGACTATATTTTATATAAATCATTATTAAAAAACCAAGATATTATGAAAATGGATTATAAAAAACTTTATTCTACTTTAAGAGTGATTAAAGAAAAAAATAAGAGCAGTTTATATTATAGGTATATTGAATTAAAGAAAAATAATCCATTAATTGATCATATTAAATCTGATGTTGATATACATATAATTAACCAAATGAAGACTTATTTAAATAATTTAATTCAAAAAACAATAATCCCTTTTGATACAGCAAAGCATGAACATTCAAGACAACTGATGGTATATATGCTTGAAAATGATATTGAAGATAATGAAAAACTGAAGCCTTTGATTAAAATGATTTCAAAAATAGATTATCCTAATTTAAATAGTGCTTTAAATTGGTCTAAAGTTTTTTTTCCACTATATCCATTCGTAAAATATAAGTTATCAAAGAAAGAGGATGAAATCAAAGAAAAGTTTGAGGGAACTTTAAATGATATTCAAAACTATATTCAAGATTATAAATTATTGGAAAAAGTGCTAGATAGAAAAGGTTATTTAATGACAGTAGATAATATAATAAATGGCAATACTGTGTTTTTAAAATTGTTATTAAATGCTTTAAATGATTACGTAGAGATTAGAGATGTAAATATATCTTTACAAGGACTTACTGATGAAGAAAAAGATATTTTAAATTTTGCATATATAAATTCAAATAGTGCAAGACAATTTAAAGAAATAATAGATAAATTATTGGGAGTTAGAGTATATCATGAAGCTGTGACTTATGAAGAAAAATATAAGGATAAACTTTCAAAAATTATTGATTTTGAAAATATTAGAAATCGTATATTATCTTTGAAAGAAGATGAAAAACAAATTTCAAATAGTATTTGTATTGATAAATTTAAAGAAGATTATGTGGAACACTTTAATAATGATCCCGAGAATAAAAATTATCTTTATCAAATAACTAAACAACAGGGATTAATGCCAATAAGAAAAATGATGGAATTATATAGTGATTATTTACTTAAACTGTTTCCATGTTGGCTATTATCGCCAGAAAGTGTATCTACCATTTTTCCTTTAAAGAAAAATTTATTTGATATTATTCTCTTTGATGAGGCTAGTCAAGTTTTTATTGAAAATACTTTACCAACAATTTATAGAGGAAAATATATCGTTGTTGCAGGAGACTCAAAACAATTAAGACCTACAGCAACATTTATGAAGCGTTATTTAGGAAATGATAATGAAGATGAGTTGGATTTAGCAACAGCTGCTGCATTAGAAGTCGAAAGTTTGTTAGACCTAGCGACATCTAGATATAATAGTACAAATCTTACATATCATTATAGAAGTAAAAATGAAGAATTAATAAACTTTTCTAATTATGCTTTTTATGATGGAAAACTGCAAGTTGCCCCTAATATTTCAAAAAATGTAGGTTGTAAACCAATTGAACGAATAAAAGTAAATGGAAGATGGTTGGGGAGAAAGAATCAAGAAGAAGCAAACGCTATTGTTTCTTTATTAAAAAAATTAATTAAAAACAAAAAGAACAAATCATCAATAGGTATTATAACGTTTAATACTGAGCAAGAATTAGCTATTGAAGATGCTATTGATGAAGAATGTAAAAAAGATTCTGCCTTTAGAGATGCTTATATTAGAGAACAAAACAGAAAAGATAATGGAGAAGATACATCTATTTTTATTAAAAATCTTGAAAATGTTCAAGGTGATGAAAGAGATATAATTATATTTAGTATTGGTTATGCTAGAAATGAATATGGAAAAGTTGTTGCGCATTTTGGTCCGTTGTCAGTCGAAGGTGGTGAAAATCGTTTAAATGTTGCGATAACAAGAGCAAAGGAAAAGATTTATGTTGTTACTTCTATAGAGCCGGAAGAACTGTTAGTTGAAGGGACTAAAAACGCTGGTCCAAAAATATTTAAGAGTTATTTAAAATATGTAAGAGCAATCTCTTCTAAAAAGAATAAAGAAGTCTCATTTATTTTAGATAGTTTCAAGCCTGCTCTACCTCAATCTAAGGAAGTTATTGTGTTAAATGAATTAGAAAATGATATTAAAAATGAATTAGTAAAATTAGGGTATGATGTTGAAACAAATTTGGGAAATACTAATTATAAAATTTCATTGGCTGTATATGATAAAAATGTGGATAGATATTTGCTTGGGATAGAGTGTGATTATGCAGCTTATAATAGTAGTGAATCAATTTTAGAAAGAGATGTATATCGAAATAAATTCTTATCTTCTAGAGGTTGGAAGATAATGAGAGTTTGGAGCAGGGATTGGTGGTTAAATAAAAATAAAGTTATTTCAAATATTATCAAGGCTATAAATATTAATAAGAAAAAAATAGAAAATGAATAAAAAAGGTTCAAAAAAGAATCTTTTTTATTTTTTTTGTAACTTAAAGACTAAAAATTATTATATTATTATTGAGGCCTGTGTTTTACTTAGGAGAAATTTTGAATAATACTTTAATAACAATAATTGGAATTTTATTTATTTTTGTAATGACATCATTAGGTGGTGCGGTAGTATTCTTATTTAAAAAAGAACTTAGTAAAAATATAAATAGTTTGTTTTTAGGTTTTGCTTCAGGATTAATGATTGCTGCATCAGTTTGGTCGTTAATAATACCATCAATTAATCAAAGTGAGAATTTAGGGAATTTAAGCTTTATTCCCGCTATGGTTGGAATATTTTTAGGTTGTTTATTTTTAGTTATAATGGATAATTTTATTCCTTTTTTATTAAGAAAAAAGAATAATAAGGTCGAAAAGTTAACAAAATCTTCAAAACTATTTTTAGCAGTTACTTTACACAACATACCTGAAGGTTTAGCAGTTGGTTTGGCTTTTGGTAATGCTTTTGTATTGGGTCAGTCTAGTGCTTTTTATGCAGCGTTGTGGTTGGCTATTGGAATAGGAATACAAAATTTCCCAGAAGGAGCTGCAATTAGTTTACCTATGAAACAAGAATTAAAAAGTAAAATGAAAGCTTTTTTCTATAGTGTTTTAAGTGGAGTTGTTGAACCTATAATGGCGGTTTTAGGTGTTTTTTTGGCCACTAGTTTATCAAGTATTATGCCTTGGTTGTTGGCCTTTAGTGCAGGTGCAATGCTTTTTGTTGTAGCAGAAGAATTGTTGCCAGAATCTAAAATTTCAGTTGAAACAAATATTGGAACATGGGGATTTATTTTTGGATTTGTTTTGATGATGGTTTTAGATGTTGCTTTAGGATAATAAATAAAATATGATAATTTAGTTATATTAATATTAAGTAAGTAAGGAAGGTATTAATGAGTTATTTTAACTATCATGCTAAAGTCAAACGTTTAATTTTAGAAGGGAAAATGCAGGGATATGAATTCAAAGATGAGTATAATGGAATAAGACCTGCTTTGGTATTATATTTTAAAGATTCAAAACCAATGCCTATTAGAGATTATAAATGGGAAAATTATGTTGATTTGCTTATGTTGTGGGATGATAAAAATGAAAAATAATTTATCTTTAAAAGTCAAAGCGTTGACATATTTTTTTTTGAGTAGTATAATACACTATAGGAGGATATTATGGCAAATACAAAGAAGACTACAAAATCATCAAGTTCATCATCATCTTCGAAAAGAAGTTCTTGGGGATTAAATAAAGTTTCATTTTGGACAATTGTCGCAGTAACTTTCTTATATGCAGTTTCATTAGTTTTGTCTGCAGTTGGCGTTAACTTTAAAGTTGTTAGTGCTTTACAAGGTGTTGCAACGGCCATTATGATTGTCATAGTTGCTATTTTAGCTTGGCGCTATGTAAGATCAAAGCCAATGGTATGGAAAGTATTGTATGTAATTTGTCTATTAATAGTGATTGCTGGTATTATTATTCCATTAGTTGTATGATAAAAAAAATGGCGTTTGCCATTTTTTTTATACACAAAAAAAATATGTTATGAATAATTATTAACATGTTCTCTAAAATTTTGTTAAGTAAAAATAATTTATTACATAATTTAAGTTTTTTAAAAAAAATAAAAAAAGATAAAAAAATTTGTGTAATGGTTAAAGCAGAGGCTTATGGTCATGGCTCTGCTGAAATTGTTTCTATATTAAAAGATGAGGTTGAGTATTTTGGCGTTTCTAATCAAAGTGAAGCTGAGAAATTACGAAAAATTATTAATAATGATATAATTGTATTTGGTGCGTGTGATGATTATCTTACATGTATTCAACAAAATATATCATTTGCTCTTTTTTCATATAAGCAACTAAAAAAAATTTTAAAACTTGTTAATAATGAGATTAGTTTAATTCCAAAGATGCACCTTTGTATAAATTCTGGTATGAATAGATATGGTATTAAAACTTTAAACGAGTTTAAGGAAGTTATAAATCTTTTAAAAAGAAAAAATCTTCAACTTGAAGGAATTTATACTCATTTTTCATCATTAACAACAGATTTAAATTATACACAAAGGCAAAAAGAAACTTTTTATAGATTTCTTTCATATTTACCTAATAATTGGAATACAATTAAACATGTTGGAGGTGGAAGATCTATTTTTACTGACATTAATGCTGATATGTATAGAGTAGGCATAGAGTGCTATGGTTATGGAAATGAAGAGCTAAAACCAGTTATGCAAATTTATAGTAAGATTGTTGATGTACAGGAAGTTGCCAAAGGAGAACATGTTGGATATTTATGCGGTTATACCGCAAAAGAAAATATAAGGATAGCGACAATTCCTTTAGGATATGGTGATGGCTTGCCAAGAAAATTATCAAACAAATTAGAAGTTGAGATAAATGGTAAAAAAGCTTTAAATGTTGGTAATATTTGTATGGACGCTTTTATGGTGGATATTAGTAATATTTCTTGCAAAATAGGAGATAATGTTTTAATTATGAAAGATGCAGTAAAGTTATCTCAAATCATAAATACATCAGAGTATGAAGTTTTAACTAATTTTAATAGATTTCGTGGAGAAAGAATAATTTATTAACAGGTCTTTACAAATTATAGATTTTATGTTATAATATAAACTATGAGCGAAAAGAAATTAAATTTAAAAGAAGAGATTAAAGAAGAATTGAGAGAATCATCTGTATCGCATATTACAGAAAAAGATTTAGAAATTGACAAAAATATAGATGATAAATATACTCATTCTGCATTGAATAAATATAAGAAAGGTTTCTCCAAAAATAAATGGTTCTCATGGTCGGGGGCATTGTCAATTACTTTTGGGGTTGCTTGTATTGTGATAATGATTATAATTGGTTCTATATTTGTAATGTCAAGTGAAAGATTTTTAAGTTGGATTGGTAAAGAAAGTGCAGATTATGAAAGTGAAAAAGTAAAAATTATTACTTGTTGTATAGTTGTTCCAATTATTGGATTAATAGCAATTGGTGTAGGAATGAAAATTAAATCTTATGAGAGATATACAAAAGAAAAACTTATTGAGAATCTATTTTCTATATTTTTATTTGCTATTCTACAATTTATATTTGGAGGTTTAATATTTGTTGTTCTTACAATAGTTGGATATTTTACAGGTGTAGGTAGTGATTATGGGGTAATTTTTTATAATAGAATTGATAGAGGACCTCAAAAAGACAAAGAACTTGCTGATGCAAAAACTTTATATCAAAATGATTTAATTAATTATGAAGAATATACACGACTAAAAACTTCAATCTTGCATGATGATAAGGATAAATGAAATTAATTAATGAAGATTTAGAATAAAAAAGGAACTTAATAAATAGTAAGTTCCTTTTTTATATTACCTTAAGAATGATTATTGAATTAACGTTTTTTATTAATCATCAGCATAATTATTAAAATAACCTGTAATCAAAACAATTGGGGTTCCTTTATCTCCACTTCCACTTGTTAAATCACTTAAAGAACCTAACAAATCGGTTAATCTACGAGGTGTTGTGCCAAGTGATTCATTTTTGTTTTTTAAATCTTTAGATTTCTGATTAATAATATCTTTTATTGCAGTTATGGCTTCTTCTCCAGATAAATCACCTATTTTATTATCTGCTATATATTTCAATTTGATTTCATTAGGTGTTCCTATAAGACCATCAGTGTAAGCAGGTGAAACGACTGGATCAGCTAATTCCCAAATTCCGCCTACGGGATCTTTAAAAGCACCATCGCCATAGACCATACATTCCATTTTAACACCAGTTTCTTCAATTAATCGTTTTTGTAATTTTTTAATAAATGCTTTTGTATCTCGAGGAAATAACTTAAGTTTTTCATCAGTTGAAAGGTTAGAACCTAAGACACCAAATTCTTCATTATAGCCACTTCCATTTACAGATTTATTTAAAATATCATGTAAACATAAAACAATCTCAGCACCATTTTTTAAAAGAACATCTTTGTTTCTAAAACGAGAATGTATGTCAGCAGTAATAATTTTTTTTGTATATTTAAGAATTGTTGTAGGATCATTTGAAAGAATAATTTTACAATTTTTACCACAAATATCTTTATATAATTTTATATAATCCATACCTGTGAAAGGATGTTCTATTTTACCAACTAAATTGTAAAATTGTTTTTCTGTATAAGTTTTATTAAAGTTTGTAATTCCAAGTTCGTAAAGTTTATCAATTGATACAAGAGGGTTTCCAACTTCATCAAAGGGATAAGAGAGTTGTAGGATAATTTTATCACTTCCTTTAGCAATTCCTTTCAAAATGTTAGCAAATCTATTTCTTGAAAGTATAGGGAAAATAACACCAATAGGGCCTCCTCCCATTTTATTTTTAACATCAGTAGCAATATCATCTACAGTAGCAAAATTACCTTGACTTTTTGCGACTATAGCTTCTGTTACTGCAACAATATCTTTGTCTTTAAGAGTAATATTCGCTTCTTTAACTGCATTTTTTAAACTGTTAACTGTTATCTCAACCAAATCATCTCCAGGTCGAATAATAGGGGCTTTAATACCATGCGAAATAGTTCCAATATATTTCATAATTTTCTCCTTATGCAATAATTCTAACATATATTTAAGATTTTATAAAATAATTAATGATATTTTTTAAAAAAAATAAGAAAGCTATTGAAAATGAGAAGAATCAATGTTATAATAAAAACAAGTGATAAACAAGGAGATGAAAAAATATGTGTTTTTTTAAGAAAAAGAAAAAAGAAGAGAAGAATACTCAAGATGAAATTTTAAAAGAGAATGTTGAAGAAAAAGATTCTGAAAAAATGGATGAAAATGTAACAAAGGAGGAGAAGGTGAGCGAAGCAAAAACTGAGAAAAAGGCTGTTTATAGAGTTTTGTATGATAAAGAAGATAAAATGTGGAAAATAAAAAAAGATGGTGCAAAGAGAATTATTGATAGTAAAAAAACTAAAGATGAGGCTTTAGCAAGAGTTCAGGAGTTAAGCAAATCTCAGGATACAAAATTTGTTGTTTACAAGAAAGATGGGAAATTTCAAAAAAAAGCTAATTTAAATTTAAAAAATGATGATTAAAACAAAAAGATAGTTTTTACTATCTTTTTTGCTTTTTTTGTGGTATTTTATAAATATACAAAGGGAAAATAATGAAAACAAAAGTTGTTTTTTTAAAAAATGGTATCAAGTTAATTCATACGTATGTCAAAGAGGTAAATGGTGTTGACTTGCAGTTAATATTTCAAGCAGGAGCATTAAATGATCCAAAAGGGAAAGCAGGACTTGCTCATTTTTGTGAGCATGCACTTTCAAGTGCTTTTTCGACTGAAAAACATACTAGAAATGAGAGACGTTCAATGAAAAACAAATATAATTATAGCAATGCTATAACAGGTTTGTTATATATGAAGTTTTTATTACAGGTATCATCAAACAAGTTTGAAGAGGCATTTGATTTGATGACAGAAAGTTTTAATAGTATGTTGTTTAAAGAAGATGAGTTTTATAAAGAAAGAGAAATAATTTATGATGAAATTTTAACAAGAAAAAGAGTTAATGAAGTTGAACTTGATAATGTAATCTTTCATAATTTATTTAAAGAAAAAGAGTTTAAAAATTTTAATACTAGTGCTGCAGGAAGTATAGATACTGTAAAAAATATAACATTAAAAGATATTGAAAAATTCATAAAGGAATATCTAACTCAAAAAAATTTAATTATTGTAGTAAGCGGAAAAATATCTTTAAAAAGAATTATTAAAAATATTAATAAATTCATATTAACAAGGCTTCCTATTGGAGAGAAAAGGGGGTTTGATTTTGAAAATTACTTAGGGTATAAAAATCCTTGTTTTATTCAAAGTTCTGCTCCTGAGGAAGGAAAGTCAATCTTTAATATTATTTTTATTGTTGATAAATGTAAAAAATTTTCAGAGAGAAAAGAGGTTTTTAAACAAATTTTATTTAATTCTTGTTTAAATGAAAAACTTTTTGAATTTTATAGGACAAATCAAAATTTGTGTTATAATTCATATTCTAATATATATAATGATAATATTTATAATGAATGTGTTATCACAATTAATTGTAATGATAACAATATTATAAAAATAATACAAAATTTTACAAAATTTTTGCGTTTTTTTGATAATCAGTTTAATGAAACTCTTTTTAACAAATATAAAGAGAGAAAAATTGATCAAGTCAATTTTGACTTAGAGAATTTGTCATTAATTTCGAAGGGAAGATTTTATGAATATACACAATTCAATGAGATATGTAATAGTGACAAGATAATAAAAAAGGAGATAGAATCAATTACATTTAATGATGTTTATGATTATTATAAAAAAGCATTCAGAAGTAAACCATATGTAATATTAATATCGAATGTAAAAATAATGCAAGAATTTGATTATAAAGAGTTTTGTAAAGACTGTAAAAAAATGGAAGAAAATTTATAAATTTTCTTCCATTTTTTTATTTATAGTTTCAATAATTTGAGCAGATATTTCATTAGGCGTTTTTGTTGCATCTATTATGCAGAATCTTTGCTTTTCTAAATTTGCGATGTAATCATATCCTTTTGATACCAAACGATGAAATTCCAAACCTTCTTTTTCAATTCTATCTAAATCTTCATTTATATTTTTCTTTCTATCAAAAGCTTTTTCTGGAGAAATTTTTAAATAAAATGTTAAATCCGGAGACACATTTCCAATAATAGTTTTTGTTAATGATAAAATTTGTTTTGCAGACATAATTTTTCTTGCCATACCTTGATAAGCTATAGTGGAGTCATAAAATCTATCCGCTATTACAATTTTTCCATTTTCTAGAGCAGGTTTAACAACTTTGTAAACATTTTCTACTCTAGCCGCGCAAAACAAAAGTAATTCTGTCATTGGTAGTGGTTTGTCATCTTCATAATTTAATAAAAGTTTTCTGATTTCTTCAGCTAGGGGAGTTCCACCCGGTTCTCTAACGAAAACAAAATCATCTTTATTTTTATACTTATTGATATATTCTTTTAAGAGTTTTATTTGTGTAGATTTACCGCATGCTTCTCCACCTTCAAAAGATATAAATAATCCTTTTTTCATAATATAATCCTTTTTGACAATACTTTATTAATCTTTATGGTTGCAATTACAATTATGTTCTTCGCAACAACAATCAACGAATTCAATATATTGTTCTAAATTGTGTGCTTTATAAATGTTTTCTGGCATCTTATCCGTAGTTGTATATCCAGGTTCTGCAACTAAAACTTCAGGTATTCTATTTATAAGTGTTGCACAAGTAAGTTCTGCTGTAGCAGGTCTTTCAATGACAACTCTTGTTGAAGGTTCTCCCTCAATTGTCCAATCATTGCAGTCAAATTCGTTTTTGTCATAAACTTTTCCGATACATTCTGAAATAATAGTTGTTCCTTCTTTTGTTTCAGTTGTTACTACAGCACTAAGTCCGGTGCAGTAACCTTTAGGGATTGTCATATCAAGTGTGGAACTATATAAATCTTCATTTGCAATTTGAGGAATTGATTTTTGAGATTGATTTGTTATATGAAGACCTAATTTAGAGCATAACCAACCATTTACATTCCACATAAAACTAGGTGCAAACTTACCTGAATTAATTAATTTTTTTCTTTCTTCTGATGAAATTTCATCAATAGATGCGATTTGTTTTTGAAAATCGCTTTGACTTAAACCTGCACCATGCACTTTTGCGAGGGAAATTCCATAATCTTCAACATTATAACTTGATTTTCCTTTAATTGTTGTAATTTTTTGTGTAGCACCACCAATGATACTAATTAAATTTCCCCAGAATACATCTTGATAACCAGAGCCACATATTGTACATAAATTATCTTTGGCGATTTTATCTAATTTTTTAGCTAATTTTGGGTTTGAGTTTTGCGCAAAAAATGCTTCTTCGCATGTAGAAATAGCATTTACTCCATTTTTAGCACAAATTTCATAAATAGGATAGTTTTCAGAGAAAATACTTGTTGTAGTTATTATTGCGATATCTACATCTTTATTTTGTAAGAATTTATCAAAATCATCAGCGTTTTGTATTTTGATATTAAGAGGTTTTTCGTATCCTATTATATCAGCGATATCTTTTCCTATTTTATTTTTATCAATATCGAAAGCACCAACAATTTTAATGCCTTTTTCTAGGGCATAACGCATGGTTAGAGCACTCATTTTGCCACAACCATATTGAACCATTTTAATTTTTTTCATAATATCCTCCTAAAAATAAGTATAACAATAAAAATAAAAATTATCAAATAAAACTAAATATTAAATGGTATCAGTTTTTACTATTCTTCTATAGATTGAACATTATTATTTTGTAAATAATTATGAATTGTTATTGCTAAACTCTTATTTATACCTGGTACTGATTCGAGCAAGTTAATTTCAGCTTTAGCAATATTGTTACTTGTACCAAAAACTTTTAAAAGAGCATCTCTTTTTTTAGGTCCAATACCAGGTATATTATCTAGAATTGATGTGGTTTGCTTTTTATTTCGTAGAGCCCTATGATAAGTAATTGCGAATCTATGTGCCTCATCCCTTATTCTTTGTAAAAGTTTTAATTCTGCACTGTATGGTTTAAGAAGGATAGGCGTTGAAGAATTTGGAGTAAAAACTTCTTCAATTCTTTTTGCTAAACTTATCATTTGAATTTGATTATCTAAGCCAAATTCTTTTAAAATTGAAAAAGATGAAGATAATTGTCCCTTTCCGCCATCAATAATAATTAAATTAGGTTTTTCTTTAAAACTTTCACCATTTTGTTCTAAAAATCTTTTTAGTCTTCTTTTTAAGGCCTCTTCAAGAGAAGCAAAATCATTTGCTCCTTTTACAGTTTTAATTTTAAATTTTCTATAATCTTTTTTGCTAGCTTCTCCATTTATGAAAACAACCATCGAACAAACTTTATTTGTTCCGCTAATATTGGAAATATCATAACATTCCATTCTTAATGGTAACTCTTTTAAATTAAGTTTTGATTGTAACATTTTGATAGCACCTATTGAGTTATTATATTTAATTTTTTCTTTTTCTAAGTGTTTTTCAAGGTATTCTTTTGCATTTTCAGTTGCCATATCTAAAAGATTTTTATTCAGACCATGTGGATTAGAAATAATATTTATTTTTTTGTTAAAATATTTATTAAGTAGTTCTTTGTCTTTTTCATCAAAATTATGAGATAATATAATTTCGTGAGGAATAATAAGATTTTGGTAATATTGAATAAGAAAGTTAAATAATGTTTGACTTTCTTCTAGTTCAGCATCAAGACAAGGGTAGGAAATAATACCAAGAATTTTACCGCTTCTGACAACCATATTAGTAATAACGCCACTAAGACCATCTGAGTAATATGAAAATACATCTTTACTAATATCTTTTGGTAAGTTAGCAACTATTTTTTGTTTTAGTTTCGCAATCATCTTCAACCTATCTCTTAGAATAATTGCATTCTCAAAATTTTCATTTTTTGCTGCATTTTCCATTTTTTCTTTTAAAATGAGTTCAATTTCATCATCATTACCATTTAAAAAATTTATGACTTTATCGATTTCTTTCTTATATTCTTGAGAAGAAATTTTCATGGTGCAAGGAGCAGAACATAGACCTAATGAATAATTCAAACATTCTCTTTTTGTAAATGAATTTTTAGATATTTTCAAATTACATGATCTTATTTTGAATGCAGAATGTATCGATTTTACAATTTCTCTAGCATCTATTCCTGCAAAATAAGGTCCAAAGTATTTGGCTCCATCATTTTTTACTTTTCTTACTATTTCAATTTTTGGAAATTCGGATTTAACATCTATTTTAATATAAGGAAATTGCTTGTCATCTTTTAGTAATATATTATAAAAAGGTTGGTATTTTTTTATTAAATTGTTTTCTAGTGCTAAAGCATCCATTTCAGACATTGTAATAAAGTAATCAAAAGAATCTATATTGTCAACCATAGCTTGAACTTTTGTTGGTTTTGAGGAATTTCTAAAATATTGACTTACTCTATTTTTCAAATTTTTAGCTTTACCCACATAAATTACTAAACCAGTGCTATCTTTCATTATATATACTCCTGGCTTAGTTGTTAATGTTTTTAATTTATTGTTAATTTTCTCATTCATATGTATAGTATAATCTTTTATTAAATTAAATAAAAAAGAAAATAAAAAAAACATCAAAATTTTTGATGTTTTTTTATTTTTTTAATATTTTATTCAAACAATCTTCTTTTGATAGAGAAAATTGTTCTCCAGTATCCATGTCTTTTAGAGAATATTTTTTCAAGTGAACTTCATTTTCTCCTACAATTAAAATATATGGTATTTGTTTTTTATTTGCTTCTTTCATTTTTGATTTAAATGATTTATTCTCATAGTTTATTTCGCAATTTAGTGATCTTTGAAAAAAGTTTAGTAGTGATAGACATTCTTCAATGGTATTACCTAGGGGAATAATTTGTAAGTCTAATATTGAAGGGGAGAGATTTGGTAATAAATTATTTTGGTCTAATAAGTCAAACAATCTAGTTAATCCAATGCTTAAACCGACACCAGGGAGTTTTTTGTCTGTATAATAGCCAGCTAAGTTATCATATCTTCCACCACCGCATATAGTTCCAAACTCAGGATGGAGTGGCATAATTGCTTCAAAGACAGTTCCTGTGTAATAGTTTTGACCTCTTATAACAGAAAGATCAAGTAGATAAGTATCTTTATTTAAATTAAAAGAATTTAAGTAATTCGAAATTTCTTTTAATTCTGAAATACCTTTTTGAAATGTAACATTATTGGAAATATTTGATATTTTAGCAAGTATAAAATCAAAAGGTCCGCACATGTTTGTTAAGTATATTAATTTTTGTGAGTTTTCTTGAGAAACACCTAGTTTATTTAATTCAAAATTAACATTGTCTATTCCAATTTTTGCGATTTTATCTAAAATAATCAAAATATCTTCAGTAATATTTTTATATCCTAAATCTTCACAATAACCAAATAAAATATTTCTATTAGATATATGATTGACAACATTTAAATTTAATTTATCAAAAACTCTATTTACTAAAATTAAACATTCAGCATCTGCAACTAGAGGAAGGTCTTCTAAACCAACAATATCAGCATCACATTGTAAAAATTCTCTAAATCGGCCTTTTTGTGCTCGTTCACCTCTATAGGCTTTTCCTATTTGATATCTTTTAAATGGAAAAGATATTGAGTCAGAGTTCATTGCAACATATCTTGCTAGTGGAACGGTTAAATCATAACGCATACAAATATTAGTATCACCTTTTTTAAAGTTATAAATTTCTTTATCGATATTTCCTCCTGATTTTGCAAGTAATATTTCACTTAATTCAAGTATTGGAGTATCTAGAGGCATAAACCCAAAAGATTGATATAATTTTCTTATTTTATCTACCATTTCATCTAGTACAATTTGTTTATATGGAGGAAGTTCCATAAAACCTGACAATTTTCGAGGTGTTATAATTTTTTTAGGCTGCATAAATGACTCCTTTTTAAAATAAATTATTGTTGTAAATAACTATTTAAAAATTTAAAACAATTATTAAATATTAAGTAATTTGAAATTGATAAAAAGCGAAATTTTAGTTGTTTGATTGCTTATTTTTGTTAAATTTGTACACAAGAAGTTATCCACATTTCCACAAATAAATATTTATACATTTGTGTTTATTTTTATGCGTTTTAATAATTATTAATCATTTTAGGTGGGTTTCCACCCAAGTTATCCACATTTCCACATTAAAACTTACTTAAAAAAGTAATTTTTAAACAAATATTATAATAATATTAATAGATATTAATTTTAAACTTTAATTATTTTGCATATATATTCATAAATATTCTTGATATACATGATTTAAAGACGATTTAAGTTTGAAATTTGTTTTTAAAATTTATAATTATTCTTTTTGTAAAGAAATATTTTTCAAAAATACAGAAGGTGTGTCTTCACAAACAAAGAATAGTTTATGCAAAGCTCGGGTACTGGAAACGTAAAGTATATTTTCATCTACTTTGTTTTGATAATTTGCAATATCTACGTTTGGTATAATAACTGCATCAAATTCGATTCCTTTTGCTGTGGCACAGGTTGTAATAAGTATTCTATTATTGTAATCTTCTGGTTCATTTATTAAGGTGCAGTTTATTTTTTGTTTAAGTTTAGATGCAATAGACTTTGCTTCTTTATTGCATTTGCAAATTACTGCAATGTGGTCATATGATTTACATTGGGTTTCTATTATGTCTATTATTTTGTTAATTTGATCTTTTATCTGAAATAATTGAGGAGGTTGACCTGATCTATTTACAAATTCAACATCTTTTATACCAATCATGTCATTTGTAAATTTGGCAATTTCCCTTGTTGATCTGTAAGTTTTCTTTAATTCTAACAACTTACAACCTAAAAAATCTGCTGTGATTTGTAAATATTCATCTGAAACATTTTTTTCGATACATTGATTAACATCACCAACTACTATACAAGGACATTTCCATAATTTTTTAAACATATAGATATCAACGGGTGTGAAATCTTGCATTTCATCAATTATTAAATATTTAGCGGAGAAATCATGGTCAAATCCATATAAATAATGTTTTATTGCAAGATATGTGCCTTTGTCCATATACTTAATTGAAGTTTCTGCAGATGCTTTTAAATTTTCTCTAGCCATAAATATTTGATAAATTTTATCAATATCTCTAATTGGCAAAAATCTATATAATATTTTTTTAAAGCGTTCTTTTAAGCCTTGGTTTTGTTCTTTTGAATAATGTCTTTTTTCAGTAAAATACATTGCATATTGCCATGCAATTTTATTTATTCTTTCATACAAGTCATACCCTTTAAAAGTTTTAAAAAATAAGTCTTTTGTTTGTTCCTCACTAAATGAAATTATTTCTTTTTCTCCATCAATATCTTCATTTACTATATATGAGAGTGTTTTAGGGGAGAATGTTTCTAAAAAAGGACCTTTTAAAAATCTTAATAATGCATCTAAATATTCATAAGAGGATTTATAAGAAATTTCATTTAAATCTTCTTGTTTAGGAGATGTTGCAATTTCATCTAACATGCTTTCACGAGATTGGATAGGTCTTTTTAGTTCAGCTCGTGCAATTTGAGCAAATGTTGTTTCTACAAGATTGTCTTCTCCAAGTTGTGGTAAAACATCGGATATATAACTTGAAAAAATATTATTAGGTGATAATATTAAAATATCACTACTTTTAATTGTAGATCTATGTCTATATAACAAATATGCAGCTCTATGGAGAGCTATAGAAGTTTTGCCTGAACCAGCAATTCCTTGAACCAGCATATTTTCATTTTTATCATTTCTTACAATTGAATTTTGTTCTTTTTGAATAGTTGAAACGATTTGTTTCATTTTTACTGAAACATTATGAGATAAAATATCTTGTAGTATTTCATCATTAATTGTTAAGTCTGTGTCAAAATAGGATAGTAATTGTCCATCTTCTATTTTGTATTGTCGTTTTAATTGCAAGATTCCATTATATTCATTTTTATCAATTTTAAAAGAAGCTTCACCTAAATTATAGTCATAATATAAAGAAGATATAGGAGCTCTCCAATCAGCAACGTATACTTTATTATTATCGACTATATTCCCAATACCAATGTAGACACGTTGAGTAGTTTTTTTATGATTAGGGAGAAAATCTATTCTTGCAAAGTAAGGAGAGTTTTTTTGCAGGTGTAATCTTTTATTTTCTTTATAAATATCATGTTCTAAACTTTCAATATCAGCAAGATTACTATAAGCACCAGAAAGGTCTCCTCCTCGTGAAAGATCTGAATAGTCATCAGCAAGATTCTGTATTCCAGATTCAAGTTGTTTGGAAAGATTAACAGTTTTTTTGTTGTTTTCTTCAATTTTTTTATTTAAAATTTTAAGTGTTCTATTCAAATATTCTTTTTCTTTTATTTCCACTGTTACCTCCATATTTGTAAAAGATGTCTTGACAGAAAGATGTAAATATTAAATTAGAATTTATCTTTTACTTTATGTTAATTTTCTTCTATTGGAGTTATGTTTTCTACTTTATCCACTTGATTTTCAAGGATAGCATTTTCTTCTTCATGTGTCAAGTTATTTTCAACTGTGTTGATGTCATTTTTGATTATTGAATTATCATCATTATTTTCTTGTTCATCTTTTTTAACAAGCGCAACACTTACAATTAGGTTATTTTCTTTTAGTTTCATTACTTTTACACCTTGGCTAACTCTAGATAAAGAACTAATTTGCTCTACAGGAGTTCTAATAATGACACCATTATCAGCAATTAACATTACATCATTATCTTCAAAAGATTGTTTTAAAGCAACAAGGTGGCCAGTTTTTTCATTAAACACTCCTGCTTTTACACCCATGCCACCTCTTGATTGTAACCTATATTCATCAACATTAGAACGTTTACCATATCCATGCTCTGAAATTGTTATAATTTGAGAGTTAGGCTTAATTACTGCCATATCAACAATGAAGTCGTCGTTTGTTAACTTCATACTTCGGACACCTTGGCTATCGCGTCCCATATTACGTACATCTTTTTCACTGAAACGTATTGCTTTTCCATAATGAGAAGCAACCAAAATGTCATCTTCACCATTAGAGAGGTCGACTCCAATTAATTCATCGTTTTCTAGAAGATGAATTGCTATTTTTCCAACTTTTCTAATAGATTCAAATTCTACTAAATTAGTCTTTTTAATAAGTCCATTTTTAGTAGCCATTATAAGGTTTCCAGAAGCACCTTCTTTTCTAGGAATAATAGCTGTTACTTTTTCTCCTTCACTGAGCATTAAAAGATTAATTATAGCTCTTCCTTTTGCAATTCTTTGTGCTTCAGGTACTTCATAAGCTTTGATACAATAAACCTTACCTTTATTTGTAAAGAACAACAGATCATCATGGGTGCAAGTTACAAACATCTTTTCAATATAGTCTTCTTCTTTTGTTTTATGAGCAGTAATACCTACTCCGCCACGATTTTGTGATTTGTATTCACTGGTTGACATTCGTTTTATATATCCTTGATGAGTCATAGATATAACAACATCTTCTTTTTCAATGAGGTCGGCAATATCTATTCCACCTGTTTCTAGACTAATTTCAGTTTTTCTGTTATCACCAAAATCATTTTTAATTTTTTCAAAGTTATCTCTAAGGATTTTCATAATTCTAGCAGGAGTTGCTAAAATATCTTCGAGGTCAATAATAAGTGCATCAAGTTCTCTTAATTCTTCATTTAGTTTTTCTACTTCGAGCGATGTAAGTTTTGATAATTTCATTTCTAATATTGCGTTTGCTTGTATTTCATCGAGTTCAAAGTTTTGAGTAAGTTTAATTGAGGCATCTTGTCTGTCATCTGAAGATTTTATGATTTTTATAACTTCATCTATATTAGCAAGAGCGATAACCAAACCTTTAACTATGTGTTCGCGTTCTTTTGCTTTATCTAAATCATATTGAGTTTTTCTGACTAGTACTTCTTTTTGATGTTCAAGATAATAATAAAGCATTTCTTTTAAATTTAAAATTCGAGGTTGATTATTTACAAGTGCAAGAAAAATTATTCCACTACTTTTTTGTAATTGTGTTTGTTTATAAAGAGAATTCAAAACAACTTGTGCATTGAAATCTTTTTTTATATCTATAACAATGCGCATTCCTTGTCGATCAGATTCTTCTTTAATATCACTTATTCCTTCTAATTTTTTATTTTTAACCAAATCAGCGATTTGTACAATAAGTTGGGCTTTGTTTACTTGATAAGGAAGCTCTGTAATAATAATTTTACATTTGCCACTAGATGTTTCTTCAATTTCAGCTTTACCACGAACAATTATTCCACCTCGACCGGTCTTATAAGCATTTTTAACCGCAACTCTTCCCATGATAATACCACCGGTAGGGAAGTCAGGTGCAGGAATATATTTAATAAGTTCATCAATTTCGATATCAGGATTGTCGATTAAAGCTTGAAGTCCATTCAAAACTTCAGTTAAGTTATGAGGAGGAATATTTGTAGCCATACCAACAGCAATACCATCTGAGCCATTTATTAATAAGTTTGGAATTTTTGCAGGTAAAACTGCTGGTTGCATAAGAGTATTATCAAAGTTAGGATAAAAATTAACAGTTTCTTTATCGATATCTTCAAGCATAAGCCCTGCAATTTTTGCTAAACGAGCTTCTGTGTAACGCATAGCAGCAGGGGGATCTCCATCTACTGAACCAAAGTTACCTTGTCCATCGATTAAAGGATATCTAATAGAAAAATCTTGTGCAAGTCTTACCATTGCATCATATACAGAGCTGTCGCCATGAGGATGATATTTACCCATAACATCTCCGACTATTCTTGCGCATTTTTTAGTAGGCTTGTCAAAAAAGTTATTCATTTCTCCCATAGCGTATAGAATTCTTCGATGAACAGGTTTTAATCCATCACGAACATCAGGAATAGCTCTAGAAACATTAACAGCCATTGCATAAGAGATAAAAGATTTTTTTAAGTTGTCTACAGTATCGACTTTTTCTATTTTAGTATCTTTAAAAATTTCTTCTAGAGACTTTTTATTTTCTTGTTTATCCATATTTCCTCCGATATAAAATTAGTTGTTTTTGTTTTCAATAAATTTAGAAACTCTATTTTCAACTCGTTTAAGTTTATATAATATTTCTTTATCAACTTCCTCATTTCCAAACATTAATTTAACTTGTTCGGCACAAATTATTACATCAGCAACTTCTTCAATAATATTTTTTTTAACATTTTCGAGTTTATCAGGTTCGAAGTTTTTATATCTAAAGTACTTACATAATTCTTTTGTTAGTTCGCTCATCTCTTCAATACACATTCTAATTTGTGATTCTTCTCCCCAAGTATCTATTAATTTTTTATATAATTTTTGTTTTTCAAGATCATTCATGATTAAAACCCTTTTAATATAATTAAATATCTAAATCTGTAACTAATGTTGAATTATTTTCAATAAATTGTCTTCTTAATTCACTATCTTCACCCATTAAATCGTTAAAGTATTTTTCTGCTTCAATAGCATCTTCCATAGTAAGCTGAATTAAAATTCTATGTTCAGGATCCATGGTTGTTTCCCATAATTGATCTGCATCCATTTCTCCTAAACCTTTATATCTTTGTTGGTCGCAACCTTTTCGACCATTTGTTTGATACCAATCTTCTAATTCTTGGTCAGAATAAAAATAATAAGTTTCCTTTTTATTTTTTAAAACTTTATAAAGGGGAGGTTTTGCTGCGTAAACATGACCATGTTCAATGAGTGGTCGCATATATCTAAAAAAGAAGGTAAGCAATAGAATTCTAATATGTGCACCATCGACATCAGCATCTGTCATACAAATAATTTTATCATATCTAAGTTTTTCTTCATTGAATTCGCTTCCAATACCACAGCCAAAAGCAGTAATCATAGATTTTATTTCATTATTTTCCAAAATGCGATTAAGTCTAGCTTTCTCTACATTTAAAATTTTGCCTCTAAGAGGTAAAATAGCTTGAAAACGTCTATCTCTACCGGTCTTTGCCGTTCCGCCGGCGGAATCGCCTTCTACGATGTAAATTTCACAGAATCTCCTATCTTTTTCTGAACAATCAGCGAGTTTACCAGGAAGGGTAGTGTTTTCTAAAACACTTTTCCTTCGCGTAAGTTCTCTTGCGTTACGAGCAGCATCCCTTGCTCTTTGAGCAGTAATAGATTTTAAAATTAAATTTTTTGCTTCAACTGGATGTCTATCAAGATAGTCTCCAAATTCATCGAGCATAGATTTATAAACAATATTACGCATTTCACTATTGCCAAGTTTTGTTTTTGTTTGACCTTCAAACTGAGGATTCCTTAATTTAACGCTAATGATGGCGGTAATTCCTTCTCTACAATCCTCACCTGACAATTTTTCTGAATCTTTAATAATTTTGTTTTTGAGTGCGTAATCATTTATAACTTTTGTTAGTCCCGACTTAAAACCATCTAAATGTGTTCCACCTTCTTCGGTATTGATATTATTTGCATAAGCATTAATAATTTCACTATACCCCTCATTAAATTGGAAGCATACTTCTATTTCATTTTCGACTTCATTGTTTTGATTATGATTAAATTTATTAAAATAAACAGGTTCAGGTAATAATGTGTCTCTATTTTTATTAAGGTAATCAACAAATTCAATTATTCCACCTTTAAATTCGAAGGAATCTTTTCTTTCTTGACCTTCTCTTTTATCTTCGAGAGTTATAATTAAACCTTTGTTCAAAAATGCAATTTCTCTAAACCTGTTTTTCATTGTGTCATAGTTAAAAACAGTCGTTTCAAAAATTTCATCATCTGGCAGGAAAGTAATAATAGTACCTCTTTTAGTCGTATTTTCAAGTGTTTGCAGTGGAGAAATAACTTTACCTCTGCTAAATTCAATTTGAAAATGTTTTCCATTCTGAAAAACATCAGCTTTCATGTATTTTGATAAAGCATTAACGCAAGAGACACCAACTCCATGAAGACCACCAGAAATTTTATATCCCTCTCCGCCGAATTTTCCACCGGCATGAAGTTTTGTTAAAACAACTTCTACAGCACTTTTTCCTTCTTTAGGTATGATACCAGTAGGAATACCTCTACCATTATCAATTACAGAACAAGAGCCATCAAAATTTATAATAACATTGATTTCAGTACAATAACCAGCCAATGCTTCATCAATGGAATTATCAACAACTTCTGTGACTAAGTGGTGTAGTCCATGTTCATCTGTAGAACCGATATACATGCCAGGTCTTTTGCGTACTGGCTCTAATCCTTCCAAAACTTGAATATCTGATGCATCGTATTTAACAGATTTAGAAAGTTCATTTTCCTCATTTAAAACATGTTCCATAAGTTAAATCTCCTATATATAATATACATATATATATTATATATAAATATATAGAAAAAGGCAAGTTATTTTAAAAAATAGATACTTGTTACATTGGATAAAATATAAAAAAACAGGTAAAAATTGGTGAAATTTTTTGAAAAAAGTTGAAAACTAAAAATGTATGTGATATGATAATTTGTCGTAAAAATGTGGGGAAAAATGGAACAAGATAAAGAAAATATAAATATAGATATAAAAAAGAATGAAGATAAACATGTAAACGAATCAAACACTCATCTTAGCAAAAAGGAACAATTTATACAATTTGTTAAATTTTTAGGTTTTTCACTTTCTGCTGGAGTTATACAGTTGTTATCTTTTGAGTTGTTATATAATTGGATAGGTTGGAAAGTTTGGTGGGCATCATATTTAATCAGCATTTTATTATCAGTAATATGGAATTTTACGTTTAACAGAAAATTTACATTTAAATCTGCAAATAATGTTCCTATAGCAATGTTACTTGTTTTGTTTTATTATTGTGTTTTCACTCCTATTTCGTTATTTGGAGGAAATGCACTTGAAGGAATAGGTTGGAATGGAACGTTAGTAACTTTTTTGATGATGGTAATTAATTTTTTAACAGAATTTTTATGGGATAAATTTATAGTTTTTAATGATAATCTTATGAACAGGGTATTAAAAAAAAATAAATAGAACTCTATTTATTTTTTTTGATAACAATAAAGGGTTGTTTTCTATATCTTTTTTCTAAACAATGATCATCAAACCACATATAAAAAAATCTAGAAGCAGGAAAATAATTATATCCATCTTGACATCCATCTGTATCATCATAAGGATCAGCAAAAATCAAAATATCTTCATTTCCTTCATCAGATAATTTATCAAAACCTATTAAAAGTTTATAGTGTCCACCATAATCTACATTTTCAAGTATGATAGGAGAACCTTCCGTTAAATTTGAAACAACAAAATTTCTAAAATCTTTATAGTCAGAGAAACATAAATCATTTTCTTTTCTTGGAAAATCAATACTTGAAATAATAGTATAAAGATTGTTTTTGTTCATTTTTTAAAGAAGTTCACCATGTTTTTTAATTTTGTACCATGATAAGGTCTAGTATTAATCATATTAGAAATTTTAAATTCATCTAAATTTGCTAATTCACAATTTTTTTCATTTGCAAATAAGTATTTTAAGACCATTTCAATACATCTAGGTCCACAAGTATATTCTGTTTGTTGTTGTAATGTTTTGAAATGTTTAAGAATAACTAATGAAGATTTATTTAAGTTAGGTTCATTGTCAATATTATAAAAATTATAATGATAAAAATATTTATTTTTCATAATCGTTCCTTTTTATATGAATTATAAAAAAATAAAAAATATTGTCAATTTTATTTTTTGTTTATAAACGAAAAATGCTGATTTTTGAACACAACTTTATAAGTATTATTTTCTTTTAGTTCACCTTTATAAAAAATTTTGGCTTGGATTTTTTCTTTTGCGTTTATTTCAGAATATATAATATCGTAAAAATTATAACCTAAAATATTGAGGCAAGGATTTATGTAATACAGACTGTTTTTTATATAAACGATTCCAATAAATGTTAGAATTAAAATAAAAAGAATATAACTACTGATTAATTTAAGATTTAATTGCAAAGCAAAAAGAACAAACAAAGAGAAATAACCAAAAAAATGTTTATCAGTTATGTTCTTTTTTTTCAATATAACAATTTCTTTTGAACTCATGTGACTAAAATAAATATTTGAGATAAGCCCAAAAACACCACTTCCTATAAGTATTAAAAGGGTAATAAGATATAAAATATAAAGCATGTTAAAAACTAAACTTTTTGATATCAATTCAATAATAAGTTTAATTAAGATAAGTATATACATTGGAACAAAAGCAGAAAGATATAAAAACAAATTTTTTAATTTTTCCATAATAATATTTTGTTTCAAACACAAAAAAATATTAAAATTATTTTGTTTTATTTAAATAATTGGTTAAAATATAAGTATGATATTGGTTTCATATATTTGTTTAGCTGTTTTATGTTTAATAATGACAGTTGTTTACGCTTTGTTTAATAATAAGATAGGTTGGCAAGGATTGTTGGTAAAGGGGTTGACAATGTTATCTTTGTTGGTCCTTGCTTTGGTATCTGCAAATTTAAAATCATTAATTAATGCTATTTCTTTATACATACCAATAGGCTTATCTGTTTTGCTAGTTTGTGAATGTCTTTATTGTGTAGAAATTGAAACAAAACAACGTTATATTTTTTCAAGAGTTTTACAAATACTTGGATATCTATCCATAGCGTTTAGTGCGATGGCTTTATCAGAATTTAATATTTTAGCAATTATAGGCGGAATGTTGTTTGGTTGTGGTATTGGCTTAATTTGTTGGGGCATAAAAAGATATAGCAAAATAGAGACAATCTTAATGGAAATAATTTCGTTTGTAGCTATAGGAATGATTATTGGTTTTGGCATACATAGTTTGATGAACTCAAGCCATTTTGTATCATCAATTTTAATTTCTATATCTGGTGTTATTTTACTTATACAAAAAATATTAACAACGTTTAATAATAATAAAAAGTCAATAATCTTTATTTCTAATATTTTGTATGTAATTGCGTTAATATCAGTTAGTAGTTCATTGTTTTTCTATTAATAGACAAAATTTTTAACAAAAAAGTATTGACAATAGTGGTTTAAATGCATATAATATATATGCGTGACGCGGGATAGAGCAGCTCGGAAGCTCGTCGGGCTCATAACCCGAAGGTCGTTGGTTCAAATCCAACTCCCGCAACCATAGTTCAAAAAGTGGGGTATACCCATTTTTTTTATATAAAGGGTGGTAATATGTTAAATTTACAACAAGTTGTAGAAAATTTTAAAATTATTCCTAGCGATAAAACAAATGAATGTTTGATTTCTAATATGAATAATCATGGGGGAGAGAATGTTCTTTATGTTTTTGCTGGACCAAATGGAAGTGGAAAATCTACGTTGATTGCAAATTTTTACTTAAATAGAAGTTTTGATAATGTTGGATATATAAATGCTGATGTTTATGCGAAAACAATATTTAAAGATGTGATAGATGAAAAAGAAAAAAACTATCAAGCAATGTATTATACAATAGATAAAATGTATAAAAATATTAAAACAGGAAAATCTGTTGTTTATGAAACTGTTTTGTCTCATCCTAGTAAATTAGATATAATAAAAAAATACAAAGAAAATGGATATCAAGTAGTAGCTATTTTTATTTCTCCAGAAAAACCAGAAATTAACATTGAAAGGATAAAGAAAAGAGTAAAAGAAGGGGGACATGATGTTGACCCAATTAAAGTAAGGCAAAGATTTAATAGAAGTCATAAATTAAAAAGTGAATTAAAAAATATAAGTGATATATATTATGAAATCGATAATACTGATTTACCAAAAATTATACAAATAGATATAAATAATGATAATGAAAAATAAAAAAACAATCTTTTGTGATTGTTTTTTTAATTAATGTTTTCAGCAAAAAACATATTTTTGAATTTGATATTATTTTCAAATAAATAATCAAAAGTGCCAATATCAACAATCTTTCCTTCATCTAGGAAGAAAATTTTATCAACATTTCTTATTGTGGATAATCTATGTGCAACAATGATTATGGTGCTTTTTCCTTTAAGAGAATCGATACTTTTCTTAATTTCTTCTTGTGCAAAATTGTCAAGAGAACTTGTGCTTTCATCAAATATTATAATTGATGAATTACGCAAAAGTGCTCTAGCAATAGCAAGTCTTTGTTTTTGACCTCCAGAAAGTTTAATTCCACTTTCGCCAACTTTAGTATCTAAACCTTTATGTAGGGAAGCTACAAATTCTTTTAATGAAGCCTTATTAATAGCATCGTTTAATTCTTCATCTGTTGCATCTTCTTTTGCGAGTAGTAAATTTTCTTTTATAGACATATCAAAAATATATGGAAACTGATTAACAAGAGAGATTGCATTTCTTAAAGATTTTTTATCTAAATCGTTTATGTTAATGTTGTCAATAAGTACTTCACCATCATCAACTTCATACATTTTTGACATTAAGTTTAATATAGTCGATTTACCGCTACCAGATTTTCCAACGAAAGCGACAGTAGTATTAGGTTCAATTTTAAAAGATAAATTGTCAAATATTTTATTTGTAGAAACAATTTTTCTTTCTTTGTTTTTTGTTTTATTTTCTTTTTTTAATTTCTCGTTTAAATTATGGTCATCAGGTTGTTCGTATTCTACATAAGAATAAGATACATTTTTAAATTCAATTTTACCTTTTATATTATTAAGTTCGACATTTCCAAATTTTTCACAAACAAATTCTTTATCATCAAAAAGAGCAAACATTCTTTCAGTGCATACTTTAATTTCCACAAAAATATTTGCTATATTTCCAACTCCCCAAATAAAGCTATGAATATTTCCATTATTAGAATAAATTATCATGAAAGCTGCAATAGTCAGAATTCCTAAATCAATTAAATATATTCCGAAAATAAGCATTAAAACTCCACAAAAATCAATAATGAAGTTTCTAATAGACCAAAATCTCATGTTTGTAACTTCTGTTTTATAACATGTTTTTTTATAATCATCATAATTTTGTTTTGAGACTTCACTCAATTTAGCTTCTAACCCTAGAGCTTTAATATCTTTTTCGCTTCGTATAATTTCAGTAGTAAGAGAATTTATTATATCATTCTTTTTTCTAGTAATTCTTCTATTTTTTCTATTAATTTTATTTCTTTTTAATTCAATTATTAAACAAATAACAATTATTGCAAGTAGAATTAACCCCATATAAACGTTAATGGTAGAAATATAGATAACAATTATGATAGCGGTAATAATATCTGTAAAAATTTCAACTAAATCAGCTAAGTTATTAACAACACGTTCAGGATCATAAACAATTCTTTGTACAAATGTCCCAGTGTCATGATCTGCGTAAGTTTTTGAATTAAGTTTGAAAGCCTGTTTTGCAAGATCTAAGTTTAAATCAGCCATAATTTTATTAGAGTATTTGTAATAAATCAAGTAAGCAATATACCAACAAATTCTTTTTATAACAATCAAAGAAGCTGCGAAAAGCATTGTATAGATTGCTTGTTTGTAAAGTTTTATTGTGAGTAATTCAATTGCTTTAGCGAATGATATTGTTTCAAAAATTGTACATGCACTAGCAATAATATAAACTAAAATATAAAAGAAGATTGCAAGTTTGTACGTTTTTAGATATTTAGTTAGATTAATTTTATTGATTTTAATTTTTTCCATAAAAAACCTCCGTATAAATGTTTACGAAGGTTACTATAATAAAATTTAGCAAAAATAAGTCTATAAAAAAATTATTTTATAATAGAACCATTCGTATAACAGTAATTATTTAAGTAATTAGATTCATTTTTTAATAAAAATTTATATATTATCATTAAATGATTCTCCTTTTGTTAAAATAATTTATTACGATAGAATAATTAAAGCATATTATAGACAATTTGTCAATATTTTTTTATAAAGAAAAATCTTCTATCGAAAAATCTGCACTTTCAATAACTTTTCCTTTAGCTCCTATTTCTATAGCAGGGGAAATATCATTTTTTTCACTATTACCAATAACAAAAAGTTCTTCAGGTTTTATATTTTCTTTTTGAATAATTTCTTGATAGATAAATTTTTTACTTGTTTGTCCATTTTCAAATTTATTAATGTAAATACCGCTAAATAAACTTAAATCAATATTTAATTGTTTACTAGTTTCATTAATTTCTTTTAAAGTTGAATTTGAAACAATATAGATTTTATATTTTTCCGCAAATTTACTTAAAGTTGAATTACTTGTAACTTTACAGTTTGATAGATCAACAGGACATTCATTATGTTCTCTATAATCAAGCCAAACATTTACATTTTTTTTATTTTCAATAAGTTTTTTAACAATATATTCATCAGATAAATCTTTAATATCATTAAAGTTTTCATTTTTAAAGAAATAATTTAAAGCTTTTACACAAAATTCATTCCAAGGTGTCCAATCCACACCACTATATAAAGTATCATCAAAGTCAAATATTACAACTTTGATATTATTATTAATATTTTTCATCCAATTTTTTCTTTTAAATATTATAAAATCTAATATAGTTAAAACAATTGGTGGAAACATTATAAAAGCATATGTTAAATATATATTTACAGGTAAAAATTGTGCGATAAAATAAATTCCTACGAAATATAACATTGCTATAACTTCTTGCCACATTAAAAGACGAACTTTTCCACCCCAGCATAGTATATATGAACTTAAATTCCAAGATAAAAATCTAAAAAGATGCATTACAACATATAGTAAAAGACTAATAAACGCTCCTGATTGAATATCTTTACTCATACCATTAATAATTGGAATTGAAAAACTCAAACTTAGTATAAAGTAGATAAACCAAATAACAATAGTTGCATATAATGAATAAGTTCCTGTTTTATAAGCTTCTTTAAATTTATTTTCACCTAATTGTCTGCAAATATCTATACTTGTTACAACTATAAAAGAAAACAAGAGTCCATTAAATAAATCAAGCACATTTTCAAAATATGAATATTGGTTAAAGAAGATTTCACTCACTCTTAATATAAAGAAAGAAAGCATAATGTATCCTATTTGCCAAATAAATTGAGTGACAAACATTCGCCATATAATAATAAATTCTTCTTTTGAAATTTTAAATTTTGTAAATTTAAAGAGATTTACTTTAAAATATTTATTGTTTTTAAAATAAATGATTACAAAAGTTAGCGTAGTAATAGTTGTAAAAATATAAATTAAAGGTATTAAATCTAACGACATATTAAAGCAGAAATAGGTAATTAAAAATCCTATAATAATAAGACAAGATTTAATAACAGCATCTAGCATTTCAGCTATAAAAATTTTCAATTCTTTTAAAATATTACAAATAAAGGTAGAATTAGTAGAAAAAAACATATAAATTAGCATAACAAAATAAAATTTATAATCAATTGTTGTAGGTAGGGCAAGTAAGCCGTGTAAAACTGGATAATAACAAGATGCTAAAATAATAACAAATATAATTGAACAGAAAAAATTAAGGTATAAACCTACTTTTATATAACGTGTAACTATTTTTTCATCTTTAATATTTTGATTTATATAAACACTAACTCCATTTGAAATTCCGAAAGCAATAATGTCACAAAAGTATGCAATACTTAAAATTGCATTAAAGTAAGTAAGATCGTTAATATTCATTGTGTTTGCGAGTATAGAGCTGATTGTTAAATAAACTGCTAAAATTAAATACTTTAGCAAAACCCATTTAGCACTTTTATAAGTTTTGAAAAAATAAATCCAAAATTCTTTTTTAAGCATAAAATATCCTTTAACCCAAGGTAAAAACAAAGAACCTATCAATGATAGGTTGATAGTTTTAGTTTTGAAGATTTTTTTTAGCTAACTGGTCAAGTTGAGATTGGTGTCTTTTAAAGAAATCTTCTTTTTCTTTAAGAGGTTTAAGATGCATATGTTTATTTAAATCTAAAACATCAGATAATTCACTAAAAATATAATCCCAGTTAAAACATTTAGCTTTATCTAAACCAACATAGTCTGCAACATTTTCTGTTCCGCTTGGAGCAATAGGGTGTAATAAAGTGTTTGCTACAAAAATCATTTGTAAAGTATTTACAGTTAATTTTGCTAATTTTTCATTATCATTTGCATTATTTATTTCTTTAACCCAATACTTATTGATATTTCTTATAAATACATCTAAAGTATTATATACTTGGTTGAATTTTTTATCATACATAAATTTTTCAACATCTAAAATAGCTTTTTTACAATTTTCGAAGGTCAAATCATCAATTTTAGCATTAGGTATAATTCCTTCAAAATTTTTTTGAGTAGAGTAAAAAACTGTTCTTAATATTCTGTTATAAACATTAGTTAACAAATTTCCTTCGATAATCATAGGATCAATGTCATCATCTTTAGCATCTGGATCAAAAGCTTTTGGCGAAAGACTAACATTATTATTTGTAAGATTCATTGCAAGAAAATGCATTCTAAACTGTTCAGCTGTATAGTAATTAAGAAATTCGGCAGCCACAGGTGGTTTTACATTACCTGAAGAACTAGCTTTTTTATTCATATAAAGAATTGACTTTATAGGGTTGATTTTGGTTAAGCGTAGTTGTCCATCTTCAGGATCTAATATAGGATTTTTTCCTTGAGTATAAAGCCACATAGCTTGTTGAGCAGGTCCATAAAAATAAATATTATCTTCACCTAAAAATTGATAAACTTGTCCATCTTTACTACACCAATATTTTTTCCATTCATCATTATCTTTACCGATTTTTTCTAAATAAGTTTTTGTGAAAGAAATTGGAGCCCACAAACTTTCAGGCCAAACATAGAATGTTTGATTTTTGACACCATCGATTTCTGGACAAGGCACGCCCCAAGATATATCTCCAGTTAAACGGAATGGGGTAAGAGTTTTACCTGTTCTATATCTAATGTTGTTTTGAGCAAGGATTTCACAAGCATATTCCCTTTGTTCAAGTTCATCAAAAACTATGGTCATGCTAGGAGCTTTTTCATTTTTATCGAGTTCAGTAAAATTAGGTAATTTATCTTTAATTTGGTTAAATTTATCAAAGAATTCTCTTTTAATATAAATTTCGGGCTTTTTAAAAAATTCGCGAATTTCTTTCACCATAAACTGAGGAGTGTCACTTTTTCTATCCAAAGAGTCAATCCATTCTTTTAAAATATCATTACATTTTTCTAAATTAAAATATAAGTTTTCGATTTTTACAAGTTTTGGCTTTTCTCCACTTATTGTACTGACAGGATCAATTAAATCTTGAGGTAAATATTGATGTCCTAAATCACATTCATCAGCATAACCTTTTTCGCTTTGACAACCTTCAATAGGACACTTTCCAACAACTTGTCTACCATTTAACAAACAATTGTTTTTTTCATCGAAAAATTGCCAAGAAGAATGTTTAGATACCATACCTACATCATGCAATTTTTCAATAAACCATTTACTAGTTTGAGTATGAATTTCTCCAGCACGCCCAATAGCAGAAGCACCATAGAAGTCAAAATTGATTTCAAACTTTTCAAAAATTTCTTTTTGCAATTTATGGTTGTTTTCAACATATTGCTGTATAGTAATATTATTAATTAAGTTATGATCTTTTAAATTTCTGTACGATTCAAGAGCAGGGGAACCATAACAATCTGTTCCTGAAACAAATATAACATTATCTTTACCTATTCTATCTCTTAAAAAACGAGCAAAAACATCTGCTCTTAATGTCATACCAACATGACCATAATGTAATAACTTATTACCATAAGGCATACCGGAAGTAACAACAGCTCTTTTAGGAAAAGAAGGTCTAGGTCTAACAAAATCGTTCATAAAAACTCCTTAAATTATATCATTTTTTAAAAATGATAATTTATTTTTAATTCTTGTTAAAGCATTATCAATGCTTTTTTTATTAATATTACCCAGTTTTGAAATTTCATTGTAATTATAACCTTGTAAATAAAGTGATAATACTTTTAGTTCTAAAGAGGATAATGATTTTTCAATTTTATTTTTTAATTCTTCTAATTTTTCTTTTTCAATTAATTTATCATCAGGGGAAGGAAGATCAGAAGGAATAGGAATTTCTTTTAAATTGTCTTCTTCATCTAAATCACTTTGTTCAAAAATTGGTAGGGCGCTAGATAAAATTTTATTTTTTTCTGAACTAGCAATTCTTACAGCATTTTGTATTTGATGTTTAATGCAAGTGCTAGCAAAAGTTTTAAAAGATGCATTTTTTTTATCATGATAGTGAGTGATTGCTTTATACAAACCTATCATACCTTCTTGAACAATATCTTCTATATCTCCATCAGTAAGGAAGTAACTTCGAGCAATTTTATTAACTAAAGATTTATATTTTGATAGAAGTTCATTTACTGCATTTTCATCACCTGATTGAGCTTGAAAAGAAAGTTCTTCATCTGTCATTTTTTTCTCCTAAACGTTGACGTAATGTTTCAAATACAACTATACCACAAGCAACAGAAGCATTTAAAGAATTAATTTTTCCCATTAAAGGAAGTGAAATAACACTATCACAACAAGATAATATAGATTTCTTTATTCCAAAACCTTCTGAACCTATTACTATAGCGATGTTTTGATTTAAATTCTTTTTATAAATATTTTCTCCACATGCCTCAGCTGCGTAAACCCATATATTTTGTTGTTTAAGTTCTTTAATTACATCTTTAAGATTTGTTACTTTAGCTATCATTATATTACTTATTGCACCAGTACTTGTCCTAATAACAGTTTCGTTTATTTGACAAGCTCTATTTTTAGGAATAATGATTCCGTGAACACCAGCACATTCGCAAGATCTAATAATAGCCCCTAAATTATGAGGGTCTTCAATTCCATCTAATAAAATTATAAAATTTTTTTCATTTTTTTTCTTGGCAATATTTAAAATTTCATCAAGAGATGAATATTGAAAGTCAACAGTTTCTGCGATATATCCTTGATGATGTCCTGTTTTAGATTTTTTATCCAAAATATTTTTATTTAGAAATTCTAATTTTACTTTTTTTTGAGTTGCTAAATTAATAATCTCCTCTTTTCTAAATTTATAGTTTAAATCCACGTAAATTTTATTAATTGTTAGATTATTATTTAAAGCTTCTTTAATTGCATTTTTACCTTCTAATAGCATAAATTCACCCTTTAAGATAATTCTACAATTTTTTTTCTAAAAAGTCAATTAATAAATGTTTTACACATTTAAAGAAAGATTTAAAATATATTCCAATTTTTGTTTGTCACCTGATAAATACAAAAAACCTATAAGAATTTCAAAAGCTGTTGCAAACGAATAATCTGAATTAGTAGCATTTTTAGCATGATGTTTTGGTTTTGCATTTCTTCCTCTTCTTACAATATCTAATTCTTCTTCATTTAAAAAGGGAAGAATAAATTTTAAAGATTTTGCTTGACTGGAAGCTTTACAAAATTTTGATGCTAAAGAATGATAATTAGACATCTTATTTTGGGAATTTTCTTTTAAAATTTTTTCTCTTATGTAAAGAGTGTGGACACTATCTCCAATAAAAGCCAAAGGTAATAAATTAGTTTTTAATAAATTTTTTAGTAGATCTTTATTTTCGTTAAATTCGCAAAACATTAATACTCCTAAACATTAAATTAAATATTTAAAGAAAATCGACAAAAATATTATAACAAAATTTAATAAATATATCAATTTTTAAATTGATAAAAAATAAAACGCAGAATTTCTGCGTTTTAAATATTAAATCTAAATAAGATAACATCTCCATCTTGGACAATATAATCTTTTCCTTCCATGCGTACTTTACCTTTTTCTTTTGCTTTGATATACGATCCCGCTTCAATTAAATCGTTATAAGAAACTACCTCTGCCTTGATAAATCCTTTTTCAAAGTCAGTATGAATTTTACCTGCAGCAGCAGGGGCTTTTGTACCTTTTTTTATGGTCCAAGCTCTGACTTCTTTTTCTCCAGCAGTCAAGAAACTCATTAAACCTAAAAGATCATAGCTTGCACTTACAAGTTTTTCAAGACCACTTTCATTTATACCAAGTTCTTCTTTAAACATAGCTCTTTCATCATTAGGGAGTGATATAAGCTCTTCTTCAATTTTTGCAGACAAACAAATGACTTTTGAATTTTCTTTATCTGCAAAATCTTTTACAGCTTGGACAAATTTATTTTCTTTTTTGCTAATATCGTTTTCGCTAATATTAGCAACATAAATAACTGGTTTTGCTGTCAAAAGTTGTAAATTTTTCAATATTTTAAGTTCTTCTTCATCTGTTATACTAATAGATCTTGCTGGAAGATTATTTTCAAGTGCTGATTTAATTTTTTCCATTAAATTTACACCTGAAATTAAGCTTTTATCACCAGTTTTAATTAATTTTGAATCTTTATCTAATTTTTTGGAGATTTGTTCAAGATCTGCTAATGCCAATTCTAGGTTGATTATTTCTATATCTCTTAAAGGATCTATAGAACCATTTACATGAATAATCTTTTCATCATCAAAACATCTTACAACATGAACGATAGCATCTACTTCACGGATATGACTTAAAAATTTATTACCAAGTCCTTCACCTTTGCTTGCACCAGCAACAAGACCAGCAATGTCTACAAATTCAATAGATGCTGGTGTAATTTTTTGTGTATTATAAAGTTTACCTAAAACTTCTAATCTATAATCAGGAACATCTACTATTCCTATATTGGGTTCGATAGTACAAAAAGGGTAGTTTGCACTTTCTGCTCCAGCATTAGTAATAGCATTAAATAGAGTACTTTTTCCTACATTAGGAAGTCCTACAACACCAATTTTCATATTATTTATCCTTTATTAAATTTTAAGAGTCTAGCGAAGAATACTAAACTCTTAAAACAAATTTTATTCAATATCTTTGTCATTATTTGGCTCTTCTAAATTTTCTTCATCTTCTATTTCAACAGAACCAGCTTCATTTTCATTACTATATTCAGCTTCAGCTTCTTTTTGAGCAGCAAGTTCAATTTCTTTCTTTTTACGTTTTGAAACAAAACCAAAAAGAATAGAAAGATTATCTTTAAGAGCACTACGTGTTAATTTTTTATCTGTAGCTTGTTTTGTTTTGCCTTTCAATGATTCGGCATTTTCTTCTTTAACACCATATATTTTATTTCTTTGTTTTATTAATTCTCTTGAAAGTTTTGCTAAATCCTTCATCCTTTGTGTTGCTGTTCTAGTTTTTCTGATATTAGGATTATTCTTTCTAACATCACGAATTTCTGTGTATAATATTTGTAATAAGTCATAAAGATCTTGATTTTCTCTATTATATAAGTCGATACCACTTCTTTGAAGAATATCAGTATCTCCTGCAGCAAAAGCTTTGAAAACGTTTTCTGCTTGACTATCTGACAATCCATAACTTGAAGCTAATGTTAACAAATAAGATGAAGCTTCTTTGATATTTGCAATTTCTTTATCAATAGCTTTTTTATAATCATAAGCACCTTCTTCGATACCTTTGGTTAAAGTTTTATTGTGCTGTTTTGCTAATATATCAAAATATTTAAAGTCTTCTTTAGTAAAATCTTTTTCGTTAAAGGTAATATTGTATTTATTTAGAGTAGTGGAATCTTTATTTGCTAAAGCTTCTATGATTTCTTGAACTTGTTCTGAAGTGAATTTAGCATCTCTTTCAGTTTCTGCAGCTGCTAGAATTTCTTTTAATTTATTACCAGTCTTAGCCATGTTTTTATTTATAAAATCAGCAGCTTTTTGATTATCTTTATAAATATCAACATTTCCAATCAATTTTTTATCAGCACCTATAGTATCAATTAAAGTTTGGTCTTGTGGGCTGAAAACTAAAGATTCATTTTCAATATTAAAACTCTTAAGAATTTCGATATCTCCTTCAGCAAAAGCTGTCAATGCCCTTTCTACATCTTCATCTGAATATCCTTTTTCGGACAATGCTAATATAGCATTTATTTTTAAATTCAAGTCCTTACAATCCTCGTCATAAGACTCTAAATCAATTTCACCTAGCAAAGTATCTTGTTCATCTATGCTAGGGGCGATACTAGATTCTTCTAGATATTCAAGTCTACGTTTTTGTTTTTTGATTGCTTTATCGGTTGCAGAATTTATGTTGCTAGTTGTTTCAAAGGATGCAATAGCTTTTTCTTTTTCAACTTTTTCATCTTCTGTATAATGTGAATCCAAATCATCTAAAAATGTTAAAACTTCGTAAACAGGTTTTTCTACTACATTTCCGTCAGTATCTTTAATTTCAGTAATGGTGTATGGTAAATTTAATTCTTCAATAAACTCAGGATTTTGTTCAAAGAAATCTCTAAATTCTTTTTTGGCTCCATCATTATTTGCATCTTCAACAATTTTTTCCCATAAACCATTAAAAATCTTGGCTTTTTCAACGAAATCTGCTAGGTGATAAGTTCCTTCAACAAATTCTCTTTCGTATGAATTAGTTGTGTTATATAAGTCGGTTAAATATTGGATATTTTGGTCAAATTCTGCTAATTTATTATTTGCAATCATTGTAAATCCAAAACTTTGTTCGTAATTATCAAAAGCTGTAGCAATATCTTCAGGTTTTTTCGAACCATCAGCTAGTGTAGATTTAACGAAATCAACAATTTCAAATTCTTTTTTGCTAACAGTTGATTTACCAATGTTAATTTCAGTAGTTTTAAAAGGAAGATTCAATTCTTGTAAAAATTTATTGTTATCTTGACAGAATTTAATAAATTCAGTTGGATCCCCATTTTTTGCCAATTCCCAAGTTCTATGGAATTCATCATTTTTTTCTTTAAATTCTTCTCGTTTTCTCTTTTGTTCAGCAATATTGAGAGCTTCGGAATCTTTATCAGTTAAATCTCTTCTTGCATTAAATTCTCTTTTTCCTTCATCAACATATTTTAATGATTCTTCATAGGATTTTTGATCTAGACCAAATTTTTCCAACATGCTTTCTATAAATTTGCTACCTGTGATATTTGGATTTTTGTTTTGTGCGAGTTCTAATTCTGAAATAAATCTTTCTCTATCAATTCCAAATCTATCGACAAGAAGTTCTAAAACAGAGGAATAAGAAGGTTCTTGAGGATGTCTTAAATCATATTTAGCTTGATTATATTCAGCTTGAACGAAAGGAATTCCATATTTTCCTCTTGTGAGAGAGAGTGTTTCGTGAAGTGAAGATAACTCTCTTTCACTTCTAGCATTGTAGCAATCAATTAATCTCTCCGACTCTTCGGATATTTCAGAAGTATCAGCAGAAGCATAGTTGCCATTTTCTTTACAAAATTGCTCAAGAAATTCTTTATAAGTTGGTCCATTTGGTTCAACCTTTTTGTTTCCAAGAGTTTCAATAATAATTTCTTTTAGAAGTTCTGCACTAGATTTGTCTTTTCCTTTGTTGTCTTCAACATATTTTCTAAATATTTTTTGTTGTTCAGGAGAAAACCTAGCCAACAAATCTTCAAAAGATTTTTGATTTTTTACTTCAGTTAAAACCGTTTCTCTAGATTTTTTAAATTCTTCAGCGGAATATTCTTTTCCACCTCTTCCTGCTGCATATTTATGAATATTACCTATTATAGCTTGATTTAGAGTTCCGTTTACATTTGCAACAACATATCTTTTAATTCTATCATAAAATTTTAATCTTTTTTCTTTTACAATAGGATCTGTTTCATTTGTTTTTACATCTTGTTCTAATCTATCAATTCTAACAAGAATTCTTGCAAAAGGTAAAAGCGATTTAGTCTGTTCATCACTAGGTTTACCTTTATAAATCATTTTTGCCAAATAATTTACTTTTTTTGCTAATAATTTACCAGCTTCACTATTAGGATTATTAAAAGAAGATCTTGGAAGGAGGGGATCAAGCTGTTCAAATGATTTTTCAAAATCGCTGATTTTTCTTGTTAAATTTGATGTTTGAATTTGTTGATTTTCAACATCTAAAACGGCATCATAAAGTTTTTTAGCTTGACGGTATTCAGAAATTTCCTTTTTTAATTGAGGATTTTTAGATAAATCAATTTCTTTATTTGTTGCTTTATCTCTTAAAACGTTATTACCACGACTATCGTAATGTAATGAATATTTTGCCTCAAAAGAAATTACAATAGGTTCAACAAGTCTTTTAGCTACTTTAACATATGTGTTATTGCTATTAAAATTGTTAACATTATCAATAGGGGGAAGTATAGATGAAACATCCGTTCCACTTTTATACATTTCGCCAACCTTACTAGCAACGCCATAAGATTCTGCTTCGGCATAGAATGTTTCAAGAGCTCCAGCCAAGTTTTTAGCATGTGATTTTCCTGTTTTTGCTTTTGGTTCTTCAAAGAATTCATCTAACAATCCAGACAAATTGTCGTCAACTTCTTTTTCTTTGTCTGAAAGTCTATCCTGTCTAGTTGCTTTAGCTGTTTCATCTCTATCACGTAATTGTTCAATTTGTTTAGCAGAGCTAGAGTTACTATAAAATCCAAACGTATAATCTTTCAAATAATCATCAACTGCTTTAGTATAATCTTCATCAGTTTTTAAAACATAATCTTTTTCATCAGCAGTTAAGTCGCGAATAGCGATAGCAAAAGTCTCTTGTTCATTGACAGAATCTATTTTTTCTACATTTTCTTTGGCAATATCTTTTATAGAATCTATTGAAGATTTAATTTTGGTACCATGTTGTTCAAGAATTTCCATGATACCAACTCTTTCTTCTTCAGGAATCTTATCTAGGATGGCAGTTATTTGTCTATGTGATATTTCATCTTGAACAGAATAATGTTTTAATATTGTGCCGCCATAACGTTCAAAAATCTTTTTACGTTGTTCAGGTGTAATGTTAGGGTAGTCAAGAACTCTAGAAATTCTATCCTCATCAATTTCTTTATCAGAGCAACTGAGGTAAACTTTTTGTTCTCTATAAAGACGTCTTTCATTTCCTTGAGCTTCGTGGGCAATAGACATTTTTTCAATAAACTCATTAAGTTGAACTTGATTTCTAGGATCAAACATTGCCGCAATTCTCATGCGATCTTGAGGTGGAACTTGTTCAAAATTTGTATCAATGAAATTTTTTATAAGAAGCTGTCTTTTTTCAAGGTCTTTTTCAAAGTTTATTTCTTTCATTTGAGCAATTAAACCTTGAGTTTTAGAACCATCAGGTTGAACAACACCTTCTCTAATTGAATATCCATCCATTGATTGAAGTTTTTCAAAGTTAGAAGTAGCTTGTTGATTTTGTGAATTTTCATCTTCTACAACAAAACCAACTCCGTACTTGTTATATAAATCAGAGAACTCTTTAGCAACAGCATTACCACCATTTTCAATATTATTTTCTACTAAATTATTTACTTCTTTAAATTTTTCAGCGGTTAATTCGTGTAATTTGTCTAGTTCTTTTTCTTTAGCAAAAAAGTCATCTTCTAAAGTATCGTAATCTTCAAGTGATTCAAATTTTCTTTTTTCTCTTTCGTAAGGATTCCAAACAAATTTTTCTGACATAGCAGAAGTTACTGCTCCGACTCCAGTCATAACAGCTCCTAGGATAGCAAAAATTGCTCCCACACCTGGAATCATTGCACCAATCAAGAAGAAAAGCCCTAAACTCATAAGTGTATTGCCAGCAGCTTCAACACCTTTTTTGATATTTCTTTCAGATTTATTAACTACAGGTTCTGTAGAATCTTCTTCTTCTTCTTTTTCTTCTTCCTTTTTTTCTTCTTCAGGTTTTTTTTCTTCCTTTTTTTCTTCTTCAGTTTTTTTTTCTTCCTTTTTTTCCTCGGGTGGTACAGGTTTTTCGTTTTCGTCATCACCCTTATCTTTATCATTTTTAAAGTATTTATCATGATAAATATTGTTGACAACAAAAAGTTTTTCTATAAGTATTTGTAATTCCTTATTGTTTGGAAGATTTTTACAAAATTCATTAAAATCTTTAAAAAATTTATCAAATTTATCTGCTATTTGTTTAAAATTATTTGTAAATCTATTAAATGTTTTATAGATATCATTGATATTAGTATTTAATTCATTCAATTGATCTATTATTTCTTTTAAAGCAATCTTAATTTCTTCAGGTTGATTTTGGTAAAAAATGGTTATTTGTTGGTAAAATTCTATGAATAAATTGTAAAAGTTCGTCTCGTTTTCATCAGGTTTTTGAGATTCTGGGACAATTCCAACATAAACATTACAAATATTTACTATTTGGTCACCAAAATTATTAATTTCTACATTTTCTGTATGATTAACTCGGTAATCATTGAAAGTTTCGTAAAAATTAGTCAATTTTTCAGAAATATTTATTAAATTGTTTGTAATATTATTGTTTTCTTCATAAATATTTTTTACATCATTATGAATTTCTGTTAATTGATTATATACTTCTGTCAATGAATTTTTAATTTCTATCGATTGTTTATTGTAAAACTCTGTAAAACTATTAAATAGATTAAAAATTAAAGTAATGATTTCAGGAGTAGGTGGTTCTGGTGGTTTTGTTTCATCTTCTTTTTCTTGTTCTGGTTTCGTTACAGAACTTTCTTTTATTTTGAAAATGATGTCGCTATAATTTCTAGCATCTTTTGGATAAAAGGTTAAGTCATTGCCATCATTAGTTTTTATCGTACTAGCATCCTTAGTACTATCTGGAGTTAACGGATTACCTAAACAATCTTTTAAGATTTTTAAAAAGTTGGTGTTTGACTCTGAAATTGTCGAAGTTTCATCTTTAGAAATAGTGTTTAAATTAAAACCATAATAATTATTACCACATTCAAGTGACACCAAAGGACCTTCATTACTACTTTGAAGAAGGTATCCTGTACATTTTACGAAGGAACCATTTTGGAAAAATAAAATATCTTGTCCACCTTTTGAGTTTGGTTGAGTGACAAAAATGTGAGGTTGAATGTTAGGATCTTCTCGATCTTTAAAATCCATGGAGTGTATTGTAAATTTCCCTAGTGTTATGGAATTATTACCACGTATTTTTGATGCATATAAACCTATTAAATATGGAGGTACAGATTTTATGCTTTGGTAATCTTGAAAATATTCTCCACCATCATTAGTCTTTAAGAGGTTTTCAACAACATCATACTTCATATTTAAATCAATACAATTTTGATTTTCGGTAGAATAATAATAAGACTTATCATCAAGGTCAATTCTAATATCAGTTGCTGAAGATGTAATCGTATAATTTTTACCATCAGTGGATCGTATTTTAATAATAAGTTCTTCTTCTTTTCCTTTTCCTTTACCTCTTGTTTCAAAAGAGATTGGACGACTTCTAGAACCTTTTCCAGGTTGAATATCAAAAACAAGGTCAGTTCCTTCTTTTTTTAAGCCAGGAAGATCGGTTAATAAGTTTCCATCTTTATCTTTGAAAATATCGGAAATATGAATTCTAACTTTTAATTTATCTCCTTCTCTATCAATTGAAAAGATAGATTTTTGCTGTGTTGAACTATCGCCAAAAGGAAAAGTTCCTTTAAAATCAATTAGACTTCCATCTGAACCGTTTAAAGATTCATCCATTGAAACGTTTTGATTAAGAATTTTTTCACCTATTTTTATTCTGTTTTGTACTGATGCCATAAACACTCCTAAATAAAACAATTTAATCACTAATAATATACCATTAAATGAGTTTGTTGTCAAGCAAAGATAGTATCAAAAGAGATATTGTTTTCAGTAATATTGGTTAAGAATGAGGAAAATAAATTGTCGTAATTTGAAAAAAATTTTTAAATATTATTTCAATTTTTGTTTATATAAAGTTTTTATTAAATTTAAACTGATAAACATTTTGATATTTTGAAAAAATTTGTTAAAATAGAGGTAATTTGGTTAAGGAGATAAAATGGGACTTTTTGGAAATGAAAACAAATCTCAAGTTAAAAAATTAAAAAAGATAGCAGATAAAGTAGTGTTATTAGAAGAAAAATATAAAAATTATTCAAATGAACAATTGAGAGCTTGTACAGATGAATTTAAACAAAGGTACAGTGTCGGGGAAAGTTTAAATGATTTATTACCTGAAGCTTTTGCTGTTGTAAGAGAAGCTTCTGCAAGGGTTTTAAACATGAGACATTTTTATGTTCAAATTTTAGGTGGTATTGCTTTGCATCAAGGAAGAATTGCAGAAATGGCAACAGGAGAAGGTAAAACATTGGTTGCAACATTACCAGCTTATTTAAACGCAATTACAGGGAAAGGTGTTCATGTTGTAACTGTAAACGAATATTTAGCAAAACGTGATGCTGAGTGGATGGGGAAAATTTATAAATTTTTAGGGTTAACTGTAGGGGTTACTTTAAATGGACAAAACGATGAACAAAAGAAAATAGCATATCAAGCGGATATAACATACTGCACAAATAATGAATTAGGGTTTGATTATTTAAGAGATAATATGGCAAGAAATAAAAATGCCAGAGTTCAAAGAGGTTTAAATTTTGCAATAGTTGATGAAGTTGATAGTATTCTTATTGATGAAGCTAGAACACCTCTTATTATTAGTGGAAGAGGGGGAAAATCATCTGATGGGTATGTAACTGCACAAAAATTTGTAAAAACATTAAGAAAAGAGACTGATGTTGAAATTGATATTAAAACAAAACAAATAAATCTTACTGATAGGGGAATATCAAAGGCAGAGGCTTTTTACAGAATTGAAAGTTTGTCTGATCTTCAAAATATAGAGATTAATCACTATATAAATAATGCTTTACGTGCAAATTTTATAATGCACAGAGATGAAAATTATATTGTTAATAAAGATAATGAGGTTGTTATTGTCGATGAATTCACTGGTCGTTTATCGCCAGGGAGAAGGTTTTCATCTGGTTTGCATCAAGCTATTGAAGCTAAAGAAGGTGTTGATATAAAAGATGAGAATCAAACATACGCAACAATAACTTTTCAAAATTTCTTTAGATTATATTCTAAATTGTCTGGTATGACAGGTACAGCTAAAACAGAAGAAGGAGAGTTTAGAACAATTTATAAATTAGATGTTGTTACAATTCCTCCTAATCTTCCTAAAATAAGGATAGATTATCCAGATATTATGTACATCTCTGAAAAAGGTAAAATCTCAGCAATAATAGAAGAAATCAAAGAATGTCAATCAAAGGGACAACCAGTTTTAGTGGGAACAATTAACATTGATAAATCTGAACTTTTATCAAAAGCGTTGAAACATGCAGGGGTTAAACATCAAGTTTTAAACGCTAAAAATAATGAAAAAGAAAGCGAAATAGTTGCCCAAGCTGGAAGAAAAGGAACGGTAACAATAGCAACAAATATGGCTGGGCGTGGAACTGATATTTTATTAGGTGGAAATCCTGAATTTATGACTATAAAAGAAATGCGAGATAAGGGATTTAGTGAAGAAGAAATTTCATATGCAACAGCTTTTAATTATATAGATGATGAAAAATTGAATAATGCAAGGAATATTTATAGAGAGTTATATTTAAATAACAAGAAGATTACAGATGAAGAAAAAGAAGAAGTTAAAAAACTTGGAGGTTTGCATATTATAGGTACAGAACGTCATGAATCAAGAAGAATTGACAATCAGTTAAGGGGACGTTCTGGACGACAAGGTGATCCAGGCTCAAGTGTGTTTTTCTTATCTTTAGATGATGACTTGTTTAAAAGATTTGCAACTGAAAAATTAAGGAAGGTATTATCATTTTTTAAAGTAGATGAAAATATGCCAATTCAAATGAAAATTATTGCAAAGCAAGTTGAAGCTTCGCAAAGAAAAATTGAGTTGCAAAATTTTGGTATAAGAAAAACAGTTTTGCAATTTGATGATGTAATGAATAAACAAAGAGAGATTATTTATGAAGAAAGAAATGAAGTTTTAGATGGAAAGCCAGTTCATGAACAAATTATGCGAATGTTACCTGAAGTTGTTTCAAAATCAGTATATAAAATAATTAATGATGATAAGCCATATTATGAGTGGGATTTAAAAGCATTAAACAAAGAACTTGAAAATGGTATATTTGAAAAAGATAGCAATCAAATAACAGATGAGTTTGTTGAAGGTTGTGATGTTAATGATGTTATTGAAAAAGTATTAAAACTTGTTGATAAAAGATACAGTGAAAGACAGAAAGAAGTTGAAGAAATGGGAATTAACTTCGAAGACATTGAAAGGAATGTTCTTTTGCGAATGGTTGATATAAATTGGATGAGTCAAATTGAAGACATGCAAATTATGAAAGATGAAATTATATCAAGACAATTTGGACAACAAGATCCAGTGCTTGCATATAAGAAAGAAGGATTTGAAATGTTTGATAACATGATTGATAAGATAAAGGAAAATACTTGTAAAATATTACTTAACGCAAAAATTCAGCAAGCACCTCCAGAACCAGAAGCAAAACCAGTAAAAATAGTTTTTACAGGAAAAGAATTAACACCAGAGGAAAAAGCTGCTCAAAAAGCGAAGGGAAAACTTCAAATACAAAAAACAATTTACAATGAAGGACCAAAAACGGGAAGAAATGATTTATGTCCATGCGGTTCAGGGAAAAAATATAAAAATTGTTGTGGAAGAAATCAATAAAATTCAAGTTTTAATATTTTTAAAGAAAAATAAACAAATAAAATTTTAATATAATAGAATGATGAAAATTACAATATAATTTTAAAAATTTGTATAATTGTTTTGAAAAAAAAAACAAGTATGATAAAATCTACTTAAGGAGCATTACATGAGAAGTTATACTTATCCAGCGGTTTTTATTAAAGATGAAGATAATGATGAATATAAAGTGTTTTTCCCAGATTTAGAAATTACAACAGATGGGAAATTTATGGAAGAAGCATTTCTTTATGCAAAAGCATGTTTAAAAGCATACTTTGTATATGTTGAAAAATACGATTTAGATTTTAATATGCCATCTGAATATGAAATAGTAAAATCAGCATGTGATGGTAAGGATAATGAAATTGTAATGTTGGTTGATGTAGATGTTTATGACAGGGATTTAAAGTAAAGTTATTTTCTATATTTCACTAATATTGCACAAAAAGAGATAAAAATTGCTATAAAATCTTTATAAAATTTATAAAAAAATCAATTATTTGTTGACAAGAAAATATAACTATGATATCATAATGCTAGCACTTCTAGAACGGGGTGTTAGTTTTTTGTTAGGAGAAAGAAAATGGCATTACCAAAACGTAAAAACATAATTCTTGCTTGTACAGAATGTCAAGAAAGAAATTATGCAACAAGTAAAAATACAGCTGCAAATCCTGAAAGAATTGAAATAGTAAAATTCTGTTCAAGATGCGGAAAAAGAACTGTTCATAAGGAAACCAAATAATAATCGGGGGTTTTATGTCTAAAAATAAGAAGTCAAAAAAACCAAAGAAAAACCAAGCAGAAGTATTAGAAAAGGCTCCTGATGTTTCTGTTGTTAACGAAAAATCTGAAAAAAATTTAGATCAAGTTACTGAAATTTCAATTGTTGAAGAAAAAGCAGGGGAGGTTTCTGAGCAATCTTCTAAGGCGGCAAAAATTGAGGATAAAAAAGGTAAAAAGAAAGACAACAAAAAGAATACAAAGAAAAGAAAAGACAAGATTAGCTTAAGGGAGAAAACTAGAGGGGCTATTTCTGAGTTTAAGAAGGTAACATGGCCAACTTTTGGTGAAGTTTGTAAAAAAACAGGAGTTGTTTTAGTTGTTGTTCTTGTTTTTGCTGTTGTAGTATTTGGAATAGACTATTGTTTAGGCTTGCTTATAGGGTTATTAAGGTAGAGAGGTAACTATGGAAGAAAAAGAAACAAAATTGGAACAGGAAGATCAGTTGAACATTAATACATCTGAACAAGTCGGTGAAAATTCTAGTGTTAATAATGAATTAAGTGAGGATGAAAAAGGATATAAAGAATTTGTTGAATCTTTACCTGCAAAATGGTATGTTCTTCACACTTTTTCTGGATATGAAAATGTAGCTAAAGAAAATTTAGAAACTGTAGTTGAAAAATTTAATTTACAGGATAGAATTTTTGATATAATCATTCCAATGGAAGACGTTGTTGAGGAAAAAAACGGTAAGAAAAAATTAGTTCAAAGAAAAGCTATGCCATGTTATATTTTAGTAAAGATGAAATATGCAGATGATTTGTGGCATAATGTCACAAGAACTAGAGGAATTACTGGTTTTGTAGGTCCAAAGGGAAGACCATTAGCCTTAACTGAAGAAGAAGTTTTGAAATTAAGACTTGAAAAAATCAAAGTTGATATTAATTTAGAGGTTAATGATAAGGTTGAGATAATTGATGGACCTTTAAATGGTATGGTTGGCACAGTAACTGCAATAAATACTGAAAATGGTATTGCTTCAGTTGTTGTAGAGATGTTCGGAAGAGAAACATCTGTAGATGTTGAGTTATCTCAAATAAGAAAAATTAATCAATAAACTGGTATACCGTGAATTAAATTCACTAAATATACACTCGAGAAAATCTCGTTTTAAAAATCGTGGGAGAGTGGAACTGCAACCACTCAAATAACCACAAAGGAGGATAAAATGGCAGAAAAAAAAGTAGCGGCAATGGTTAAACTTCAATTGCCAGCAGGTAAAGCCACTCCGGGACCTCCAGTAGGTTCAACACTTGGACCACATGGAATTAATCTTGGTGCCTTTACAAAAGAATTTAATGAGAAGACAGCTTCTCAAGCAGGATTGGTTATTCCTGTTGTTGTGACTATCTATGCAGATAGAAGTTTCACATTTGTACTAAAGACTCCACCAGTAGCAATACTTATCAAAAAAGCTCTTGGATTGGAAAAGGGTTCTGCAGTACCAAATAAAACAAAAGTCGGACAAATAACAAAAGCACAAGTAAAACAAATTGCTGAAACAAAAATGCCAGATTTAAACTGCACATCTCTTGAGTCTGCAATATCTATGGTTGAAGGTGCTGCTCGTAGCATGGGCGTTACTGTAGTTGACTAAGGAGGAGTGATATGAAAGAGAGCAAAAAATATACTCAAGCTGTTCAAATGTTAACACAAAAATCTTATGATATATCAAGCGGTTTTGATACATTATTAACACTTCCTAAAGCAAAATTTGATGAAACAGTAGAACTTCATGTACGATTAGGTGTTGACGGAAAAAATGCTGATCAACAAGTAAGAGGAGTTTGTATTCTCCCTCATGGAACAGGAAAGAACTTGAAGGTTTTAGTTATAGCAAAAGGTGATAAAGCTGATGAGGCTGTGAAGGCTGGAGCTGATTATGTTGGAGCTGAAGAAATTGTTGCAAAAATTCAAGGTGGTTGGTTAGATTTTGATGTATGTATAACTACACCGGATATGATGGGTGTTGTTGGTAGAGTTGCTAGAGTTTTAGGACCAAAAGGACTTATGCCAAATCCAAAAAGTGGAACAGTTACTATGGATGTTGTAAAAGCTATTAAAGATGCAAAAGCTGGTAAAGTTGAATATAGACTAGATAAAACAAATAATGTACATGTAATATTAGGAAAGGTAAGTTTTGGAAAAGAAAAATTAATAGATAATTTTAATACAGTTATTGAAGCTTTAGTAAAAGCTAAACCAGCAGCGGCGAAGGGACAATATTTTAAAAATGTTGCTATTGCTACAACAATGGGTCCAGGACTTAAAATTAACGTTACTATGTAATAATAAAAAAGAGATTTTAAAATCTCTTTTTTCATGTAAAAAAACTTATGCATTGCATAAGTTTTTTTTATTTAATTTTTTGACGTTTTCTTAACCCAACAGTTATACCAATAATAGCTCCAACCGCTATTACACCAAATATAATTGCAATAACAGCAAAAGCATTTAAAGGTTCGGTTTTTTCAACTTTATAAGAATGAAGGAGGTGACCACTAGTACTATAAATTTGAATAAAGTAAACGCCGGTTGAAGTAATATTTAATGTTTGAGTTTCTGACATTGTAGGAATTGTATCAGAAGTATAATAGAAGTAATTGTTTGCAATTTTGATATAGGAATCACCCACAGCATTATAATAATTTTGTAAATTGAATGTAATTGAAATATTATCTGTTGTGCTTGAACCTTCCGGTATTGAAACTAAAATAGGTGGGGTTTGCATATTAATCCAAAATTCAAAACTAAAAGTTGAACCAATAGTGTTTATGTACGCTGAATTATTTGGAGATATTGTTACAACATATCTTCCGGATCCTGTTTTTTCATCTAGATAACTAATAATTAATTCGGATAGATATTGTTTGTTATTGATGAGAATTTTGTCAAAGTTTGAAATTTGAACTAAATCATCTGTAATATCTATTCCATTTCTAATTACTTGTTTAACATAATAATTGCTATAATTAGTAAATTCGTAGGCATACCTAGATTCATTTTTATTTATAATTGTAAAATTAAATTCTTCTTCTCTAATACTAATGTTTGTTGTACTTGTAGCAGAGAATTTAATAGTGTAAAAACCAGGTTCAGTAAAAGTATATTCATTGTTTGTTAATATATAACCTGAAGAATTTGAAGATGAAGCAGAAGAATAAGTTAATCCGTTTTTCAAAACTGATATTTCAGGATAACGTTGGTAATAAATAGATAAATTTGTTAAAGATAATTTTACCGAATTATTATAAACAGCATTTTGAATTGGTTCTGTAATTATTTGGTTACCATCATTATCAGTTGTTGTGATGATAAAAGGAACAGAATTTAAGAAAATAATATCTAAATAATTGCTGTTTTTAAACTTTTGTACATTTGCTGGCGTACAAGAATCATACAAACTTACTCTATATGTACCAGCCTTTTCAATATATACATATGAAACATCTCCATTATTATAAACTTGAGGGTATATTGTTACATATTTTCCATTAAATAATTTTAAAACTTCAATATTAATTTTGTTTTGTTCAATTCCATAGTAAGCTGTAAAAGAAAGTTTTAATTTATCAAAATAAGTATCATCTTTTTCAGCAACAATAGTTACTGTAGATTCAGATTTAATTGAAGATGTGAAACCTGATGCTGTTTCATAAATAAATTGATTAACAATATTATTTGTTTCTTCAATATAAATAATTGTAAAGTAACCAACAGATTCAGAACAACTATAGTAGTATACTTCAACCCAAACTTCTGTGCCTGTACTTGAAGCAGAGATAAAGTCGATTTTAACATTTAATTCTTCATTAGGAGTAATAGTTAAACGATTATTTTTATCAGTTAAATAATTTACGCTGACAATATAATTTGTTTCATATTCATATCCCATATTATCAGTAAAAGTGATGTTACTTTTACTTACACTGTTTCCATCAACAGCGATATAATAATATGAAGTAGAGGAATCCAAAATTGTAATTTGATAAATTCTGCATAAGTTGGTAAAAATTGAATTTGAATCGTATTTAACCAAAATCAAATATTCTCCAGATCCGCTGATAGTAAAACCGCTTGTAGAAGTTTCCTCACCACTTATTAATTCCCAAGTTAAACCATTATCTCTAGATAGATAAGTACTAAAAGAATATCCATCTTGGTAGTGGAAGTTACCTTCATAAGCTAAAGAAGCGCCATTACTTAAGAAAATTGATACATTTTGTGAGTAGGTAGTAATAGTTTGAGCTGAAGAAGTGTAAGGAACACCATAAAAATCAACGGTCATAGAAGTTATATTTCCTATATCATCAATTGGTTTTTGATTTTTATCATTAAATATAATTCCTCCATTTGGGAGATCATTTAATGAATTTGATATAGAAGGAAGTTTGTTGTAAAGTCTAATATTAATTGTCTTTATAATATTTTCTGACTCATTATCTCTGATAACAATCTTGTAATATTCATCCCAGTTTAAGTTATTAGGAGGATTGAATTTATATATATATATGTTATTTAAAGTGTTTTCTGATTTTTCGATTAATGATGTAACATCATTACCATCTTTGTTGAAAATTTGAACTTTGTATAGAAGTGTATTATAAGAGTAATTAATTGTTTGATCTGATAAATATGTTATAGAACCATCACTTTCAGAAATTTGATAAATAGTTGAATTTCCAGTTACCTCAACGTAAGAAGTCTCATTTGCAAGTTGAATAAGAGTTGTGGTGTTTCTAAAGTTATCAGTAATTTCATATTTAACCTTTTGAGAGGCGTTAGCTCCTAAATTTATTGCAATTTGCAAAGTTGTATTATTAGGTAATGTGGTAAAAGAAATATATGAATTGTTTATAAAATCTTGAATAGGTGTCCAAGTTCCATAAGGATCTTGATTTGCAATCATAATAATCTTCCATTTATCTGCTTCAGTACTTGTACTATCAAATTGATATATGGTAATTGAAGTAGGGAAAATGTAACTTGTAGTTGTGCTTTGATATTGATCTAGTGAAGGAACAGAAATGTTTAAAATTGCAGAAGTTTTTGAAGGATCTTCAACTTTTTCTACATTTAAAGATGCATCCATAATTGATAGATAAATTTTTTGATTTGTACCTATAGTTCTATCACTAAGAGTAATAGAGTGTTTTGTGCTTGATGATTCAACATTTTCAAAAAGCGAAGATAATGTAACTTGTTCAAATTGAGTGCCACTGGAGTTAAATATAACTTTATAAACATAATTGCTTGAGAGCCAAGGTGATTTCATGTATCTAATTTCACTTTGATTTGAAATTTTTAAGTAGAATAATTGCCAAGGATCTGATTTGTAATTAATATCTTTCAATATAAATCCACTATTAGAATAAATATTATATCCAGTTGTTATTTCATTATCATAAACTTTTTGAGTTTCTGGATGTTGAGAGTTAGTATAAGATAATGCATCTGTTCTTACATTTGCGTCATTTTCATCATATGAGTCAATTACGTAAACTAAATACACACACATATTTTTAGCATAATCCAATTCAACAACTTCATAATAACCACTCACAAAATCAGAAGGTGATGAAATTGATAAATCCCAATAAATTGAAGAAGAAAAAGATGCTTTATCCACTTGGATATAAGATTCATCGAGATTTGGTATTTGTTTAAAGTAAATACTTTGTGTGTCATATGGAAAAGCTGAAGAATTTGTCAAAGTTTCTTTTAACGTAGTTGTAAAGAACTCTTTAGTAACATTGTAACTGTAATATTTAAAGTTACCTGTGTTAATAGAATATGAGTAACTTAATAATGATAAGTCAGTTGATGCGTTAACAGCTTGTTCTTCATTTTTGTAATTAAAGTATCTTCTCATATAGATTTGTTGATAATTTTTTGTAAAAGCTTTATTAGTCGCATTTTCTGTATTTGTCATTAAGTTTTGCAAATTTTGAGTAGGAGCAGACCTGTCGAAGTAAATTGTTTTTGTAATACGTTTGTAATAATTTGAATTAAAACCTTCATACTGCATAGTAATTTGAAGGTAACTATTATTTGCAGTAATCAAACTAGATGTGTCAATTTCAAAATATCTAGTATTATTTCCATCTTTTACTTCGCTTCTAGCAACCGTTTGTGGAAAACTTTTGATTTGTATCATTGATTCGTCAATTTTTGCTTGATATTGAGAAGTAGGATTTTCCCATTGAATAGTTAAAAAATCAGAATTTGTGTAATAAGTGTCTTTTGAGGTGGTAGAAGATAGGATGTAACCATCAGAACCAATAATATCAAATGATGGTTCCTCTGATAAAATTTCAAATCCAAATTTATAAAAATCGTAGAAATAACTTTCATTACCTATATTATTAGCTTGATAGATTGTAACAACATATGTACCTTCTTGGTAAAAATATTGTGTTGGATTTGTACCATCAGCAATATGTCCTTCGTCTGATTGATATATATTTAAGAATCCATTTGTTGTCGTACCATTTGAGCAATATGTTGTTACATTGCCAGTTGATGTTGGGGTGAATTGAATTTCTGCAAAAATTTCATATTCAGCAATAGTTACATAATTATTTAGATATTCGTATGCTTTTTGTTCAGTATTAAATGTTTGGACTACAATTCCTTCAACAATAACATCAAAATAATTGTTTTCATTTTTTTCAACTCTTGCATTACCATAATATGAAAGATTATTATTATTAAATACAGAATATTCTTTTCCATTATTTTTGTTAACCGAAGACTGTGTATGGGTAGTATATTTGTATTTTGGAATATATAACGACATAGGTAACTTATTTCCTGAAACAGAAAAAGATTCAAATGTTTCATCTCCAAAAGAATCTTTTGTATAGAAAGAACCATTGTTTAATCCTGTATCAGCACTAATTGAAGGGAAAGATATTTCTATAGCAGAATTATTTTCACCGCTGTACATACTTAAAATAATATCTCCACCAACGATACTTTCTAATGTTGAATTTTGATTATCATCTTTTACAGATTCCAAACTTGAAATTAGATTAAAGTCATCAACAACAAAGGTTATTGTTCTTCTAAAATAGTCATACTGATCGGTTATATCACCTTTAATATAAGTTCTTTCAATGACATACCTTCCAGCTTTTGGAGTCTCAGAGGAACCTAATATAATTTCAAAATCTTTTATTTTACCAGGGTCTATTATGTTATTATCAGATTTTTTGTAAATAACAGTTGTTGATTCTATAGTTTCTGAAATATCGTAATAAAAGTATGTTACGTCTCCTATTTTTTTGGGATTTACTTCATAAGGGTAGTAGTATAACATAATACTATCAACCACAGAGCCATTTTCAGGGAATGGAACATAGTATAATGTAATTTTTTCGTCAGCATTAATAGGTGTATAGTATGCAAATTTATAAGAAAGATTTGTTTGTGAGTAATCTTCTCCTTCTATAGAGTTTACATCATGAGTATAATATGTAACACCATCTTTTTCGTAAGAGTATAATTCTCCAGTAAGATTAAAACCAGCCACGTCAATGATGCCTCCATCATCAAAATTTATAGATAATTTTGAAGCATCTGATGTAACATTAAAACTTAGATAAGAACTTGAATAATTTTTGTAATTAGTTTCTTCATCTTTAGTAAATTGAGTGTTTGATTGATCTCTTAACAAAATCTTATAAGTACCTTCTAAAGCTTTGTTGTTTTCATCTATAAAGGTTATTTTATAATTTGAACCATTATATGGAGAGTAACTTGAATTAGGTTGTGTATCTTTAATATAAACCTTATCATTTATTGGTATAATAAGATAAGTTCCGTTGTAACTTTCAATTCCTGCATTTATTTCACCATTCACAGCAAAAGCACCCAATCCAGAAATTGATTGTATATCACTATTTTTTAATGAATTAAAGAAATTATTTAATGTTTCCTGTAATTTGATTTGAGCATTTTTAACATCTACTCCATACTGATAGGAAGTTATTGATTGATAAGCCGTTGGGTTTTCTATATATATTGCTTTATTATCAGACCATTCGATTGAAATAGTTGTGTTTTCTTCAGGTATAGATATAATTTCGCTATTAGACATTAATTTTCTAACAACTGACCTTCCTTGTATTGTCTGAACAAAAATAGGACTAGACGAATCTAATAAAAATATTTCAAAAGCAGAGTTTCCTGCTTGATCATAAATTTCTAGAATATAAAAACCATCATTTGATTTTACATAAGTTGCATTTATTGTGTTTGCAAATGAAATAGAATTTTTATATTCTGACCAATTAGAAGAATTGTTTAAATTTAATTTATAAGAAACTGGTAAGGTAGAAGATAACTGTATGAGATAAGTTAAAAGATTTGAAAGTTGATCTGAATTAGTTTGAGCAGTGTAATAATTGATATTTTCCATAGGAATATACTTTACAAAACCATAAGTTGCTGCATTACTCTTTTTTTCAGACCAAGAGAATATCATTGGTTGATTCGTGCTATAAGATGAGAAAGATTCTCCTATTTTATATTCAGTAGAAGTAGATAAAGAAACATTTCTAGCAGTTATGTTTTGAATTTCACTTGTGTCAATTGTAAAAGTTCTCGAACTAGGTTTTTCCGTATTGTTTGTTGTAATTTTTATAGTGAAAATCGCATTAGCAATTGAACTTGTTTTTTCAATTAAAATACCTTGTTTTCCTGCTACTTTGCTGTTGTACAAATCATTGTCTTGTGCTTCTTCAAATGTTTGGTAGGTGATTCCGTAACTAGTTAAATTTTTTATATCAACATCTTGAAAGAAATAAGAACCAGTTTGATAATTTAATGCTGATAATGTTATTTGAACTTTAGCATCATACATATTATTTTCTGAATCATTTAAAATATATACATTTTTATTAGTAAAACCATTAGTGTATATTTCATTAAAATTTTCATCCAAAACAGTTACAGTAGGAACAGTATTTGTCACTTGAAAGAAAAATATTTGATAATGGCAAAAAGCACTTTGTAAGGTTCCGCTTGTAGACATATAATCACCAAAATTATATTGAATTATATAAAGGTATGTGCCAGGAGAGTTTTGGTTAAAGCCACTAAATTCTGTATTATTATTATTTGTTATGAATTCTCCATCATCATCAGTTGAAAGTGTATAAATTTTACTAAAGCTAGATAAAAGAGTTACATTGTTAATAAATTTTATAGGTGTTTGATTAGTTGAAACTGGTTTTATATTATTGTTATTAATGTATTCTAAAGATTTCTCTCGCAAATTTTCCAAATTAAAGTTTGATGACTGAGAAACTACTGGTTGTTTATAAACAGAATTGTCATCGGAAATTAGAGAATTAGTGATTTTACTTGTAATATCAGCAGAATTTGAGTAAGTTGCTGTAGTATAATCAATATTTTTTAAATCAACAGATTCAGGTTGGTTTGTTAAAGAGTTAATGTTGGAGTAATCTGAATATGCAGATTTGAAACCATAAAGATAAAGTCTCTGATTTTTATTGTTAAATACGGAAGAAGAAGATAATTCTTCTAAAGGTATTTTATAAGTGATTTCGTTGTTATTTGATGCAACTTTATAGAGATAAGTAAATGAAAAATCATAACAACCTAATTCATAGAAAACTATAGAAGCCTGGTCATTAGAGATGATATTTGTTTGTATAACATAATCTTCTTTGGATATTTCATTTCCGTTTTCATCTAGTTGCTTAAAAGATTTATTATTGTATTCTAATGTAATTGAAGATGTGTTTTGTTCAATATCTGTATAGTTTATTTTAATTTGATAAATATTAGGATTAAATTTAATTGTAGGAAGTGAGTTATCAATATTTCCACAACTGAAATTATAAAAATAATATCTTGAATATGAATTTGTAGTAGGGAGAACTGTTTGTTGGAGATTTGAAGATATTGTTAGATTAGGTAAACCTGTTGTGGAGTTAAAATATGTGTTAGCGTTAAATATCATAAAAGTATAGTAAATTGTTTTTTCAGAAGATGTGAATGTTAATCCACCATTATCTGTATAATATTCTAGGAAAGGAATAGCAAGAGTGTAGCATCCTTCTTTATTTAAAGTAATGGTGTTTTTATCTATTTCTTCTGTACCAAATTTAATCGAATCTAAACTAGTATCTAACTTAAAATTAATATCTAGTTGTTGAGGTGTAAAATTATATGTAGTTACAACACTATTTTCAGTTGATTTTGCATAATTGCTTATGTTTTGTAATTGCATTAGGTTAGTGCCAGTCATACCTTGTGATATTTGTGCATTTGTTAAATTATAATAAAGTGAAAGTGAATTTTGAAAATCAAAGTAATAAAAGTTTTGTTGATCTGATAAATCTGCTGAATCATTATCACCAGAAAAATAAGCATAGTTTGTATTAGAATCTTGTCCAGGTGTGGTATTTGGAATATTTATTATTTTATTTCCTATCTTAATGTTTTTGTTTCCACCGGTTTGAAAAAGGTAAATAGTATTTCCAACATTTCCAACAGAAGAACCACTATCTGTGGATGTATTAACTATAAAATATTCAGGTAAAGAATTTGATATTGTTTCATATTCCTGAAGACTAGCCTGTGAGGATAGAAATTGTTTATCATTAAAAATAGAAATTCCAAAGACCAAAATGCCTATCATCATAAAGGAAAGTATTAATGAATTAAAAATTTTTTTCACTTTATTCATAATTACACCTCTTAAAACTATTTATTCAATTATGATTTTACCATACAGAAAAAAAAAAACAAAATGAATTTAATAAAATATATACAAAATATAACTAGTATATATATATTAATATACTCTTATTTAAAAAAAATAAACAAAAGAAATATGTGTGAAGAAAAATAAAAAAAATAAAATGTTCTTATGTTTTTTAGAGTTAAACATATAAAATCTTTATCACCAACAATTTAGCAAAAAATAAAGTATTGTCATATAAATTAAAGAGGTGTGATTTATGAAAAAAATTTCTTTATGTATGATAGTAAAAAATGAAGAAAAAAATTTAGATAATTGTTTAGGTAATGCCAGTGAATATGCTGATGAAATTATTATTGTAGATACAGGTTCAACAGATGATACGAAAAAGATTGCAAAAAAGTATACAGACAAAATTTATGATTTTGAATGGGACTATGATTTTTCTAAAGCAAGAAATTATTCGTTTGACAAAGCAAATTTTGAGTACATAATGTGGTTAGATGCTGATGATATTATATTAAATGACAGCATAGAGAATATAAAAAAATGGAAACTTGAAAATGCGGAGGAAGATGTTTTAATGTGCAAATATATAACATCTTTTGATGAAAATTTAAAACCTTTATTTCAATATTTTCGAGAAAGAATTTTAAAAAACACTGCAAATTTAAGATGGAAGGATCCAGTTCATGAGTGTATAACTCCACAAGGAAAAGTTGTGTTTAGAGATGATATAATGATATACCACAATAAATCAAAAAAAGAAGAAACCGGAAGAAATTTAAATATCTATTTAAAAATGAAAAATAATAATATTAAATTTAGTCCAAGACAACAATTTTATTACGCAAGAGAATTATATTTCAACAATAAAATTGATGAAGCAATTCACGAGTTTTCTAAGTTCATAACAGAAGATAAGGGGTGGGTAGAAAATAACATTGATGCTTGTTTACATCTTGCAAAATGTTATATATTAAAAAACCAGAATGATAATGCTTTATTATCTTTGTTTGGTTCATTTCGCTATGGTGTTCCAAGGGGAGAAGTTTTATATGAAATAGGTAATGTTTTTATCAATAAAAATGATTACAAAACGGCAATTTATTGGTTTAAAAAAGCTTTAGAAAGTGAAAAAAGTATACAGAGTGGGGCATTTATAAATGAAGATTGTTACGGCTTTTTACCAGCATTACAATTGTGTATGTGTTTTTATAAAATAGGTGATATAAATCAATCTTATCATTATCATCAAATTGCAAAAATGTTAAAACCAAATGATAAAAGAGTGTTGTTTAATGATGAATTTTTTAAAAAATAAAAAAAGCTATGAATAAATAGCTTTTTATCTTAATTTAAAATTATCAAATTCATGTAATTTTTTAGTCATTAATTTTAAAAATTTTTTACGTTTAACTGAGACTGTCATTAAAATGTGTCCTTTTTTATTAAAAGTAACGAAAGTTTTACCGGGCTCGTCTTTAGTGTCAACTTCAATTTCAATTTTTTTACATTTAAAAAGTCTAGGATTAGTTAAAAATAAATATGCACATGTGTCATTAGTAGCAATTCGTTTATCTTCATATCCTCTTTCCCAATATGTTTTATACATTTGATAAATAAAATTACCTACTTCGTTCATATCTCTCATTTGATAAACGTAATCCTCTGTTAAATAAGCCTTATTTCTTCCCATATCAGAAGGAACCATAACAAGGGGAATATTACTCTTTGTTACAATTTCAAAAGCTTCTGGATCTGATGAAATATTAAACGAAACATGCTTTGGAAATCCAGGTACTCCATAAGGAGCAGCTCCCATAAATATTATTTTTGGAATTTTTTTGATGATATCAGGATGTTTTGTTAAAAGAGTTGCAATATTTGTATGTGGACCAAAAATGAAAGGAATGATGTCGCCATCTCCTTCATTAAGAACTCTATACATAGCTTCAACTGCATCTTCTTTTAATAAGTTATCTTTATTTACAGTTTTTGGGGGAATGTACCCGCCCATTCCTTCTTTAGAATGTACTATTTCTGCAGTTGGACTAATTCTATATAAAGCCTTGCTAGCACCTTTTGCAACAGGATATTTTAAATTAAATTTATCAAGAAGGTGTAACAAATTTCTAGTACCTGTATTTACTTTAACATTTCCAGATACAGTTGTAAGAAGTTTTATATCAAGTTTTTTATCAAATAATGCAAATATTAGACAAGCAGAATCATCAACTCCTGGATCTGTATCAATTATAATTTTATATTTTTTCATACCGTAATTTCCTTTTGTAGCGTAATATCATATAAAACATATTATATGCCAAAATCCATAAAAAGACAAATGTTTTATCTAATTTCGTTGTTTTTTGTTTGTAAATATGCTAAAATTAATTAAATGAAGATGTACCGAAGAGGTCGTAACGGGACGCACTCGAAATGCGTTTGTCGGGAAACTGGCACGTGGGTTCGAATCCCACCATCTTCGCCAAGAGGTATTTTAGTATGATGGAAGAAAGATATTTTTTTATAACACCTGAAAAAGCAAGAGAATTAATAGAACATTCTAAACAAATTAAAACTTTTAAAGCTGGAGGTAATTCTAGGGCTTTTATTGTTGGAAATTTTGTTGTTTTAGAAGCTAATATTCACACGAAAGATTTATCTTTATACAAAGATAAAAAACCATTAGATGTTATTATTCAAAAATTACATAAATTAAAGCAACAGGGAGTATCTGTGGTTCCAATTTTAGGCTATTGTTATAATTTGGAAGAAGAAAGGGACTATGGGGACAATACTTACAACGAAGGTTACATAATTCAAGAAAAAGCACAAGGGCAAGAACTTTGGGATTATGATAAAATGTTAGGATATAAAGGTAATTTAAGTGATAAGAGTAAAAAATATATAATAGAACGAATAAGACTTCTTGCAGATGCACCACAGGAACATTACGATAAATTTGTATTAGATTATATTGCTATAGAGAAAGAAAATATTATGATTGATCCATCAAAAACAACAAACTTTTTTTATGACCCTAAAGTTGGATTTAGTTTTATAGATTTAAACCATGAGACAAAATCTAAAAAAGAACACGAGCTAAAAGATATTTGTTTTATTCGACATTGCTTAATTGTGTGTTTAAGTTCTTTAAGACAAAAAGAATTATATACTGAAGAAGAATTAAAACAAATAGAAGAATGTAATTTAATGATATTTAAAAAATGTAAAAGTGCTTTAATCAAAGTTGGTTATTCTGAGAGATTTATCGAAGAAGCACTATCTGCTAAAAGAATAGATAGAAATTTTTTTAGCGAATATTTAATTTTAGGATATAATTTTTTTCAAAATAGTAATGAGCAAGGAGTATATTAATTTTATGAATATTTGGAAAGATATTAATGAAAAAAGGATAAAACCAGATGATTTTATAGTTTGTATTGAAATTAAACAGGGCGATAAAACGAAATATGAACTTGATAAAGAAACAGGCTTTTTAATGATGGATAGAGTCTTGTATACAAGTACAAATTATCCAATGAATTATGGTTTTATACCACTAACTTTAAGTGAAGATAATGATCCTCTTGATGTGTTTGTTCTTTGCAGTCAACCTTTAGATAGATTATGTCTTGTGCGATGCTTTCCAATTGGAGTCGTAACTATGAAAGATAGAGAAGAGGAAGATGAAAAAATTATTGCTATTCCATTTGGAGATCCTCAGTATAATACATATAAAGACATATCACAACTACCTAAACATACTTTTGATGAGCTTGAACATTTTTTAAAAGTTTATAAACAATTAGAAGACAAAGAAGTTAAAGTCGAAGCACTCCAAGGATATGAAAATGCTATTGAGGTTATAAGAAAAAATATAAAAAGATATCAAGATTTTTGTATAAAATAAAAATGTATGGTTTTCCATACATTTTTTATTTAAATTGTTGTTTCATCTAATTTTTTAACAATTAAAACGCAACTTCCATTTGCTTGGACTGTTGTTGTTCCTGAAGGAGAGACTGTTGTTGTAATTGCTAAATCAATTTGATCAGATGAAGATAAAGTTTCTATAATAGAAGTGGTCATTGAAGCAACGAACGTACCTCCACTTGTTGTTGTTACAGCAGATGTTTGAGTTGTTACAGAAGGATCTATCGCCGTTGAATTTTTTCGTGCAGCTACATTGTATGTTTGTTCTGCTGTTCCTGAAAGATCTACATTATAAAATATTTCATAATCTCCATCTTGTTGAACGGTAATTGTGTTACTTCCTGTTGTTGCATTTAAGGTAGGAAGACCAGAATTTAAACTAAGTTGTACGTAGTTATTTTCAGTCGTAATTGATGGATCTTGAGTTGCATTATTATATAAACCAGCATATGCTGCAAGACCACCGCCAGTTGCACCTGTTGCGCCTGTAGCACCTGTAGGTCCGGTATCACCAGTAGCACCGGTAGCACCTGTAGGTCCGGTATCACCAGTAGCACCGGTAGGACCTGTTGCGCCTGTAGCACCTGTAGGTCCGGTATCACCAGTAGCACCAGTTGCACCTGTTGCGCCTGTAGCACCTGTAGGTCCGGTATCACCAGTAGCACCGGTAGGACCTGTATCACCTTTAGGTATATTAAAGGTCAATTCAACATCAGAACCGGTTTGTTGTTCAGTAACACTTGCATCATTTCCAGGATCTAAAG